>JBAOIG010000003.1:713315-1426631 GCA_037045155.1 Thermomicrobiales bacterium
GCACACTTCTACGGCGTGTCGAAAGACAACGAAACGATCGATTACGACGTTGTGCGTGACGTGGCGAGGCGTGTTCAGCCGAAGATGATCGTCTGCGGCGCGAGCGCGTATTCGCGAACGATCGACTTCTCCAGATTCCGGGAGATCGCCGATGAGGTCGGTGCATTCGTCATGGCCGACATCGCGCATATTGCCGGGATCGTCGCGGCTGGGAAGCACCCAACGCCGATTGGCAGCGCCCACCTCACCACGACGACGACGCACAAGACGCTCCGCGGCCCACGTGGTGGAATGATCATGGCCGATGAGGAGCGAGCCGCGGCGGTGAACAAGACGCTTTTCCCCGGGCTTCAGGGAGGGCCGCTGATGCACGTGATCGCTGGCAAAGCGGTTGCGTTTGGCGAGGCGCTACAGCCGGCATTCAGTGACTACATCGATCTTGTCCTGGAGAACGCCCGCGTGCTCAGTGAGACCGTACAGGAGCACGGCTTGCGCGTCGTTTCCGGCGGCACCGACAACCACCTGCTGCTCGTCGACCTGACCACGGCAGGCATCAGTGGCCGCAAGGCGGAGCGCGCACTCGAAGCGGCCGGCATTACGGTCAACAAGAATGCGATCCCGAATGATTCGCGGCCACCGATGCAAACCAGTGGCATTCGACTCGGCACCCCAGCCGTTTCGACTCGTGGGTTCAGCCCCGATGACATGCGGCGAATCGGCTCCTGGATCGCCGACATTGTCCACGCTCCGGACGATGAAGCGCTCATCGGACGGATTGGCGCAGAAGTTCATGAGTTGGCCGCGGGATATCCGCTGCCAGGCGTCGGCGTTGATGCCTGAGCCGTGCGCGCGCCATCGGAGGCGCTGACCGATGCCGCATTGGCTCGTCGCTGCTATCGTCGGCATTGTCGCGTTCGCCGTCTCCTATACGGTGGTTCCCCGGCTCCGCTCGCTCGCGGTGCAGGCGAACCTGTTCGACATGCCGGAAGCCCGGCGAGTTCATACGAAACCGGTGCCTCGCATCGGTGGGCTCGGGATCTACCTGGCTTTCGTCGTCGCGGTGGGCGTTTCGTTTGCGCTGCCGGTCGATCGTTTCCAGATCGAAGTCGAGCGGATCATCCTGCTTCTTGTTGGGGCGACACTCGTGGTCGGAGTGATGGCGTTCGATGATATCGTCGGCATCCCGCCGATACCGAAGCTAGCGCTGCAGATCATTGCGGCGGCGCTCGTCGTCGTCCCGCGATGGCGCGGCAGTGACTACGGGATCATCGTTGATCAGTTCAACGCTCCCTGGGTGGGGACGGTTCGGCTACCGGTTGTCATCGCGGCGGCGTTCACCATCTTCTGGATCGTCGGCATGATGAACGCCGTTAACTGGTCGGATGGGCTCGATGGGCTGGCCGGCACGATTGCGCTCGTCGCTAGCGTCGTGCTCTTCCTGCACACGTTCTTCCGCCCGCCCGGCGACCCCCAGTTTACGATCTCACTCCTCGCGATTGCGTTGGCCGGCGCAATCATCGGGTTCTTGCCATTCAACTGGTATCCGTCGCGGATCATCATGGGTGATTCTGGCGCTATGTTTCTCGGGTTCGCGCTAGCAACAATCAGTGTCATCGGTGGCGCGAAGATCGCCACGACACTGCTTACGATGGGTATTCCGATCCTCGACACCGCCTGGGTAATCGTCTATCGGTTGATGCACGGCCGGTCGCCGGTGGTTGCTGACCGAGGACATCTGCACCACCGGCTGCTCGACGCAGGACTTACGCAGCCGCAGGTCGTCGGTTGCTTTGCCGCACTGACGGCCGGATTTGGCGCGCTGTCGTTGTTGTTGCCGACTCGCGAATCCAAGCTCTATGTGTTGATGCTGATGGCGATCGGGCTACTGGGCGTGATTACCTGGCTGGCGCGCCGACGGCCAGTTCACCGCAACGCGACGGAGTAGCTTCCACCAGTCCGCCGGTTCGCGATGACTACTGTGCGAGCAGCTCTCGGCGCGGATGCCTTGGTTCAGATCGTCGGATCGTCGTTGTGAGCAGTTCGCGTCTGGATGATTCGCGCATAAGCGCCGCAACGCCGGCTGCCAGTGCGAGCGTTACAAGCACAATCACCCCGGCTACAAAGGACTCCGAGCGTTCCATCCCCTTGCCATCCCCTCTGGCTGCGTCCCCGACCTCTACTGAATAACGAGTAGTCTTGGCGCTTCCGACCAGAGATCCTCGAGTCGGTAGAACTGTCGTTGATCCTCGGTGAAGAGGTGCACGACGACATCACCATAATCCAGCAGGATCCATCCGGTTTCGGAGGTGCCCTCGACGCGGAGCGGCCTGATCCCGTGTTCCAGCAACCCCTCGGTCACATCCTCTTGAACGGCTCGCAACTGACGAGAGTTGTCGGCCGAGCAGACGACGAACATATCGGCGATGACCGAAAGCTTGCCGATATCCAGCACCGTGATATTGGTCGCCAGGGCATCGGATGCTAACTCCGCGATACTACGAGCAACGTCGATTGGCTCAGGCATTGTCCTCCGAGTATGTACGTACACACATAATACCGATGTTCGGCTACAACATCAATGCGTGGGCCTGGCAGGAATCGAACCTGCGACCATGAGGTTATGAGCCCCTTGCTCTGCCGCTGAGCTACAGGCCCGCTGCCGGCCGACGGTTCACGTCGGTGCGGCCATCAGTATACCGATGACAGCCGCGACAGGACGTGAACGAAACCGACACAGAACCCCACTGAATCATTCGCAGCGTTCTGTGCCGGTCGATGGTGTCCACCTCCGCACGACATATCCCATTGAATCAACGAACCCGATGCGCCAGCCCACTACCTCCGCGCGTCCGCCGGTGACCATTCAAGGTTCGGATCCAGTGGGTAGATCGGGCGGCGCAATGCCTTGTAGTCGAACGAATCAAGCTTGGGGCTGCTGATACCCGGCGCGTCCACCTCGATGACCTTTGTGGCGATCGGCTCGAACGCTGCTCGGAAGTGGGCGGCGCTCTTGAGCACGAGGATTCGGCGTTCGGTGGGCTCAATCCCGAATGCGCGAAAGAAATTCAGGTCATTCGGGTGACCGCGTAGATCGGTCAGTTGCAGCTCGATTCCTCCAGGTCCGTCGATCTCCAGAACGACAGTCCGGCCGCGGCTAGCAGTCCCGCCACGACCCATGACGCCGCCCATCGGGAAGCGACCCTCGTGGATCAGTCGTACCATGCCGGTCACCTCGACGGGCTCGCCATGGCGCCTGTCATGCTTCCCGCCAACCGAGAGTGTCACTGTTGCGCCAACGCCCGCGTCAATGCACGCTTGAACCGCGTCGCGATCCATAATCTGGGCCACCGCTGCAGACTTGGCGTTTGCCTCTAGCAGCCCTCTCAGCACCTCGGCGCCGTCGCCTGCCGTGCCGCTGGCGCCCGAATCGGAGATATCGGCCAGCACGTAGACGCTACCAGGCTCGCCGGCCAGCGCGTCGTCGATTGCTGCCGCAATCGGTGTTGGATGGATCGTGAACTTCTCGCGCCGATCCCAACACATCTGAGCGAGCTCGTCCGCGTAGCGTTGGGCAAGCTCCCGATCTCCATCGGCAACGACGATCGTCGCGACCCCGGTGAATGGCACATCGGCAAAGGGGAATCCGCCGAGAACTGTTGCGGCGAGGATTCCGGGTTCCTGCTCCATGTCTCGTGCGCGGTCGATCGCATCCTTCAGCGGTGATTGCCATGTGGTGACCATCGACTGGTTCGGCGCGATCAATGGCACTCTGACGTAAGCCATCTCGGGGCGAACGTTGCCATTGATTGTGTCGATCAGAATCTGCATCGCCTGCCGGCCTGTCTCCGGCATGTCGATGTGTGGGTACTCCTTGTAGCCGACGAACGCGGTTGCCTCACCCATCATTTCGTCGGAAAGGTTCGTGTGCAAGTCAAGCGGCGCAACGATCGGCACGTCGGGACCGACCAGCTCGCGAACGGCGGTGATCAGGGGTCCTTCGCCGTCATCTGAGTGCTCCAGCGCCATCGCGCCGTGGATGCCAAGCAGCACACCATCCACCGGCATGGCCGCGCGAATTCCGGCGAGAATCTCATCTCTCAGCGATTCGAACGCCTCGCGCGAGACTCTGCCGCCGGGCACCGCTTGTCCGTACGTCGTCGGGATCAACTCGACTCCCTGACGACGTGCTTCGGCGACGATGCCGCCGTAGATGCCGCCAGTTCCATCGAGGTCGAGGATCTCCTGACCGCGAGCGATGCTGCTGGAGCCTTTCGTGAAATCACTCAGGCTCGTCGGTTCCCATTGAAAGGTGTTCGTTTCCTGCGCAATGCCGCCGGTCACGATCTTCATGCTGGGTATCTCCCTCCGTCATCAAGCCATTGGTGGCAGTATCGCCGTGATGCAGGGAGAGAACAACACCCGCTAGAGCGAGTCCACTGGCCGGCGATACTCGTCGATCACCTGCCGATAGAGATCGATCGTCTTCTCAGCAATGGCGTCCCACGAGAAATGCGCCTCGACCCTTGCTCGCCCACGTTCACCGAATGTACGTTGGAGCGCCGGATCCATCCCGACCCGGTTGATGGCTGCCGCGAGCGACGCGGAGAACCCTTCTGGGTCGATCGGGTCGAACGTGCCCGGACGAAGCACAAGGTCGACAAGCAACCCCGTCTCACCCGGCACGACAACCTCAGGGATGCCACCAACATTGGATGCAACGACGGGTGTCCGGCAGGCCATCGCCTCGAGATTGATGATCCCGAACGGCTCGTAGACCGACGGACAGCAGAATACTGCGGCGTGCGAATAGAACTGGATAACCTCCGGCCGAGGCAGCATTTCATCAATCCAGATGACATCTGGCCGGCCGGCGCTAACCTCAGCGACCCGCTCGGCCATCTCTCTGCCGATCTCAGGCGTATCAGGGGCGCCCGCCAACAACACGATCTGCAATGAAGGGTCGATCGATGGTATTGCATTGACGAGGTGCAGGATCCCCTTCTGGCGAGTGATCCGCCCGACAAAGAGCACATATGGGCGCGTTGGATCGACCCCGCGCGCGACGATCGCGTCGGTGGCCGGGTCGCGCTGATACTCATCCAGATCAATGCCGTTGTGAATGACATGAACTCGCTCAGGCGCGACGGCGAAGTTCGCTAGGATATCGTTCCGTGTTTCTTGCGAAACGGCGATGACCGCGTCGGCCGATTCGATCGCGCTGCGCTCCATCCACGCGCTCATGTGATAGGCAGCGCCAAGCTGCTCGACCTTCCAGGGCCGGAGTGGTTCCAGTGAATGCGTCGTCAGCACGAATGGCACGTCCCACAGCATCCGAGCGAGGAAGCCGGCCATATCCGTGTACCAGGTGTGACAATGGACTACCTGTGCCTCGAGCGTATCCTTCGCCATCGCGAGGCTCCGGGAGAGGGCGTCGAGTGCGCCGCGATAGCGTGGGTCGGTGCCATGTTGAAGCTCCGACCAACCTTCATACCCGCGAACCCGCAGTTGACCTGCGATGACATTCTGTTTCCCGAAGGAGCGAACCTCAACGGAGAGGTGCCTCGCCAATGCACGGCTGAGATACTCGACGTGGACACCGGCGCCGCCATAGACGTTCGGCGGGTATTCGTTCGTAAAGAGAGCAACGCGCTCGAGATCTGCCACGAAACCTCCAGGTGATCGGTGGATCGCATAGGTTCGGCGCGCTGGCGCCTGAACACCACGACGATGATCGTATCACCGATATGTCTCATGACCGGACACCGGGATCTGTGGTCTCAATAGAATGACATAATAGGCCGTGGCGAGATAGGGCGATGGACATCTGTCTGGGGGACTACCGGGAAAGATGCTGAAGGGAGCGGGGGACGGGATTCGAACCCGCGACATTCTGCTTGGAAGGCAGACACTCTACCAGCTGAGTTACCCCCGCGAAGTGGGATCGGTCGGGGTGAGAGGACTCGAACCTCCGACCTCAGCGTCCCAAACGCCGCGCGCTGCCAACTGCGCCACACCCCGTTCGCGGAATCAAGTATACCGCGCCGGCACGCCTCGAACGATGCTGAATCTCAGATGCCAGCGAGAATCTCTCGAGCGGAACGTTCGTCGTCCGCCATCTGCGCTGAAAGCGCCTCGGCGCTCGGGAATGTCTGGTCACCGCGAACGAACGCAACGAACTCGACCTCAAGCTCCCGAGTATACAGATCGCCGTTGAAGTCGAGAATATACGCTTCGACCAACCGTTCGCCGCTGTCGAATGTCGGGCGGGTCCCAACGTAGACGAGCGCCTTACGCGCGGACATCTGTGCGTCTGGCAGATGGGCGAGTGCGGCATAGATACCATCGCCAGGAACACAAACGGCGGCATCGGCTGTGAGATTCGCGGTCGGAAACCCAAGCTCACGACCGCGAGCGGCGCCGTGCTCAACGGTGCCCAGTAGTCGATACCGTCGTCCAAGCCAGCGAGACGCGTCCTCCACGTTGCCAGCCTTGAGTGCCGCGCGGATATTGGAGCTGCTGATCATATGCTCATCGTCGCGCAACCTGGTGACGATGGTCGTATCAAAACCATGCCGATCGCCGAATTGCTGGATAGTGGCGCCGTCGCCAGCGCGACCATGCCCGAAGCGGAATCCCTCTCCAACAAACACCTCGACTGGCGCGACCGTGGAGAGCACGAGATCCAGGAATGCCACCGGCTCGAGGTTGGCAAACTCGCGGGAAAACTCCAGCGTCACGACGTTGTCCAACCCGGTCGCGCGCAGGAGTCTCAGCTTCTCGTCGGCCGTCGCGAGTCGTTCCGGCGAATGGTCGGGACGCAACACAGCGCCGGGATGTGGCTCGAATGTGATCGCCAACGACCGAACGCTGCGGTGTTGAGCGGCATCGACCACCTGCTGGATGAGGTACTGGTGTCCGCGGTGGACGCCGTCGAAGTTGCCAATCGTAACGACATGCGGCTGGCCGCCGGCCCCTGCCAGTTTCGCTTTCGCTGCCTCTGCTGCCGTCGTCACACCTGGCCTTTCTCGATCGCCGAAAACACAAACGACGGGCGCAACGTGGCATTTGCCTCGATCCGGCCAATACCCGCGAAAGCACCGTCAACGGTGTACACGCGCACCAGGGCCGGCTCTGACCGACTTCCTGGAACGCTTATCTCGACCGGTCGGCCATGATACCACGCCTCAGTCGCTTGGCCGCCCAGAATGATCGTCTCGAGGTCGGCGACAGCTCGGTCGGGATGGATCGCAACATCTGGCCATTGCTCTCGCAAGTCCAACTCTGCCAACTCGTCGAGCGTCCATGCGTCAGCAATGGAAAACGGGCCGTTGCGCACCCGTCGTAGCCCGTGGCAATACGCATAGCAGCCGAGCGACACGCCCAGGTCGTGGACGAGCGAGCGAATATACGTTCCCTTGCCGCAAGAGACATCGAGGAGCAGGTCGGGCTGATCGTAATCGAGAACATCGATCGCGTCGATGCGAACGGTTCGCGTCGGCGGCTCGACAACCTCGCCCGCCCGCGCCCGCTCATACAGTCTCCGTCCCTGGACCTTGATGGCCGAATAGGCTGGCGGAACCTGTTCGATGTTTCCGACAACGTTGGCGAGCGCCGACTCGATGTCTGTTCGGTTTGGGAGATCCGGGCCGGCGTGGCGGCCCACGACATCGCCATCGACATCCCGCGTGTCGGTTGCGACACCCATGACCGCGTGAACGAGATAGCGTTTGTCGCTATTCTGGACGTATTGCAGCAGCCGCGTCGCGCGACCAACCGCGACGACAACGACGCCGGTCGCGAACGGATCGAGCGTGCCCCCGTGGCCGACGCGCTTCATTCCCGCCAGCCGGCGGATTCTCGCCACCACGTCGTGGGAAGTCCATCCAGGAGGCTTGTCCACGACGATCAGTCCGTGGATATCGGGAAGATCAGACCGAGGCGTCACTGTCACAGTCGGTATCTGCGGGCTCGAGCGCACGAGCTACGTGGACGAGGAAGCTATCCCGGGCATCATCGCCCGGCGCAAGGCGGGCGCCAGCCGCCCGCGGATGTCCGCCGCCACTGAAACGACGCAAAATGTCGGCGACGTTGATATCATCGGCGATCGTTCGCATGCTCACTCGCCAGCCCCACGACTCCCGATACAGGAGCGCGGACGCGCGCGAGCCGATCGTTCCGGCCAGAAAGTTCACAAGTCCCTCGGCCTCGCTGCGACTGGCGCCACATCGCTCCAACATATCCGGCTCGATCTGCGTCCAGATCAACGAACCCTGCCATTGGGCCCGCTGCAGCGCCTCGCCCCAAAGGCGGACCGACGAGTAGGGCTTGAGCCGGAAGAGCTGATCAACGATCTGATCGAGGCTTGCCCCGCGCTCCAGCAATGTCGCTGCGGCTCGGACCGTCGCCGGAGTTGTGCTCGGGGTACACAGTGCGAGTGTGTCGCCATAGATGCCAGCGAGTAGCGTCGTCGCGTCTGTCGCGCAGAGAGGAATCTCCAGCGCATCGCAGATGCCCGCGATGATCTCCGCCGTCGCCGCCGCTTCTGGAATGACGATGTTGAAGCTGCCGAAGCGTGTGTTCGTCACATGATGATCGATGTTGACGATCGATCGCTGCCGCTCCAGATCGCTGGCTATCTCATCGTAGAGCGGACCCAGCCGCCGCTCATCGGAGCAATCGACCAGGATCAGGAGATCGGCCTCAGAGACAGCGCGCACGTCGGCCAGCCGCAATCGATCGGATCCAGTGATGAATGTCAAGTTTGGTGGAAGCTGGCCATCACCGGTCGAGATTATCTGTGGTTCGACCCCGAGGCTGCCGCAGATTGTCGCTATGCCAAGCGCCGACGCCACTGCGTCCGCGTCTGCATTGGCGTGTGTCAGAATGACGAGCCGCTCGACGCCGCTGAGCTGCTCCCGTAGCTGGCAGGCAAGCGCTGGCAGTTGCGCGAGCAACTCGTGGCTGGCATCCGGAGCCGCGCTGTTGTCGAGCGAGACATCCGACGTCACACCGAACCGGCCTCGTCTGTTCCCGGCTTTTCATCCCCTTCGGACGACGCCGCGAGCTCGGGCTCAAGCTCGCGAAGGATCCGGGCAATCGACTCGGCGTGGGCCATCGATCCGTCGAGTCGGAATGACAATTCCGGAACCGTGCGCATTCGCACACGCTGAGCCAGCGTGTGCCGAATAAAGCCCGATGCGTTGTTGAGCGCGACCAACGCGTCACGTTGCTCGGGCTCGGGAGCGTAGACGCTCACAAACAACCGTGCGTACTTGAGGTCAGGACTCATCTCGACCTGGGTGACACTGACCATGCCGAGACGTGGGTCACCCATCTCTTGTTGAATAATCAGGCTGACCTCATCGCGAATCAGGTCGGCCACTCGTTCCTGCCGCCGGTCACTCATCGTCTCGCTCCGGCATACGATCGAACGTCAGGCATGTGTTGCAGCAGCCTGACCCTCGATCGTTGACGCCCGACCCGATCAGGTTCGGGCGATTTCTTCGATGTGATAGAACTCGAGCTGGTCGCCAACTTCGATATCGTTGAATCCGTCGAGCGTCGAGCCACACTCGTAGCCAGCGGCGACTTCCCGCACATCATCCTTGAATCGCTTGAGTGAGCTCACCGTTGTGTCGGTCAGCACCGCCCCATTTCGCAATACCCGCACGCGCGAGTTGCGATTGATCTTGCCGTCAAGCACGTACAGGCCGGCAACAACATCGCGGCTCGGAAGGCGGAATGTGTTCCGCACCTCGGCATACCCGTCGGTCGCCTCACGCTTCTCCGGATCGAGCAAGCCCGACATCGCAGCCCGGATGTCCTCGATCAGATGATAGATGACATCGTAGTAGCGGATATCGATATTGGCGGCGTCCGCGCTACGCTTGGCGGCCGCATCCGGCCGGACATTGAAGCCGATGATTACGGCGCCCGACGCTGTGGCGAGGTTGACATCGGAGTCGTTGATCGCGCCAGTGCCGCTGAGCACGGTCGTCAGCTTGACGGAACCGGACTCCTCGTTCAGCTTGACGAGCGAACCGAGCAGTGCCTCCAGCGAGCCTTGCAGGTCCGCCTTGACGATAATCGGCAGCTCCTTGGTGCCGCCTTCCTGCATCTGATCGTAGATGTCATCGAGCTTGACAACCCGCGTCTGATGGAACGCCTCTGCGCGACGCTGACGGGCTCGCTCCTCGGCGAGGGAGCGAGCAGTGCGCTCGTCCTCCACGGTCTGGAACAGATCGCCAGCGTCGGGAAGATCGAACAGCCCGAGCACCTCGACCGGAGTCGCTGGCTCGGCCTTGCGCATCTTCCGACCGTGATCATCGGTCATTGCCCGAATCCGACCCCAGGTTGCGCCGGCCACGACGATGTCGCGAGGCTTGAGCGTGCCGGACTGAACAAGCAGTGTCGCCGTCACGCCGCGGCTGCGATCGATCTTGGCTTCAATCACAACCCCGACTGCCGGCTTGAGCGGGTTCGCCTTGAGCTCGGCGATGTCGGCGACAAGCAACACCACCTCGAGCAGGTCGTCGATGCCGAGCTTCTCTCGCGCGGACACCTCAACGATAGGCACATCGCCGCCGTATTCCTCGGGCATGACGCCCGCGTCGGACAGCTGCTGCTTGACTCGATCCGGGTTCGCGGCGGGAAGGTCGATCTTGTTCATCGCGACAATCATCGGGACGCCGGCTGCCTTGACGTGCGAGATCGCCTCGCGCGTCTGGGGCATCACCCCGTCATCCGCCGCGACGACAAGGATCGCGATGTCGGTGACCTGTGCGCCACGGGCTCGCATGGCGGTGAACGCTTCGTGGCCGGGGGTATCGAGGAAGGTGATCTTCCGACCCTGAATCTCGATCTGATACGCGCCGATTCGCTGAGTGATCCCGCCAGCCTCGCCTTCGGCGACCTTCGTTTCGCGGATCGCGTCGAGCAGCTTTGTCTTCCCATGGTCGACATGACCCATGATCGTGACGACTGGCGGGCGTGTCGTGGCTTCGGGGTCGCTTTGGCCCTCTGCGCGACGGCTTTCGATTTCCTCGGTTGCGGCCTGGATAACGTCAGGGACGTGCTCTTCGGTCTCGACGCCGAATGCAGTAGCAACGCCGGTGGCAGTGTCGAAGTCGACCTGCTGGTTGATCGTCGCCATGATGCCCTGGTTCATCAGCTCTTTGATGACGTCATTCGGTGTGACAAAGAGCGCCTCAGCCAGCTCGGCGACACTCATTACTGAGCCCAGCGTGGCCGGCCCCTCCGGCCGAACCGGAGCGATCGTCGCAACGCCGCCTCGTCCTCGGCCGCCCGCGTCGTTACGCTGGGGACCACGTCGGCCGCGCGGCCTTCCGCGGTTTGCGCCACCACCCGGGCGCCTGTTCGCTCCACTCATGTTGCGTTCCTCTCCTCATGCAGTTCTTCATCCACCGGGGCAACGATGCTGATCAGGCGGCCGGGGCCGCGTCATCTGGTGGAAAGTGAGACCGTGCGTAATCGAGCAATTTGTCGCGAGTCTCGTCATCGACCTGGACCTTGAGGGCCCGGTCAATCGCTCGCGAATCGACCGCGCGTTGCCAGCACGATCGTCGGCGACATAGATAAGCGCCCCGTCCGTTACGCTTCCCGGTTGGGTCCACCTCGACCGTCCCTTCCGGTGTCCGAACGAGGCGGACGTAGGTTCGTTTGGCATCGTGCTCGCGACAGGCGATGCACAGACGTTGCGGAACATGGCGAGGCCGTGGCCCTTTGCGTGATCGAGTTGAAAGTGAGGGATTCGCCATGACTCGCTCCCGCCGCTATCCCGTAGCTACATCGTCGTACAGTGGAAGCTCGCTGCCATTGTCGTAATCGTATTTTGCCCGGATCTCCCGGCTGTAGTAGACGTTCAGGATATTGCCGACGACCTCCACATCGACGCTCATGCCAACGAGATCGGGGGAAAGTGGCCCAAACTCACGGTCGCGCACCGAAATAGTGCCGTCGGGCCGCACGAGCCGCGGCTGTCGACCGAGCATCATGAAGTCTTCTGGCCCGGCGGAAAATCCCGCGCGTGCTTCGCGGAACAGCTCGTCATTCTGTTCGCGTAGCGACTCCGGATCCTTGACGTCGATCTTCCAGCCGGTCAGCTTGTAGGCCAGGCGGGCGTTCTGGCCGTCCTTGCCAATCGCGAGGGACATCTGGTCGGTGGGAACAATCACCCTCGCGACCTTGTCCGCGTCGTTCAGTGCGACGTTGATCGGCTTGGCCGGCGAAAGCGCATTGGCGATGAAGGTGTTGATGTCGGGGGAATACTCGATGACGTCGATCTTCTCGCCCATGAGTTCGTTGACAATGTTCTGAATTCGAACGCCCCGAATGCCGACGCACGACCCCACCGGGTCGACCTTCTCCTGCCGCGCAGCGACAGCGACCTTGCTGCGGAGCCCCGGTTCGCGGGCGATGTTCATGATCTCGACCGCGCCGGAATAGATCTCCGGCACCTCCAGCTCGAACAATCGCTTGACCAGGCTCACGTTGGCGCGGCTGACAATCAGCTGTGGGCCGCGCGGATCTTTGTTTACATCAAGGAGATACACCTTCAGCCGCTGACCGGGCCGGTAGCGCTCGTTTGCGACCTGCTCGCGAACGGGCATTACCGCCTCAGCCTTACCGAGCTCGACGATCACGGCTCGGGCATCGGCTCGCTGGATGACACCGTTGAGCACCTCGCCAACCCGGTCGGCGAACTCCTCGTAGACGCTGTCGCGCTCGTAGTCGCGAATGCGCTGGAGGACAACCTGCTTGGCTGTCTGAGCGGCGATGCGCCCGAAATCCTTCGGGGTGCGATCCCAACGGTAGATCTTGCCGATGTAGGCGTCGGGGTCCATTGCCCGGGCTTCCTCCAGCGAGATCTCCGAGGTCGGGTCTTCAATCTCTTCGGCGACGGTCTTCACAACGAAAATCCGGACGCCGCCCGTAGCTGGATCGATTTCGACATCGACGTTATCTTCGGTGTTTTCCATCTTTCGATAGACGGTCTTGAGCGCATGCTCGACTGAGGCCATGACGGCCTCTCTCGGAATCCCACGCTCGGCAGCGATCTGGGTGATCGCCATATAGAAGTCGCTCTTCATCTTCGCCACTACCTCCTTGGGACGTGCGCATATTGGAGGCGCGCGCCTCGGCGACGGAGTGCAAGGCCGGCATCCGGCTTGGATCTGGCGACATCGTCGGTCACTCGGCGGCGCGCTGACGGATCCTGAACACAAAACAAAGTGGGCAATGCCCACTTCGACTCAGGGCCAGTCAGTTCCACCCGAAAAGTATACCAGCCGGGGTCAGAAACTCGAACCTTTCGCGGCTCCGCCCAAGAGGGAAGCGGGGAACGACGTGCTATACTTGTCGGGCCGTGGAGCAGAGCGTGGGAGGCGGGTTGTCCAGGCAATGAAGCTTCGAACGTGGCTCAGGCCTGGGATGCTGATCAAGCGATGGATCCTGCTTCTCCTGGTCGGCTTAATCATGACGAGCCTGGCCCTTGCGATGGGGCTCGCCTGGATCTATCGTAATTACGAGTTCCCGGCGTCGGCTACCGTCCTTGTTCAGGCAGTTACCCTCCAGTTCATCCCGCACCCTTTCCGCGAGATCCTCGTCGTCAGCGCGGGGGTCGGCTTCACAATATTCGGATTTCTCCAACTCTCCCGATCGTTGCTCAGCCCATTCCTCGACGCCCGGCCGAATGGTCCGGCGCTCGCCGAGATTATTGCGACGCATCGCTTTGGGGTAAGTGAGCCAGATCTCCGGATCGTCACGATCGGCGGCGGCACCGGTCTCTCGACGTTGCTGCGTGGCCTCAAGCAACACAGCGTCTTCGATCACTGCGATCGTGACAGTCGGCGATGATGGAGGCTCGTCAGGCCGGCTACGGAGCGAGTTCAATATGCCCTCCCCGGGTGATATTCGTAACTGTCTCGTCGCGCTGGCCGACTCCGAGATGCTTCTGAGCGACCTCTTTCAGTATCGATTCGAAGTCGCGGACTCGGCGCTCGATGGCCATTCATTCGGCAACTTGTTCATTACCGCGATGACCCAGGTTACTGGAAGCTTCGAGCAAGCCGTGATCGAGTCGTCTCGCGTGCTCAACATTCGAGGGACGGTTCTGCCATCCTCGCTCGACGACATCGTCGTGTCAGCCGAGATGGACGACGGCACGCAAGTCGTTGGCGAGTCGAATATCCCGCTGGCGAGAAAGCGAATATCCCAGCTCTCGATCGCACCGTCGCACGCGGAAGCGTACGATCCCGCCATCGTCTCGATCCTGGCCGCGGACCTGATCGTTCTCGGACCCGGCAGCCTGTACACATCCGTGCTGCCGAACCTGCTGGTCGAGGGCATCGCGCACGCGCTCCGCTTCGCCCCGGCCGAGAAAGTCTACGTCTGCAACGTCGCGACTCAGCCCGGCGAAACCGATGGATATCGGGTGATCGACCATCTGCGAGCGATCGCCAGTCATGCCCCGGGCGTTGGGATTGATCGCGTGCTGATCAACTCGAATCTGGCGCCCGCCGAGACGCGCATCAAGCCGGAATGGCACGTCAGTGCGGTGGAATTTGACGGGCTTCATGAGTTTCAGGGGCGAATGACGGTAGATCAGCGCGATATCGTCAACCCCGAGTTTCCGCTCCGGCACGATCCGGAGAAGCTCGCCGATGCCCTGATGGCAATCGGGCGCGAGCACCTGACTGATGTGGCGCAACGTCCCGCCGAATTACGGCGCGGCTATGCGATAGCGGAGTCCGAACGCGCGCGGGTGGGAGCGGCCTGAGCATCCGAGGGATGATCCGGTCGGGAGATCCGCACGTGGCTGGCAATTGGTGAGACACGGATAATCAGGAGGGTCTGAATGGCGACACGTATCGCGATCAACGGATTTGGGCGGATCGGACGCCAGGTATTCAAAGCACTCCATGAGGAGTACGACGATATCGAGGTCGTCGCAATCAACGACCTGGTCGATCCGCACACCAACGCGCATCTTCTGAAGTACGACTCAACCTACGGAATCTACGACGCCGACGTCGAGTACGATGGTGACTCGTTGTTGGTCAATGGCCGCGAGATCAAGGTCTTCGCCGAGCGAGTGCCAGCGAATCTGCCGTGGGGCAACCTTGGCATTGATATCGTTATCGAGTCCACCGGATTCTTCACCGACGCCACCAAGGCGCAGGGACACCGGGACGCGGGCGCCAAGAAGGTCATCATCACCGCGCCAGCCAAGAACGAAGACGTGACGCTGGTAATCGGCGTCAATGATGATCAGTATGATCCTGCCAAGCATCACATCATCTCGAACGCGTCCTGCACAACCAACTGCCTGGCCCCGGTCGCGAAGGTTCTTCACGAGCGATTTGGAATCGGCCATGCGCTCATGACGACGGTTCATGCTTACACCAACGATCAGGTCATCCTCGACTCCCCGCACTCGGATCTGCGCCGAGCCCGCAGCGCCGCCCTCAGCATCATCCCGACGACTACCGGCGCAGCCCGCGCTGTTGCGCTGGTTTTGCCGGAGCTGAAGGGTAAGTTCGACGGATACGCGCTGCGCGTTCCGACGCCAACCGTCTCGATCGTCGATCTGACGGTCGAGCTGGAGAGCGATGCCACTGCCGACTCGATCAACGCCGCCTTTGAAGAAGAAGCTAACGGCGCACTTGAGGGCATTCTCAGCTACAGCGACGAGCCGCTGGTCTCGAGTGATTACCGCGGCGATAGCCACTCGGCGATCGTCGACGGGCTACTCACCACGGTGACTGGCTCACGGCTCGCGAAGGTTGTCGCCTGGTACGACAACGAGTGGGGCTACTCCTGCCGCGTGGCGGACCTGACAGACCTGATTGCGTCGCAGGGTCTGTAGAGTCACGAGCCCGCAAGCCATGACGGTTCGGGCGGGCGGCTATTTGCCGCCCGCCTGTCACGTCCGGTAGCCAAAGGAATGGAGTGATGCCGATGGCATTTCGCACAGTCGAACAGCTTGATGTCACCGGGAAGCGCGTACTCGTCCGAGTCGATTTCAATGTCCCGCTCGATGGTGAGCAAATCACCGATGACACACGCATCCGCGCTGCGCTGCCGACGATTCACGCATTGCTGGATCGGGACGCGTCCGTGATCCTGGTGTCACATCTTGGCCGGCCAAAAGGGAAGGTCGACCGAAAGTATTCTCTCCGACCGGTTGCAGATCGACTTGAGGGACTGCTCGGCGCTCCGGTCACGTTCGCCGACGATGTCGTTGGCCCATCGGCGCAACAGATCGCCAGGGAGATCCAGCCGGGCCAGGTGGCGCTGCTTGAGAATGTGCGGTTCGAGCCGGGCGAAGAGCAGAACGACGACGCCTTATCTAGCGAGCTTGCTGCGCTGGCGGACGTGTACGTGAACGATGCCTTCGGCGCGGCGCACCGCGCTCATGCCTCCACCGCCGGAGTAGCGGGGAAGCTGCCCTGCGCAGCGGGCCTGCTCATGGAGCGTGAGCTATCGGCGCTCGCCCGCGCGCTCGACAATCCAGCCCGCCCGCTGGTCGTTCTCCTGGGCGGAGCGAAGATCTCCGACAAGATCGGCGTCATCCGGAAATTCCTCAGCGCCGCCGATGCGATCCTCGTCGGGGGCGGCATCGCTAACACACTGCTCGCAGCGCAAGGCCATGAGATGGGACGCTCGCTTGTCGAACAGGGCAGCCTGGACGTAGCGAGAGAGATCCTGCGCGACGCGGAACACTCCTCCTGCGCGCTCATCATCCCGACAGACTACGTCGTTGCAACGTCGCCAGCCGACGCCGCGAACGCGCGAACCGTCACGGACGTTGGAGGGGACGACGCGGTCTTCGACATCGGGCCGGCCTCGGTCGCAGCATTCGACGCCTGGATTCGCCGGGCGGCAACGATCGTCTGGAACGGCCCGATGGGCCTGTTCGAGGTCGCTCCGTTCGATGCCGGTACGCGGGCAGTCGCAGAAGCTGTTGCTTCGTCGCCTGGCTATTCGATCGTTGGCGGCGGCGACTCGGTCGCCGCGATCCACCAGACCGGCCTTGCCGACAAAATCGATCACATCTCGACCGGCGGCGGCGCGTCGCTCGAATACCTTGAGGGACGAACGCTTCCTGGGGTGGCGGTGTTGGAGGTGACTACATGACACGCACGAAGATCGTCGCTGGCAACTGGAAGATGAACACGAATCTGGACGAGGCGCGTGCGCTCGCCGTCGCGATTGCGGGTGGCGCCGGCGCAGCTCGCGGGGTTGACCTCGCCGTGTTCCCGCCGTTCCCGTGGATCGCATCGGTCCGCGACGAGCTCGGCGGCAGTGGCGTTCAGGTGGGCGCCCAGAACTGTTACATCCAGAAATCGGGCGCGTTCACCGGTGAGATTTCGCCATGGTCATTGGTCGGGGTCTGTCAGATGATCCTTGCCGGACACAGTGAGCGACGTCATGTTATGGGAGAGAGTGACGAGTTTGTCGGTCAGAAGGTTGACGCAACGCTCACCGCAGGGCTGACGTCGGTCCTTTGTGTCGGCGAGCTCCTGGGCGAGCGACAATCGGGCGCTGCCCTGGATGTTGTGACTCGTCAGCTGGGAGCAGGGTTAGCCGGCGTCGACATCGGTCATCTCGATCGACTGGTCATCGCGTACGAGCCGGTCTGGGCAATTGGGACGGGCGTTGCCGCGACACCGGATGATGCTCAGGAGATGTGTGAGGCAATTCGTCGCTGGATGACGGATCGCTTCGGCGAGGCCGGCCAAGCGGTCCGGGTGCTCTATGGCGGCAGTGTGACTCCGGACAACGCCGACGAGCTATTTCGCCGACCCGATGTCGACGGCGGACTCATCGGCGGGGCGAGCCTCAAAGCCGATGCGTTCCTTGCAATCGCGGTGGCTGCTGGCGCTGTCGGCGTGTAGTATCCTTCGGCGGTTGTTGACCGGTCGTCTGGAAGGCTCGTTGCTTGAAGTTCGCACTTGACCTCGCGATCATCATCGTTTCGCTCCTGCTGATGGCTGTCATTCTGATGCAGTCAAAGGGATCGGGCTTCAGCGGGGCATTTGGCGGCGACACGTCGTCGATCTATCGGACGCGACGCGGGTTTGAGCGAACGCTGTACAACTTCACGATTGGAATCGGCGTCGTCTTCGTCATCCTGTCGATCATCGCTGCCATATTCCGGTAGCGCCGAATCGGGCTTGGAAGACGTATACAGAACTGCGGTATACTGCCGCACAAGCGCGAACACAGTTGGCGAATAGGAGGACCTACCAATGCCTCTCGGGTGGCCGGAACTCGCAATCATCCTGGTGGTCGTTGTCATCATCTTCGGCGTGGGCAAGCTCCCGGAGATCGGCGGCGCGCTGGGTAAAGGCATCAAGGAATTCAAGACCAACGTCGACGAGGAAGCCGACGCGAAGGTGGTTGAGACAAAGGAAGTAGCAACCAAGCCAACGACGCCGGCCAAGGAAGAACTCTAGATTTCAGCACGCGATACCACGCGTTCACGGCGATGCCCGGGTTAACCCCGGGCATCGCCGTCTCCGACGCCTGCCCCATTAGTAGCTCGCCACAATCCCGCCAGCATTCTGGCTCGGGACGATATACTCCGGGCCGGCTATTCTGATCGCGATGGCCGGTAATCAAAGGACGAACGATCATGTTCGAAGGCTCCCGAACCGAGCCAACTCCCGGCGATCTGGCGCCCCGTCGTGAATCGACAATCGCCGGACCCGAAGATACCCAGAATCTCCCCGTCGTGGAACCGACGCCAAAGACCGAACGCGGAATGCTGTGGGACATCGTAGAGACTCTCCTCCTCGCGCTGTTGGTATTTGTCGCCGTCCGCGCGATCGTCCTCAACTTCAGAGTCGACGGTGAATCGATGTCCCCGAACCTGGATTCTGGCGAGATGCTGCTGGTGAACCGGGCCATCTATTGGCATTTCGACGTGAACGGGATTCTCGACGCGCTACCCTTCGTCGATCGATCCGGCTCGCAGATCGTCTACCCACTCCATCCACCGCAGCGAGGCGACATCGTCGTGCTGCACCCTCCCGTCGACCGAGGCAAGCCGTATATCAAGCGAGTGATTGGGCTGCCCGGAGAACGTCTCTCAATCCACGACGGCGCGGTCTATATCAATGGACAGCGTCTCGAGGAACCGTATCTCCACGGCGTATCGACCTCATGGGCGGGAACACTCGGTCAGCAGGAGATTACGATTCCCGATGGACAGGTCTACGTGTTGGGCGATAATCGAGCGAACTCGTCCGATTCTCGGGCATTCGGGCCAATCGCGATCGACCAGATCATTGGGCGGGCCTGGATCGCATACTGGCCAGGAGATGATATAGGTATCCTGTCCACGCCGTCATATCCTCGATAGGCGGCCAGATCGTCGAACGTGGCTGAACGTACTCCATCGTGCAGGACGCCCGACGCGGAAGGGCATCGAAGAACATGATCGAGACTACCGTCGACAGCATCAGGGTCAGCCTGGTCACCCAGGCACGAGTCGTCATTCTCAAAGAGGTCGAAGGTGATCGGCACCTCCCGATCTGGATTGGCGCGTTCGAGGCCGAGGCAATCGCCATGGAGCTCCAGGGCATCGCCGCGTCACGCCCTTTGCCGTATGACTTGTTGCGATCGGTGATTGGCGAGCTCGGAGCGAACGTCAATCGCATCGTCATCACCGAGATTAACAACGATGTCTTTTACGCTCGCATTGTCATTCAGCAAAATGGGATGGGCGTTGAGATCGACTCGCGACCTTCTGACGCGATTGCGCTCGCGGTACGCGCCAAAGCGCCGATCTTCGTCGAGGATGCCGTGATGGATCGCGCCGGCGTTCAGCTTGATGATGACGCCGAAGAAGAGACCGATCATGCTGGCGAAGGCGACGGTGAGTCGCCAATCCCTGAGGAGAGGCTCTCGGCGTTCCGTGATTTCATTGATACGCTGGATCTCGACGATTTCGGCCAGAAAAAGGACAACTAGTGGAGACTCGTGACGCGTTACCGGGCGCGACAACAGCCTGTCGTGTGGAATAGCTGGACATGAGTTCGTGTTGTGCTTGTCAGGTTGAAGGTGAGTCGCCTGTCGCGGCCGGAGGGTCTCCGGTGAGCGGGCCGGTGAGAGAACGGCTCGAGCAGGGTGCGCTTGAACACATCGACGCGCTATACAGGACTGCGCTCCGTATGACACGGAATGCGGCCGACGCCGAGGATCTCGTTCAGGAGACATACCTTCGGGCGTTTCGCTCGTTACACCAGTTCACCGAGGGGACGAACCTCCGTGCGTGGCTGTTCCGCATTCTCACGAACACCTACATCAACGAATACCGTCGCCGGCAGCGTCGACCAACGAACTCCTCGCTCGACGACATCGAAGAGTTCTACCTCTACGATCACCTCATCGAGTCTGGCGTCCAACCGAGCGTCGAGCGACCAGAGGATATTGTGCTCAGCAGACTCTCGGTCGATCGAGTGATCAGCGCGATCGATGAGCTCCCTGAGGAGTTCAGACAGGTCGTCCTGCTTGCCGATGTTGAAGGGTTCAGCTACCGCGACATCGCATCGATCGTCGAGATTCCGATCGGGACGGTGATGTCTCGTCTCTATCGCGCTCGCCGCCGTCTTCAGCGCCAACTGTACGACGCGGCAGTCGAGTCCGGAGTCCTTGGGAAAGTCGACGCTGATGGGCACGTGTAAGCAGACAATCGAACACCTGTACCAATTCATCGACCGTGAGCTGTCAGACGAAGAACGGCGCGAGGTGCAAGCGCACCTGGACCGATGCCCTCCGTGCAGGGAGCATTTCCGATTCGAGGAAAACGTCCTCAGCCTGATCGGTCAGCGTTGTCGACAAGTGAGCGCCCCAGATGAGTTGAAGGAACGCGTGAGAAAGATGTGTCAGTCCGCTTAGCCGAGCCTGTTCGGCGTCACATCTTCTCGAAACCGCGCCAACTCGAACATGATCCCCGGACAGCGGATATTGTGCAGGTCGATCCTGGCATTGATCTCAGCGGCTCGCTTCCGGTAGTTCTCACCCGCGCGTACGCAGAGCGCATGTGTGGGTGACCCTGTCCGCCGTATCTGGTCTTCCCATTCGCGGAGCGCTGCGAGCACGGCCGGCCGCTCGTAATAGATCTGTTTGCGCAACTCGAGCCACTCTGGAAGAAATCCCGCGTTGTGCAGGATGTGGATGCCCATCCAGTCATCGCCGGCATAGTCATCATCCATCGACGAGAGACGCTTGCCAGCCGACTGCAGATTATCGAAGTCGCCCCGTTCGATTGCCTCGCGAATCTTCTCGTCGGCGAGTTGTTCGAACAACTAAGCATCACCTCTCATGGGCCGGTGTTGTTGTGGGGCATATCGGTCATTGCTATACTCGCGGCAGCGCCCGTGAAGCATCTCACAGGCCCATCGCAGCGACAATACACGTCCAACGACACGCGGTGGTAGCGGAAGGGTCGCAGGATTGGCTCAGGAGGTTCACGTCAGCGAGTCGGATCTCGAACGCGTTCGCGAACTACTGCGGACGAATTACAAGCCGCGAGACTACGAGGAGGCGCAAGAACTCATCCTCGGCGCTTGCCAGGATGTTCAGCACCTGATCGGTTGGGTATCGCCGGAGGCCGCCAAAATCATCGGCGAACATCTCGGCGTCACCGAAAACCGTATCTTCGGGTTGCTCACGTTCTACGCCGACTTCCGAACACAGCCCCCCGGCAACCACTTCATGCTGCTGTGCCATGGCACTGCCTGTTTCGTTGCTGGTAGCCAGAAGCTGATCGACGAGTTGCAGGATCGCTACGGCATCGCCGGAGACGAAACGACTGCCGACGGCGAGCTCACTGTCCAGGTTGTCAATGGCTGCCTCGGCGTCTGCGAGCTTGCGCCGGTCGTGCAGGTGGATCATCACGACTATTTCGGCAACCTGGATATCGCCAGGTTCAACGAGGCGATCGCCGAAATCATCCGGCGGGGACCGGCGGAGGGTCATCATGAAGCTCACTGATCGGCAGGCGTTCGAACAGTACGCCGAAAGGGTTTCATCCGATTGGGCGAAGCTTCACGACGGCAGCAGCTGGGTCTTCCGAGTGCCGATTGGCGAGTGGTCCAAATCAAAGGGCGCGCTGGCGACCTTCGACTACCTCCGGCTGTTGCTCGAGGAGTCGGGGCTGACCTACACGCTGAAGCGAGTCGGATCTGGCGGATGGAACTGGGCAGATCCATCGGTCGTGGTTCAGGGGCCAAACCATCCCTCGATTTTGTACGCGAATGTGACCGCCGACCGCGTGCCAGACCTCATCGCATCACTGAAGTCCGGCAAACCGCACGAAGAGCTCGCTGTCGGCACGTTCGCTGATACTCCGGTCGGCAATATCCAGCCAATCGCGCAGCACCCGTTCTTCGCCGGGCAGAAAAAATTCCTCACCGCCGACTGGGGCGTTATCGACCCTGAATCGATTGAGGACTACATCGCGCGTGGCGGGTACGGTGCGCTGAAAAAGGCGCTCTTCGAGATGACCCCGGATGAGGTTATCGAGGAGATGAAGACGGCGAGCGTCCGCGGACGTGGTGGCGCCGGGTTCCCGGCCGGCATCAAGTGGGAGAGCGCACGGCGATCGCGCGCCGAGCCCAAGTTCATCGCGATCAACTCCCACGAGGGCGAACCGAATGTCTATAAGGACCGTCAACTCATCGAGAGCAACCCGCATCTCGTCCTCGAAGGCATCCTGATCGCCTGTTACGCAGTCGGATCAAACCGCGGCTACAACTACGTCGGCGGCGAGCATGTCCTCGCATTGGAGCGGTTCCGCAAAGCGGTCGCCCAGGCTGAGGAATGGGGGCTGATCGGCGAGAACGTGCTGGGCTCCGGGTTCGATGTCGAAGTTCGCGCTCGCGCCGGCGGCGGCGCGTACATCTGCGGTGAGGGCTCCGCGCTGATGTACTCCGTTATGGGCGAACGGGGACAACCTCGCACGAAGCCGCCACGCAGCGTCGAAGAAGGCCTCTGGCGACGCCCGACGATGCTCAACAATACGGAGTCGATCGCCAATGCGCCGCTCGTCATCAAAAACGGCGGCGAGTGGTATGCCAGTCTGGGAACAGAGAAGAGCAAAGGCACGAAGCTCTTCACGTTCCAGGGCCCGCTGAAGCGGCTCGGCGTCGTCGAGATGGAGATGGGTGTCAACCTGCGCCATCTGATCTTCGACGTATACGGCGGGATGAAGGACGGCTACGCGTTCAAGGGTGTTCAGACAGGCGGCGTTTCTGCCGGCGCGCTTCGGGAAGATCAGATCGACCACCCGGTGGACTTCGATTCGTTGACATCGCTCGGGGCGATGCTCGGCTCGGGAGGATTCGTCGTCTTCGATGACACGGTCTGTTCTGTTGGCTTCGCGCGTTACCTGATGGCATTCAATCGCTACGAGTCATGCAGTAAGTGCACGCCGTGCCGGCTGGGGAATCCTGCGCTCACCGAGATTCTCGATCGTATCCGCCACGGCAGTGCTCGATCGGCCGATCTGCAGTTGATCGAGCGCACAAGCAAGCACGTCATCGAGCTATCACTGTGTGGTCTGGGCCAGGTTGCGCCGATGCCGGTTCTCGGTATGATGCGCGCGTTTCCTGAAGAGTGGCGCCAGCATGTCGAGGATGGCGTCTGTGCCGCCGGCGACTGCCCGATGCACGCGCGCGCGCTGATGGCGACCGCCGCAGACGGCTAGCCCGACCCTCTTGCCAACCCACCGATCATGACACAGGCCGGCGGTGCTCATGTGAGCGCCGCCGGCCTGTGTCAGTGTCACTCGCTCCCCGAACGCAAGCAGCGTGGCGACCGCGAGGCTGCTGCCGTGAGCGAGTGTCGTCGTTGATGTCGAGCTAGGAGAGGTCGACAGACTGCCCGACACCCTGGCTTATCGCCGCTTCAAGCGCCGCCCCACAGACGATCATGTCCTGGATTGCGTTGCCGACGGACTTGAAAAATGTGATCTGGCCGGCCGATTCACGACCGACCGCGCTGCCGGCAGCGACGTCACCAAGCTCGACCTTGATTGCGTCGCGTGAAATCGCCCCTCGCTGAATCGACTGAATCAGGTCACCGGCCTCGTGTAACGCAGCCTCGACCGAATCGACAACGATCCGGGATCGTGCAATCGTCGCGTCCGGGATTTCCTGCATTTCGGGTGTGTAGGCGCCGATCCCATTGATATGCGCGCCGGGCGCGAGCCACGCATCCTCGAAGACCGGACTCGTCGACGTCGTCGCTGTGCAGATGACATCTGCTCCAACGACTGCCTGTCGCGCCGACTCCGCAACGATAATCTGCGGCATCCCACTGGGTAGCCACGTTGCGAGGCGCTCGGCGAACGATTCGCGCGACTGCGGAAACAGATCGTAGACCCGTATCTCCGCGATCGGCCGAATCGCGCAGACCGCTGCCGCTTGCGTCACGCCCTGCGCGCCCGCGCCGATGATGGCCAGCGTCCGCGCGTCCTGGCGAGCCATGAGATCGGTCGCCGCCCCAGAGACCGCGCCGGTCCGCAGGGCGGTGACCATCGCGCCGTCGAGCAATCCGGTCGGCACACCTGTCGCAGGATCGACCGTCACGACAATCGCGTTGATCGTTGGCAGTCCGAGTTCGCGGTTACCGCCGAAGACAGAGACCACCTTCACCCCGACCGACGCTGGCGCGTCGTCGCCTCCCGGAACGTACGCAGGCATAAACAGAACAACTCCACTACCGTCCGGCAGATTCACAGGTGTCCGAAGGGGGCTGATCGTCTCGCCACGGCTATGGGCTGCAAACGCCTGCTTCATCAGCTCGATCGCCTGCCGCATCGGCACAAGGCGTCTGATCTCGTCAGCCCGTAATGCCCGCATCGCGTGTCCCCTTTCGTCGCCAGCCATTGCGAAGTGACAGGAGTCTAGCATGGATGCGAATCATGGCCCGGAACGATTTCGCCGGGCTGGATACCGTATCCTTACCGTGTATGTTGACACGTAAGCCCGGATCATCATCCATTCCAGATCCAGACCAGCGTCAGATCGGAAACACGAGCGCGCATGGTGACATCGTGCTTGAAACGCTCCGGTCAGTATGGGGCTATGATTCGTTCCGCCCACTTCAAGAGGACATTGTCCGAACGATCCTTGATGGACACGATGCATTCGTGCTCCTGCCAACCGGCGGTGGCAAGTCGCTGTGTTATCAGCTTCCGGCTCTCCTGCTCGAAGGTTTGACGGTCGTCATATCGCCGTTGATTGCTCTGATGAAGGATCAGGTCGACGCGTTGACCGAGCTCGACGTGCCGGCGACGTTCATCAACAGCTCACTTGATTCGCGTGAGATCCACGATCGGCTTGCCGCCATTTCCCGTGGCGAGATCAAGCTGCTCTACGTTGCGCCGGAACGGTTCGCAACGGCTGGGTTCATTCAGCGGCTCCAGGCACGCGGTGTGTCCCTGGTCGCCATCGATGAGGCGCATTGCGTCTCAGAGTGGGGGCACGACTTTCGTCCGGAGTATCGCGATCTACTCCGACTTCGAGATGCATTTCCGAACGCTGTCTTCGCCGCGTTCACTGCGACGGCGACGAGCCACGTGCAGAGCGATATCCGCCAGCAACTAGGGCTCGCGGGCGCTCAGCAGTTTCAGGGAAGCTTCAATCGTCCAAATCTCTTTTATGACGTGAGACCCAAGCGCGACGCGTATCACCAGATCGCGTCTTATATACGTAGCCATCCCGGCAAAAGCGGCATCATCTACTGCCTATCGCGTGCTGGAACAGAGTCCACGTCCGAGCGTTTGCGTCGAGATGGCTTCTCTGCTCTCGCATATCACGGCGGGATGGATTCGCACGCGCGTCACCGGGCACAGGAAGCATTTGTCCGCGACGATATTCAGGTCGTAGTTGCGACGATTGCGTTCGGCATGGGGATCGACAAACCAGACGTGCGCTTCGTTATCCATCAGGATCTGCCGCGCAACCTGGAAAGCTACTATCAAGAGAGCGGCCGCGCCGGCCGGGACGGCGAGCCCGCCGATTGCATCCTGTTCTACAGTTACGGGGACGTGGTCCGGCAGACGGTCTTCGTCGACGACAAGCCGACTCCACATCTGCGCGAGATTGCGCAGACCCAGCTCAAACAGATGGCGGCCTGGGCGGAGGGTTCTTGCTGTCGCCGAGAGGCGTTGCTGAGTTACTTCGATGAGCCATTCGCCGGCCAGCCTCCGCCATGCTGTGATATCTGCGGCGACCCACCCGAGATGATCGATATGACGATCGCCGCGCAGATGCTGATGTCCTGCGTCAAGCGCACTGGGGAACGATTTGGTCTGGCCTACGTTATCGACGTGCTGCGTGGATCGAAGGATCAACGCATCGTTCGCGCAGGGCATGACAAGCTCTCGACGTGGGGGATCGGCAAGGATCGTCCTAAGGCTGAGTGGCAACATCTCGGACGAGCGCTGATCCGCGATGGCTACTTGCATCAAGACACCACGAACTTCAATATCCTTTCGGTCACCCAGGCAGGAGGGGATGTTCTGTTTCGCGAGAAGCGTGTGAGCTTCGCGAAGCTGCCGGCCGTAGCGAAGGCCGACTCCCAGGATCAGGCGAGTGAGGCGTACCCCGAGCTCTTCGAGCGTCTTCGTCGGTTACGAAAGCAGATCGCCGACACACGTGGAGTGCCACCGTATGTCGTTTTTCCGGATTCGACATTGCGCCAGATCGCAACGCAACTTCCATCGACGCCGCAGGCACTACTGCAAGTCATCGGTGTCGGAGCGCGCAAGGCCGAGGCGTATGGCGCGGTGTTTCTTGCCGAGGTCGACATGTTCATTCGGGATACTGGCGCTACTCCGAAGTCGTTGCCAACACGCGATGCAGCGCCGCTACGTCGTCAGACAATGTCGAAGACAGCGCGAGAATCACTGGCGATCTTCAATCAGGGGCAATCTGTTGAAGATGTCGCGCACCAGCGCGGTCTTGCTGCCACGACTGTAGAGGCTCACCTTGTCGAGGCAATCGAGAGCGGCGCGGAGGTTGACGTTCGACACATGCTCACCGACCAGATGATCCACGACGTTACGAAGGTCATCGCGAGGACTGGTGATGACTTGTTGCGACCGATCATGGACGAGCTTGGGGAGGATGCTGACTACACCTGGGGCGAGCTGCGACTCATTCGAGCAATCCTGAGACAGCAGCGCACGAAAATGCCGCCGGGCTAACCTGGCGGCGAAGGGCTCTCCGACTTGGATTCGAACCAAGAACCTTGCGGTTAACAGCCGCCTGCTCTACCGTTGAGCTATCGGAGAATACGGGCTCCCGAGAAGCCATGGGAATGCTAACACGCACCCGTAGCACCTGCAACCAGTACCCGTGCTTGTGAATTCCGATACAATCAAGTTATGGTCGCTGATTGGCGGCCGGCATAGCCGTGGAGGTAATCAGGTGCCCCAACCCCGCGGTCGAAGCGAAGCCAGCGATCGACCGCCAGTCGTCGGGGTGGAGATCGGTGGCCGGGGCCTGCGAGTCGTCCTTGCCAGGGCAGATGCCAGAATCCTTGACACCGAACGCGCCGTTGACATGGGCGCAACCGCGCACGTCACTATCGATACGATTTGCACTCTGATCGATCAGCTCCTCGCTCGCCACCAACTCACCGCCTCCAACATCTCTGGTATTGGTATCGCGTTCGGCGGGCCGGTTGACGTGCACCGCGGAATCACCTTGCGGTCGCACCGCGTTGATGGATTCGAGCAATTTCCCCTCGTCGGCGTGATGGAGGAGCGGTTTGGCGTGCCGACGGTGCTGGAGAACGATGCCAGGGCGGCCGCGTTTGGAGAGTACACGCACGGCGCCGGGCGCGGCGCTCGTGACATGGTGTATCTGCACTTGGGAAATGGCGTCGGAGGCGCGGTCATCATTCGCGGCACGCTCCTTCACGGGGCCGCGATGACGGCCGGCGAGATCGGTCACATGGTAGTGTCGACGAACGGACCACGTTGTTCCTGCGGCAAGACCGGACACCTGGAAGCGTACGCCTCTGAACCTGCGATCATCTCAAGGATGATGACACAGCTCGCCACGGCCGAACCACACGCCCGCACTCGCTGGCTATCGAGCCCGGGTATCACCCTCCAGTTGATCTTCGCGCGTTACGACAGCGACCCGATCGCCCAGTCGATTATCGATGAGACGATCCAGGTGATCGGTCTGGCGGGAGCGAATCTCGTCACTGCCCTTAATCCCGACGCATTCGTCATCGGCGGCTACGTCGCCCTCGCAGGGCCACGCCTTATCGCGGGCGTCCGCGCAAAGATCCGACAATACGCGGTCGAGCCGGCGGCGCAACGAGTCGTAGTCGCGCCGAGCCACCTCGGAGTGGATGCTGGTGTTATCGGGGCAGTTGTCCTGGCGGGACGAACATGATTCAACCCGATTTCCTCGCGTGTGTATAATTGCAGGCTGCAGAACGAACGTAAGGGCGGAAATCACAATGCTGACCTTGAGTGAATCCGATCTGATGTACTTGCTGACACTGCTGCGATCGAACGATCAGCCGATGACGACCAGTGACCTCGTTCATGCGTTACAGGAACGCGCGCGCAAGTAGCCGTGTAGCCGATCGTCGCGAAGACAGACCACCCATGGATCAACAGGAGAGGGACAACCAACGATGCAGGCTGAACAGATTCTGACAGCACCCGCATTCGGCGGCACTGACGAGGAGCAGGCGCTTGCTGCGGAACTGTTCCAGATTTACCAGGCTCAGGGCCGCTTCTTCAGTGATGGTGCTCCAATTCGCCTGTCCTTGCTTCAGTTGGTCGAGGCAATGGGGAAGAGTCAACCCCGTGTGAGAACCTGGCCAAGGCGAATCGAGGAGGCGTTGTCGGCAAGTCCGGACGTATTTGCCCAAGAGGGTTCCGGAGACGACCTCTCGTTCGTCACGACGCGCCGCGGCGTATCCCCGGGTGGTTCCAGCGGGCGCCGCGAGCAGGTGCTCACTGCCAGATTCGCAACCCCGCAGCCGAAGCGAGAACGGCCCGTTCGTAAGGCGCCTGTCCTTGCGCCAGCCGAATCGATTGTTATTGCTACTGAGACCCAGACGCCGATTGCGCCGCCGATCGACACCACGCCATTCGAGGTCGTCTCAGTGCTGCCAGAACCTGCGCCAGCGGTAACGCCCGTCACCGCGCAGCAGATCGATGCCCTGACTGCCACCGAAAGCGAGATTGCCCAAGCCATCCAGGAAGCACTGGGCAGCGAAGCGGCGGTTGCGCGATGGGGCGATCAGTGGATCGGTGAGGAGCGCCTTCAGCGGCTTTCGCGCGGCGATCTCCGTCGAATCGAGGACTTCATCCGCGAACAGCCAGAGCGGATCGCCACCGATGTGGAGATCGCCCAGGACGTGCTCGGCATCCGACCAAATGCTGCCGACTATGCGTCGATGCTGTTCGCGGTCAACTACCGCCTGTCGCGAGAACCTCGGGAGTTTGAATACCTCGGCTCGGCGACACATGGCGTCTGGTCACTGGCAAATGCGTCCGCCATCGGCACAGCGAAGCGTAAGGCCAGTGAGATCGGGCAGGATTATCGAGTCCTCCTCGAATACGATTACTCTGCTGAGCCGGCCGAAGAGGGACTCGTCGAGCATATTCTCAGCTACTACGAGTACACCTATGGTGTGCTGCCGTTCGACGCCAATCTGCGCTCGATCATGCCCATGCCCGGGTTTAAGGATCAGCGCGCGGTGCGGATCACGTTTGAGTCACCTCAGACGGGAGAGACGGTACAGGCGGAGCTCCGTTTCCCGACCGGGAACCGCGGCGGATATATCGCCGGCCTCGAGACCTTCTACGCCGAGAATCTGATACCCGGCGCAGTGCTGACCATCGAAAAAACGGATCAGCCACAGCACTACCTGCTTGAGTACTTCCGGGTCTCTGGTGAAGATCGCAAACTCCTGGCTCTCGACGAGAAAAAGGGCAAGTACGTCTTCCGACCGACAACGTTCTACTGCGCGACACAGGATGAGTTTGTGCTCAGCGAAAATCGTGTCCCGCGCTTCGCCGATCAGAAACCGCTCGACGAGCGCAGCAAGCGTCATCCGGAGCAGGTCATCGCGGCCGCGTTTGAACGCGCTGGAGAGAACGTGCAGACGAGCGACGATCCGAAGTACTACGCGCTCATTGCCGACCTGCAAGCAGCGGCGAATGTCGAGCGGCCAATCCCGGCAGAGCTACTCCGCGACATTCTGGTCAGTGACACCTACCCAGAATTCAGCGTAGACGAATCGACCGAGGATGCATTCTTCTACACCCCCACCGCCTGATCGAAGCGACTCGGACGGGACAGTCGATGGCGTCGAGGCCTTCCTCGACGCCATCGTAGCGGCCCCGGACGAACGTCCGCCGACATCGCCACTCTCGGACCTCGATCGGCCTGCGACAACGCTCCTGCGAGATCGCTGGGATGAGATTCCAATGACGACGCGAATCCGCATTGTGCGTGATATGGCGCAAGACGCGGAAGACCACGTGGAGCGACACTACCAGCGAGCCCTCCTGGTTGCCTGCAGGGATTCCGACCCCGATGTCCGACTGGCGGCGTTTGACGGGCTCTGGGAGTTCGACTCTCCGGAGCTACTGAGGATTCTCCTCAGCGAGATTGCGGAGGAGCCCGACGCGCGCGTGCGAGAGGCGATGGCAACCGGCCTGGGCCGATTCGCGGCGGACAGCGACGACGACCTGGCGTTGAATGAAGTCCTCGAAGCGCTGTTTGAGCGCTGGGAGGGTGACTCGGCGATCGACGTGCGTCGTCGGGCGTTGGAGTCGCTCGGGTTTCTCAGCGGAGACGATATTGTCGAGGCAATCGAGGATGCCTACAACAACCACTCGATCGAAATCCGCGCCAGCGCGCTCCAGGCTATGGGCCGGCAGGGCGACAACCGCTGGCTTGATGCGTGCCTGCGGGAGTTGCGATCGGACGATCCTGAGCTTCGCTTCGAGGCGGTCACAGCGCTCGGATCAATCGGTGATCAGCGCACAGTTTCAGCGATCGTCGACATGACCGATGATGAGGATGTCGAGGTGGCGTTGGCTGCGATAGCGGCGCTCGGGGAAGTTGGCGGACCCATGGCCGTGAACCGGCTTCGCCAACTCAGCGAGGATCAAAGCCGGGCGGTGGCCGAGGCCGCTGCCGATGCCTTGCAGGAAGCGTCGATCATGGCGAACCCTCTTCGCCCATTGATGTAACCTCCTGGCTGACATCGGGCTTCCTGAGAGCATGAACCGGGCTGAGCGCTGGAGACGAAACATCGACAGCATGGCAAACCAGACTATCGACGAGCTATTTGCCTACGTTTCCGACGTTACGATATCAGGGGATCGTCAGACGGTCATTAGCTCAATCGAATACGACTCGCGACGTGTCGAGCCCGGGGCGCTATTCGTCGCGCTTCGCGGCGGCTACGCGGACGGACATGCGTTCCTGGCCCAGGCACGCAAACGGGGAGCTGTCGCCGCGCTCATTGAGCGTGGGAGCGCCCCAGCCAACGCAGCCGGCTGGCCGACGCTCATCGAAGTGAACGACACCCGCGCCGCGCTCGCCCTTCTGGCGGTCGAGTTCTACCACCACCCGGGCAACGCCATGACGATGATCGGGGTCACTGGCACCGACGGCAAGACGACGACCAGTCACCTGATCGAGGCGCTCCTGCGGCACAACGGGCGACAGACCGGGTTGATCGGAACCGTCGAGGTGAGAATCGCCGGTGAAGTCGAGGCACACGAGACACGGCAGACGACACCGGAGTCGCTAGTTATCCAGCGACTGCTCGGCACGATGCGCGATCAGGGTGTCGACACCGCCATCCTTGAGGCAACGTCTCACGGGTTGGCGCTGCATCGTCTGGACGGATGCGAGTTTGACATCGGTGTGGTGACGAACATCACCCACGAACATCTTGACTTCCATGGCTCGGTTGAAGCGTATCGGGCGGCGAAAGCCATCTTGCTGAATCGCGTCTGTGATGGCCACGCGCGTGGGCGTCGAGGCATCATCGTGTTGAATGCCGAAGATCCTGGCGCCAGGGCAATCGCTCCAGCAGCTGCGGATTGCTCGACACTCTGGTACTCCCTGGATGCGAGCATGGGCACTGACATCTACGCGACGCACATCGAGCCATACCCGGGCGGGACTCGCTTCGAGCTCCATACTCCGGCCGGAGACGCAATGGTCAACCTGTCGCTACCCGGACGGTACAACGTGGCGAACGCGCTCGCGGCGGCGGGCGCCGGCCACGCTCTCGGGCTCACCCCAATTGAAATCGCGGACGGACTCATGTCACTTACCTCGGTAGCGGGACGGATGCAGTCGATTGACGAAGGGCAGCCATTCTCAATCGTTGTTGACTATGCCCACACTCCGGACGCGATTCGCTCGGTCCTGCGCGAGCTACGACCGTCCACGACCGGGCGATTGATGGTGTTGTTCGGTTCGGCTGGCGAGAGAGACACCGAGAAACGCGCCATTCAGGGCCGTGTCGCAATCGAGGCGGCGGATTACGCTGTCTTCACGAGCGAAGACCCACGATACGAGGACCCGGAGGCGATCATCGCAGCAATCGCCGCTGGCGCGGAAGAGGCATCCGGACACCCCAGTGTAGACTTCGACTGCATCGAAGATCGGCGTCAGGCGATCGTTGAGATTCTGCTGCGCGCAAGACCCGGAGACACCATCGTGCTGGCCGGAAAAGGACATGAAAAAAGCATGATTTATGGATCGGAAAAGCGTCCGTGGGACGAGGCCGCCGTTGCGGCTAGCGTTCTCCGGTCAATGGGATACCACCGAGTCAGCGAGGGCGACGAGAGTACATGACCATCCATCGTCGGCACTGGTGGTTCGTCGCCCTCATTATCTCGACGATCGTGCTTGCGGCCTGCGGTGCGCCCGATTCGAGTTTCGTGTCGCCGGAGCCCGAGCATCCATCACGCACCGGAGTTGACCCGTCCGGCAAGATTCTGTTCGTCTCCGATCGACATATCTCGATGTGGGATGGATCAGTGCGCACGATCATCGATTCGGTGACGGGCGGCTCGCCAACATGGTCGCCGGCAGGTGATCGCTTCGCCTACGTCGAGATGCACGATGGGTGGTCCGATATTATTCTTGCCACCGCCGATGGCTCGACGCTCAAGCGATTGACGGTCAATGAACCGGATGCGCCGCTCTTCAGTCTGGAATATGCGTGCCAGGCATACTGGGCGCTGGATCCAGTCTGGTCACGCGCGGGTGATCAACTCATCTGGGTGAGTGACCGAGGAACTGGCTCATCATCGTGTGAAAGCCGCTTCGCGGATCCACTGACGCTCTGGTACTCGGAGAACCTCGGCGGTGATCAGAGCATCTTCAGCTACATGCTGCCGGCCGCAGCGAGCGTTGACGCGCCGCAGGAGAATCCGACGCTCTCTCCCGATGGAAAACGCGTCGCGTTTACCGCCCGTATCGGCGCAGAATCACCGCGCAACACCGAGGTCTGGCTGCTGGACCTCGATACTGCAAAGGTCTCCACGCTGGTATCCGCGTCGGACGGCGCTTTTGACCCGTCATGGTCACCAACAACTCCCAATATCGCCTACGTTCAACGCACCGGCTCGGCCAGTGATATCTGGATCGCGCCAGTCGATGGCAGCACCCCGTACCAGCTAACGAACGTTGGCGCGGTCGTTTCGCCAGCCTGGTCTCCGGACGGTCAATTCCTCGCATTTTTCCGGGAACGCGATAGCGCCTTCGAGGCATGGTATGTCGAGGTGACAGACCAGGGCGGCAAGCTCACTGCGTCCGAACCGAGGAAGCTCTTCGACGCGCCGAACATTGACGCGCCGTCGGGTATGTCCTGGATTCGCTAGCGCGCTACGAGCCCGATCCGGCAGACTCCATGTGGTAGCCAGATGACTCGAATCGGATCATCTGGCTACCAGCCTTCGCCTTCGGAAGGATTATCCGCCACTCGCGGATGATTTCGGGGTCTTGACGCTGATGTGAAGCTCATCGAGCTGCTTGAGATCGACTGTGCCGGGCGCGTCGAACATCAGGTCGCGGGCAGATTGATTCTTCGGGAACGCCATGACTTCACGAAGCGTCGACTCTCCGGCGAGAATCATCGCAATCCGGTCGATGCCTGGCGCGATCCCGCCATGTGGCGGCGCGCCGAACTCGAACGCGCGTAGCAGGTGGCCGAAGCGAGCCTCGATCTCCGCATCCTCGTAGCCCATCAGCGCGAAGATTCGCCGCTGGAGCTCGCGCTGATGGATGCGAATCGAGCCGCCCCCGACTTCAAAGCCATTGAGGACGATATCGTACGCCTTCGCCCGTACCTTGCCAGGATCGCTTTCGAGGAGCTCGATATCCCCGTCGAGCGGCGCGGTGAAGGGGTGATGCATAGCGTCCCACCGCCCGGCTTCTTCATCCCAGCCAAGCAACGGGAAGTCGATGACCCAGCAGAACGCCGCGACGGACGGATCGGTCAGCCCAAGCTCGTCTGCGAAGCGCTCGCGGAGTCGGCCAAGCACGTTGGCTGCGACAATAGCTCCATCTGCAACGAGCAGGATCAGATCCCCTGCCACCGCGCCGGTGGCATCGACGATCGCGTCGATCTCGGCTTCGGACAGGAACTTGGCGATCGGCGAACGCACTGACCGGGCCCCGTCCTCGCCAGACTCGATTGCCAGCCAGGCGAGTCCCTTCGCCCCGAAGTTCCGCGCGAACGTGGTCAACTCATCGATCTGCCCTCGGCTAACTCCCGACTTGCCGGGCACTGCGATACCCCGGACGACGCCGCCAGCCTCGACCGCGCCACGGAAGACGCCAAACTCCGAGGCTGCCACTGCCGCGGACACATCGGCAATCTCCAGCCCGTAACGCAAGTCCGGCTTATCCGTGCCGTAGAGACGCATCGCATCGTCATAGCTGAGCCGCGGGAAGGGAACTGCCTGGATCGTCATACCAGTCAGCCCGACGAGCTCAATGAAGAGCCCCTCGGTCAGCTGCATGATCTGCTCCATGTCAACGAACGACATCTCCAGATCAAGCTGGGTGAACTCAGGCTGGCGGTCGGCTCGTTGATCCTCGTCGCGAAAGCACCGTGCGATCTGGTAATAACGATCCATGCCGGCCACCATCAGGAGCTGTTTCATCTGCTGAGGCGACTGCGGCAGCGCGTAGAACTGGCCTGGATGCAGCCGGCTCGGCACGAGATAGTCACGCGCGCCCTCCGGTGTGCTCTTGATCAGAATCGGTGTCTCGATCTCGATGAAATCGCGATTGTCGAGGTATTCGCGAATCTTCTTGATGATCCGATGTCGAAGGATGAGGTTTTCCTGCATCTTCGACCTCCGTAGGTCGAGGTACCGGTACTCCAGTCGCAGCGATTCGTCAACATCTGAGTGATCTGTGATCTCGAACGGGGGAGTCCGCGCTGCGTTGAGGATCACGAGATCATTGACGACGATCTCAATGTCACCGGTCGGCATGTTTGCGTTACGTGTGCCCTCTGGGCGAAGCTGAACCGTCCCCGCGATCTGGACGACATATTCGGACCGTACCTGCTCGGCGATATGGTGCGCCTCGGGAGAGTCCTCTGGGTTGCATACTGCCTGAGTCAGGCCATAGCGATCGCGGATATCGAGAAAGATCAGCCCACCGTGATCGCGGCGGCGATTGACCCAGCCCTTGATCGTCACAGATCGGCCGGCATCCTCTGCCCGCAACTCGCCGCATGTCAGGTAGGGACGGAGCTTATCGATCGTCATCATTCGGTGGTCGAACCTCCTCGATTCAATTCGTGGCTTTCCTGTTGTTTCACTCGATTCCAGATCTCGAGCACTTCTTCGGGCGATTCTGCCCGCTCGCCGCCGAACACGTGCGGGTGACGACGCACAAGCTTGTCACTCAGCAGCGCAACCGTATCCTCAAGCCCGAACCGGTCACGTTCTGCGGCGATCTGGGCAATCATCAGGATATTGCCGAGGATGTCACCGAGCTCATCCGCGGCGTGCGACCAATCGCCATCTTCCAGCGCCTCACGCAGCTCGTCGATCTCCTCGGTGATGTAGTCGAGCGTTGATAGCTCAGACTGCTCACGATCCCATGGGCAGCCATCCGGACGACGAAGTCGTGCGTAGATTTGCCGCAGACTGGCGACCGACGTGCTCTTTGCTGGCGAGTCGTCGGCGGGAATGACGATGCACCCATCGTCGTTGGGGGCAGGCAGGCTCGCCAGGCCCAATCGCCGCTGAAGATACTGGCTGGCGGCTGCTGTGACAGCATCGCCGTACCAATTCGTGATGACTGTCGTCATCGAAGGATCCAGCGCGAGAAGGCCAGCGTCGAACGGGGCGGCTGCGCGCGCCTCAGCAAGCGCGAGCGCATCGACAACCACCAGCGAACCACCCGTGGCAGGTAGCGAACCACCAGAAGTCAGCACGTCCGCGCGCGCCGCGAGGCGCCGGACCGTCTCATCGCCAATCGCCCCCGTTGCCCCAAGGAGATACACAACCTCGTGAGCGCCAACCTCAGTCGCCAGAGAGACGATGTCCTCGGCGATGCGGCCAGACAAACCGAAAGCAGTCTCGCCGTCAAACAGTGAATCGTAGTCGCGGATGATCTCAAGCTCATCGCGAAACGCGGCAGGGATCAAACGCATGCTTCGGGCGACTACCAGCGCCGTCGTGGGAATATGGGACAACCACTCGACGCCATCACCGCGGGTGACAGCGCGGGCATCGATAGTGATCGTCATCCACCGCGCTCCGAACCGCGCTCATCGCCGAGGCTCAGCACCGCCATGAATGCCTCCTGCGGGATCTCAACACTGCCGACCATCTTCATCCGCGCTTTGCCCTCCTTCTGCTTCTCGAGAAGCTTGCGCTTGCGAGTGATGTCCCCGCCGTAGCACTTGGAGAGCACGTTCTTGCGCATCGCCTTGATCGTCTCACGGGAGATGACCCGGCTGCCAATGGCCGCCTGAATCGGAACCTCGAACATCTGACGCGGGATCAGCTGCTTGAGCTGACCAACCAGCGCCCGGCCGCGCGTGAAGGCATCCTCACGGTGTGTGATGAGCGAGAGCGCGTCGACAGGCACGCCGTTCACCAGCACGTCGAGCTTCACAAGGTCGGCTGCGCGCATGCTGTTGAACTGGTAGTCCAGTGAGGCATATCCCTGTGTGCGTGACTTGAGCTGGTCGTAGAAATCGACAATGAGCTCGCCGAGCGGCATCCCGAACTTCATCGACACACGATCTTCGTCGAGGTAATCCATCGTCTCGAACGCGCCGTGGCGGGTCGTGACCAGCTCCATGATCGTGCCGATATAACGCGACGGCGTGATGATCGTCAGATCCATCCACGGCTCGCGGATTTCCGCGATCTCACCGGGACTCGGCATATCAGAGGGGTTGTCGACCAGGATCACGTCGCCGCTGTCCTTGACGACCTCATATTCGACACTGGGAGCGGTCGCCAGCAGCTCGAGCTTGTATTCGCGCTCAAGCCGTTCCTGGACAATCTCCATGTGGAGCAAGCCGAGAAACCCACAACGGAACCCGAAACCCAGCGCGTCCGATGATTCCGGCTGATAAACGAGGGATGCGTCGTTGAGCTTGAGCCGTTCCAACGCGTCCCGCAGCTCCGGGTAGGCCTCGTTGTTGACCGGGTAGAAGCCCGCAAACACCATCGGCTTGGCCGGCCGATAGCCGGCCAACGGATCAGTCGCTGGTCGGCTGGCCAGCGTGATCGTGTCCCCGACCTGGACATCGCTGACATCTTTCAACCCGGTCGCGACGTAGCCAACTTCACCGGTCTTCAGACCGTCGATCGGTGTCATGCTCGGACGAAATACGCCCGTCTCGAGGATATCGGCCTGCTTGCCGGTGGCCATGAGCCTGATACGAGCGTCGGCTGGCAGGCCACCATCAACCACCTTGACATAAGCAATGACACCCTTATACGCGTCATAGTGCGAGTCAAAGATCAGCGCTCGAAGGGGCGCGTCGGTGTCGCCACCCGGCGGCGGGACCTGCTGGACTACAGCTTCGAGAATCGCTGTGATTCCGAGGCCGGCCTTTGCTGATGCGGGGATAATCTCCGATGGCAGCAGGCCGATCAGATCACCCACCTCCTGAGCTACTCGCTCGGGCTGTGCGTTCGGCAGGTCGATCTTGTTGATAACGGCAACGATGGCGAGATTATGCTCGAGAGCCAGGTACACGTTCGCGAGCGTCTGGGCCTCGATCCCCTGTGCGGCATCGACGACGAGCAGCGCACCTTCGCATGCGGCGAGGGTTCTGCTTACCTCGTACGTGAAGTCAACGTGCCCGGGAGTGTCGATCAGATTCAGCTCGTAGGTTTCACCGTCGCTCGCCTGATATTCCATCCGGACAGCGCGAGCCTTGATTGTGATGCCCTTCTCGCGTTCCAGATCCATTGAGTCGAGGATTTGCTCGACCATCTCACGCCGCGTAACCGTGCCGGTTTGCTCAAGCAACCGGTCGGCGAGCGTTGACTTGCCGTGATCGATATGGGCGATGATGCCGAAGTTACGGATGTGTCGTCGATCGTCAATCAATCCGTGAGGATCCTCTCGCCATCTGGCGTCGAGTCGCGTGAAGGCCAACAATCAAGTATACCGGCCGGGAGCGCGCGGCTTGCAGTGGCAGCCTGCGGCGTCGTTCGGTACAATTCCGGGGTTCGCTCGCCCACGATGTCGGGCGTGCTTTCTGTGTTCATGAGCAATCTGTCCGCACGACGGAGGGGGTCGAGCTTGGCCAACAACAAGTCAGCCGAAAAGCGCGCGAGGGTGGCCGAGCGCCGCCGTGTCCGTAACCGAACCTATCGCTCTGCGTCTCGCACGATGGTGCGCCGGGCCGAGGAGCTGATTCGGGCCGCCGAAAAGGAAGCCGCAAGTGGCGCGGTTCTCAACGCACAGGCGATGCTCGATCGCGCCGCCTCGAAGGGCGTCATCCATCCGAACAATGCCGCGCGCCGCAAGTCGCGACTGATGGCCAAGTACAACTCCATGGCGACAAGCTAGGGCGAACGACGGCTCGGGCCAGCGCTCATCCTGACAGCCTCGGCGATCTCCGCCACAAGCGGAGCAACGACCGTCGAGGCTGTTTCGCGTCCTGCTTTGATCGACGCGTCGGTATCCTGCAACAGTAGTGCAATTCGACGATGCGCTGACGCCGGTATCCGGCCGCCCCGGCTCGACGCCATTTTGATCCGAGGTTCGCTAGCGCCGGCAGCGCCAGCAATAGTCGCTGCGCCATATTCCCGGACATAGCGCAGCGAGGCGAGTATCGGGGCTTCGGACGCGAGCGAAGCAACGATCAGCTCTGCCGGTTGACCGGCGTCGAGCATCTTCTCAAGCTCGATGAGCGCCCGGCTTGTCTGCCCAGCAAACACCGCATTATTGAGCTCGAACGCAACATACCCACCTCGATCGACGACCAGGAGGCGAACGAGATCCGCGTCGATAGTCCCATCCGACGCGCTGACAAGCTTGTCGATTTCACTGGCAATCAGGCGCGTATCTGGAGTCGCCGTGGTGAACTTCGTCGGAGCCCTCTGCCAGACACCTGGGTAGAGCAGGTCCAGCAACGTCGTGGCTGCGGTGGGATGCATCTCTGCGCTGCGAGACCGCGCTCGTTCGACGACCCACGCTGCGAGATCCGCGCCACGTGGGATGACATACGACTCCTCGTCCCACCCGAGCGGCTTGATCGCTTTGCGCGCGGGGTGATTCGCCGCAACCGAACCCGCATGGCGCATCAGCACTACCGTAGTCGATGGGCAACTCCGTAAAACGGCGACCAGGTCGGCCCATGGAACACGGCCAGCTGGCTCTTCTTCGGGGTCGCTATCTGCGGAGCGTCGGGCGACGACAAACGGCTGGCTGAGAACGACAACGCGCTCTCCGCCAAAGAATGGCGCAGACTGGCACGCTGTAGCAATTTCGGAGATCGTCGACGATTGCACATCGATCGTCGTGGTACTTAGCCCCTGGGGGTCGAGCGATTGCCGAAGTGACAACACGCGCTCATCAATACGAAGATCGTCGTCGCCATAGAGAAAGATGCTCACCACTGATCCGATCCTTGGCCGCGGCGTCTGGTCTGGCGCGCTGGTGTCGAGAATGAGGAGTGGGTGAGACGAACCGAACCAGATGGGCTAGCTTTCAAGCCTGCATCCGCAGGTGGGAGTCCGGAGGAGCGGTTCCTGGGAACCGGCCAACGACGCCCGAAAACTAGTGATGTTGGCCCGAAACGCTGTAACCATCCGGCCGGTGTCATCGTCTCACCCAGGGCCAAGTATAGCCCAGCCGCGCCCGCCGCTGGCGGGCTCACCGGACACTGACTACAATGCCGAGCACACAAGGGAGGGACGTGACGATGCAGGTCGCGGTGACGAGGCGAATTGACGATGACGCACTGGCAATTCTCGCCAGTATCGGGCAGTTACGGTATTGGGATAACGACCTTCCGCCCGACCGAGACGAGCTCCTGAAGCTCCTCGATGGCGTTGATGGCGCGTTGATGCTCCTCACCGACCGGGTCGATGCCGGCCTCCTCGACCGATGTCCGTCGCTTCGGGTTGTCAGTAACCTCGCCGTTGGTTTCGACAACATCGATGTCGCTGCCTGCACTGCACGGCGAGTTGCGGCCTGCACGACGCCGAATGTGCTTACCCAGACGACGGCTGAATTCACTATCGCATTGCTGATGGCCGTCGCTCGCCAGGTTGTCCCGGCCGCCCGCGCCGCGCGCGATGGCGACTGGAAGACATGGTACCCGTTTCGATTTCTTGGCCGCGACCTGGCCGGCGCGACGCTCGGGATCGTCGGGCTCGGGAGAATCGGCGCCTCCGTCGCTCAGATGGCAACAGGGTTGGGGATGCGCGTCGTGTATAGCAGCGGGAGAACAGACGAACGTTACCAGCGTCTCGACATCGACGAACTCCTTGAGACAGCCGATATCGTGTCTCTGCACGTCCCAGCTACTCCCACCACTCACCATCTGATCGACGCCCACGCATTGGCACTGATGAAGTCGGACGCGATTCTGATCAATACCTCCCGCGGGACTGTGATCGACGCCGACGCGCTGGTCGCAGCATTGGAGGAAGGCCGGCTATTCGGAGTCGGGCTCGATGTCACCGACCCGGAGCCACTGCCGTCCGATCACCCACTCTACAGCTTCGACCGAGTGACGATCGTTCCGCACATCGCTAGCGCGACGATGACAACCCGGATGCGCATGTCGTCGCTGGCAGCGCAGAACGTCGTCGCAGTGCTGACAGGGGTCGAGCCGCCACATTGCCTGAATCCGGAGGTTCTCAGGAATGTCTGATCGCGCGGGCGCCAATCCTGTCGTCGTCACTGGCGTTGGCTGTGTTACCCCACTCGGTATCGGATCCGCCGACTCGTGGAATCGCGTCGTGGCTGGCGCTGGTGGTGTGGTCGCAATCGATCGATTTGACACATCCGGCTTTCCCGTCCGAATCGCGGCGCAGGTCCCGGGCTTCAGTGGCGATCGCTGGTTCCCACCAAAGGAGGTCCGGCGGACTGATCGGTATATTCAGCTTGCCGCGGCGGCCACCGACGAAGCAGTTCACCAGTCAGGGCTGAAGATCACGACCGCGAATCGCGATCGAGTCGGCGTTGTCATCGGCTCTGCCATGGGTGGCATGGAGACACTGGAGAGCGGCTTCGCGACGTTGGCAACTCGCGGGCCAAACAGGGTCAGCCCGTTTTTTGTGCCAATGATGCTCGCAGACATGGCGTCGGGCATCGTCTCAATCCGTCTCGGCGCGCGCGGGCCAAACCTCGCCACGGTCAGCGCCTGCGCGAGTGGAGCTCACGCGATCGGGGAATCGGCGGCAATGATCGCCCGTGGCGATGCTGATGTCGTAATTGCCGGTGGCGCTGAAGCCGCGATTACGCCGGCCGGTGTAGCCGGATTTGCCGCCGCCGGCGCTCTCTCGACCCGTAATGACGATCCAACCCACGCCAGCAGGCCGTTCGACCGCGAGCGCGACGGGTTCGTGCTTGGCGAAGGGGCCGGTATCCTTGTTCTTGAGTCACTCGAGTCAGCACTCGCGCGGGGAGCAGCGGTGCTCGCTGTCGTCTCTGGTTATGCCGCGACCGCGGACGCCTCGCACATCGTGCAGCCGGGTCCCGAAGGTGAGGGCGCGGCGCGCTCCATGCGCCTGGCAATCGAGCGTGCCGGCCTCACCCCCGCCGATATCTCGTACATCAACGCTCACGGGACTTCGACGAGGCTCAACGATGCATTCGAGACACGATCAATTCGCACCGTGTTCGGCGCGATCACGCCGCCGACGTCATCAACCAAAGGCGCCACCGGCCACCTCCTCGGCGCGGCGGGGGCGGTCGAAGCCGTCTTCTCGGTGCATGCCCTTCAGGCACAGACAATGCCGCCGACAATCAACTACGAGCACCCTGACCCGGAATGTGACCTGGACTACGTGCCAAACGACGCGCGACCGGGGGAGTTGCGTCACATCGTCAGCAACTCGCTCGGTTTCGGTGGACATAACGTTTCACTGGTGTTCAGCGCGTACGAGGAGTAATGCGTTACGCACAGCGAGACCGGCGGTCAACTACGACCGCCGGTCTCGCACATGTCGGATTCACTGATCAGTCGAGATATCCGCGAAGCGTCCTGCTATAGGATGGGTGACGGAGTTTACGCAGCGCTTTTGCCTCGATCTGGCGGATGCGCTCGCGAGTGATGCTGAACTCCCGCCCAACCTCCTCAAGCGTGCGGAACTTACCGTCCTCGAGACCGAAGCGAAGGATGATAATCCGACGCTCCCGTTCCGTCAGCTTGTCCAGCGCGTCGCCGATCTGTCCTCGTAGCAGTTGCTGCGAGGCTAGCTCGAGCGGTGGTGGCATCGAATCATCCTCGATGAAATCCCCCAGGAAGGCATCGCCCTCCTGCCCGACGGGCGCTTCGAGCGACACCGGCAGACGTGAGACATCGAGTACCTGGCGGACCTTTGCGATTGGCACGTCCATCGCGCGGGCGATCTCCTCGTGGGTTGCCTCGCGCTCGAAGATCTGCTGGAGCCGGTGGCCGGTCTTCTTGACCCGATTGATCGTCTCGCCAACGTGAACCGGCAGCCGGATCGTGCGGCTCTGGTCGGAAATGGCGCGCGTGATCGCCTGGCGTATCCACCAGGTCGCGTAGGTCGAGAACTTGAAGCCCCGGCGGTAGTCGAACTTGTCGGTGGCTTTCATCAAGCCGATATTGCCTTCCTGGATCAGATCCAGGAACGAGAGCCCGCGCCCCACGTACTTCTTCGCCACTGAGACGACGAGTCGAAGGTTGGCCTGGATGAGGTGCGACCGAGCCTTCTCTCCGTCGTCGCGATCTGCTTCCAGCTCGCGTCGCTCGGACTCGTCCGCGTAATCACACCGGGCGAGACGGTCGGCAGCGTGCAGCCCACGTTCCATCCGTTTGGCCAGCCAGACCTCTTCCTGCATCGTGAGCAGATCGGTTTCGCCGATCTCCTGAAGGTAGAGGCGGACAGAATCTGTGGCTGCGCCAGCGAGGTAGGCTTCGGCATCGTCACGCGAAGGTCTGGCGAACGGATCTACCTCGGAGACACCGTTGGACGACTCGATGGCCCGGGATCGAGTCAGTTGAAGTCGCGGTGGATTGAGATCAGCGGCTGGTGGATCGTCCAGGATTTCCACGTTATGCTCAAGCAACGAAGACCAGAGTTCGTCAATCGCTGCGATGTCCTCTTCCAACCTGGGAAACGCGGCAATGACCTCATCCGAAAGCAGGAATCCCTGATCCTTACCCTTGGATAGAAGGCTCGATACCATGCTCGATTGCCCCTCCCGCCCGTACGTCTCCAGTCGCTACAGTGGCGTATCGAACGAGTCGGGCGTATTCGCGGGGAGTTGCCGGCGAACGATCGAAGGGGTCCCAGAATGCCGGCTCAATTGGCGAACACGAGTATCCTTGTCATTCGTTGTGGGGTCGCCCGTAGCTTGCCTGATCGGCAGTATACGGCAGGTTTACCCACATTTCAATACGTTGGCAGGCGCGAGCTGACAATTGCCATGCCGAATCGGCTGATTCAGGAGCCTGATCGTGATCACTCTCGGCGTTGACCCGGGCACCGCTCTGCTAGGCTATGGTCTGGTCAGGGGTGAAACCGAACCGTCGCTCATCACCTACGGAGTCGTCTCCACTACGAGTTCCGAGATGATGGAGCAGCGACTGTTGCAGGTCTATGACGCGGTTCGGAAGCTCATCGAAGAGTATGAACCGGACGAGTTGGCGATCGAACAGCTCTTTTTTGCCCGAAACGTGACGACCGCTCTCGCCGTCGGCCAGGCACGGGGCGTCGTTTTGCTCGCGGCGGCACAGAGCGGGATACCTGTATTCGAGTACAAACCGTCCGAGGTGAAGCAAACGATCTCTGGCTACGGTAAAGCCGACAAGCAGCAGATCCAACAGATGGTTCAGGTGCTGCTTGAGATGGACGAGATCCCAACGCCGGACGACGCCGCCGATGCCCTTGCCGTAGCGATCTGTCACGTGCACTTCAGTCGAATGACTCGCCAGTATGGAATCAGGGTCCGGTGAGCGCGAGACCACGAAAAGTGCGTGCCGATGAGCTGGTTCTCCGGCAGGGGTTAGCCGAGTCGCGATCACGCGCAAAGACGCTGATAGTGGCTGGGGAAATCCGTTCCGGCGATCGCATCATCCTCAAGCCGGCCGAGTTGGTCGACGAGACGCTCCAGCTCGAAGTCCGCGCGAAGCTTCCATATGTCAGCCGTGGAGGCTTGAAGCTCGACCACGCACTCAACGAGTTCGAGATCGATGCGACCGGCATGATTGCGGCTGATCTTGGCGCGTCTACGGGCGGCTTCACGGACTGCCTGCTCCAACGTGGGGCTGCGAAGGTCTACGCGATCGACGTTGGCTATGGTCAGCTCGACTACCGTCTGCGGTCCGATCCGCGTGTCATCGTGATGGAACGAGTCAACGCGCGGTATCTCGAGGCGCTCCCTGAGCTGGTCGACTTCGTCTGCATCGACGTGTCGTTCATCTCGCTCCGATTGATTCTGCCGGTGGCCCGTCGCCTGCTCGGTGGATCCGGCGTCTGCGTCGCGTTGATCAAGCCACAATTCGAAGCCGGGAAAGAGAGCGTCGGAAAGGGTGGCGTCGTGCGCGACCCGAAGGTTCGCCAGCATGTCGCGAGACAGGTTGTCGAGGCAGCGCGGGAGACTGATTTCGCTGTCCGAGGATTGGTTCCGTCGCCCATCACCGGGCCGGCCGGGAATATCGAATACCTGATCTGGATGACGACCGGCCGAGACACAGCGAACGACGTAGATATCGACGAGGTGTTCGAAAGGGGAGATTGGTGAGGGATCCATTCGCTGCCATCGTCGCCGCGCTGAACAACACTGGACATAGCGAGACTCCAATAACGACCGAGGTTCGAATCGACCTCGACCGACGGCGGCGGACCGGCTCTCCGGAGATCGTCTTCGGCCAGAACAAGACGGACGAACAGATCATCCGCGCGTGCGAACGGCTACTTGCCGTCGAGCCGCGAGTGATCGTCTCACGAGTCGGCCGGGAACGAATGGAGCAGCTTGCCAGCGCGCTGGGCGATGTCACGGTCGAGCAGCCGTACCCGGGAGAAACGGTGATCCTCGCCCGTCCAGATGCTCCGATCGTGCGGAGCATTGGCCACGTTGCGGTGATCACTGCCGGGACGTCCGACCTTTCCGCCGCGGGGGAGGCAGCGACCGTCGCCTTCGAGCTCGGCTGCCGGGTCACTGTTGTCGCTGACGTCGGCATCGCCGGGCTCCATCGCCTCGTCCAACCGCTCCGGGATCTCATAGCCGACGATGTCGCAGTCATTATCGTTGCCGCAGGGATGGACGGGGCGCTACCGACAGTCGTGACCGGGCTCGTAGACGTGCCAGTAATCGGGCTGCCGACGTCGGTTGGCTACGGTGTCGCCAGCGGAGGGAACACCGCGCTCGGCACGATGCTATCGTCGTGCACGCCGGGGTTGGCGGTCGTCAACATTGACAACGGCGTCGGGGCCGGGGTCTTCGCGGCGCGAATCGCCCACGCCGCGGCACGCCACAATCAGGGTTCGCGCTGATATCGGCCGGCAGAACGCTGAGCAACAGCGGTCGCGACGGTGAGGGGGTCCGTGCTGCGCGCGAATAGCGACGCGAGGAGACCCTGCGTTTCCGGCTCAAGAAGAACACTGTCGACCTGTGCCGCCAGCCAGCGCCGGGCCAGTCGGGCAATCTCTCTCCGATCTCGCCTGTCGCGTCGGGATCGGCCTTCGCCAGTCTCAGCCAGGAATGCAGCATGTTGCTCGATCTTCTCGATCAGCGTGTCGGTGTTGCGTTGCTCGGTTGCCACCGTCTCGACGATCGGCGCAACCCAGGCGCCATGATCGCCTAGCCGAAGCATCATCCGCAGATCACGAACGAGATCATTCGCGCCTGCGAGATCGGCCTTGTTGACGACCAGGACATCGGCAATCTCGAGCACGCCGGCCTTGATCGTCTGAATCGCGTCGCCCAGCCCGGGCACCTGGAGCAGGAGCGTCGTATCGGCCAACTCGCCGACATCGACCTCGTCCTGCCCAACGCCGACAGTCTCGATCAGAATGATGTCAAACCCGTAGGCGTCGAGAAGATGGACGACGGCGCCAACGGCCAACGACAAGCCACCCATCTCGCCACGAGTCGCCATCGAGCGAATGTAGACGCCCGGATCGTCAAAGTTCTCGATCATCCGAATCCGGTCGCCCAGCGTAGCGCCACCAGTCAGCACGCTCGAAGGATCGATCGCGACAACGGCGACGGTCTTCCCGCGCGCCCGATAGCCACGAATCAACGCGTTGGTGAGGGTGCTCTTGCCGGCGCCCGGCGGCCCGGTGATACCGACAACATACGCGTTGCCGGTCAATTGATAGACCTCGGAAAGCGCGCGCATCCCGGCCGGCTGCCCATTCTCGACCCACGAGATCAGCCGGGCGAGGGCGGCGCGGTCGCCCGTGCGGAATCGGGCAACGAGCTCTTCTTGCCGGGTCACGATCACTCACCGCTCCGATCGGGTGCGTGCTCGCGGATGAAGCGAACCGCCTCCTCCATCGGCGTTCCAGGGCCAAAGACCTCAGCGACGCCGAGCTCCTTGACATGTGGAATGTCCTCGTTCGGGATGGTGCCGCCCGCGACAACGAGAACGTCGGTGACGCCCGCCTTCTCCAGCTCAGCGAAGATCTTCGGGAACAAGGCCAGATGCGCGCCGGACAGGATCGAGAGCCCGATGACGTCCGCATCCTCGTCGATCGCTGCCCGGGCGATCATCTCGGGAGTCTGGAACAGTCCGGTATAGATCACTTCCATACCCGCGTCGCGAAGCGCGCGAACCATGACCTTTGCGCCACGGTCATGTCCATCCAGCCCCGGCTTGGCGACGAGGACGCGAATCGGCGTCGTTCGCGGATGCGCTGTAGAGACCATCATTCCCTCCACCCCTCGCTAGACAACCAGCAACTGGCGATACTCGCCGTAGACGCGACGCAAGCTGTTTGTAATCTCGCCGAGCGTTGCGTAGGCGTTGGCGGCATCGATTAGCCACGGCATGACGTTCTCGCCGGCCCGCGCGGCATTCTCCAGCCGCTCGATCGATGTCCTCCAGATCTCGGGGTCCCGCTCATCGCGCACGCGTCGCAAGCGTTCGATCTGGCGGCCCTCTCCATGAGGATCCATCTGTAGCAATGGAATACCGGGTTCCTCGTCAGAGCGAAAGGCGTTGACGCCAACGATAATCTTGCGTTGGTCGGCCAGAGCCTGTTGGTAACGATACGAGCTGTCGGCGATCCTTCGCAGGAAGTAGCCCTCCTCGATAGCCGGCACGACGCCGCCATAGGATTCGATCTCATCGAAGATGGCGAGGACACGCTGTTCCATCTCGGTCGTCATTGTTTCGACCGCATACGAACCGCCTAGTGGATCCGTGATGTTTGCGATACCGCTCTCGCTGGCAAGAATCTGCTGAGTCCGAACGGCAATTCGCGCGGCCCACTCGCTGGGAAGCGCGATCGCTTCGTCCAGCGAGTTTGTGTGGAGACTCTGCGTCCCGCCGAGAACGGCAGCCAGGGCCTGGATCGTTGTCCGAATAACGTTGTTCTCCGGTTCCTGGGCGGTGAGCGAGCAACCGGCCGTCTGGGTGTGGAACCGTAGCCACAATGACCGCTCGTTCTTCGCGCCATAGCGCTCGCGCATCAAGCGAGCCCAGATACGACGAGCCGCGCGGAACTTGCTGATCTCCTCGAAGAAGTCGTTGTGACAGTTGAAGAAGAACGACAGGCGTGGGGCGAACTCGTCGATATCGAGGCCGCGCTCTAGCGCGGCGTCCACGTACGCAAGGCCGTCGGCCAGCGTAAATGCAAGCTCCTCAGTCGCCGTCGCGCCGGCCTCGCGGATGTGATAACCGGAGATCGAGATCGAATTCCACAACGGCATCTCTCGGGTGGCGAACTCGATCGTGTCGGTGACAAGCTTCATCGACGGCGAGGGCGGAAAGATGAACTCGTTCTGAGAGGTGAATTCCTTGAGGATGTCGTTCTGCAACGTCCCGCGGAGATTCTCGCGGGGCACCCCGCGCTTCTCGGCCGTTGCGATATACATCGCCCAGATGACGGCAGCCGGCCCGTTGATCGTCATCGACGTTGTCACAACGTCGAGCGGGATCTCATCGAGCAGCGCCTCCATATCGGCCAGCGAGGAGACGGCGACGCCGCACTTGCCGAACTCTCCGGCAGCGAGCGGGTCGTCCGTGTCGCGGCCGTAAAGGGTGGGCAGGTCAAACGCGATCGACAACCCGGTCTCACCGTGATCGAGGAGGTAGCGGAATCGCGCGTTGGTCTCTTCAGCGGAGCCAAAGCCGGCGAACATGCGAATCGTCCACAGCTTGCCGCGATACATGGAGCTATGGATCCCGCGAGTGAAGGGATACGCGCCGGGATCACCAAGATCACGCTGATAGTCGAAATCAACACGGCGCAGATCGGCGGGTGCGTAGACCGACTGGACGGCTTCGCCAGAGACGGTCGTGAACTCCCGCTCATCCGGGGGTGATCCCGCATAGCGCTCGTCACCGGGCATGCGCGAAAACGGTCCGGCCATGGAACCCTCCTTCAGTACGTGGCCTGAGGTCGGCGTCGTTGCCGACTGGAGGTGTGAGCGAGCCGAATCTGATGGCGCTCTCAATCTATCCTACCCGCAGTCGCTCTGCCATGGGTAGCGTCACAGGATCTTTTTGCGCTCCGGGCTCCGATGTTGCGAGTTCAGCGTTACTGGACCGTTCCGACGGAGTCCTGCCGCTATCGTGTTCGGTAGTCGTAGAATCCTTCGCCGCTCTTGCGGCCAAGCTTGCCGGCAGCGACCATCTTGCGGAGCAAGGGGCAAGGACGGTACTTCGGGTCACCGAGGTCACGTTGCAACACTTCGAGGATATCGAGGCAGACGTCAAGCCCGATCAGGTCTGCGAGCGCGAGTGGGCCCATCGGGTGATTCATACCCAACTTCATCACCTGATCGATATTGTCCCGCGTCGCGACGCCTTCCATCAGGCAGTAGATCGCTTCGTTAACCATCGGCATCAGCACCCGGTTGGAGATGAAGCCGGGGAAATCGTTCACCTCGACTGGCGTCTTGCCGACCTTCACCGCAAGAGCCGTCACCGCGCTGACAGTCTCATCATCGGTCTCAAGGCCGCGGATAATCTCGACCAGCTGCATCACCGGGACGGGGTTGAAGAAATGCATTCCGATTACCCGCTGGGGCCGGCGCGTCGCCGCGCCGAGCATCGTGATCGGAATCGATGAGGTATTCGACGCCAGAATCGTCCGTTCGGGAGCCATCTCGTCGGCCCGCTCGAAGACCTCACGTTTCAGGGCAAGGACTTCTGGAACCGCTTCGATCATCAGGTCCACGCCGGCCAACGAACCGAAGGATGTGGTTGATTCGATGAGGCCGAGCGCAAGAGCCATTGTGTCTGCGGAGATACGTTCGCGATCCACCCCCCGCTGCAGGTTCGCGCGAATCGTCGTCAGCCCACGATCGAGGCTCTCCTGGCTGATGTCCACCATCGTTACCGGAACGCCGGCCTGCGCCATCACCTGCACAATGCCATTACCCATCGTCCCGCCGCCGACCACCGCGACCCGCGTAATTTCCACGTCTGTTCTCCTCCGCTCACGCGCCCGGTTAGCGGCCATTCGACCGGCAATACCGTAGGCGCCGGTATTTGTATCACCTGCTGCCGGGTGGCACGTCCGCCGTCAACTCGATCGTTGGCTTTCGATTGAATTGGTTCATTGCCGGCACGAGACCCTCTTGCAACCAGACCACGATGGCATCTGCTGCCAGATCGAGCACATCTCCGAGGCGCTGCCGCTCGGCTGGCGAAAATGGCGAAAGAACATATGGCACAGTCGGGCCGGTCGCAGGTCGCGAGATGCCAACGCGAAGGCGCGGGAAGCTCGATGAACGCAGATGGTGGATGATCGAGGCGACGCCATTGTGACCGCCATCACTGCCCTCTCCGCGCAGCCGGATGCTTCCAAATGGGAGATCCAGGTCATCCGACACTACCAGCAACCGATCGCGCGGAACCTTGTACCAGCGCGCCAGCTCCGCGACGGCAACGCCACTCTCGTTCATAAACGTCTGCGGCATCGCGAGGACGAGTCGCTGGTCGGCGAGCCGAGTTTCGCAGATCTCCGATTGGAAGCGGCTGCGAGTAGTTCCCGCAGGCAGTCGACTCCGCAGGCGATCCAGCACCATGAATCCGGCGTTATGGCGTGTCCCTTCGTAGCGCCGGCCCGGGTTTCCTAGCCCGACAATTAACCAGACATCACTTCGTTCCTGGCGCACGTGGTCATCCCCCCTCGCCCGACGGCGGAACCAACGGAACCAATCAGTGTTCTCGTAGCCAGAGCGCCGCAGCCCCGATGGTATACTCCGCGCTTGATGCACCGCTAATTTCTCACGCCGCCCCGGCGGCGCACCTCGGAGCTCAGACATGAACGTGTTCGGCATGGGAACCCCGGAAATCCTCGTGATCATGATCGTCGCCCTGATTATCTTTGGCCCGGGCAAGCTCCCGGAAATTGGCGCGCAGGTCGGCAAAGCCGTCCGCGATTTCCGTCGGATCACGAAAGAGATGACCGACGAGTTCGAGGGCTCGATCAACGATGTCCAGTCGTCGGTCACCGACGTCAAGGAAACCGTCAGCAACGTCCAGAAGGAGACCGTCGCGATCGCACAGTCGATTCCGTCTGCGATCGAAGGCGGCAGCCGTCCGGCCAGTTCCGCTTCCCCGAGCTCGGCGCAGCCCAAGTCGGCAGCAACCCGAGAAGATCCCTTCGCTGATCTCGCCGCGCTCGACGAAGCCGGAGATCAGCCCGTCGCGCATCCTCAATCATAGTTGGGGCGCCGCCCCATCCACCAAACCGACTCCCCCCAACGATCTTTACGGATGACTATGCTGCCGACAAGAAGATCATTGGTTGGCGCTTCCGGCGACGCACTGTTCTGCTTGCCATAAATGATCCGGGCGAGGATCCTTCTCGGCTGCGACCACCGGCCCGCGGTGATCGATCCTCCGAGAAGGATCCGCACCTCACCGCCGGGCCGAAGAACGCGGGCGACCTCGCGGAAAACGGCGGCATCGAAGATCCAGACACCCGGGTATGTTGACGTAACAACATCCATTGACCCGTCGCTCACCGGGAGCGCGCTCGCACTCGCACACACGACAGGCACACCCCGGCGTTGCGCTCGGTGAATCATGGACATCGATCGGTCAATGCCAAGCGCGAGGACTCCTGCCCGAGCGGCCCGCGCAACAAGGCAACCCTCGCCGCAACCAAGATCGAGCAGTGTGGCAAAGATCGGTGGGTCGAGCGCCATCATGCGGCGGCCATTCCAGGCCGGCCCGTTCAGCAGTCGACCTGCGGGTTCGTGCAGAAACGCGAGCCTCCCGTAGAGGAGCGAAAACCCCCAACCCAGTGCTGCGCGGCGGATCTCGACTACAGGTCGACGGCTGGCTGGCATACTACCCGGCATGTTGATGCAGCCTCTCGATGCGTTTACCGTAACCGCTACCGATGGACGCGCGCGGCGTGGATTGCTTCGCCTACCGCGTGGCGTGGTTCGCACGCCTGCGTTCATGCCAGTCGGGACGCAGGCGGCAGTCAAGGCCCTCGACCCGGCCGATCTTCGCGCCGTCGGCAGCCAGATCATCCTGGCAAACACGTATCATCTCATGCTTCGACCGGGCGCCGATGCGCTGGAACACCTCGGCGGCGCCAGCCACTTCATGCGATGGGATGGACCACTACTCACTGATTCGGGCGGCTTTCAGATCTTCAGCCTGGCAGGAACCCGGAAGCTGACAGCCAACGGCGTGATATTCCGTTCGCATAGCGACGGGTCGCAACACGAGTTGACCCCGGAGCGCGCGATGAAGCTGCAGTCTCAGTTCGGGTCGGATATCACGATGGCCCTCGACGTTCTGGCCGGATTCGGCGCCGATGACGCCGAGCAGGCCGCAGCTATGCGGTTAACCCACGAGTGGCTGCCGCGGAATATCGCCGCCTTTCGCGCCGAAAGTGGCGACGACCCGACGCGGGGCTTGCTTTTTGGCATCTGCCAGGGCGGATTCGATCTTTCGCGTCGGGTCGCGTCGGCGGCGTTCGTCGCCGAGAGTGGCGTCGATGGCTGCGCGATCGGTGGGCTCAGCGTCGGCGAGCCGAAGGATGTCATGGGCGAGATGCTCGCGGCTTCGATCGATGGGCTGCCGGCCGACCGTCCTCGATACCTGATGGGGGTCGGATCACCAGAAGACCTTTGGAATGGCGTTGCGGCAGGCGTCGACCTGTTCGATTGCGTCCTTCCGACGCGAGTGGCGCGACGTGGCGCGCTGTACACTCCGACCGGACGCGTCGATATCGCTGCCAGTCGATTTCGCCTTGTCGACGAGCCGATCGATGCGTCATGCGACTGCTATACGTGTCAGACGTTCAGCGCCGCCTACGTGCACCATCTCTTCCGCGCGCGAGAGTTGCTCGCCTATCGGCTGGGCTCGATTCACAACGTGCGCTTCCTTCATCGGCAAACGGAACGGATGGCGACCGCGATCGAGGCGGGGACGTTTGCCGAGGACCGAAGCGAGTTCATCAGCACGTATCGCCCCGCCGACCAACAGATCGCCGCGCAACAGCGCGAGAAGCACCGCATCGCGCGTGCGCACAGCACACGCTGAGCGATCGCGCATCGCTATGAGCAGGCAATGACTTCGCAAGCTGGAGATCCGAGACCAGAGCCCGTAAGCCCGGCCCCACAATTCGACGGGCCGCGGTCACCGGAGAATCAAATCAAGAGAGCGTGGCTCGTACTCGGCGTCGTCAGCGCCTGGTCGTTTATCCTGTTGGTTGCGCTGATTTCCGGCGTCGTCTGGGCGAGTCGCCATGCGACCGAGGCTCACGACGCGCGAATCACGTTCATCAGTGGCAGTGGGGTGTTGATCCGGTCGCCGGCCGATACGGACTGGCGTCTGATCGACGCCGACCAGATGGTCAGCGAGGGCGATCGAGTATCAACTGCTCTCGGCACCGTTGTCACGCTGACCGCCTTTGACGGAACCACGGTCGAGATCGCCGAGGATTCGGTCGTGATGATCGACCGAATGCGCTCGTCACGATTCTTTGACCGGACGAAGCTGGTTACGCTGCGGCTAGAACGCGGCGCAGTCTACGCGAACATGGTTCCGTCGGGTGACTATTCCTATAGCGAGCTCGTGATCGAGGCCGCCGGATCCCGGGCGGTCATGGCATCCGAAGTCTCCAGGCAGCAAGAAGGCGCATTTCTGGTCGAGATTGTGTCGCCGGGAGATGGCTCAGCGCCAGCAGACGCCAGTGTTCGCGCGGCCGTCCTTCGTGGGCAAGCGACGGTGACGCGCGCCGATCGCGAATTGACACTGACCGAGAATCAGCAGACGGTCATCGATCCGACAGGAGTTGCCGGCAAGATTACCGCGCCGGTGCGAGAGCTTCTTGTCAACGGCTCGTTCGAGAACGGACTGGCCGGCTGGGTCGACTTCCGCCAACAAAATGCCCAGCAGGCCGGGATCGTCCCTGTCAACGCATCTGTTGACCTCGTGAGCGATCAGATCCAGGGGGCTGACGTCGTCGCGCTTGCAATCTCTCGCCCGTCTGACGGAACTGCCGGAACCGTACAGGCGGGTGTGCGGCAACGTGTCGGCAAGACGCTGCGCGTCATCACATCACTCCGACTTCAGTTCGACGTGCGGATCACAGATCAGCAGCCGGCCGGCGGCGGCGATGATCTCAACCAGTTCCCGTTGATCGTCATGCTCGACTATATCGACGTCGAGGGAAAGGAACGGACCTGGTCGCATGCCTACTACGCCGTCTCTGACCCGGATCGACCGATCGATGAATTTCGTGGTTCGCGCGTCGAACGCGACGCCTGGAGCCGCGTGTCATACGACCTGAGCAATCTGACGCCGTTGCCGAGACAGATAACCGCGGTCGTGTTGTACGCTTCGGGACAGAGTTACCAGACACGTGTAACCAACGTGTCGCTCACCAGCGGCGAGCTCCTCAGGTGATGAGGCATGCCCGGATTGACGCAAGCCACGAGCGTGGACGCAGGGTCGGCGAGAGGAATTGACGATTCATGGCGCGGATCAGCATCATCGGCAGTGGCTACGTCGGACTTGTTTCCGCGGCCGCGTTCGCTGACTTGGGCAACGATGTCACTGGTATCGACATTGATGAGAACAAGGTCGCATCGCTGCGGCGCGGCGAATGCCCGATCTACGAGCCGGGTTTGCCCGAGCTACTGACCCGCAACCTGAAGGCCGGCCGGCTCCGCTTCACAACATCCTATGCCGATGCCGTCCCCGACTCCGAGTTCGTCTTCATTTGCGTCGACACACCCCAGTCATTCAACGGAGAGGCCGACATGCGCGCGGTACGCCGCGCCGCAACGACCATCGCACAGCATCTACGCGGGGCGACAATCCTCGTGAACAAGAGTACGATGCCGATCGGATCCGGTGATCTCGTTGCGAAGATCGTCAAGGAACACACGTGCGACGAGGTGAATTTCTCCGTCGTCAGCAATCCCGAGTTTCTTCGCGAGGGCTCCGCGGTGCACGATGTCATGCACCCCGAGCGCATCGTTCTTGGATCGGATGACCGGCAGGCCGCCGAAAAGGTGGCCGATCTGTACCGTGTCCTCCAGACGCCGATCGTCATCACCGATCTCCGCTCGGCGGAGATGATCAAGTACGCGTCAAACGCGTTCCTGGCGACAAAGATCTCGTTCATCAATGAGATCGCGCGGATCTGCGAACGCGTCGGGGCAGATGTGACGGTGGTCGCGAAGGGCATGGGACACGACGCTCGGATCGGTCCTCTCTTCCTGGAGGCAGGCATCGGGTATGGTGGCTCCTGCTTTCCAAAGGATGTCAGCGCACTGGCATATATGGCCGAAGAGGCCAACACACACCCCCAACTGCTGCGTGCCGTTATTGAAATCAACAATGACCAGCGGCGGCGATTTGTCCAGAAGCTACAGGAGCAGCTCGGCGATCTGACCGATCGACAGATCGGCGTATGGGGGTTGGCGTTCAAGCAGAACACCGACGACATGCGCGAGTCACCTGCGATCGATATCATCCGCATGATCGAGCAGCGCGGAGGGACGGTTCGCGCTTACGATCCGGCTGCCGCTGAGAACGCGCGCCCGCTCCTCCCTAACACTACCATCTGCTCCAGCCCCTACGATGCGATCGACGGAGCCGATGCTCTTTGTGTCATCACGCCATGGAACGAGTTCAAACAGGCCAACCTCGGACGCGTCGCCGAGCTGATGCGGACGCCATTGCTGCTGGACGGGCGCAATCTGTATGACCCCAGCGACGTTCAAGCACACGGACTGACATATGTCGGCATCGGGCGCTGAGTACGAGCCGATCTGGGACAGCGAGGCTGCCGGTCCTGTCGAGGTCGGCATCGACATCATCGAGATCGAGCGGATCGGGCAGACGCTGGAGCGATTTGGCGATCGTTTCCTGACCCGCGTGTACTCTCCTCGCGAACGCGAACGCTACGGCAAACGGGTGCAGGAGCTCGCCGCGCGCTTCGCTGCGAAGGAAGCGACGATGAAGGCGCTGGGGACGGGCGTGCGTGGCGTTCGCTGGCGTGACATCGAGGTGCTACCCAACCGACGAGGCAAACCGATCCTCGTGCTTCACGACACCGCCCTTCGCCGCGCGCGACTGCTGGGCTTCACACATTTCGCGGTGTCACTCACCCATTCCCGCGGCGACGCTATGGCGATCGTCATCGCGTCCAAGGTCCCGGTCGATGTGAAATGACAGTGTTGGTGACGCCGGATGAGATGTACGCTGCCGAGCGGCGCACGATCGACGCGGGGACGACTGCGGATGCGCTGATGCGCCGCGCCGCTGAGGCAATTGCCAGCTGGATCGACCGCCATGTCATGACAGATGGGGCCTCAGCTCGCCGGATAACCGGGCTTGTCGGCCCGGGCAATAACGGCGGTGACGCCCTGGTCGCGCTCGGCATTCTCTCCCGTTCGAACTGGCTCTGTGAAGCCGTCACTGTCCATCGCAACGAGCCCGGCGATCTGCCATTGACTGATATCGAACGAGCTGGGGTCGTCTTCACCGAGACGCCCAATCTCGCCAACTGCGATGTCATTCTCGATGGCGTGTTCGGTTATCGCAGTCGTCCGACGCTGCCACCAGATATCGCCGTGTTGTTCCGCGGGATCAATGCGGTCCGCGCCGCGCGACCGGTTCCCATCGTCGCGATCGACGTGCCGTCAGGCATCGACGCTGGCGTCGGCGAAGCGGCAGTTGACACGTTGCGCGCCGACGTCACCCTCTGTCTCGGATTGCCGAAGTTGGGAATCACGCGTGAGCCGGCCGCGTCGATGGCAGGTGAGCTGATCGTCATCGATATCGGCATCGAGCCGCCCGAGATTCATGGTCGAGCAATGCTCCTGGACAGAGCATCGGTCAGCCCGATGCTTCCGCGCCGGCGGGCGACCGCCCACAAGCATGGAACTGGCGCAGTCCTGATCGTTGGCGGCGCGCCGACCTACTACGGAGCTCCGAGATTGTCGGCGGAGGCAGCGTTACGCGCTGGCGCCGGGCTTGTCGCGGCCGCTGTTCCCCAGCAAATCGCGCCTGTGCTCGCGTCACAGGCGCCAGAGACGGTGCTGGCGCCGCTTTCAGATGAGAACCAGTTGCGCGCAATTCTTGATTTCGTTGCCGAGCGCGAATCGACGCTCCACGCGCTGGTCGTCGGGCCTGGTCTGGGGCGATCCGCCGCGGCAGCGTCTATCCTCGACGGTCTGCTATCCGAGCGCGCTCCGGCTCCGATTCGACGCCTGACAAAGGTCGTCGACGCCGATGCGCTGAACTGGATGTCGGGGCTAGCCGGCCCTCCCGATGGACTCGAGCCTGGGTCCGCCGTCCTGACGCCCCACCCGGGAGAGCTGGCGAGACTGATGCATACCGATCCTGTATCGATCCTCGGCGATCCCGTCCACTGGGCGCGTGAGACTGCCGCGCATTTCGGGCAGGTTGTCGTACTGAAGTCGGGATATTCGCCGGTCGCACGTCCCAATGGGGATGTCTGGCTCGCTCAGCGCGCGACCCCCGAGCTGGCGACGGCCGGCACGGGCGACGTGCTCGCCGGCCTGATTGGTGGGCTGCTCGCCCAGGGTCTGTCCCCCTGGGATGCGGCGCGAGTTGCCGTGTATTCCGGCGCCGAGGCCGGCCGGCGCGCAGCCCGGCATCATGGCACGATGGGCACCGTTGCACGGGATGTGATCGACGAGATCGGGGGCGTTCTCCGTGACCTTGCTGAGCCTGTCTGGCGCACGTGACGTATTGATTCTGGAGGTGAATGATCGTGATGAATACCGATGCACGCGTGGCGACGATCATGTCGACGGATGTGATTGCTGTCACACCAGAGACAAGCGTGACTGAGCTCGCGCGACTGATGGTCGAGCATGATGTCTCGGGGATCCCTGTCGTCGATGATGGGATTCTCGTCGGGCTTGTGACTGAGGTCGACGTCGTCTCCCGGGAAATCGATGTGGATCCACCTGCTTTCGGCACATTCCTGGATGCCATCTTCCGGCTTCCGTGGGACAAGTCCGACGAAGAGTTGCGCCGGGTCCTCGCCTCGACAGCGGGAGAGCTCATGACGCGTGACGTCAAGACCATCTCGCCCGACGCGCCGATCCGTGACGCGGCGAACATGATGTTCAAGCAGGAACTGAATCCGCTACCTGTCGTCGATGAGCATGGCCGACTGCTAGGCATCATCTCTCGCTCCGACATCGTCCGCCTCGTCGCCGAGGCATCCGAAATCGCCGATCGGAGCGTCTAGCCGCGTGACAGATAGTCAGCAGGGGAGCGTCGATCGCGGCGTCGGCGTTTCCGAAACACATGCGACGATTGACCTCGACGCTTATCTACATAATATCGCGCTATTGCGCTCGATGGCGCCGGCCGGATCGGCCTTCATGGCCGTCGTCAAGGCGGACGCCTACGGCCACGGGCTGATCGGTTGCGCCCGCGCAGCCGCTGAGGTGGGTTGCGAGTGGTTGGCGGTTGCGCGAGTCACCGAGGCGATGCGGTTGCGAGCAGCCGGCATTACGACGCCGACACTCGTCCTCGGCCCGCCCGTATCCTCACGTCTCGCCGAAGCGATCCGGGCCGATGTAACCTTCGCCGCCGGAAGCTGGTCGATGGTCGAGGCGCTTTGCGCAGCAGCTCGCGAGGCAGGGCAGCCCGCGCGCGTTCATGTCAAGGTCGACATCGGCATGCGCCGGTACGGTTTCATGCCCGACGAGCTGCCGACGGCTCTCGAACGCCTGACCAACATGAACGATCTGGATATCGACGGATTCTTCAGCCACTTCTCCAGTGCAGACGAACCGGGGGCAGAACCGACTGGCGAGCAGGTATCCACGTTCTCAGCCGCAGTCGAGGTAGCGCGGAACGCGGGCATCAACCCACGTTGGGTCCACCTGTCCAACAGCGCCGGGATCATCACAGGGAGAACCGGACCGACCAATCTCGTCCGTGCGGGCGCCGCGACGTACGGGCTATCGCCATCACCCGAGGTGCCGTGCGATCCACGGTTTCGGCCGGTGATGTCGATTCGTAGCGTCGTGACCCGAGTCAGCCAGGCTCCGGCCGGCGTCGCTGTTTCCTACAACGCGATCTATCGCACGACCAACACTGAGACGCTTGCAACCATTGCAATCGGGTATGCAGATGGAATACCGCGTCCGTTGGCGAATCAGGGTTGGTTCGTGATTGGCGGAACGCCACGGCCAATCCGCGGACGCGTCTGCATGGACCAGACAATCGTCGGCGATGCTGACGGAGTGTCCGAGGGAGACCAGGTCGTCGTCGTTGGGCCAGGAGCAACGGGCGCGATGACATTCGAGGACATCGGTCCGATGGCTTCGACGAACAACTACGAGGCTGCGACCCGCCTTACCGCGCGGGTGCCTCGGATCTATGTCCGCGATGGACGCGCGGTGGCCCGAGAAGACTGGTTGTGCGACACCCCGGCGCAGGACAATGAATAAGGCCGGCGCAGTTGCGCCGGCCTTAACTCTCGTGACCGATGCTAGACGACGCCGCTCGCGTCGCTGAGCAGAGACTCGACATCGCGTTGGACGACGAACGTGCGGCCGGACATCTCGTCACGAACGTATCCGAGATGGCGCTCATCCATCCAGCGATAGATCGTCGGCCGGGTGACGCCCAGGCGTTGGGCTGCCGCGCCGATCGAGACCAGTTCCGATGGCTCGTATGCACGATACTTGGCCATTGAAAGCATTCCGCCCAGCGGCGTCTCCCAGAATGACCGCGGCACCATGTAGTCTTCTGCCATCGGTGGCCAGAACAGGAGCTGAAGGACGCTATCGATTGCTTCGAGCACCCGATCCTTCGGCTCGCGAATTTCGCCTCGGGCGAGCTGAGCGAGGCGAAGTAGATCCGTTCCCAGCGGACCACGCCTCAGTGTCGTCATATCCAGCGGACGCTCTGCGTCCGGGAACAGCCGGCTCACCAAACGGTGATGATGACTGTAGACGATCCGCAACGCCTCATCGATGACGTTCTGGTAGTCGGTTCGTTCCCCCTCCACGCCTGCTCCTTTCGCGCGGCGCAACGTGTATGTCCTCTCTGTACGTACCCATTGTATCTGCACTCTCGCGATCCCGTCAATCGTCCACAGGACGAAAATCTATCGTTTGTACGCGGGAAAAGTCAGCAGGCGAGGATTATCCGCAACCGGGCGCAAGAGAGGCGCGCGCGTCTTACCGGGCATCTGCTATAGTGAAACGTCTGACCGGACATCGTTGCCCCGGCCGAGGAGCGATCTATGCGCGTCATCTGGCGCATTCTGACCTATTTGAAACCGTATCCGTTGAGCCTTGTCGTTGCCTATGTATGCCTGTTCGTCGCCACCGGCGCGCAGCTTGCGGTGCCACGGCTCGTTCAGAGAGTGATCGACCATGGGATCGTTCAGAATGATCAGCATGCGATCCTGACAGGGTCACTGCTGATCATCGCCGTCGTGACGGTCCAGGCGGCCTTCACCTATGTCCGCTCATATCTCTTTCAAGCGCTCTCGGAACGCGTCTCGACCGACGTTCGGCATCAGCTTTACGGCCACCTGCTCACCCTGCCGTTCCAGTTTTTCGATGTCGCTCAATCTGGCCAGTTGATGTCTCGCGCGACAGAGGATGTCAACGCCATCCGGCGCTTCCTGATGTTCTCGTTGCGCATGGTGATTTACAGCGTGACAGTGTTCATCATTGTCAGCATCCTGCTCCTGCGCGAACACCTGAAGCTCGGGCTACTTTCGCTCGCGATGATGCCGGTGCTGGCATTCACGGCGCTTTACTTCTCGTCACACGTCAGGCCAATGTTCGCAAAGGTGCAGCAGCAGTTCGGCGAGATGTCGAGTGTGCTGCAGGAGAACCTTGCCGGAACCCGGGTTGTCCGGGTATTCGCGCGCGAGGATGCCGAAATCCGCCGGTTCGATCACTCACTCGACGAGTTGTATGGTCGGCAGATCGAAGCGATTCGCTACTATTCATTCTTCTTCCCATTCATGCAATTCCTTGCTGGCGCGTCGTTGGTGATCGTGCTCTGGTACGGTGGCCGGCAGGTGCTCAACGGGTCTCTCTCGATCGGCACATTTGTCGCGTTCAACCTGTATCTGACGTTGTTGGCGATGCCGCTCCGTCAACTCGGCTGGATCATGAACTCCGTTGCTCGTGCGATTGCATCCGGAGATCGTATCTTCGAGATCATCGACACGCGACCCGCGATCCGCAACCGGGCTGATGCCGTGACGCTGGACGCTCCTCGTGGAGATGTCGCGTTCACCGACGTGACGTTCACCTACCCGAATACTTCACGCCCCGCGGTTCGCGACGTCAGCCTCTCCGCGCCGGCCGGCGGCGTCGTCGGCCTGATCGGCGCTACCGGCAGCGGCAAGAGCACGATTCCCAGCCTGCTGGCCAGGTTCTACGAGGTGTCGCACGGTACGGTGACTTTCGATGGCATCGATGTGCGCACGATCGAGATCGGGAGCTTGCGGCGAAACATCGGGTTCGTGCTTCAGGAGACGTTTCTGTTCTCCTCGACCATCCACGACAACATCGCGTTCGGCAACCCGACCGCATCACGCGCAGAGGTTGAGACGGCGGCTCGAATCGCGCAGGCCTACGCGTTCATTAGCGAGATGCCAGACGGGTTTGACACTCGGCTCGGCGAACGCGGTGTGTCGCTTTCGGGCGGCCAACGACAGCGCGTCGCAATCGCACGGGCAATCTGCGCCAATCCCCGCGTCCTCGTCTTCGACGACGCGACATCCAGTGTCGACACTCAGACTGAATACGAGCTTCAGCAGGCTCTCGCGCGTGCGATGGCCGGTCGCACGACGTTCATCATCGCCCAGCGTGTCTCCAGTCTGAAGGAAGCCGACGAGATACTCGTCTTTGACGATGGGAGCATCGTCGAACGCGGGACACACCAGGGACTCATCGCGCAGGATGGCCACTATGCCCGTCTGTACGAGCTGCAGCTCAAGGATCAGGAGGAGTTCGTCACTGCGGCCGATTAGGCCGAGCGGGCGATAGCCATGTACCAAGCGACAGATCCTGACGATCTCCTCGGCAGAGCGTACGACAGCCGCATAACACGACGCCTCATCTCCCAGGTCGGGCCGTATAAACGCCCTGCGGTAATCGCAGTGGCGCTGATCCTGATCGTCACCTTCCTGGAGCTGTCGATCCCGTTTATGTTCGGGCTCGCGGTCGACATCGTCACCAACGCGATTAGTGGGACGACTGGGCGCACGTTTTTCGGCCACGCGGGAGCCACTGGGCTGAATCTGCTCGGCGCCGCCTTCCTCGTCGTGCTGGTGCTTCGGTTTCTTGCAAGCTACTTCGAGATGTTCCTCATGGGCCAGGTCGGTCAGCGCATTGTGTACGATCTGCGCGCGTCGATGTTTGCTCGTATTCAACGACTCGGTATTCGATATATCGACCGCCGCGGTGTCGGGTCGATCATGTCGCGGATCCAGAACGATGTCTCCGTCATCGACCAGCTGTTCTCCGACGGTCTCGTCGACATCCTCTCTCAGGTGGCGCTGCTGGTGGGGATCATCGTCCTCATGTGGATGACGAACTGGCAACTGGCGCTGGTCTCGTTCGCGCTGCTGCCCGTCATGGTCGTGCTGATGGTGTTCTGGCGTCGGAAGGCTATCCTGACGTACCGCACGACCCGAATCACGATCGGCCGCGTGAACGCGTTCCTTGCCGAGAATATCGCCGGTATGCGAGTGATCCAGTCATTTACCCGTGAGCCGCGCAATCTGAAAACGTTCACCGGCATCAACGACGAGAACCTCGACGCCAACATCGATGCGGCGCGGTTGTCCGCATTCCTCTTTCCGTTCGTCACCTTCATCGAATACGTGACGATTGCGCTTGTGTTGTATGTCGGTGGGCGGATGGTCGGCGGAGTCGCCTTTACCGTTGGGGAGCTCGTCACATTCGTCGCCTACGTCGGGCGCTTCTACGATCCGATTAACCAGCTGTCACAGGCCTACAACACGCTCCAGGCGGCAACCGCTGCGGGTGAGCGGATTTACACGATTCTCGATACCGAGAGCGAGATCACCGACGCTCCAAACGCGGTCGTGCTTCCGCGCATTGAAGGACACGTTGTCTTCGATAGCGTCCGGTTCGGCTACGAAGAGGCCGAGGTGCTGCACGATATCAACCTCGATGTCCAGCCAGGCGAGTCCATCGCATTCGTTGGGGAGACTGGCGCCGGCAAGTCGTCGATGATCAACCTGCTGACACGTTTCTACGACGTGCGAGACGGCGCAATCCGCATCGACGGACACGACCTCCGCGATGTCACGCAGGAGTCACTCCGCTCCCAGCTGGGTGTTGTCCCGCAAGACACCTTCCTGTTCGCCGGCACCATTCGCGACAACATCCTGTTCGCGCGCCCGGACGCATCCGAAGAAGAGATGATTGCCACAGCGAAGGCGGTCGGCGCGCACGACTTCATCGTCAACCTTCCCGGTGGATACGACGCCGAGGTCCACGAGCGAGGAGCAACACTCTCAGTCGGTCAACGTCAGCTACTCTCCTTTGCCCGCGCGCTCATTTCCGATCCGCGGATCATCATTCTCGATGAGGCAACATCCAGCGTCGATACGGAAACCGAGCTCATTATTCAGGGCGCGTTGCACACGCTACTCGCTAACCGGACATCGTTCATGATCGCTCACCGGCTATCGACGATCCGTGAGGCCAGTCGAGTTGTCGTCCTCGATCACGGACGGGTCATCGAAATCGGCTCCCATGACGAACTGCTTGAGCGACAGGGCGCTTATCACAAGCTCTATACGATGCAGTTCCGTACTACGGCCGCCGCCGCCGACTAGCGACGACCTGGTCGCGACAGAGTGACGCGAAGGTAAACTCAGACCCCCATGCCCAGTGATAGCTGAATAGCGGGAAGAGATGTCACGTCGGTGCGCTCGAATCGGTCGAGCACGCCGACCGGCGTCGCATACCCTGCCAACGCAATCGCCTCGCGAGCGCTGGCAAGAGCAATCGCGGCCGAGTTGTTCTTGTCCGACAGGTGAGCCAGCCAGATCGCCCTCGTGCGAGCAGTTGTGAGGGAAACCAGGGCAGCGGCGCAATCATCATTGCTCAGGTGACCGGTCGGGCTTTCGATACGTCGCTTCAATCGGGCAGGGTAGGGGCCGGATCGAAGCATCCGGCGGTCGTAGTTTGATTCAAGCACGATGATATCGGCGTCACGTATGGCGTCGACCACCGACTCCCCGACGTAGCCCAGATCGGTGAAAATCGCGATTCGGGTCTTGCCGTCGTCAATGACGAAGCCACACGGTTCAGCCGCATCGTGGGACACGGACACGAACCGGATCTCGACCCCCGCTTCGGCGAAATGTTCGCCGGCCGACCGTGGGCTGAAGGGTCGCTCCGAACGAATCGCCTGGAATGTGCCGCGCGTCGTGACGATCGGGCTGCCGGTGCGTCGGGCAATCGAATCAACCGACCGGATATGGTCGATATGTTCGTGACTTACGATGATTGCGGAGAGCCGGTCGTGAACGTCGAAGTCGCGGAGCGCGGCCTGGATCGTCCGGACTCCGACACCGCAATCAATGAGCATCGCCGCGTTACCGGTGTCGAGAAGAAAGCCGTTGCCGCTGCTGCCAGAGCCCAGCGAGACGAGTCGCATCATGCTCCCGGCGGCGGCGCGAAGATCGCTCGCCCGACTCGCACGATCGTTGCGCCTTCCTCGACGGCCACCTCGTAGTCGTTCGTCATCCCCATCGACAGGTCCGCCAGGTTGGAACCCGGGAAGTCACGCTTCAGGCGGTCGCGAAGCTGCCGTAATTCGGCGAACACCGGGCGAGCTTCTTCCGGTGTCGCAGTCAAAGGCGCCATCGTCATCAACCCACGCAGCTCGAGGTTCTTACGGGCCAGCACCGCCTCAACCATGGCTGCCGCGTCATCAGGGTCGCATCCGTGCTTCTGCTCCTCGCGGGCCACATTCACTTGCAGGAGGATCGGCTGGATCACACCGGCAGCCTCGCATCGTGCCTGGAGAGCATCGACCAGCGAGAGCCGGTCGACTGAGTGGATGAGCTGGAATCGCCCAACTGCGTGACGCACCTTGTTGGTCTGCAAGCTGCCGATCAGATGAAGCACCAGGTCGTCGGGCGAGTCCTCGAACTTGACGAGGGCGTCCTGGATACGATTCTCGCCGAAGTGACGCATGCCGGCCGCGTATGCCGCGTCGACGTCCGCCCGGCCAACGGTCTTGCTCACTCCGACGAGCGTAATCTCGCTGGGATCGCGGCCGGCCCGCTCGGCGGCGAGCGTGATTCGCCCCTCGACCGCAGCAATTCGCGCGGCGATGTCGGTGATGATTGATGTCACGGTCGGCCCCTCTCGGACAACTTCGCCACCATTAGCATACGACCAGCCATCGCCACGCCACGCGCCGCAGCGCGATAGGAGAAGAATCGGTCGATCTGGCAGCGAACACAACCGCCGCTGATTTCGACATTGCCCTCAGCGACACCCACCGAGGCGAGCGCCCGCATATTGGCGGCCCAGAGATCGAAGTGCGTTCCGCCGGAGGAGATGGCCTCGCCATTCGGGTCCAGGCCACTGGCGCGCCAGGCATCGGCTACCTCCACGCCAACCTCGTAGCAACACGGGCCGATCGACGGACCGATACCGACGAGAAGATCTGCTGGGCTGGATCCGAACGCATCGCGCATAGTCTCGACTGCCGCCGGGGCAATGCCGGCCACCGTGCCGCGCCAGCCAGCATGGACGACGCCGACCGCGTGCCTGACAGGGTCGTAGAGAACGAGCGGGACACAATCGGCGACGATGACTCCTAGCGCGACCGAGGGATCGGCCGTGACCAGAGCATCGGTCGCCGGGAAGCCGTCGAACGCGGGATATCGGCCACGTCCACGACTATCACGGTCGACGATTTCGACTCGTGAGCCGTGCGTTTGCCGGCCAATCGTCAGCGACGCGGGCTCGATCGATACCTCGTTCAAAAAGTCGGTCCGGTTGGCCTCGATGATCTCGGCAGTCGTTCCCCGGCCATGGCCCACATCGCCGTCGTGGCCGTCACCACGACGGCGGCCACTCATGCCGTGGGCAATCGGTTGCTCGGCGAGTGATGTGAACCGGAAGGCGACGCGCCCGTTGGAGCTCATCTCTCCTCCGTCGCAGCGCGCAGGATGATCTGATCGACGACAAGCTCGACCGGCGCCAGGTCGTCGGTGAAGACGCGGTCATGACCTGTCCATTCGCGGATATTACCCGTCTCGATCGCGATATCGCCGACCTGGCGAATCAGAGATCCTTCAGGAATATTCGCGATATTCGCTGCGAAGCTGGCGATGTCGGTCGGCTGCTTGGTGGCGATTACCATGCTGTTGGTGAACCGTGCGACATCGATGATGTAGACGTTCGGGAAGACCGACGCCATCGTCGAGGCCATGACATCGACCAGGCGGAAGTCGGTCGTCGTGCGGCCGGCGTTCAGCACGACCACGCCATCGTCGTTCAGATGGTCGCTCGCCGACTGAAAGAACTCCCGGGTCGTCAGGTGAAACGGAATGTACGGCTGACGGTACGCGTCTACACCAATAACGTCGTACTTCTTTTCGCTGCGGCTCAGGTAGTAGCGGCCATCATCGACGACGACGTTGAGGTTCGGTTCGTTCATGTTGAAGAACTTGCGGCCAATGTCGACAATCTCGCCATCGATCTCAACCCCGTCAATCGGTATTGGACCGTATGCGGCGGTGAACTGCTGGGCCACCGTGCCAGCGGCAAGGCCGACCAGGAGCAGACTGTTAACATCGTCGGGGGTCGCGTTGGCGTTGAAGTAGGAACCGACCATGAAGTAGTCCCACGGGCCACCCGTCAACTCCCGGTTGGGTGAATAGATCGAGTGGGTGGCGTGACCCTCGTTGAGAGCCAGCCGGGTCTCGTCCTGATACTGAATCACCTGAACGTAGTTGTAGCGCGTCTCCGCCTCGTAGATGACTCGGCCATATTCAGGGGGACGAATCAGGCCGGCCGGCTGAATCACCGGGACCAGCGCCACGACGAGCAACATCGCCACTGACAGCGCGACTTCACGGACCGCCGGGACCGCCGCTAACGCCAGCAGCGACGGGATGAGCATCGCCGACGCAAGAATAAGGAATGTCGTTCGGGTTCCAAACACCGGAATCAGAAGAAACGTCGGCAGGAAGCTTCCGATGATCGAGCCGACCGTCGAGAGCGCGTACAGCGATCCGGCGGTGTTACCGGCGGCGGCGACATCGTCGAGCCGTAATCGGACGGCGAACGGCGAGACACAGCCGAGCAACGTCACCGGGACCGCAAAGAGCAACATCGTTCCAAGCAACGACCCGTAGAACGCGCCGACCGACACGTTGTCGAACGCAGCCAGCGAGATCTCGAGAATTGGCCGTGACAGCATCGGAATGAAGGCCACACTGAACCCGGCAACAGCCGTCAGTGTGTACAGAACCGCGGGCTCAGGGTAGCGATCGGCGATCTTGCCTCCGAGGAAGTAGCCGATCGTCAGGTAGAGGAGCGTCAGGCCGATCAGGTTTGCCCAGATGAAGGTCGACGACCCGAAATACGGGCCAACCAGACGGGAGGCGCTCGTCTCGACGGCAATACTGCAGATGCCACCGACGAAGACAATCGTCGATAGCACGGCAGCCCGCGGATCGAGCCAGGCCGGCCGGCGGTGAGAAATACTGTGTGATGCGGATACCACGCGCTAGTAGCTCTCCAGATCGATCGGCACGTCGATGATTACCGGCATGTCGCTCGACTTCGATCGTTCCAGCGCCGAGGTCAACTCCTCCGGTGAATTCGCGCGAATGCCTTCGATTCCATATGCCTCGGCAAGCTTGACGTAATCCGGATTCACGAGATCGACCGCAACGTAACGGCCAGGGTAGGTGCGGCGCTGCGCAACCTTAACAGCGCTATGGGTCGCGTCATTGAAGATCACCATCGTCACTGGAATACGGTGATGGACTGCCGCGCCGATCTCCTCCATCGTGAACTGGAAGCCGCCATCTCCAGTCATCGAGACGACCTGCTTGTCCGGGCAGGCGACTTTCGCGCCTATCGCGGTGGGCATCGCCGACCCAAGCGTCCCGAAGCCACGTGGGAACGTGTAGGTGCGTGGCTCATAGATCGGGAAGTAGCGGACCCCTTCGTACGCCATCATCGTCATATCGTTGCAGAGGATGGCGTCGCGATCCATCCCGGCCCGCAATGCATCGATGTACTGAACGTAGCCTGCTGTCCTTACATCTGCCGGCTCCTGAAGCCGGTCGCGGACTTGCGCGACAGTGCGCTCGTCCCAACGATGCTTTGGCAGCGAGCCGGCGTCGACTTTGGCGAGCAGCTGGTCGAGCGTCGCGGCCGCATCGGCGACGATACTGACGGTCGTATCGTAGCGCTTGCCATGCTCCGACGGGTCGATGTCGATGTGAATGATGTTGGCTGGCAGCGGCATCGTCGCCTCACCAGTGGTGCGCACGCCAAGCCCACTCCCGACAACGATAGCCAGATCGCTACCACGCATGATCTCCGTCGTCGGGTTGTCGGCGGTCCAGCGGTATCCGAACGAACCGACAGCGTAGGGATGATCCTCCGGAATTGCTCCCTTGCCCATCAACGACATAACAACCGGAGCGCCAAGCGCCTCGGCGAGTCGGGTGACGCGAGCAGATGCCTCAATCGACACCGCGCCGCCGCCGGCGAAGATCATCACGTTCGAGGCGCTGGCAATGAGCGTTGCCGCGTGTTCGATCTCCGCGGAGATATCGACGGCCGGCGCCACCGGAGCAGCGACGATCTCCCCGAGGTCGAGCTCTTCGGCCATGACATCGATCGGCACCTCCAGATAGACTGGCCGAGGTCTGCCTGTGCCAAGCGCTGCGAATGCTTCGTTCATCGCAGCCGGAATCTCGGCGGCGCTCATAACACGCTTCGCCCACTTGACGAACGGCCGCATCACCGACATCTGGTCGGTGATCTCGTGCAGGTTGCCTTCGAGGCTGTCGAGATATTTGCGCTCGAGGTTCGTCGCGATAATGAAGATGTTCGACGAGTCGGCAAACGCTTCACCCACCGCGGTCGCGACGTTCGTAACGCCGGGACCGGTAACGATCAGCGCGATACCCGGCTTCCCGGTCGTCCGGTAGTAGCCGTCGGCCATGAACCCGGCGCCCTGCTCGTGCCGCGCGAGAATATTGGTAATCGTCGGGTGGTCGATGAGGACATCGTAGAGGTCCAGGTTATGCACACCGGGAATCCCGAAAACCGTGTCGACGCCGTTTGCCTCTAACGCCTGCATGATCGCGACGCCGCCGCGCACACGGCTTCCAACAGAGATCGTCATCGTCTTCGGTTCCTCCCGGCCTTGTATCGATCCGCGCATACTACCCGGACAAGTATATGCAGCGTCGTCGCTACAGGTACGATAGGCGCGATTGGGAGGGGCGTCGATGCGGACGATCTGTGTATTCTGCGGCGCCAGATCGGGTGTGGATCCGCGGTATTCGGAAACGGCGAGCAATCTCGGAGAGCTGATCGCAACATCCGGACGGCGACTGGTTTTCGGCGGGGGCGACATCGGGCTGATGGGCGCTGTGTCCGCGGCTGCCCATGCGTCGGGTGGCGCAGTTGTCGGCGTCATACCGGCGTCACTGATCGATCGGGAGCTGGAACGCTCGCCAGAGATCGCGCTGCGGGTCGTTCGGACGATGCACGAGCGCAAAGCGATGATGGTCGAGCTATCGGATGGCTTCGTCGCGTTGCCCGGCGGCTTCGGCACGCTCGACGAGCTCTTCGAGATCCTCACCTGGTCTCAGCTCGGCATCCATCGCAAGCCGGTCGGGCTGCTGAATTCGGGCGGCTTCTACGATCGGTTGCTGGCGTTTCTGGATAGCCTTGTCGCCGATGGATTTCTGCTGGGTGGCCACCACGAGCTGTTGATCGTCGATGACGATCCTGCCAGCCTCCTGGATCGGATGGACCGGTGGGTCGCGCCGGATCTGGCGAGGTGGGCGGACCTCGAAGATGTCTGACTCAAAGCGCGTTGCGCGTGATATTCCTCATATGCGTACAAGAACCGTTATCCGCAATATGATGATCGGCGAGCTCCCCTGATCGCAGATGCCCACCGACGTCGACGCTGATTGCCAATGAGAGTGAGATGATGCTGTGAACGCGACGGAATCGAGCCTGTTGGTTGCGGCCGATGGGGACATCGTCACCTGGACTCTGAATCGGCCGGCTGTCCGCAACGCGGTGAATCTGGCATTGCTGGAGTTGCTCGACGCTGAGCTCGACGCGCTTCGCCGAAATCCGCCCCGCGTCCTGATCCTCGGCGCGACCGCGCCCGGGTTCTGCGCAGGGATCGACCTCAAGGAGTCACGAGACGCGACCGCTGAATTCGCCCATGTCCGAGTCACGTTGATGCATCAAGTGCTGGACAAGCTGCGGCGCTTTCCATCTCCGGTTATCACGGCGATCGACGGGGCCTGCGCAGGTCTCGGGGCCGAGTTGGCTATTTCGGGAGACCTGCGAGTGGCATCGCCGACATCCAGATTCGGCTATCCAGAGCCACGCGTCGCCGTTCCGTCGCCGTCTCACCACTTGATCTCGCTGGTCGGGCTGGCCCGTGCCCAGGATCTTCTGCTCACCGCTCGCTGGGTTCCGGCGCCAGAAGCGGAGAGCTTCGGGATCGTTTCGAGAATCGCGGTCGACGCCGACACTGCTGCCCAGGAGCTTGCCGCGCAAGTCGCAAAGCTTGCGCCGCGCTCACTTATGTTAACTAAGGAGAATATGAACCTGAGCATCCGCGCCGGAGCTGAAGCAGCGTCCCGCCATCATATCGATGGCGTCACGAGCTCGGCATGGACAAGTGACCGCGCCGAGGCACTGGCGGCGTTCGCTGAGCGGCGCGAGCCATCGTTCACTGGATCTTGACAGGAAGGAAGAATAAGTCGTGAGTGGACCACTAGCCGGCATCCGCGTCCTGGAGCTAAGCCGGCATCTGGCAGGCCCGTTCGCGTCAATGACGCTCGGAGACCTCGGCGCCGATGTCATCAAGGTCGAGCCGCGCATCCGTGGCGATGATACCCGTGGCTATCCGCCCTTTTGGAACGGTGAGAGCACGTACTACCTGAGCGCCAACCGCAACAAGCGGAGCATCACGCTCGATCTCGGCACAACTGAAGGCCAGGAGGTGGCGCGCGCGCTCGTTGCGAAGTCGGACATTCTGATCGAGAATTTCCGGCCCGGCACAACCGAGCGTTGGGGTCTCGGGTACGAGCACCTTCGTGAGATCAACCCGCGGCTGATCTATTGCGCCATCTCGGCGGTCGGGAGCGATGGCCCCGATCGCGATCGGGCAGGCGTCGACTTACTGATGCAGGCATACGCGGGGCTGATGAGCATTACGGGCGACGAACACGGAGCGCCGGTGCGAGTCGGAACGTCGGTCGTCGACCTGACGGCGGGAGCGAACGCTGTCCAGGGTATCCTCGCGGCGCTGTACATTCGGGAACGCACGGGACAGGGTCAACGAGTCGAGAGCTCTCTTCTGGAAGGGCAGATCTCCTGGCTTACGTATCACGCCGTTGCCTACCTCGCTTCTGGTGAAGTCCCCGGCCGGCTTGGCTCGTTTCACGCCAGCGTTGCCCCATATGGTGCGTTCCCGACCGGAGATGGGTATCTCGTCGTCGCCGTCGCAACCGATGCCCTCTGGAGACGATTCTGCGGCGCGATCGAGCAGCCGGATCTCGTCACTGACCCCCGCTTCGCCACCAACATCGACCGTTGCGCCAATCGAGACGCGCTCCACCAGACGCTTGTGCCGATCCTCGCGGCGCGTGGCGCAGTTGATTGGGCCGTGGCGATGGATGCTGCGGGAGTGCCGTGCAGCCCGGTCAACTCAATCGACACCGTTCTCGGCCTGCCCCAGTCCCAGTATCGCGAGATGGTTGTCGATATTCCTCGGGCGGATTTACCGGGGCTTCGCCTGCCGGGCGTTGCGATAAAGCTGTCAGATACACCCGGCAGCGTCAGGACGCCGCCGCCGCGGCTGGGGGAACATACCGACGAAGTCCTCACCGAGCTGGGATACGACGGCGAGAGGATATCGAGCTTGCGGGAAAAGAACGTCGTCTGACCGGCTATTGAAAGGTCACGGCGCCACCGCGACGGCCGCGCCACCAGTCAGCCGCGTTCATCTCCTTCTTGCCGGCCGGCTGAACACGCACGAGGCGCAACATGCCCTGACCTGTCTGTGTCATGACATCACCGCCGACGACCACGATTTCTCCGGGACTGTTGTCGACGTCGCTAGCAACAACGACGCTCGCCGCGGTGACACGGAAGCGCTCGCCGTCGATGGTTGTCCAGGCCACTGGCCACGGATCGGCGGCGCGGATCAGCCGCTCGATTTCGACCGCCGGCCGCGACCAGTCGATACGCGCATCGTCGGTCGTCCACTCACGGGTGAACGTCGCCGCGGCATGATCCTGATCGATCGGGACACGGGTCCCACGCGCGTAACCGAGCGCGATCGCCGGAATCATCTCAGCGGCGAGCTCGGCAAGACGGATGGACAGCGAACCCGTCACATCGTCGCGCGCAACACCGATCGCGCATTGGGCCACGAGCGGGCCGGCGTCAAGCTTTCGAACCAGCTTCATGATCGAGACACCTGTCACCGGGTCGCCGTTGAGAATCGCGGCAGGGATTGGTGACGCGCCCCGGTATTTCGGCAGGAGTGACGGGTGGACATTCAGACAGCCCAGTGGCGTGATCTCCAACATCGGCTTGCGCAGAATCTCGCCGAAGGCGACCACCACCAGCAGGTCGGGCTCGGACTGACGGATGCGATCGAGCGCCACGGGATCACGGAGCGTCTCAGGTTGAATGACATCGATACCGAGCGCGTCCGCCGCGAGGCGCACCGGTGGCGGAGTCAACCGCCGGCCCCGGCCGGCCGGCCGGTCGGGCTGTGTGACGACGAGACGGACATCTATCTCCGGGTGCCGCGCGAGTGCCTGCAGTGAGGGGATAGCAATTTCGGGTGAGCCAAGAAACACAATGCGAAGCTTGCTGACCATGCCGCCGACCCTCGAATCTGAACGCCGTGACGGTCCCACCGACCGCATGCTTACTGTTGGAAAGCGATGCGGCAAGGCGAATCTTCTGCGAGTATAGAAAGCCGCAGATCGCGCGGTCAATTGTGAGCCAGTGATCACCATCAGTAAGATTCGCTGTTGTGAGTATTCGACGACTGACGCCGACACCACACGCGGTCGCTCTGATCGCTATCTTCCTGCTTGCCGGGTTCTTGCGTGTGTACGGCATGAACTGGGATCAGGGCACCTATCTCCATCCGGACGAGCGATTCATCGCCATCGTCTCGTCGGAACGCATCGACTTCCCGTCGCTCTCGAACATCGGGTCTCTTTTTGACCCGGCCCACAGCCCGATCAATCCGCGCCGCGACGGCCCGGACGGAAAGCCGCTCTCCTTCGCGTATGGAACTCTCCCGCTCTACGTTCAGAGCGCCGTCAGTTGGGCAGTGAATCACGTCTCCGACCGGAACTACCGGGACTACAGCAATATCTACCGCGTCGGCCGGCCGTTGAACGTGATGATCGATCTCGGGACGTTACTGATCGTTTATCTGCTGGCGCGCCGGATGTCGGGTCGTAGCGCGGCGCTCGTCGCGGCGCTGCTGTACGCGACGGCAGTACTGCCGATCCAGTTGAGCCATTTTTTTACGGTCGACATCTGGTTGACATTTTTCGTCACTGCGACGCTCTACTTCGCGATCCGCTTCGCCGACAGACCGTCGTTCGGTCGCGCGGCTGCTCTCGGCATACCGGTCGGGTGCGCCCTTGCGACCAAGGCCAGCGTCGCAGCGCTGTTACTCCCGCTTGGCCTGATGGCACTCGCAGCCGTCATGCGCGCCACCGATCGCCGCCTCGTCATCGGGTATCTCGCCCTGGCCGGCGTTGTCGCGGTCACTCTGTTCACCGTCTTCGAGCCGTACGCGATCGTGCGCTCCGGGCCGTTCTTCACCGACATCAGCACGCAAGCGGAGATCGTGCGAGGCAGGTGGGACGTGCCATTTACCCGTCAGTTCGTTGGGTTGACGCCCGGCTTGTATGAGGCGCGCAACCTGTTCCTGTACGGGCTGGGACCAGCGATGGTCATCGCCAGCATCGTTGCAACGATCTGGGCCGCGCGCCATGCATGGCAGCGACGTGATGTGGCGTGGGGAGTTCTCCTCCTCTGGATGGCAGCGTACGGCGCCACGCTGCTGATGACCGAGGCACGATTCCTACGGTATTCGCTGCCGTTAATCCCGGTGTTCGCGGTCTTCGTCGGTGCTCTCCTGACGCGGCCGACGGCAGCGCGCCTCAGGAAGCTTCGCGCGACCGCTGCAGTCGTCGTGCTCGCAGGGACTGCCATCTGGGCGTTCGGCTTCGTCTCGATCTACAGTCACCAGAACTCGCGCATCGCGGCATCACACTGGATGTTCGCCAACATTCCGCCCGGATCCACCGTGTCGATCGAAACGTGGGATGACGGGTTGCCACTCCCCTACCCGGGAGCACCGGCCAACACTTTCGTCCAGATACCGTTCGACATGTATGGCGACCTCGCGCCCGACGACAAAATCCAGCAGATCGCTGAAGGTCTGGCGTCTGTAGATTATGTCATTCTATCGAGTGATCGGCTGGCGGATTCTATCGACAACGAGCCGTGGCGATACGCGGTTCAGATCGACTATTATCGCCGTCTGGCCGCTGGCGAGCTGGGATTTCAGCTTGTCTATGAGGGGAAAGTCGAGCCGGGGCTGTTCGGGCTTCGTCTCAACGACCGGCCTGCCGACGAGAGCTTCACCGTCTACGATCATCCGCACGTGCGGATCTACAAGAAGGTCGATTCCCTCTCGGCGGCGGAAATCCACGAGCGGCTGCTCTGGGGCGCCTCGCAGCCCTGGTATCCAATGCGTAACGCGCCGAACAAAACACTGATGCTTGGCGTTCCGGCGAGTGAGACACCAACCAGCAACGATGCCAACTGGAACTCCGTCGCGATAAGCAACATGCCGTTTGCGATCGTGGTCTGGTTGCTCGCAATCGAGTTGCTGGGGCTGGCAGTGGCGCCGATCGCGGCTACCGCGTTTCGAGCGTCGCCCGACCGGGGCGCGTTCTCTGCGCGGATGATCGGGCTGCTTATGGTTGGCTGGCTCGTCTGGATCGGAGCGAGCCTCAACTGGTGGCCGGCTCGGACATTGGTGGTCTCGATCATCACGATCGCCGTCGCGGCGTGTGCCTGGGGCTGGTATGTACTCCGAAAGCGCAGCGGCAGGCCGATCGAGCTTCCGTCTGTCCGAGTCTGGCTGGCGGCGCTCGGGATCTGGGGCACAGGGTTCGCATTCTTCCTCATGTTGCGGGCCATCTACCCCGATTTCTGGCAAACGTGGTTTGGCGGCGAGAAGCCGTTCGAATTGGCTTATCTCCGCGCGATCGCCCGATCGACCGAGTTTCCGCCGTACGATCCCTGGTATTCCGGCGGCATCATCAACTACTACTACTACGGTTGGCACCTTGTTGCGACGGTTACCAGGCTCACCGGTCTCGGAGTCAGCCTTGGCTTCCAGCTCGCAGTCGCGACAATTCCAGCGTTGCTGATACTCCAGATCGTCGGGCTCACGACGACGATCACAAGCTCATGGCGCCAGCGCCGGCCGCGCCCAACGGTGATCATCGCAGCAGTCACATCAGTCGTTGCGGTCAGTATCATCGGCAACCTGGATGCGTTGGCACAGATCATCTCTATGCGCGGGTTGCCACGAACAGGATTCGACTTCTGGCGTAGCACGCGCGTCATCGATTTCACGATCAACGAGTTCCCGTATTTCACGGCGATCTGGGCGGATCTGCATCCACACATGATCGACCTGCCGGTCATCATGCTCGTCCTGACGCTGGTTTCAGGTCTCGTCCTCGCTCCGCCCCGGGATCGACAGACAGTCATCGTGGTCTTCAGCTTGCTCGCGCTCGCACTCGGCACAGCCGCGGTCACCAACTCATGGGATGCCCCGCTCTGTGCCGGGACAATCCTCGCGGGCGGGATCTGGGCCGGCGCGCGAGTCGGGGGCCGACCCGGAATCACGATCATCGTGGGCGCCATCGCGGCGATATTCGCCGCCTGGATCATGTTCCTACCGTTCTTCAGCGGCTTCTATAGCGTCGTTGGCGATATCAGCCGAACGGCAACGGGGTCGCCGTTGGGCGAGTTTCTTGTCGTCTGGGGTATCTTCTTTCTCGTCGTGCTCGTTATCGTCATCGCCGACGCAGTCATTCTGGGGCGGCGAAGGACGGGATGGCGCGATGCGCTCGTCGCGGGCATAGCCTGCCTGGCAGGTGGAACAGCCGCGTTCGCGTTTGCTGTCGTGCGCGGCGGAACTGTGCCTTTGAGCGCGTTCGTCGCGCTATGGCTCGCGGCCGGCATCATCAGCGCCGGATCGGCCGGCGCTGCGCCACTGCGGCTCGGACGGGTCATCACAATCGTGTCCGTCGTTGCTGCCATCGGGATCGGCGCTATTGCGAGCCACCGACCAGCGGCTGTGATCGCCCTCTCTTTCGCTCTGGTCGCCGCCTGGTATGCCATCCAGACACGGCCTGCTCGGGCCCTGCCCTGGATCCTGGTTGGGCTGGGGTGTCTGGCTATCGCCGGTGTCGAGTTCGTCTTTATTTCGGACGATCTGAGCGGTGGCGACTGGCAGCGAATGAACACCGTCTTCAAGTTCTACAACCAGGCGTGGCTTCTGCTCGGAGCCGGATCAGCCCTGCTTCTTGCGCATCTCTGGTCGCGCTCTCGAACGCTGCCGGCCGGCGACATAGACCATCGCTCTGCCGCCAACAAGGACATCACGCTCGTGCCACACCCGCGTACCGCGATGAGATCGGCTGTCGTGCGTCGCTCAGCCTGCGTTGTCGGCGCGGTCGCAATCGTGACGGGCCTCCTGTATCCCGCGTTCGGGACGACAGCACGATTGGCACAAGACATGCCGTCGTCGCCCCAATTCCTGACGCTCGACGGATACGCCTGGATGAACGGCGGCACGATCCAGAACGCAACTGGCGATACGATCGAGTTCGACGGCGACCTGAAAGCGATCGAATGGCTCAACGCAAACGCGCGTGGCAACCCTGTAATCCTGGAAGCATCGATCGGTCCCTATCGTGGCAATGGCTCGCGGACCTCGAGCGCAACCGGGCTACCGACCGTGCTCGGCTGGGATCGCCACCAGCGACAACAGCGCTACCCTGCCGGGATAGATCGACGGATGAGCGACGTCCACACGGTCTACAACGACACGTCCCTGCCAAGCAAGCTGGAGATGCTTCGACGCTATGACGTCCGGTACGTCATCGTTGGGGATGTCGAACGCTACTGGAATTCCGCCGACAATCCCGCGCCATACGCCTCGGCAGCCGGCCTCGACGCGTTCAACGCGCTGGTTGGGAACGGGCTGACAGTCGCGTTCGAATCCGGACATACACGAGTGTATGAAGTCACACCGTTCGCGCGCCTTGCCCCGGCGCCGGGCGCAGTTCACATTCGATGAGCGACATCACGACGATCGTTCGTTGGTATGGGGCGCTATCGGTAGTCGCGGTCGCGGCTCTGCCCTTCATCACGTGGCTTGGCGCAGGGCTCGGACCGCTTCGGACGGGGCTCGTCCGACCGCTGTCGATTGTCGTCATTACCGCGATCGTCTGGTGGCCCGCGGCAACGGTCGGGTTGCCGTTCACCACGCCGATCATCGTTGCGGCGCTGGGGATTTTCGCGATTCTCAATTGGGGAGTATGGTGGCGCGTTGGCCGGCCAGGTCTCGACTTGCGACAGTTGGTCGTGGCGGAGCTCGTCTGGGTAGTCCTCTTCGCCGGCTACGCATGGTTCCGTGGCTTCAATCCGGATATTGCCTACACCGAGAAGCCCATGGAGATCGCGTTGCTAACGTCGATCAGTCGATCAGCCACAGCGCCAGCCCCTGACCCGTGGCTAGCGGGTTACGGTATCAACTATTACTACTTCGGCTATCAGACGATCTCCACGCTCGTGCGGCTCTCTGCCGTGCCACCCGCGACCGCGTTCAACCTCGCGCTAGCAACGCTCTTCGCGTCAGTGGGAACGGCGACGATGTCCGCCGCCGGACAGCTCGTGCGACTTGCGCGGGGTTCGCGTGTGGCAGTCATGCTGGCTGCGGGCGTCGGGCCACTGCTCGTGCTCATCGCTGGCAATCTCGAGACAACGCGTCGCCTCCTTATCGATGGCCGATCGGTGATCGATGCGGGTTGGTGGCAGGGCGTTGGCTGGCAGGCGAGCCGGATCATCGTCGACCACAACGTCTTTCGGGCTGGAGACAGCCGCGAGACGATCAACGAGTTCCCAGCGTTTTCGTTCATTCTGGGCGATCTGCACCCGCATGTGCTGACGTTGCCGCTGCTTGCGTCGATTCTGGCCCTTGGGCTCAGCCTTCTATCGCTCGGCACACCAGTCAGCCGGGCGCGGCTCGCCGCGATTGGCGCGATGGCCGGCCTGCTCTATGCATCAAATAGCTGGGATGCTCCGACTGGCATTGCGCTTGTTCTCCTGATGCTCGTGTTGGCGCGTCGCGGCCGGATCGTTGATTGGCTGGTTGATTCGATCGTCGTTGTCATCTCCGCAGCCATCGCAGCGTTCCCCTTCGCCCTGCACTATTCCGCGCCGGTCGGAGTGCCCGACGGCACGGTTCCAGGCTGGATCACCGACCTCCCGATCGTTGGCGCCATCTTCAATACGTTTGGCATCGTCGCCTGGCGCCCATCGGGAGCAAGGGAGCTGGCCCATCGTTCACGGCGCCTGGCTCGCGATCTTCGTCGTGTTCGTCACTGCGGTCGCCATACGCGACCGGAGTATCCTCAAGGTTGACCAGCGGAATCGCATCTGGCTGCTGACGGCAGGCCTTCTTGCGCTCGGTATCGCCGTCGCCTGGGCTCCCGCCGTCATCGTCATTGGTGTGCCGTTGTCGGTCGCTGCGTGGTTCGTGTGGCGTTCGCGGGATCTTGCGACGCAAGCGCTGGCGGCGCTGTTCGCATTCGGATTCACACTGATCCTCATCCCGGAGTTCTTCTACATTCAAGACGTCTTTGGCGACCGAATGAATACCGTTTTCAAGCTCTACTTCCAGGCGTGGCTTGTGCTAGCCGTGGCCAGCGCCGCAGCATCCGTGGTAACAGTATTCCGAGTTACCGGCTTCCGCCGGCCCGCCGCCACTGTCGTGCTGGCGTTGATCATCGGGGCGACGCTCTCATATACGCCCCTGTCGGCGGATGACTGGGCATCGGGCTTCGCGCAACGGCGTGGGCTTGATGGAGAGGCGTACATCGCCTCGGCAGGCCATGGCGATCTGGAGATAATCGAATGGATTCGTGCTCACGCGCGCGACGGGGACACAATCGCAGAAGCGCCCGGCTGCTCCTATGGAGTGCTCGACGGTGTGCCGTTGAATCGCGTGTCCGCCTTCAGTGGTGTTCCCACGATCGTCGGGTGGCTGGGACATGAAAGCCAGTGGCGACGCGGCCAGATTGCCGACATCGGAACGTTCCTCGATACTCGCGCGGGCGTCGCGAATGCGGTAGTTGGCGGAGACCGGGTTGACGCGAGGCCATCGCCAAGGTTCGTCGTACTTGGTCAGCAGGAGCTACGCGGCAATGCCGTGTGCCCGACCATTGCGAAGATCGCTCCGGACGTGGAGACTCGACTCACTGAAGCCGGATGGGTTATTGTCTACGAGACATCGGGCGCCCGCATTTTCGCCCGACCTGGTGACGCGACTACGTCGCCACGTCGTTGACCACGGCTACGTGGTTTGGTAGGCTTCGCCGGTGTCCTGTCCGCAGGATTACCGATTATTGCTGCCCGGGAATATGCAGATCAGTTCGAGGAGGTTGGCAATCGGCGCACGACCAGTTCGCGTGAACGAACGCATTCGTATCCGCGAGGTACGGCTTATCGACGAAGACGGAACGCAGTTGGGTGTGGTCCTGACCCGCGACGCGCTTGATATCGCGCGCGAGAAGGGTCTTGACCTCGTTGAGGTTCAACCAAACGCGATGCCGCCGGTGTGCCGCCTCATGGATTATGGTCGGTTCCGGTACGAAGAGAGCCGCCGCGAGCGCGAGTCCCGTCGGAAGGCGAAGGGCTCAACGCTCAAGGAAGTTCGCATGGCGCCGAAGATCGACGATCACGACATCCAGACGAAAGCACGCCAGGCACAGAGGTTCCTCGAGGCCGGCGACAAGGTGAAGATCTCGGTTCTGTTCCGCGGCCGCGAGATGCTTCACCAGGACATCGGTCGCAACCTTCTGGTGCAACTGGTTCAGCAGTTGGCTGAAATCAGCACGGTGGACCAGGATCCACGCATGGAAGGTCGTTCGATGTCGGTTCTGTTGAGTCCGAAGAAAGACCTGCAGCGCCCGGATGCCACTCGTGTGGCTCAGGAGTCGACGCAGGACCAACCAAGCGCCGATCCCGCGACCTGAGCGAATCGTCCAGGCAGGTGTTTGCGGCGCCGTGCGGCGGCGCCGTTCCGATGTTCAATGAGGGTTGGGAGCTCCAGCCATGCCGAAGATGAAGACGAACAAACAGGCAGCCCGAAGGTTCAAGATTACCGGCACGGGCAAAATCATGCGCGCAAAGGGCATGAAGAGTCACTTCCGGCGCCGGAAGTCCTCGCGCACCAAGCGTGCGTTCGACCGCATGTTCGAGGTTGCGCCCGCGGATCGGAAGCGAATCCGTCGGTTGCTGCCGTACGGGCTGCCGAAATAGACAAAGACGGAGACGAGGGGGATCTGATCGATGGCCCGAATCAAGCGTGGCGTTACATCGCACCGCAGGCATAAGAAAGTCCTGAGCAGAGCCGAAGGGTTCCGCGGGACACGCAATCGCCTCTTCAAGCGTGCAAACGAAGCGGTGATGCGCTCGCTGCAATACCAGTATCGAGACCGCCGCACCCGTAAGCGTGACATGCGCCGGCTGTGGATCACGCGCATCAACGCTGCCTCACGCGAACATGGCCTGCCATATGGTCGGTTCATTGAAGGCCTGACGCGCGCCGGGGTTGAGGTCGATCGAAAGATCCTCGCCGACCTGGCAGTTCGCGACAATGAAGCGTTCGCCAAGTTCGTCGACCTGGCCAAGACGCAGCTCAGCAGCCACTGAGCACGCCAATGTCTGATGACGACCGGTCAAGTCAACGGGATACGTTGATAACGAGTCCGGCGAATCCGACGATCAAGTTTGCCCGCTCGCTCCACCGGAAGAAAGTCCGGGAGCATGAGCGGGCATTGCTCGTCGAAGGCGCACGGTCCGTCGATTCCGCTATCTCGGCAGGAGCATCGGTTCGAGCGGTAATCATCGACGATGCCCGTCGGGACGAGATTGATCGGGATCTGCTGAACCGTATCCCAGCCAGTGCGCGCGTCGTTCGTGTCGAACACGATCTTTTCGAGAGCATCGCGCTCACCGAGCATCCACAGGCACTCGTAGCAGTGATCGACGCGCCGGATCTGCCGATACGCGACGATCCGACACTGGTGCTTGTCGTCGACGGTGTGCGAGACCCGGGCAACCTCGGGACGATCATTCGCTCGGCGGGCGCGGTTGGCGCTGACGCGGTTGTCCTGTTACCAGGGACCGCCGATCACACGAACCCCAAAACGGTTCGGGCCACCGCTGGCACGTTGTACGCCATTCCCATCCGTCGCTTTCCGTCGACGGAACGGGCTGTCGAATTGCTGTTCGTCACCCAACCGATCGTCGCGATAGCCGACGCGGCGGCAGAACGAAGCTACGATACTGTGGACTGGCGTGAGCCGACCGTGGTTGTTATCGGAGGGGAAGCATTCGGCGCGTCAGAACAATCGCGTACGTACGCGAACTTGTCGGTAGCAATCCCTATTGAGGCCGGCGTTGAATCGCTCAACGCGGGGGTTGCGGCATCGATTCTGCTGTTCGAGGTCGCGCGACGACGGCGTGCGACCGACTGAAGTCCGCGTACATACGCACTCTTCTGGTTGGGTATCCGCGTAACGTGTGCTATAGTCCCGCCCTGACATCCGCCGAGCGTCTCGAGCAACAGGCGTCGGCCACACGATCGAATTGGGAGGCTACGAAGGATGAGGAAACAGGATCTGGTCAAGAGCGTCTCCGGAACGACCAACTTGCCGGAACGCCAGGTAGACGCGGTCATCCAGGCTATGTTCGATGCGATCCGCGACAGTCTCGCCAACGGCGAGGAAGTGACGATCACTGGCTTCGGTTCGTTCAGAATCTCGGAGCGCGGCGCTCGCGAAGGACGCAACCCGCAGACCGGCGAGCGCATCACCATCCCGTCGCGAAAGAGCCCATCATTCCGACCTGGCACTCAACTGAAGCGAGCCGTGAGCGGCGAGTAGCGACAAATCGTTCCTGATCCTGAACGACCCGGCCCGTCTGATATGCAGACGGGCCGGGTCGTCTCGTCGTCAGGAGCGGAGCGCGGCCGGTTCATCCGCGCCGGCCTCGGATCGTGGCCCCTGAGGCAGCGTATCTCGCAGCCGCGCGGGGAGCTCGCTCCGTGCGGCGCTGTTGGCCGTCTCGATCGCAGAGACGAGGGCGCGTGGCGATGAACGTCCGTGGGCCGCAATGACCACCCCGTTAACGCCAAGCAACGGCGCGCCGCCGATCCCATCGAAGTCGATCTGCCGGCGCATGGCGCGGAATGTTGGCCTCAGCATGGCGGCAAACAACCGTGTCCGGATCGACGCCGTCAACTCGTCGCGCATGATCCTGGAGACGTAGCTCGCAGTGCCCTCGGCAATCTTCAATGCGACATTTCCGGTGAAGCCATCGGTAACCGTGACATGCGGTGGCTTCGTGAGCATCTCGTGCCCTTCGACATACCCGACGAAGTGCAGGTCCGACGCGTCGAACAATTCCCGCGCAGAGCGCGTGAGCACGTCCCCCTTGCCGGGCTCTTCGCCGTTTGAAAGTAACGCGACCGTCGGGCGGCGAATGCCGAGAATCGCCTCAACATAGGCGACTCCGAGATAAGCATGCTGGAGCATCACCTCGGGCCGGGGATCAGTAAAGGCGCCGATGTCGAGAACGAACGCGGTCGTCCCTTTTGCCGGGATGCGTGTGCCAAGCGCCGGTCTGGAGACTCCAGGGATCCGTCCGAGGATCATCAGTGATGCCGCGACGAGGGCGCCGCTGTGGCCGGCCGACACAACAGCGCTGACTTCTCCGCGATTCATGAGGTCAAGTGAAACGCTAATAGAATTATCGCTCTTTCGGCGCACCGATCGAGACGCGGACTCCGCCATCCCGATCGTCTCTTCGGCATGAACGATCTTGAAACGGTCGATTGGAACGTCCAGGCGGCGCAGCTCTGCGGCGATTTGAAGTTCGTGCCCCACTAGCACAAGCTCGATATCGGATGTCAGGCTCGCGTCCAGAGCGGCAGCGAGATTCGTGGCCACTCCAGTGTCGCCGCCATGAACGTCCAGGGCGATTCGGACCAACAGCCACCTCCGCTCCCGCCTCTCGAATCAGACCCGACCGGGAATGGTTCGAGAGGCGCGATCATTCGTGCTAGACGTCGAGATTCTGAACCTGTCGCGCGTGAGTCTGAATGAAGCTCTTTCGCGGGGAACAGCATTCCCCATCAACATGTCGAACGTTTCGTCCACCTGAACGCGATCCTCGATGTGAACCTTCAGGAGTGTGCGCGTCTCGGCATTCATCGTCGTGTCCCACAACTGCTCAGGGTTCATCTCCCCGAGCCCCTTGTAGCGCTGGAGCTCGACCTTCTTGTCCTTGTAGCGCGCCATGATCTCCTTGCGCTCTTCATCGTTGTACACCCAGTGGACGTCCTTGCCTGACTGCAGCCGGTATAGTGGCGGCTGCGCGATGTACAGACGACCGTCGGCAATCAGGGTCTCCATGTGTCGAAAGAAGAACGTCAGCAGCAACGTGCGGATATGCGCGCCATCGACGTCCGCGTCCGTCATGACGATGATCCGATGGTAGCGTAGCTTCGACGCATCGAACTGGTCGCCGATACTCGTGCCGAGCGCGGTGATCAGCGAGCGGATCTCGGTGTTCTGGAGCATCCTGTCCAGTCGCGCCTTCTCGACGTTGAGGATCTTGCCACGCAGTGGGAGAATCGCCTGATAGCGGCGATCGCGACCCTGCTTCGCTGAGCCGCCGGCCGAGTCACCCTCGACGATGTACAGCTCGGATCGGGCCGGATCGCGCTCCGAACAATCGGCCAGCTTGCCCGGCAGGGAGAACGTCTCCAGGCTGCCTTTGCGCTGGACAAGCTCGCGGGCCTTGCGGGCTGCGTTCCGAGCCCGAGCGGCGTTCACGCACTTCTCGACAATACGTTTGGCCGCCTGAGGGTTCTCCTCGAGATGTTGGGAGAGCATCTCACCGACGACCGAGTTCACCGCCCCGTTCATCGGCGCGTTGCCGAGCTTGCCCTTCGTCTGGCCCTCGAACTGCGGGTCCGGCAGCTTGACACTGACAACAGCCGTCAATCCCTCGCGCACGTCCTCGCCCGTCAGGCTTTCGTCATTCTCCTTCAGAAAGCCGTTCTTTCGCGCGTAGTCGTTGATTGTTCGAGTCAACGCGGAGCGAAAACCGGTCAGGTGTGTGCCGCCATCAACGGTATTGATGTTGTTGGCGAAGGAATGGACGGACTCCCCATAACTTTCGTTGTACTGGATTGCCGCTTCGACAATGAAGTCGCCAACCTGGCGGTTTATGTAGAACGGCTTGGGGTGCACCGGCGTCTTCGTCTTGTTGAGATGTCGGACGAATGAGGTAATTCCGCCTTCGAAGTAGAAGGTAGTCTCGCGGTCCGATCTCTCGTCGATGAAGATGATTCGAAGCCCACGAGTAAGGTACGCCATCTCTCGGAAGCGCTGGGCAATCTGGTCGTAGTTGTACTCGAGCGTGTCGAAGATCGTCTTGTCGGGCATCCAGGTCTGGGTGGTGCCCTGTTCGGCCTTGTCGATCGTCGCAATCTTCTTCACGGGCGCGACCGGCACACCGATCCGGTATTCCTGCTGATAGAGACCGCCGTCACGCTTCACCTCGGCGATGAACCACTCCGACAGGCCATTCACCACCGATACGCCGACACCGTGAAGCCCACTCGACATCGCATAGCCACCCGAGCCGAACTTGCCTCCCGCGTGCAGGACAGTCATAACAACCTCGAGCGCCGACGTGTTCGTCTTCGGATGCTTCTTGACCGGGATGCCCCGGCCATTGTCAGACACGGTCACACTTGCGTCTGGGTGGATTGTCACGCGGATCGTGTCGCAGTACCCGCCCAGCGCCTCATCCACCGCGTTGTCGACGACCTCGTAAATGAGATGGTGGAGTCCACGGATATCGGTGCTCCCGATGTACATGCCGGGCCGGCGGCGCACCGCCTCCAGGCCTTCCAGAACCTGAATATTGCTAGCGTCGTATGTCTGCTTGGAATCAGTGGCCTGGGCCATGGTGTTATGCACCTTCCTGACGTGGCGACAGGCCAAGATGACGGGCCCGATCGCGATAGAACAGCATCGCGGCGAGAATCATCCCGGTCGCGAGAAACGCATTCAAGACAACAGCCAGCACTGCCCATTCCGGCTTTCGGGCGATGCTCTCGAGTGGGTATGTGAGCCCGGTCGAGAGAAGCAACGAAACGCCTATGAATCGAGCCGCCTGCCAGGGGTCTCGTCGGACTACCTGATAGCTGGCACGAAAAGCGGGCAACACTGGCAGACGATCGACCACCAACGCGTGGACAACGAAGTAGAAGTGGACGATGCCCCAAGCAACCGGCACAAGCAGCACGAGCCAAAGAAATGCTGCCCCCGGCAAATCAAACATCGTTAACAGGATCGTGCCGAGAACGACCGGCAACCCAACGATGATCAGTAGGCCAACGGCTGTCAGCGCCGCGACGGTGAGCCGGGCCGCCAGTTCCACGAGACTTCGAGGGCTCGTCGTGGCCCCTTCACTCCGGAGCCCGGACGCCAGCATCAACCGAAAATACGCGACAAACACGATCCCGGCGATCGCGCTGAACAGGGCAGCCGGCGCCGCAAGCGCACCCGCCGCAACGACACGTCGATCGTGCCAGCCCGGCACGTTGCTCGACTTGCCGGCCACTGGCGCAAACGCGGCAACCCGGATGCGAGGCAACCCCAACACGACCAGATCCAGGACGTTATACCCTTCCAGACGCGCGATCCCGTCCCCAACAACCGCCCAGCGGGCGCCTCGCTCGCTGACTTCAGCGGCGACATCACGCGCGCTATTGCCGACCGTCAGTTGTGGCGCAAACAGGAGCGCAAGCTCCAGCACGATGAGCGGAACGATCAGCAACGGACGGTTGATCGCGATCGCAAACCCCTCACCCAGCACGTCGATCACACTGGACACAGGCTTGTCCCCGGCGTCCCAGCCCGAGCGGTTCATCCCCAGCCCAGTTCCCGCAACGTCTCTTCGCCGATACCGAAATGGTGGGCAACCTCATGGACAACGGTTTTCCGAACCTGATCGACGACTTCGTCGTGTGTTGAGCAGATCTGCTCAATCGGTCGCTGGAAGATGGTGATCTTGTCCGGCACCACCAGGTTGTACGATGAACTGTGCCGCTCGGTTAGCGGGATGCCCTGGTAGAGCCCGAGGAGCGTGCCCCGACGAATGCCAACGTCGTCGAGATGGTTCTGGGTCGGCCAACGCTCGATGGTGACGTCGACGTTCTCCATCAAGCCCAGCAACTCCTCAGGAAGAGAATCGAGCGCGGCGACGACCAGATCCTCGAACTCGTCGTGTGACAGCTGCATCGCATCATCTCCCTCGGGGCACAACCGTAGTATTATACCGCATTTTGGCCATTCGTACGCGAATTCCCGCCATCTGAACCTGCGCGAGTTCGCCGTTTCGTCTTCCGCGAAACGGCAGTCTGCGCAGCGTCAGTCCGGCCGGATGGGGGCGGTTAGCGGGCTAGCCTATTCGGGCGTGGCAAGCGCCGCGCGGAGCATTTCTGCGCCGATCGGCAGCGCGACCTTCGAGCCAGCGCCCGCATGTTCGACGATGACCGCGACCGCAATTCGTCGGTTTCCCGAGATCGCATAGCCTGTGTACCATGAATGCGGCTCGCCCTCGCCGACCTCGGCAGTGCCAGTCTTGCCACCGACGGTCGCCCCGTCGATTTCAACCCCCCGGGCGTATCCGTAGCTCGCCGAGGCTTCCATCAGGCGTCGCATCGTAGCGGCCGACTCAGGGCTGATCACTCGATGGCCATCGCCGTGCGCAAATCGCTCGAGTACGTTGCCGTCAGGGTCGACAACCTGCTCGACAACTGACGGTCGAGAGGCGGCGCCATCATTGGCGATCGTCGCCGCGACGACAGCCATCTGGAGTGGAGTCGCCAGAATCTGGCCCTGCCCGAAGCCGGTGTCGGCCAGTAATGCGCGATTGTTCAGCTCGTCGCGGGACGAGGCGATCTGGGTCTCGGCAGTCGGAAAATCGAAAGCCAGACTCGAACCGAAGCCGAATCGCTGCGCGTAGTCGAGCAACGTGTCACTGCCGAGCTGGAGCCCGATCTGCGCGAACACGACGTTCAACGACCATGCATACGCCTGCTCGAGCGTGAAGTTGATCTGAGTAGGGTCGGGACGGTTGGGTTCTTCGACAACACGTCCATCGACCTCGAACAGACCTTCGTCGCGAAAGACGGTATCGGCATTAGCCTTTCCCGAGTCCACCAGCGCCGACGCGGTCACTGTCTTGAACGTTGAGCCGGGGCTGAACAGACCCTGCGTCGGTCGGAAGACAAGCGGGGCGTTCGGATCGGCAATGAGCTCAGCCCAGTATGCCCGGATCGCCGCCATCTCTTCGTCAGCCTGCTGGCCTGTGTTCGCATAGAGACGGTTCGGGTCAAAGGATGGAGCGCCGGCCATTGCCAGCACCTCGCCGGTTTGCGCATCCATGAGTACAACCGCCCCGGGGCGGCCGGCAAGCAGCTCATTTGCCTTCGCCTGCAGGTTGATGTCGATCGACAGACCGACGTCATATCCGCGCTTGTCTGCATGAACAACCCCATTGAGCCATTCCTCGGCGGGGTTGCCGCCCTTCTGGCCAGAGAGATACTGGTCAAAGGCTCGCTCGATATTCGTCGAGCCATACAGCGCCGGCGAATAGTAGCCGATGAGCCCGGCGGCCTCTGTGTTCGGGTAGCGGCGGATGAAGGTGCCATCCTTGATCTGCACAGAATCCGCCAGCACCTGACCATGCCGATCCAGGATCGAGCCGCGTTGGACCTGTAACGCGCGGAGCCGTTCGCGAGGGTTCTGGACGACCTGGCCGTCGGCAGTTTCGGCACTACGAGAGGCGATTCGATTGCCCTCAACCACCTGAATTCGGACGAGCTGAATCGTCACGAGCGTGAATCCCACGACGATAATCGTCGCCCATCGCAACACCGTCCTGTTATAGATCGGCAGCGATCGCGTGCCGCGAGGCCACCACGCCACCGCAAGCATGATCCCCGCGCCGGCTAGCAAGAGCAACCATCGCTCGTCGGCGCGGTCGCTCGTCTCCCCAAGGCCATATCCGACGACGAGTAGCGCAGTGATGAATGAAGCGAAGCGCAGAAACCTGTTCATCTAGCCCGCCAGATCCGGATCGGAGATACGCAATAGCAGCCCGATAATGATGAAGTTGGTGAGCAGTGAGCTGCCACCGGCGCTGATGAACGGCAATGTAATCCCGGTCAACGGAATCAGCCGCACAGTGCCCCCGACGATGATGAGCGTCTGGATCGCGAGAATCGTCGTTAGCCCAACAGCGAGAAAGCGGCCGAAGCTGTCGCGAGCGCGCAATGAGATCGAGAGGCCGCGGAACACCAACAGCAGACAAAGCAGCAGGACCACGACGGTTCCGAGCAGACCGAGCTCCTCGCCGATTGCAGCGAAGATGTAGTCCGAGTGCACTGCGGGGATGAAGGTTGGATGCCCCTGGGCCAGACCGGCGCCAAATAGCCTTCCAGCCGCCAGAGCATACTCGCCCTGAATCTGCTGGTAGCCAGCATCGATCGGATCACGCCAGGGATCGAGCCAGTTCGCAACCCGAAGCTGGACCCGGCCAAACATGTTGTAGGCGACGTAGACGCCAACTGCGAATGCGGCGAGGCCGGCGATGACATATGTCAGCCGACCACTGGCCATATAGAGCATCGCGAGGAAGACACCGAAGAACAGCAGGGCCGTGCCGAGATCGTTCTGCGCGACGACGACGAGCATCGAAAAGCCCCACATCAGAACCATCGGCATCAGGTACGGAATAGGCGGGAGCCGCAGCGGCCCCACGCGATACGTCGAGACGATCAACTCCTGATTCTCCGCGAGGTAGGCCGCCAGAAACACCACCATCGCGATCTTGGTGATCTCGGACGTCTGGATCGTGAATGGACCGATCTCGAGCCAGAGGCGTGCACCGTAGCGCTCCGTCCCGATCACCATCGTCAGAAGCATCAGCCCGAGGCCACCGAACGCCCACGTGTACTTGTATCGGCGGAGCCACCCGATGTTTCGCACGAAGGTCACGACGCCAGCCAGCAAGGCAAGGCCCATCCCGAGGTAGATCAGTTGCTGACGGGCCAGGCCGGCATAGCTATCATCGATCTCCACAAGCGACGGTGTCAGCCGCTGCATCATCAGCAAGCCAAGACCTGAGAGACAGACGACTATCGGGAATAGAACCTGATCGCCTTTGAAGCCGGTAATCGAGAACCAGATTGAGATCGCAAAAACCGCTGCCATATAGGCGAGCGATACCCAGATGTCTCGCCAGTCCCAGTTCAGATCACGCGTGGATGCGAGAAAGATCGTCAGCAGCCCAACGACCGTCATGATCGACGGCACGACGAGGAGCTGGAGCTCGGTAAACCGAATCCGGGCAAGCGCCGCTTTCATGCGCCGCCGTCGAGACGTGGACCGACGATGGTCGATAACCGCTCGCGAATCCCCGCTGGCACGATATCCAGCTCGGTAACGATTGCGGCGTCCAACGCGTCGACACAGCCACTCTCGCATTGCGTCAACGAGGCGCCGGCCAGATCCACAACGAGCGACTGGACGGCTGAAGTCATCGCTCGCAGATTCACGAGCACCGCCGCAACCGAGACAGGCTCCTCGACCTGGTGCCAGACGTCCCAGTCCGTCACCATCGCGAGGCACGCGTAACAGAGCCCCGCTTCCCGCGCTAACCGCGCCTCCGGCATCGCCGTCATCCCGATGATCGAACCACCCCAGGATCGAAACATCCGTGACTCGGCGCGCGTCGAGAACTGCGGACCCTCGATGCAGACATACACACCGCCCGATGTCACTCCCAGCCCCGACTTGGCAGCGTGTGCTGCCACCTGCCGCGACAGTGTGGCGCAGAATGGATCGGCTATTGACACATGGGCGACGATCCCGTCGCGGAAGAACGTTCGCTCGCGCCCGGCGGTGCGATCGATGATCTGGTCTGGCACAACAAAGCTGCCGGGAACGATCTCTTCGCTCAGGCTCCCGACCGCGCTGATCGAAACGAGGTGAGTCACCCCGAGCGACTTCATCGCGTAGACGTTGGCAAGGTATGGGAGGTCGCTCGGTGAGAGATGATGTCCGACGCCGTGGCGGCTGATGAAGGCGACTTCGACACCGTTCAGCCGACCGAGGCCGACTGGCGACGACGGCCGGCCGAACGGTGTATCGAGAGCGATCTGCTCGAGCTGCTCGAATGCCTCGAGCTGATAGAGTCCGCTTCCACCGATGATCCCGAGACGTGGCGATGCGGTCACCGGATCCCCCATTCATTCGTCCGAAGTCTACTTGCTGACCGATACCCGGCCAGTCATTGGTATAATCGCCAGTCCATGCGAACCACAAGCCTGCCACCCAAAACGAGTCACGTTACCATCGGTTTCGCGATCGCATCGTACCGATGATCGCGGACATCTCGCCGCAGGTTCGACGCGCGGTTGCCTGGACGCTGATCGTCGTATGCTGTGTCGGATTCGTGACACTCGGTCTGGCCGAGCGAAGCGTCAAAGGATCGGTTATCTCGCCTGTTCCCGACGCGCCACTGCCGTTCTCGCGCCACAAGGTCGTCGCGCTGGATCTCCGCGCGTATAGCTCGCTCGAGGCCGTCCAGTGGCTCCAATCCGGCGGCGTTGACCCCTACGCGATGGTGATCGTCCCGGTCGATGCCGATATCGTTTCTGCGTTGACAAAAACTGATGCCCGGCCGGCCGCCCTCGCAGCAATGGACCAGATGGTTCAGTCGGCGCAGGGAGTCCCCCTGGCTACGTGTCTTTCGAAGCCGGCCCTGCCAGGCACAGGCGTTGAAGTGGCTCAGAAGGTCACGGAGGCGATGGCCGAGCGCTACCCTGGCGCGATCGCCTATGTACTGGGCTGCGGTCTGGCAGATGAAATCCCCGATTGGCATGCCGACATCTCGCGGGCCATACGAGGGAGCGACCGCCCCGTGTTGCCCTCCAACACGCTCATACCGCTATCTTCCGGCGCGCCACTGACGCTCTTTGATCTTCCGAAACCCGATACGATCGACGCAGCTGATATTCTGGCGGCGCGCCCGCCGACCAACCGGTATTCCGGCGCAGTCATTCGAATCACCCATCCACCCGACAGCGCATTCGGTGTTGCCGCGACGGATCTGATGTCCCGCTTCGCGGCGTTGTCGCTGGTCATCGTACAGCCCGAACGGCAGGTTGAGTCGTCCGCCCTGCGTGCGTCACTCACCGGGCTGAACCTTCCCGGATCGCCATTACCCGAGGGTTTCACGAGTGTCACTGCGCCCGGTATTACAACTCAAGGGGACTGGATTCTCTCGACCGTCGGAACGGCGCAATACGCCCGAACGACCACTGACGCAACGATCTCGATCGAGTTCGTCGGGACGAACCTGTTTGTCCAGGCATTGACATCCCCCGACGCTGGCCAACTGCTGGCCTGGATCGACCCGCCGAATGACAACCCCTCCACGGAGCCAACTGTTTCCCGAAACCTGAAGTATCGGCAGGCAGAGGACACGACCATACAGCTTGCAAGCGGCCTACCCGCCGCGCGACACCGCCTCGTCCTGAGGACTGCAATTGACGAAGCCAAAGGCCAGAGTGTGTCGGTGTCTGGCTTCGTGGTCACAGGCCACGCAACACCAGCCCCGGTTGTTCGGTTGGCGGTCCTCGTCTTCCTCCTCGTCGCGACCGCTGCGTTGACCGAACGCTCCCTCGCAAGCATCCACGCTATCCGCGAGCGCGAAACGCGCCGGCCACACCGCGCGGCGGACGGACATCCACGTGTGTTTGACCGATAGCTCGCGGCCGCCACTCCACCGGGATGTCATTGTCGCGCTCGGCGCGATGATCTCAGTCGCGGGGGCAGGTATCGTGAACGCGCCCGCCTTCGCGATTGTCGCAATCGTGCTCGTTGCGATGGTCGCTGCGGTGATCTCCCCGGTCGGTCTTGCGGCTGCTTCGATTGCCACTCTGCCGTGGTTCTATCACCCGTTATCACTCGCACAGGCGGTAGTCCCTGCGTCGGAGCTCCTTCTGGTGGCAGCCGCGGTCGGGGTCGGCGTACGCACAGCAGGATCACTCGTGCTTGATCGTCCCGGTCGACGGGGAACCCTGACGTCGTTGGGAGATACCTTTCGATCGCCGCTGGTGATCGTGGCCCTCAGCGTCACGATTATTGGTCTGGTCCTCGCGATCTGGCCATATGATCCACTGCATCGCGCCGAGAGCCTGCGTGAGTGGCGGTGGACGTTGGCCGAGCCGCTGATCCTGATCGGCGTTCTCACGCTTACGGCGCGCCGTCACGCGCGACTGGTCGGGCTTGCGCTGCTAGCCGGAGCGACACTCGCCAGCATGCAAGGGATCGGCGACCTGATAACCGGCGGCGGCGTCGTTGTCGAGGGAACGCATCGCATCGCCGGACCGTATCAACACCCGAATTCGCTGGCGATCTATCAGGCGCGCGCGCTCGCCTTCGCGGCTGCCTGGTGGGCTCTCGACGGTCGCGAACGCCGATGGCTGACACCGGTCGTGGTCGTCATTGGTCTGGCCACTGTCGCAACGTTCTCTCGCGGAGCGATCATGGCGGCTGGCATCGCTGGTCTACTCATACTCTGGCACGCGCCACCGCGGTTGCGGGCAACGGGCTACGCCGCTGGCGCTCTCGGCCTTGCTGGTCTGCTGATCGTCGCCCGCGAGCGTATGCTCGACCTGTTCTCTGGCGGCAGCGGCTCACTCCGCCTGGCAATCTGGGATTCAGCATTGCGGATGATCGCGGATCGGCCGATCCGGGGGTACGGCAACGACCAGTTCTTGTACGCATACCTGCCACGCTATGTGAATCCAGTCGCCTGGAGCGAGCGGTTCACCGCACATGCGCACAACTTCATCCTCGATTTCTGGGTACGCCTCGGTATAATCGGCCTCGCCTTCGCCATACTGGCAGCGATCGCCTGTCTCCGCGCGGGGTGGCGCTTTACAGTCGGTTCCGGCATGGGTGACATGGTTCCCCTGGCGGCCGGCGTCGGGCTTGTTGCGGTTGTCGTCCACGGACTGGTGGATAATGCTTACTTCGCCCACGATCTGGCGATGAGCGCATGGGTGCTCGGCTGGCTCGCGTTCGGACGTGCCGACCCGGCAGACGGAGAGGATTCAGCCAACGATGCGAGTAGTCGTGACCGGAGGAGCTGGCTTCATCGGTTCCCATCTGTGCGAGGGTCTGCTCAACGACGGTCATGAGGTCATCATCCTCGACAACTTCATCACCGGCCGATGGCTGAACCTGCAAGACCTCGTGAACCATCCACGATTAACCGTGATCGAGCATGACGTGATCGAGCCGATTGAAGTCGATGGCGTCGATCAGGTCTTCCATCTTGCCAGCCCGGCCAGCCCGGTCGGCTATATGCGCCACCCGATCGAGACGCATCTGGTGAACTCCGTCGGGACGTTGAATATGCTCCGGCTCGCGCAGCGCGCTGGCGCATCATTCCTCTTCACCTCGACGAGCGAAGCGTACGGAAACCCGGCTGTCCACCCACAGACCGAGGATTACTTCGGTAACGTCAACCCGGTTGGTCCCCGCTCCTGCTACGACGAGAGCAAGCGCTTCGGCGAGTCGATCACGATGGAGTTCGTCCGTCAGTGGGGGTTCGACGCGCGAATCGTTCGCATCTTCAACACCTACGGGCCGCGCACCGATCCCGACGACGGACGAGTCATCCCAAGCTTCATCTCACTCGCGGAAGAACGCCAGCCAGTTGTCGTATTCGGTGATGGATCCCAGACTCGATCGCTGTGCTACGTGTCCGACCTCGTGCGTGGCCTACGGCTGGCGATGGATACGCCCGGCACGACGGGAGAGGTAATCAATCTCGGAAATCCCGACGAACGGACCGTCATGGAAATCGCCACGCTCATCACCCGCCTTTGCGGCTCCGACGCAGGCGTTCGCTACGAGCCCGCCCGGCAGGATGATCCCGAGCGCCGGCGACCCGACATTTCGAAGGCAATCCGGCTACTTGGATGGCAGCCGGAGGTCGGACTAGACGTGGGCCTTCGACAAACGGTCGATTATTTCCGGTCGGTCGAGCGCGTCACGGGCTAATTCGATGATCTCGGCGAGTGTGCTGTTTCAGCGCCCGATCGAGCGGCCGACGTTGATAGTCGGCGTCGGCGCAAGCCTCCTCGTCGTTTCCAGCGCCTGGATCTCTCCGCTGCTCATGCCGATCGTCGCCGGAATCCTGTTGCTTGCCGCGATCTCGCTCCGTCATCCCTGGCTTGGAGTGGCGCTGCTGGTCGCCAGCGTGCCGATCCAGCAAATCGGCGCAGTAGCCGGGTTAACGGCGACCCGCGCTGCGTTGATCATTGCGCTTGCTACCTGGGCAGCGGCGCTGCTGGTTCAGCGCGAGCCAGTCCGAGGAACGCGTCTGATGGTCCCGTTCCTCGTTCTCATCGTCTGGATGATCGCAACAATCCCTGTCGCCCGCGACCCACACGCAAGTGGCGCGGAAGTCTTCCGGTGGGTCATCGCACTCATTGCTTTCATGCTCGCCATGCAGTTCCTGGCAGACAGCCCTCGTCGGAGGCTGATCCTTTTCATTCTGGTTATCGCGCTCGTCGGGGCGCTCGAGGCAATGGCCGGCACCGTTCTTGGGCTGATCGGATTCGGGCCAGCAAGCTTCGCGGTAGCCGGATCGATCTCTCGCGCCTACGGGTCATTCGGAAGGCCAAACTCCTTCGCGGGTTATCTGGAGATTTCGCTCTTTCCTGCGCTCTGGCTGGGCGTCTACATGCTGACAGTGTCATGGAGTCGGGCCCGCCGCTATCGCGAGACGCGCTTGGGAGGTTTTGCGGCAAGCCGCAGCGAGCGTTGGGAGCTGGCGCGCGCCGTCGCGCTCGCAGTCGTCCTCGGCGGGTCGGCCGGCGTGATGTTGCTCGGGGTACTGATCAGCTTCTCACGTGGCGCTTGGGTGGGGGTTGCGGCGGGGCTTGGAATATCCGGGTTACTGGCTTTACGTCGCCGGATCGTCATTGCGCTAGCACTGGCGCCCGCCGCCGTGCTGGTGCTCGGTCTGGTCGTGATGACAGTCGCGCCAACCACGTTGACTGGCCGGCTGGCATCGATCGCCGACGAGGCACGACCGTTCGACGCATCCTCCATCCCCATCACTCCGGACAACTTCGCCGTGGTCGAACGGATGGCACACTGGCAGGCGGGGTGGCATATGTTCGAGGATCACCCGCTAACAGGTGTCGGGATCGGAAACTTCAATGCCCGATACCCCGACTATTTCGTCCGGACCGAGTTCCGCTTCTCCCAGGGACACGCCCATAACTACTATATCCACACCCTCGCAGAGACCGGAATAATCGGGCTGATCGCATACCTGACGACGGCGACAGGCTTCCTCGTGCTCGCCGTGATCGTCGCTCTGCGCTCTACCGATGCAATGGCGCGATTTGTGGCACTGGGATCGGCGGGCACGATGACGGCGGTCTACGTTCACAATGTGTTCGAGAATCTGCACGTGTTGAATCTGGGGATCCTCATTAGCGTCACTTGGGCGATGTCGGTCGTCGCCCATCGAATGTGGCGGCGTAGCGATCCGGATGTGGCCGATGTCCATGAAATCGACTGACGTGGAATACTCGCCACGATGACGTACGATGCATCGATCGCCGACGATCAGCAGAGCTCATCTGCAGCACTTACGCTCGAGACGGATCTGGCGGCCGCTGCGGCGCGCCCCCCGTCCATTGGCGAGCGCCTGCGTTCGCCGCAGACGATCATCTCCTTCGTCGTCGCATTCGCTCTGATCTACTTCATTTTCACGCAGATGCATATCAACATCGGCGATGTGTGGAGTCAGATCCGTACCGCGAATCCGGCCCTTCTATTCCTGGCCTTTGCCGCGTATTACGGGTCGTTCCCTTTTCGCGCTGCACGATGGCGAAGGCTGTTGTTGAACGCGGGCATCAGCGAGGACAAGGGATACGCGATCCCCAACCTCCAGGGGCTCACCGAAATCTATCTCCTGGGCTGGTTCGCGAACTGTGTGGTGCCGGCCAAGCTTGGTGACGCCTACCGCGGGTATCTCCTGAAGAAGCACGCCGGGCCGTCATTCAGCCGGACGCTCGGCACGATCTTCGCTGAACGTTTGCTCGACGTTGTCGCGCTCGTCATGATCATGATGCTCTCGGCGTTGTTCGTGTTCCACGGAAGCATCCCCGTGTCCCTTCGGCCGTGGTTCATCGTCGGCGCGGTGCTGGTCCTGATCGGCCTCGGCGGACTCCTTGCTCTAATGACAGCCAGTCATCATCTGCAGCGACTCGTGCCACGTCGGTTCCGCAATAGTTACCTGACACTCGCAGAGGGAATCGTTACGTCGTTCTCGAGGACGGGATTCCTGGCAGTGGCCAGCCTGACGGTCGTCGTCTGGATTCTCGAGGGAGTCCGTGTGTACTTCGGCGCGCAGGCCATCGGCGTGAATCTCTCATTCTCTGCGGCGATCTTCGTGGCGTTACTCGCGAGCTTGCTGACAACGATTCCGTTCACGCCGGCCGGCATGGGGTTCGTCGAGGGCGGGACGGTCCTCGCCGTGAAGCTCTTCGGCATGACTGCGGCCCAGGCGACTGCCGTGGCGATCATCGACCGCGCGATCGCCAGTTACAGTGTCATTCTCATCGGTGGATTGCTCTACCTGGTCACGAAGCGTAAGTAGCGTCATGCGGATCGCCTACGACGCCACCGCGGCCGCAACGCAGTCCGCGGGTGTTGGTCGGTACAGCCGCGAGCTCTTGCGCGAGCTGGTCAGCCTCAATGCAAATGATGACGTTCAGGTTGTCTGTGCTGCCAACCCATCCGCCGCACGGGCAGTCATGGATCAACTGCCGCCGGGGGCGATGCGGGAGCTCCGGCGAATCCCCGGCGGATATCGCGCCACCACCATCGCCTGGCAACGGCTTCGCATCCCGATTCCGGTCGAGTCGTTCACTCGCCCTTTCGAGGTCTTTCATGCCACCGATTTTGTGGCCCCGCCATCACGACAACCGATCGTTACGACCGTTCATGACCTCTCCTATCTTCGTGTCCCCGAGTTGGGAGAGCCGAGGCTCGTCCGCTATCTCACATCCGCGGTACCGAGAACACTCGCTCGCAGCCAACGGATCATTGCCGTGTCAGCATCCGTCGCCGCGGATCTCGTCGATGCCTATCCGGAGACTCGGGATCGCGTCGTCGCGATTCCGAATGGGGTAAGGCGACCGCCGGTTGCCACAATCGAGCCTGCGAGCGAGCGGGCAACCGTTCTGATGGTCGGAACAATCGAGCCACGAAAGAATCATCTCGGCGTGCTCGCAGCCATGCGCCTCGTCCGCGACCGCGTGCGAGATGCCGAGTTGCTCATCGTCGGCAGGGCAGGCTGGCGTTCTGCGGAGATCGTCGAAGCGATCGGGTCGGCCGAGGCTGAGGGGTGGGTACGCTGGCTTCCAAACGCCGGAGATTTGGACCTGGCACAGGCGTACGCCAGTTCGACGATCTTCGTCTATCCCTCCTTGTATGAGGGGTTCGGCCTGCCGATACTGGAGGCGATGTCCTATGGTCTGCCCGTCGTTGCGGGTGACATTCCCGCGCTTCGCGAAGCTGCCGGCGATGCCGCCAGTTTCGCAGACCCGGCAGATGAAATTGCGATCGCCGATCAGATTTCTGCGCTGCTGGAGGATACTGATCTGCCGGCCGACCTCCGGTCACGAGGTCTCGCGCGAGTGGCGGGCTATAGTTGGCGGAACACGGCGGAACAGACGCGGCGAGTCTATGAGCAAGCGAAGCGCGGCGGAAGGTGAGCGGAAACGAGCCAGCCCAGAACGAGCTACGGCGGACCGACCCGTCAGCACAAGCCTTTTGGGATCGACACGCGAAGCTGTCGATTCTGCTTATTGCGGGCGTGTTCTACTTCGTCTTGCTGACAATGTGCGCGACAATCCTGATTCTGCTCTGGCTCCGGTAGCCGATGATCGCGCTACTGGCTAACCCCGTCACCATCGTAGTGGGAGTCGCTGTGGCTCTTGCCGCGCTGATCGTTGGCGGCTGGACGATCGGCCTGGCGCCCGGGGCGCGGGCTACCGCCAACGAGGACATCGTCCGCAGAATCACCCGCAACAGCGCTGTCCCGATAGCCTCGCAGCTGGTCGTCAGAATGATCGACCTGGCGGTCGCGATCGTCCTCCTTCGATTGCTCGGCCCAGCCGGAAACGGACGCTACGCGCTGGCCGTGATCGTCTGGCTGTATGTCAAGACGATCTCCGATTTCGGTCTCAGCCTTCTTGCAACCCGTGATGTCGCGCGCGACCCGGCAGCAGCCGGCCGTATTGCAGGCGCGACAACGCTGATGAGGCTCGTCGTCCTGACCGGGGCGTCGCTGTTGGCAGGCGGTTATCTGGCGATCGGCTACAGGTCCGGCGATCTGGCCGGCGACACCGTGCTGGCTGCACTGCTGCTCCTCGTGTCGATCGTCCCAAGCAGCTTCACCGAGGCAGTGAACTCCGTCCTCAATGGCCTCGAGCGAATGACAGTCGCAGCCTGGCTCAACGTGACGGTCAGTGTCGCGCGCGCGCCGCTCGTCATCCTGCTCGCCGCCTCACGACTCGAGGTCGTGGGCGTCGCTGTCGCCGCGATCGTCGCGGCGATCGCGTCCGCAGCGCTCTATGCGCGAGCGTATCGATTGATCGTCGTGACGCCCATCTCGTGGCGGCTCGATCGCCGAACGATCATCGAGCTCGCTCGTGAAAGCTGGCCACTCCTGGCCGGCGCACTGCTGGTCAACCTGTTCTTTCGCGTGGACGTCTTCATCGTCCAGTCGTTCCGAGGCGACCGGGCGCTGGGCCTCTACGACGCCGCGTACAAGCTGATCAACCTGGTCACAATTATCCCCTCATACGTCACGCTAGCGGTCTTCCCGGCTCTCGCGGTGCGAAGCGGGGATATCGTCCAGCTTCGACGAGTGCAGCGTCTCGCAATCTACTTACTGGTCTGGCTCGCCTGGTGCATCGTCGCAGTTGTGTCGGGCGGCGCAGACCTGGCGATCCGGATTCTCGCGGGCCGAGACTACCTGCCCGAGGCGGCTATCTTGCTTCAGATCCTGATCCTGTTCGCGCCATTGTCGTTCCTGAACGGCATCGTCCAGTATGTTCTCATCGCGATGAACGAACAGCGGCGCATCGTGCCAGTCTTCACCGCGGCGGTCGTGTTTAATCTCGTGGCGAATCTGCTATTGGTCCCGCGATATGGCGCGCGGGCAGCCGCGGGCGTCACGGTCGCCACCGAGCTCGTGATCTTCCTCGCGCTTCTCGTCGCGACCCGCCGGACGGCGATGCCCTTGCGGCAGGAGGATCTAATCCGGCTCTGGCGGCCAACCGTCGCTGGCGCCGTGGCTCTTTTGACAGGCCTCATCATCGCAAGCACCGTTGGGTCCGTGGCCGGCGCCGCCGCGGCAGCGGCATCGTTCGCCGTCGTGTCTCTCGGTGTTCGTGTGCTCGGATCGGACGAGCTCCATATCCTCGCACGGGCGATCGGCCGCGCGCGGAGGGAGCATCCTACTGACACGCAAGCCATAGGACCGCGTCAACCTTGACACCCTGTTCGAAGCCCGTGTATCCTTCCGGTGTTGTGGAGGCGTGGTGTAGCGGCCTAACATGCAGCCCTGTCAAGGCTGAGATCGCGGGTTCGAATCCCGTCGCTTCCGCCCTGTGAGCCGAGAGTTACTACTCTCGGCTTCGTCATTTTCAGCCACCTCCACGCGCGTCCGCCACATTCCTCCGTGTGTCCCCCCAGCCATCGGAACCCTCCCAGGTCAACCTGTTTGCGTCGCTCTGCGCGACGACTGGATTGACCAACGCATTCATTGGTGGTAATCAACACCCTCTGGCAGTGACCTCGAGGGGGTATATGTCAACACTCGGCGGATTATCAATCGGAATTGATGGCCAGGCGCTGCGATTACTGCTCAGCCAGTCGCGGAGTATCAGCCAGTCATCCTTATGGCCGTATCTCCCGGTGCTGGAGCGCCTCGGTCTGGCAATCGCTCTGGGACTGTTCGTTGGCCTCGAACGCGAACGGCGTGACAAGGAAGCCGGGATTCGCACATTCGGCTTCGCCGCGCTTATCGGCGGGCTTGGCGGATTGCTTGGCGTCAGCTATGCGTTGTTCGGGCTGGGGTTTCTTGCCCTTCAGGTCGTGATCTTCAACTGGCACACCATGGTCACCGAACGCCGGATCGAGTTGACGACTTCGTCCGCGTTCATCGTCACCGGATTTGTCGGCGTGCTGGCAGGACAGGGTCATACCCTGACGCCAACAGCAGTTGCCGTCGCGACGGTCGGGTTGCTCGCGGTGAAGGAGCGGCTCCGAGGGTTGAGCGCCACGCTGACCGAGACCGAGCTCCGTGCCGCAATCCTTCTCGGCGTCCTTGCGTTCGTCATCTACCCGGCCCTGCCATCCGGCGCTCTCGACCGTTGGGGGTTGATCGACGCGCGGGCGGCATGGGTAGCCGTCGTGTTGATCGCGACGATCGGCTTCATAGATTATGTCTTGCTGAAACTGTACGGAGCGAAGGGTATAGCACTCGCCGGATTCCTGGCCGGCCTCGTCAACAGCAAGGTTGCGATCACCGAACTAGCCAGCCGCACCCATGATGGCAGCCAGCGATACGCTCGCGCCACGTTCCACGGAGTGATTCTCGCAACGATCGCGACAGTCCTCCGCAACGCCGGGCTGCTTCTACTCCTCGCGCCTGCTGCATTCGCTGGGGCGGCGGTTTCGTTCGGACTGATGATTGCAGTCTGCGCCATCGCAGCGTACTACCGTGGTGGCCCATCAGCGACGGATGAGGAGGCGCACCTCGTCCCGCCGGACTCACCATTCTCGCTACGGTCGGTGCTGCAGTTCGGGCTTCTCTTCCTCGTGCTCCAGGTGGCCGGCACGCTGGCAGAGCGCGCGCTTGGATCTGCGGGATTCTATGTCGTCAGCGTCATTGGCGGACTTGTGTCAAGTGCCAGCTCAGTTGCCTCGGCCGCCAGGCTGCAGAACGCCGGGGCGATTTCCGCTAGCGTCGCGGGCACCGGCGTCGTGCTGACGACACTAACGAGTCTGATCGTAAACCAGCTGCTGTTCTCTCGCCTGTCGGGCGACAGAGGATTGACCAGACGGCTTGTCTGGGTCACCGGGTCAATCGTGCTCATCGGCATCGCGGGCGTCGGCGTGCAGGTGCTGATTCAGGATATGCTCGGGTTTCTGGCCTGATCAGGCGCCGAATCCGGCAACACCCTCGCCCACGGGCCGGCCGCGCGCTCAGGCGACGGCATGCCCTTCTTCGGCGCGGCGCGCGTGCGTCTGGGACATGACAATGATCGGGATCAGGGCAAGCGCCAATACCCCGCCAACGATCGACAGCGTGGCGTAGCTCGTCGTGGCGACCATGACACCGCTCATCACACCAGCGCCGGCCCCGGACAGCGAGACAACGACATCAACCGATCCTTGCGTCGATGCGCGGTGCGCCAGCGGGGTTGCGTCGGTAATCATCGCAGTGCCAGCGACAAACCCAAGGTTCCAGCCAACGCCAAGCAACCCTAGCGCAATGGCCAGCGTCGCCACCGAGCCGGTGGGCGCGAACGCAGCGATCAACCCGGAAATCGGCAGGATAACGACCGCCGCAATGATGATCGGCGTTCGACCGAGTCGATCGAGCAGATACCCGCTCAGTGGCGATGGAAGGTACATCCCCGCAATGTGAACCGCGATAACCATCCCTGTCGCGCTCAGGCCATGATGGTGGGCGCGCATATGGACCGGCGTCATCGTCATAATCGCGACCATGATGATCTGCGTCACGGCCATCACGCTGGCCCCGAAGGCGAGCAGCCGGCGGTCGACTGCTGCGACGCTGTCGAATGCGCCGCCGACGCGCGGCGCGACAATCGACTCGAATCGGCGGGCTGACAGGAGCGGGTCGGGCCGGAGAAAGAAGAACAGGATTGCCGCCGCTAGACCGAACGCGACGACGGACATCAGAAATGGGCCGGCCAACTCAGGAATATTCACTGACTTACCGAGGTCGCCCAGCACTCCACTGAGGTTCGGTCCCGCCACCGCGCCGAATGTCGTCGCGACCAGGATCGTGCTCACCGCCTGCCCGCGACGTTCGGGACGAGCGAGATCTGTCCCGGCGTATCGCGCCTGAAGGTTCGTCGCCATCCCTGAGCCATAGAAGATCAGTGACAGAAAGAGAAGCACAATGCTGCCGGTCACCGCCGCTGCGATGATCCCGATTCCACCAACTGCGCCGACCAGATACCCGACGCTCAACCCGATTCGTCGCCCCGACCGCTGCGAGAGGCGACCGATCGCAAACGCCGCGATCGCCGCTCCCAGCGTGAAGAACGCAGACGGAAGGCCTGCCAACCCGGTCGACCCAAGCATGTCCTGAGCCAGAAGCGCGCTGACCGTCACACCCGCGGCGATTCCGAGGCCCGCGAGAATCTGCGATGCCGCGACGACGCCGAGCGTGCGTCGATAGATCCGTTGAAGCTCGCCTTCCAGCAAGCTCGCGGATTCCTCCCCCACCCCCATCAGTACCCCCACACCATTTCAGTCATCTCAGTCATGCCCGCATTCACGACCGCCGTGATGCGTCGTCCAATTGTCTCACCGCTGGGCCAGTCACCCTACCGTGCGGCCAGCGTGCGTCAGGCCGGCCCGCTTGGGCCGGCCTGACGAGTATTCGCGAATCGGGTCGAGCGGCTACCCGACGATCGGCGGCAACGCCGAACTCGAGATCTTCTTGTTCAACGCGGCGATATCATCGAAGAGCGCTCGACGCAGCTGTGCGGTCGTTGTCTCGACCTGGTCTGCAAGCATTGCGTAGACATCCCGCCCACCCTGAGTAGGGCGATCATCAGATTCGTCAATCATGATGCTGAGCGACACCAGCTTCTCCCGGATGGCAGACGCGCCGGGGCGTGGCTTGCTGGCATTCACACTGAGCAGGGTTGCCTCGATTGCGTCGAGATCAGCCTTGAGCTTGGCCGCCTGCTCGTAGATACCCTTGTTGGCGTCATCCTTTCCGGCGCGATCTGACCATGCGTTCAGCTGGCCACGGACGGATCGCAACTGGTTCAGCGCCTCGTGGATGCGCGAGACCTCATCGCGAATCGCCGACTTCAGCTCGAACTGTTCCGCGAGCGCGCGATCGTCGGCGTCGATCCGTGGGTCCGGCAAGACGCGGAAGCTCTCCATCAACTCATGCCCGTCAACCGTCAGTCGGGCCTGATACATGCCGCCAACGACTCGCGGCGCAACGGCCGATTCCATCATCTGGGCAAATCGGTCTTGCGCTCCCGCGTCTTCGAGAGCTGTCGGCTTCGTGCCGCGCATATCCCAGACGATCTGGTGGCTCCCTGGCTGAGCCAACAGCTTCGGCTTCTCGTCTGCGGCGCTGGAGTATGAGCGAACAATCTTGCCTTCGATATCCAGGATATCGAGCCTCATGTCGCTCTCTGGCTTGTTCTTGAGGTAGTAGTGCACGATCACGCCGTCGGGCGGGTTTGCGCCGGCATCGAGGAACGACTCTTCTGGAGCGCCGCTCGGGGCTTCGGTCGGCCGGTACGCAACAGTCACCGGGCCAGTCATCTTGTAGTTTGTAACGTTCGGCGTACGGCCGAACGCTCGCCCATATACCCGGTAGCGCGTCGTGTCGCGCGGCTTGAACAGCACAACGTTCTGGCCCTCCATGCCCTGCTCAGCGTGGTGCAGGGGTGAGAGGTCGTCGAGCAGCCAGAAGGAGCGGCCGTGGGTCGCAGCGATCAGATCGTCATTCTTGATCGTCAGGTCGTGGATCGGCGCAACCGGCAGGTTGGACTGGAACGGCTGCCAGTTGTCCCCTCGATCGAACGAAACGTGCAGACCCACCTCGGTGCCGCAGTACAGCAGTCCCTCGCGACTCGGATCCTCGCGCACAACCCGGGTGAACTCATCCGCTGGGATGCCGTCCGTCACAAGTTGCCACGACGCGCCGTAATCAGACGTCCTGAAGATATACGGCTTCAGGTCGTCCACCTTGTACCGCGTCGCCGTCACATACGCCGTCCCGGCATTGAACGTCGATGCCTCGATGATCGAAACCATCGCGGGCTTCTCAAGGCCATCTGGTGTGACGTTGTTCCATGTCTTGCCGGCGTCACGGGAGATATGGACGACTCCGTCGTCCGATCCAGCCCAGAGCACACCGGCTTCGATCGGAGATTCGACGAACGCGAAGATCGTGCAATGAACCTCCGCGCCGGAGTTGTCAGCGGTGATCGGACCGCCTGAAGACCCGAGCAGCTCGGGGTTGTTCGTCGTCAGATCCGGGCTGATGACCTCCCAGGTCTCACCCTCGTCAGTTGACTTGTGGACATGGTTCGAGCACGCATAGAGCACGTCTGGGTCATGAGGAGAGAATTCAATCGGGAACGTCCACTGAAATCGGTACTTCATGGCCGCCGCGCCGGCCCCGAATCCGACCACCTCGGGCCAGACTGTGACGTTGCGCTTGTGGCCGCTCAGAGGATTCCAGGCAAGCATTCGGCCGTTGCCCAGCCCGGTGCCGATGCCTCCAGCAAAGACGCGGTGCGGCGCTTTTCGGCTGACTGCGATATAGCCTGACTCGCCACCGCCCGGCTCGACATAGTTGGTCCAGGTGATCGCGCCCTCATGCCCCACACTCGGCAGCTTCATCGCCCAGTTATCTTGCTGCGATCCGTAGATGTTGTAGGGCGTCTGGTTATCGGTGGTGACGTGATAGAACTGCGCGGTTGGTTGATTGAGGATCGTCGACCAGTGCCGGCCTCCGTCGAAGCTGACGCAAGCGCCCCCGTCATTTCCTTCGATGATCCGGCTTGAATTCTCCGGGTCGATCCAGAGTCCGTGATTATCGCCATGTGGCGTGGGGATCTGGTCGAAGGTCTTGCCGCCGTCAGTCGATTTCCAACAATTGACGTTCAGCACCCAGATCGTGTCAGCGTCGGACGGATCGGCGAAGACGTGCATGTAGTACCAGGGCCGGCGACGCAGATCCATGTTCTCGGTGAGTCTCGTCCAGGTATCCCCGTAGTCATCCGATCGGAAGAGCCCGCCGTTTTCCGCTTCAATCAGCGCCCAGACACGTCCAGCCTGCGCCGGGGAGATCGTAACGCCGATCTTGCCGAGCACGGCGTCCTCTGGCAGACCCGGATGTCGAGTAACGTCCTCCCACGTATCCCCGCCATCCATTGAGCGCCAGATGCCGCTATCCTCGCCGCCGCTCGCCAGCGTATGTGGGTGTCGTTGTGCCTGCCAGATCGCCGCGAAGAGCACCCGTGGGTTGGAAGCGTCCATGGCGATGTCGTGACAGCCGGCCTGGTCGCTCTTATAGAGCACGCGCTCCCAGTTCTTGCCGCCATCCTTCGAACGGAAGACACCACGTTCCTCATTCGGACCCCAGGCGTGACCGAGCGCCGCTACGTAGACAAGATCAGAGTTCGTCGGATGGACCTCAATGTCTCCGATGTGTCGCGTGTCCTTCAGGCCCAGGTTCACCCACGAACGACCACCATCGGTCGACTTGTAGACGCCATCCCCGTGCGAGACATTGCTGCGGATTTCAGACTCGCCGGTGCCGACGTAGATCACGTTCGGGTCGGAAACGGGGACAGCGATCGCGCCAATCGCCGATGTCCCGAAGTAGCCATCTGAGACGTTCTCCCAGTATGCGCCACCGCTCGTCGTCTTCCAGACACCACCCGCGCACGCGCCGAAGTAGAACGTTCCTATCTCAGTCGGATGGCCAGCCACCGCGACGACTCGACCGCCACGGTGAGGCCCAATCTCACGCCAACGTACCGATTCGATCAGCTTCGGGTCCATTGAGTCCTCCTTGATAACGCCCACTCACACTCCCGATGTTGGACGGGCCGCTGTGCGGCGCCGCCATTGCCGTCCGATTGTCGACTCGTTCCTCGGTAATGTCAAAGTCGGTGGAAACGAGGGTACACTCTCGGCAGACTGATTCTCGCGTCGCTGACGGAGCAGGGTGACCCATGCATGAAGATCGAGCTCATTCCCCACGCGTGATGCTACTGATGTCGCCATCAACCTACCGAGCCGGGGCGTTTCTCAAGGCGGCAGCCGATGTCGGAGTCGAAGTCGTCTCGGTGACGGACATGCCCGAACTTCTCCGCGAGTATTGGCACCAGGACCTTGCCGTCAGCTTTGCGAATATCGAGCAGGCCTTCCCGGATGTCGTCCGGCTTGCTCGGGAGCGAGCCGTCGACGCTGTGCTATCGGTCGATGACGCAGCGACGGAGTTGGCGGCGCTGGGCGCTCGAGAGCTTGGGTTCGTTCATAACTCCCCCGACGCAGCAGCCGCGGCCAGAGACAAGCTCCTCATGCGGACAATGCTCGCAAACGCCGGGGTCAAGAGCCCCTGGTTCGTCGTTCATCCCGTTCCCAGTGATCCACGGACCATCGCTGAGACGCTGGAGTATCCATGCGTCGTGAAGCCGATACGGCTCTCTGGCAGTCGAGGGGTTATCCGCGCCGACGACGCGGACGGCTTCGTCGCAGCCTTCACCCGAACCGGCGCGATTTCATTGGATGAGGTGACGGACGGGAGCGATCCTCAGATTCTGATCGAGGAATACCTCCCCGGTGACGAGGTGGCGGTCGAGGGATTGCTAACGGACGGGGATTTGCACATCCTGGCGATCTTCGACAAGCCCGATCCTCTCATCGGGCCATTTTTCGAGGAGACGATCTACGTCACGCCGTCCGGTCATGCTCCGGAGATTCTGGCCGCAATCGCTCGTGAGACAGCGGACGCGGCGGCGGCGCTCGGCCTGCGCCACGGCCCGATCCACGCAGAGCTTCGGATCAATGACCGCGGGGCATGGCTCATCGAAGTGGCCGGCCGATCGATCGGCGGTCTGTGCTCTACGATCCTCTCATTTGGCGCTGGAATGAGTCTGGAAGAGATCATCCTCCGGCACGCGGTCGGAATGGCGATCCCGTCGTTCGATCGCACCGGAAACGCTGTCGGCGTAATGATGATTCCGATCCCGGCAAAAGGGCTCCTGCGTGAGGTCGATGGCATCGACGCGGCTCGCGCGGTGGTCGGTATCACCGGCATCGAAATCACGGCTCCGGTGAACTACCCAATCGTTCCGCTGCCGGAGGGATCGAGCTATCTGGGATTCATTTTCGCCCGTGGGGAATCGCCATCTGCCGTCGAGGCAACCTTGCGCGAGTCCCACCGCCAATTGCGGATCCAGATCGACCCCATCGTGTCAATCGCGAGCCCGACGCCCGTCGTGGCGCGTTGATCGCTATTTCTTGCGCGGAGCTGCGCCCTTCGATGGAGCGCCAGCGCCGGGAGCAACCCAGCCTTCCGGCACCTGGGCGTTCTCACCGAAGAAGAACTCCTCCATCTCCCGGCGAAGAAGCTTGCGAGTGTCGGGATCAGCGGGGTGCAGCCCGTAATGATTGATCATGATCGTCGCGTGCTGAGTCCAGAGGCGGTAGCCTTCTTCGGAAACGTTCTCAAAGATGCGCAGGCCAAGCTCGCCGGGGAATGGCGGTGCTTCGAGCGCACGCAACTCTCGACCAAGCTTCACACACATTACCATTCGGGGCATCGCGTCCTCCAAGCCAGCGCGGAGATTTCCAGTATATGAATCGACGCGAGATTTCGTCGGACTTCGCCAATACTCTATCACCCATGGCGGTAACTCCTCCGCCCCTCCGTGTAGTCTTCTTTGGTCTGCCCTGTGATTTCACTCGCATCGTCGTCGAGACGTGTGCTCGAAGCGGGGTGAACATCGTCGGGCTGTTGGTCCCCGGACCAGACGACCGGATGGCGCCAGTCGAGGTGGCCCAACCACGCACGCTGCTTCCGATGGCTGGCTCCGGACCGAGTCATGTGCGAGCACCGTTGTTCCACATCGGGCGCACCGGCTCGGCGTCTACCCGGCAACTGGTATCGTCGCTCGCGCCCGACGTTATTGCCGTCGCGTGCTATCCGACCCGCATCCCGCCGCAAACGGCTGCGATCGCCAGGCTGGGCGCCCTGAATGTCCACCCGAGCCGCCTGCCGGCCGGCCGTGGCCCAGATCCGCTCTTCTGGACACTCCGGCGTGGCGACGGACAGGCTGCGGTGACTGTTCACGCGCTCGACGTCCAGATGGACGCTGGCCCGATCTATCTCCAGCGGGACCTGGAGTATCCCGATGGAACGACCGAGTCGGAGCTCAACGATCTGCTCGCCACCGCTGGCGGGGCACTCCTCGTCGAGACGATCGCGGGTCTGGCGACGAACGCCTTGTTCCCTACCGCGCAGGACGAAACTCGCGCGACGTACCAGACATGGCCAACAGCGGGTGACTTCGTCATTGATACCACCCTGTCGGCGCGCGCCGCGTACAACTTCATTCGCGGAGTGGCCGGCCGCTACGTTCCGGTAACGATTGCGACACCCGCAGGCGACATCATCGTCGACGAGGCTTTACAGTACGTCACTGGCGAGGGGCCGGCCGCGATCGATGCGGCTGAGACTCGATGGGTCGAGTTCGCAGATGGCTGGCTCAGGATTCGTTCGTCGATTCCGCCCGAAACCGGGATTTCGACGGAGCCACGCTGACGGATACCGATCGACATTTCCGATGACGAGCCGTGTTCAACGGCCTTGCGGAGACTAGCGAATGCGGCTTGCCACCGAAATTGACCTCGATCATATCGGGCAGCGACCCGTCTTTGGGATGCCGATCGCCATCTGGTCAATGCTTCTGACGGCGTTCGTCATGAGCTTCGGCTTTTTCATGCTGATTCCGCTCGTCTCGGTCTACTACACCGAGTCGCTCGGCTTCACCGCGGCGATGGTCGGGCTCGCGCTGGCAGTGCGTCAGTTCTCTCAGCAGGGCTTGATGCTCGTCACCGGTTCGCTGGCCGAACGGATCGGATATCGTCCTGTTTTGGCGATTGGCATGTTGATCCGCTCGGCCGGCTTCGGTCTGTTCGTGATCGCCACCGATCTTCCGCGACTGCTGCTCGCATCGTTCGTTGCCGCGTTAGGGGGCGCATTTTTTGAGGTGAGCGCCCGGTCCCTGATGGCGAGGCTGGTTCCATCGGATCATCGGACTCACGGATTCGCGATGTGGTCGCTGGCCTCGAATGTCGGCCTGGCACTCGGACCACTACTCGGAGCTCTTCTGATCCGCACCAGCTTCGCGATGGTATGCGTCGTCGCGGCGGCCGTGTATATCGTCGGCGCGACGAGCACAATGCTGCTGATCCCGCCAGGTATCCGGTCGAGCATCGGGATTGTCCGGCCGCCGGGGCTTTTCAAGACGATCGGAATCGTTACACGAGACCGCACGTTTGTCGTCTTCAGCATCATTATGTGCGGCTATTACCTGCTCAATACGCAACTCTACATCACGGTTCCGCTCGAGACCCTGCGCCTGACCGGCACCACGAACACACTGGGGTTGATCTATCTGGTCAACTCACTCGTCGCGATCGGTTTGCAGTTTCCACTGATCAAGTACGCGTCGCGACGACTCGGATCGCTCCAGATCATCACGTCTGGTGTCGCGCTCCTCGGCGTAGCGCTTCTTACGATCGGTCTCGGCGGCGGACTGGCGACCATTCTCGCCAGTGTCGCACTGTTAGCCGTCGCCCGCGTGCTCGTCGAGCCCGTCATGAACACGAGCGTGGCGGGGATCGCGTCAAAGGCAGGCGATGGCCTTCTTGCAAGCTACTTCGGGTTCAGTGCGCTCTCCGTTGCCATCGGCGGCTCAGCCGGCCAACTTCTCGGCGGCTGGCTGTTTGACCTGGCTTCCGAGCTGGGGCGACACGCTATCCCGTGGCTGGCGTTCGGCGCGATCGGCGCAGTCGTGACTGCGTCTCTGGCGCTGTATTCTCGATCGGCGGGAGCAGCCCGGCTGGAGCCGGAACTTCCCTGAACAACCCACCCACGTCCTCGCGTGCTATTCTCGCCTCGTAAAAGTCGGCGGCAAGACGCCTTCGCGTAGACGAGGAAGAGAAAATGGCCACCACGACAAGCGATACCTCCCGATTGGTCCAACTCGACAGAGACTTCATGCTGCACCCTGTCACGAATCTTCGTCAGCACGCGGCGACCGGTGCGCTCATCTTCGAGCGCGGCGAGGGTGCCCGCCTCTGGGATACCGATGGCAAGCAGTACATCGACGGGTTTGCCGGCCTCTGGAATGTGAATGTGGGCCACGGGCGGAAAGAGCTGGCCGAGGCCGGCCGCGCCCAGCTGGAGCAGCTCGCATTCCAACCGACATTCTTCGGACTTGCGACCCCACCCGTGATCGAGCTTGCCGCGAAGCTGGCCCGGATGCTGCCGGGAACGATCAATCACTTCAACTTCACGTCCGGCGGCGCTGAGTCGAACGAGTCCGCGATCAAGATCGCGCGCTACTACTGGTCAATCCAGGGCAAGGGTGACAAGGTCAAGATTCTGTCACGTATGAATGCGTACCACGGCATCGCGATGGGCACACTCTCGGCCACCGGCATCCCGGCCTACTGGCAACATTTTGGCCCACGCCCAGAAGGCTTCGTGCACCTCTCTGCGCCATACGCATACCGGAACGCCGGGGATCTCGATGACGCGGGATTCGTTGACAAGCTTATCGCCGAGCTGGAGGAAACGATCGCCCGCGAGGGAGCCGACACGATCGCGGCACTGATCGGCGAGCCGATCCAGGGCGCTGGCGGCGTCATCGTTCCGCCAGACTCCTATTGGCGGCGTGTGTCGGAGGTGCTGCAACGACATGACATCCTGTTGATCGCCGACGAAGTTATCACCGGTTTCGGTCGGACCGGCGCCATGTTCGGGGTCGAACAATATGATGTCCAGCCCGATATCGTGTCACTGGCAAAGGGCATTTCGTCCGGCTATATCCCACTTGGGGCAGTGGGCGTCAGCGACGCGATCTACGAACAGATGCTCCAGCCCGACGCGATGTTCATGCATGGATTCACGTACTCCGGCCACCCGGTCGCGTGCGCGGTAGCGTTGGCGAATATCGACATCATCGAGCGTGAGCAGCTGGCCGCTAACGCCGGCGAGCAGGGCGCGTATCTGCTGGAGCAGCTCCGCGAGCTTGATGGCCATCAGCACGTCGGCGAAGTCCGCGGCAAGGGTTTGATGATGATCGTCGAGATCGTCGCGGACAAGGAAACGAAGGCGAAGTTCGATCCCGCTTTCAATGCTGGTGGCAAGCTTCAATCCGCCACTCGCGAACACGGGTTGATCGTCCGTTGCTCGAACGACGGAATCGCGATCTCGCCACCGCTGACCCTCAGCCGCGACGAGGCACGCCAGATCGCCAACATCGTCCAGACCGCAATCGTGGACGTGCTGGGGTGATGATCGGTGCGACCGTCTGGTCAGGCGTCTAGCTGCCGGACGGTCGCTTTCTGTCGAGACTGATACGGAAGATGCGGCCACCTGCGTCATCGGAGACGAGCACGCTGCCGTCCGGCAGCGGCAGAATACCGACCGGGCGGGCCCAGCTGCTGCCGTCGGCAAGCAGGAAGCCCGACAGAAAATCCAGTGTCTGGCCGGTCGGCTGTCCGTCGACGAACGGCAGAAGCACCACCTTGTACCCCGTCGGCACGGTGCGATTCCAGGAGCCGTGGAAGGCGACCAGCAAGCTACCCTCGAACGCGCCCCCGAGCGTCGTCGCATCGGCGAATGCCAGACCGAGCGGCGCCGAATGCGCCTGCATGCGGACTGACGGTTGCGTGACGCCCTTGCAGCCGCGCTCACCAGTGTATTCAGGGTCGGGGATGTCACCAGCATGACAGCCGGGCCAACCGAAATCCGCGCCCTGGGCCAACAGGTTGATCGTCTCGGGCGGAACATCATCACCCATGCCATCTCGCCCATTGTTCGTCGCCCAGAGGTGGCCGCTAGCGTCGAACGCAAGGCCGACCGCGTTGCGCAGCCCGGTTGAGAATAGCGCGCCGTCGCCCCCGTCCGCGCTATAGCGAAGCACGGATGCGCGGCGATCATCGTGTTCGTTACAGACGTTGCACGACGAGCCGATCGAGAGGTAGAGCATCCCGTCCGGGCCGAATACGATTGTCCGTGACCAGTGGCCGCCCGTCGGAAGGTCCGGAACGACGATTTCCGGGGCGCCGTACACCCCGGCATCTTCGCGGCTTCGGACGACTTCGTTCGTCTCGGCGACGTAGAGCCAGCCACCATGAAACGCGAGACTATGAGGTTGGTCGAGACCGCGAAGCACCTCAGTCGCTTTATCGGCGACCCCGTCACCATTCTCATCTGGCAAACGCAGGATGCGACCGCCGGCCGGATCCGCGACATAGACAACCCCGCGATCGTCCAATGCCATGAACCGTGGCGACCCGAGATCCTCCGCGAAGATCGTCACTCGCAAACCAGTCGGAATTCTCAACGTGTGGCCGGCCACCTGCACGTCGATCAGATTCGCCTCAATGACGGGGTTCTCAGACAGGGATCCTGCCACTGGTGGCGTCGCGGATGCGGGAGTCGCTGTGGCCGGCGGCGGGGAACTGCCGCCACTGGCGCAGCCGGAACCGATGACCGCTACCGACAGCAGCACAAGCAACCGGCGCAGCCAGATCCTGTTCATCTCTATTCCAGCCGCCCGGTAGTCGCCGCCTCAATACCCACGGTTTCATCATCCTCGTAGGTGGAGCGTTTCAGCACACAGATGAACGGCAGGTTTCGGTACAGCTCGCGATGATCGAGCCCGTATCCCACGACGTACTCGTTGGGGATCTGGAAGCCCACGTATCGCAGATCGACCGGGACAATGCGACGCTCGGCCTTATCGAGCAACGCGCACACCGACAGGCTGGCCGGCCCGCGGGCCCGGAGATGTTCGAGAACGAAGTCCATCGTGAACCCGGTGTTGACGATATCCTCGATCAATATGACATGCCTGTTGTGGATGTCATAGTCCAGGTCACGCTCGAAATGCACGCCATCTGGCGAGTCGTCGGGATTCGCAACCGACAAATAGTCGATGACAAGAGGCCGGGTGATCGCTCGGGCGAGATCGGCGAGAAAGAACGTAACCCCCTTCAAGAGGCCAACGAGCACGAGTGATTCTCCCGCGTAGTCCGTCGAGATCTGTCTGCCGAGCGCCTGCACGCGCTGCTGAATCTCCGACTGCGAAAACAACACCCACTCGATGTCGTCCTCGGAGAGTGACGTGATATCTACCGCGCCGTAGCCGAAACGCGATAGGAGCTCGTGAAAGCCCTTGCGATTCAGCAGGACGACTTTGATCGTCGGGTACAGCTCGCGAAGTCGACGGATTTTCCGGTTCTTCCGAGTGACGAGCGATTGCTTCATTGTCGTGAGCTCGACATAGAGATCCTGCTCTGGCAGGTAGAAATCCGGCGTGAACATTTGCGCGATACGCCCGTCTCGCCAGCGGAGCGCGAACGAACGCGGCTCGTATTGCCATCGGATGCGATAGAAGTCCAGGAACGCAGCGAAGTCCGCCTCGGCCGGGTGGACAAACGGCGAGAGATCAACGGAGCCGGGTTCGTCCGGGTCTTCCTGTTCGCCGAGGTTCGCGGGCATCTCGTCTTCGCTCAATCGCCCAGACCCGTCCCTTGGCTTGCGACAGGCGCATGCGGGATCAGCGGCGCGGTTCGACGGTTCACCAGTTGAAAGATCGGGGCTGTGAAAGTGAGCCAGCGCCCCGAATAGAGGTACGCGTAGGTCGCGATCGACGCGCCGACCAATGTGTCGATCACGTAATGCTCGCCCGTATAGACCAGCGAGAACGCCATCGCAACGGCGTAGATGCCCATCGGCACGGACACTTTCCAGCCGGCCCGCAGACTGAATAGAAACACAAGAAAGGTGATCGCCTCGTGAAGCGACGGCATTGCTGCGACGGGATTCGGATCACCCAACGCGCTATACGTACGATCGTAGAGCGAAGAATTGAGATCCCGTCCAACGTTGGCCATCACACGATAGATATCCTGTTGAGGGGCACGGTCCGCGGTAAGCCACGGAGGCGCGGCCGGGGACAGAAAGTAAACTACCAGTCCCATGCCAAGCGTAATCACCGTCGCGATCAGATAACGCCGGTAGTGGTCCGGCGCCTTGCGCCACATGATGATCGCGGCGACGTGCGGCACGAAGAAGTACGACCAATGAATGAACGTCGTCACGTAGTCATACCAGTGAATATGCACCGGATCGAACAGATGACTCTGAAGCCAGATAGTTGGGGTGACGCCACCAAACATCGTGCGCTCGATCGCCGTCACCTGGGTTGTGCGGAGTTGCACACCCGTCTCATCTGCAAGCGAACGCAGTAGAGTGAAACCGAGCCAGGCGCCGCCATATGGCAGGAATGCCGCCGCGTAGGCGCGAAAACGCGAGATCGGGACGGCAATGATCATCGCGGCGACCGCGAAGCCCCAGCCGAAGAATGACGGATTGAAGAGCAGGATCGCCGTCATCGCGACGATCGCGATCGCCACTCGGACGAGAATGCTGCGCCGGCGCAGCATCCAGGCACGCAGTTGTGCGCGCCGGGACGCGGACGGCCCTGCCGCCTCGTTTCCCGGTTCTTCCAGCTCCAGATCCCGGTCGTTCATGGGCACTGGCATGAGGTCAGTCGACTGGCGACGCCAGCTCGATGCGGTACCGCTGCAGCGCCTTGCTGGTCACGGTGATCGTCGGCACGCCGTCGGCCTCCTTTCGCGCGATAAATCCGCGACGGCCCTGCTCAGCAAGCCACGCCTCGTCAAAACCATACGTCGTCATGATCGACTCGAACGCATCACGCGAGAGCGTCGCGCCGTCCGCGGTCGCTGCGCGATAGAACCGTTCGCGTTCGTTCTCTTCAGGCGTCGTCGGGGACAGGATCAATCGCTCCACGGGCTCTCCGCCTTCGAGGTGCGCGATGATATCGGGCAGGTCGGACACCTTGACGTGGCTATAGATGATCCGTTCGGGATAGACAACGATGTTGGGGCCGATATCGCACAGGTCGATTGAGTCACAGGTGTTCACCATGACATCGCGATCGAGCCCGCGTCGCTTGCATTCGATTCGCAACCGACCGGCGACGTTCATTGCCCCTTTCTGCATGCAGTGCTGAGCGGTACAAACGAGGACATGCTTGCGGCTCCAGTACACAAGCGCTCCGTTCCTGTATCAATTGTCGCGTCGACCCGCGCCAGCGTGCGACTAGCCGAAGCGATACTGGATGCCGAATCCACCGCGTGGGTAGGTCCACTCGATGTTGTCAAATTCGTTGCAGACGATCCGGCAGGTTCCGCATTCCACGCAGCCCTCATACGAAAAGAGGACAGTTCCGTCCGCTTGCGGCGCATAGCACGCCGCCGGGCAGCAGTTGACGCACTGTTGCCGCTCGCATTGCAGGCACAGGCGCGAATCAATGATCCTGATATGGGCTCGCGTCGGATCGACTGTATATGAGTCGATGCTGAGCTTCTTTTCGAGGCCGGCCCGGTCGAGAATTGTGTCAACTACCACATTCACTCCAGAATGCTTCGTCAGGCGATACACCACGCCCGAATCGTATCACCCGCCCGTCGACGACTCCGCCGAGGATTGCGCACGCCAGTAGTCAGCGATCTCCCCAGCCGTCGCGAACCAGACGCCCGGACGGGCGCGAATGTACTCGATCAGCCGGCCCAGCATCATCAGCCGGCCGGGCCGGCCGATAATCTGCGGGTGCATCGTGAGGTTGAACAAGCCACCATGCAGGTATATGCCGTCGAATTCCTCGATCCAGGCCTGGTAGACGTTCTCGGCAGTGCTGATCGGTCGGGGCCGGCCACCGCCGAACAGGAAGAACGGCGCGTCATCCAGCAACCACTGAACGGGCAGCTCAACGATATCCGTACCCGGGTGGAGCCACGGCTTGAAATGGCTCATCAGATTCGACGAATACGAGAAATCGTATTGTTGCAGGAGGTTGAGTGTATTCGGCGAGAACTCCCAGGCCGGCGATCGGTAACCGCGCGGTGGGACCCCGGTGATCGCCTCGAGCGCGGCAATCCCTTTCCGAAGCACCTCCTCCTCAGCGGCTGCGTCCAGATTGGACGCGTGCTCGTGGAGCCAGCCGTGGTGACCGATCTCGTGGCCCGCCTGATGGACCTGCGAGATCGCGTCGCGGTGAGTCTCGGCAGTCCAGCCTGGCACGAAGAACGTGGCTGGCAAACCCTGGCGATCGAGCAGGTCGAGGATAAACGGCACAGCAACCTGCGCGCCATAAGCGCCTTGCGAGAGCAACCCTGGCCGGGAGAGATTCGCCAGATCTCCGGAAAGCCAGAGCGTCTCGGCGTCAACATCGAAAGTCAACGTGACCGCGCACTGGATCCCATCTGGCCAGTCACTCACGCCAGACACTCCTGATTCCATCGCTCTGAACGCCAATCTCAACCGAGATCGAAGAAGAGCCTCGCGCAGATCCTTCAGTACCCCAAGGAAGATCGGCGTGTCCAGCTTCGTGTATGGCCTCGATGCGGCCGGCCGCAGATACTCGACCATCCGGACCATGTCACCGACATCATCGCTCTCGAACGCGACGACAAACTCCCAGTCACTGATGCCGAATGACGAGACTGTGTTCGTCAGAATATCGGGGTACTCGCGACCCATCCGGCCGTGCTCGCCCATCGCCGAACGCCGCTCTTCGAATGGAAGCTGATACCACTCATGCGTCTTCGTGAACGGATACATCGACAGATAGCGTTTCGGTGGGATGCCCTTCATGAACGCTGGAGCATGGTCGCTGCTGTATTTTGAGCCCAGTGATGCACCGGGAAACGTGTGTCGCGGCTGCAACATGGCGCCCAACGTCGTCGCGCGAATGGCCACCGCCACTCGCTGAAGCGCATCGAAGTCATCGGTGACTGCCCAGATCATCAGGTCGGCATCCGGTCGGAGGCCAACTGTCGAATAGACACCGCGGATCGCGACGCCATAGCTCGCCGCGTCGTCGAGAAGCGCGGCAAGCTCGTCGCGCGCCGCGGACCGCGACTCGGCATCAGTCGTCCGCCACTCGGACGCAATCTGATAAACCCAGAAGTTCGTATATGTCGCTTGCGGGTGCTCGCTCATGTCTCCCTGTCTCTCGTAGGACGTATCGCCGGGTCGATTATGCCACCCTCCTCCGTCACGTCATTCAGGCGGCCCGACGACGATCAGCTGGAGCGCGTCCGGGTTGATGTGACGTCGCATCGTCGCGACCACATCGCCATGGGTCTGTGCCCTGATGATCGCTCGGTATCTCTGGAGGTAGTCCAGCCCGAGTTCGTGGAATCCGATGTCGGCGAGGACGCCCGCGACGCTGCCGGCCGTCTCCAGGCCAAGCGGTAGCGAGCCAGTCAGATTCGAGACCGCGTCAGCCATCTCACGCTCGGTCGGGCCGCTCTCCAGGAACCCGCGCAGCTCCTCCTGGATTGCGTCAATCGCCCGCTCGATATTCATCGGATTCACGCCAGCTCGCGCGCTCCAGAGACCCGTCAGCAGCCCAGCCTCGTAGGCCGCATATGCGTAGTAAGCCATCCCTTGCCGCTCTCGCACGCTCTGGCCGACTCGGCCCATGAGCCCGAGCCGCCCGAAGATCAGGCTCCCGAAGCTCAGCGCGTGATAGTCATCCGCCGATCGCGGAAGCGACCGAAGACCAAGGGCGATGTCTGCTTGCGTCTTGCCCGGGATCGCCGCGGTGACCCGTTCACCCCCAGCCCCAGCAACAATCGTCTGCGGCTCCAGTCGTGGCGCGATGCCGGTCCATTGGCTGAAGTGCCGGTCCGCAAGCTGGACGGCGCGCTCGTGTCCGATACCGCCGGCTACAGCGAACAGCGAACCCGATGCGCCAAGACTCGCCTGGAACCAACCCAGCAAATCATCGCGCGACATTGCCGTAACCGACTCCTCAGTGCCAGCCAGGCGTTCACGCCACGGGTGTCCCGCAGGGAAGAGCGCCGCGCGCAGGAGATGATCTGCTTCCGAACGCGTGTCACTCCTCGCCTGACGTAGCCCGGCCAGGACCTGACCCCGAACAACCTCTATCTGTTGCGCAGGGAAGTCGGGGGAGAGGAGCGTCGTCGCTGCCAATTCGAACACCCGCTCGGTGTCCTCCGGGAGACAGGTGAGCACGATGTCCAGAGCTTCACGGCCGGCACCGACCGTGAGCGACGCGCCGAGCCCATCGAGCTCGTCCGACAGATCCTCGATCGTCCGGCCACCGCTGCCACGTGTGAGCATCTCGCCGGCAAATCGCGCGATCCCTGGCCGGCCGCCGTCCCCTGCGCTACCACCGGGGATGCGGATGCGCACCACCACCGGCTGGTCTTCCGGCTGTGCGGCAAGCGTCAGAATCCGGACTCCATTATTAAGACGCGTCTCCTGAGCAGCTGGCATCGACGTGTCGAGTCCGAGATCGCTGTTATCCGGCACGTAGCCTGCCGGTTGTGTGCCAACCGTAACAGGACCCGAGCTGTTCTCACCGTTCGTCGGAATCAGCCAACCGGTCGTCCGCTGCCGCTCCACCAGCCACGTGTTCGCCACTCGTCGCAGATCGTCCGGCGTCACGGCCAGCATGTCCTCCAGCAATTCCTCTGGAGTACGGTCTGGCGCGACGACGGCTAGCGCGCCGAGGAGGTATGCCTTGCTCGACGCGCTCTGCTGCGAATAGACGAACTGCGCCCGAATCTGCTTTCGGACACGACCCATCTCCTCTGTGGGCACGGGATCAGTCCGCAGCCGCGTCAGCTCAGCAACGATGACTTCTTCCACGCGACCAGCGTCCGAGTCGGGCCGCAACGTCGCTGAAACACCGAAAAGGTACGGATCTATTGTCAGCGACATCGACGCGCCGGCGCTCGACGCGAGGCCAGTCGTCACGAGGGCGCGATAGAGCCGCGAAGAGCGACCCATCGCGGCGCCGCCCCCGAAGCTGAACGGCTTGCCACCGGAGAGAACAGCCTCGGCGACGAGCAGCGCCGGTGTATCAGGATGAGCCGCCTCCGGCGCCCGGTGAACCATCTGTATCACGGGGTTCGGCGCTGGATGCTCCACCCGCACCCGTCGTTCCCCATACTGCGGCGGCTCCGCCGTTCGAACCGCCGGGATGTCCTCGCCGCGCGGGATCGCGCCGAACTGTCGTTCGATTCGCTCCAGCGCATCCGCCGGATCGAGCGCCCCTGAGAACACGACGACAGCGTTATTCGGCGCGTAGTATCGACGGTAATGGCGGTACAGATCATCGCGAGTGATCTCCCGAAGGTCAGAGAGATGCCCGATGACACCATTGCCATACGGGTGTGCGCGAAACGCGACGCCGGCCACCTCCTCCGAGAGAAGGAAACCAGGGTTGTTCTCGTTACCCTGTCGCTCGGAGATAATGACCGTCCGCTCGCTGGCGACCTCGTCGGCGCTGAATCGCGAGTTGACCATCCGGTCTGATTCGATGTCGAGTGCGACCTGGAGTCTGTCGATCGGTAGCGTTTCGTAATACGCCGTGTAGTCGAGCCAGGTGAAGCCATTGAGCGCGCCGCCATTCGCTGTGATCGTGCGAAAAATCTCGCCGGCTGCGATGTCGGCAGTCCCCTTGAACTGCATGTGCTCGACCCAGTGCGAGATCCCGGTGATCCCGGCTACTTCGTTCCGTCCACCGACGCGATACCAGACCCAGAACGAGCCTATCGGAGCGCCAGACTGCTGCCGGGCGATCGCGGTCAACCCGTTCGGCAGGACACGTCGCATCGTGTAATCGGCCGCCATGACACCTCCATCGCCTCAACATTGCCACCGACCGTCACTGCAGGTCAGGTCGAGTATAGGACCGTCTCCAACACAAAGGGGGCGCCCCAAACGGGACGCCCCCTGGAATCGACGAAGGAAATTCAGGAAGGGATAGTCTTCTTCGGCAACCACGTCATCATTGAGCGCAGATCCTCGCCGACCTGCTCGATCTGATGCCCGGTGGCCTGCTCGCGCAGCCGCATGAAGTTGCCGCGGCCGGCCTCGTTCTCAGCGATCCACTCTTTGGCGAATTCTCCCGACTGGATATCGCCCAGAATCTGCTCCATCGTCGCCCGGACGCGCTCGTCGATGACACGCGGGCCGGAGACGTAATCTCCGTATTCGGCGGTGTCCGAGACGGAGTAGCGCATGTACTTGATGCCGCCCTGATACATCAGATCGACGATCAGCTTCAGCTCGTGCAGCACCTCGAAATACGCGATCTCTGGTTGATAGCCGGCCCCGACCAACGTCTCGAACGCGGTCGTTACCAACGCCGATACGCCGCCGCAGAGAACAGCCTGCTCGCCGAACAGGTCAGTCTCGGTTTCCTCTTTGAACGTGGTCTCGATAACGCCCGCCTTGGTGCAGCCAATGCCACTGGCATACGCAAGGGCAAGCTCCTTGGCATGTCCGGTGTAGTCCTGATGCACGGCGATCAGCGCCGGAATACCGACGCCCTCGACGTACGTGTCACGAAGAATATGCCCCGGGCCCTTTGGCGCGATCATCGCAACATCCACGTTCGCGGGCGGAGAAATGTGGCCAAAGTGGATGTTGAATCCATGGGCAAACATCAGCAGCTTACCCTCGGTCAGGTTCGGGGCAATCGCCTCGTTGTACAGACGCTTCTGGATGTGATCCGGGACAAGCACCATGATGACGTCGGCCTCGGCCGCGGCATCGGCGACCGCCATCACCTTCAGACCGTTCTCTTCGGCCTTCTGCCACGAACGGCTGCCCTCATAGAGGCCGACGCGGACGTCGTAGCCAGATTCCTTCAGGTTCAGTGCATGGGCATGCCCCTGACTGCCGTAGCCCATGACTGCGATCTTCTTCTCTCGGAGCGCTTCCGGGTTCGCGTCCGCCTCGTAGTAGATTGTCGCCAACTGTCTGCCTGTTCCTTTCAATGTCTCAGTTCGCTGCGCACCATGCGGCAGCAACTTCACTCCCCGTGCCTTCGATCCGACGGTCAGGCTACCGCATCCTGGACAACTGTCAGTCGGGTGCTTCCGGATCCGCGCACCATCGCAACCAGTCCAGTTCGCGCAACCTCCTTTATGCCATATGGTCGGATCATGGTCAGCAGAGAATCGATCTTGTCGCTCGGCCCGGTCACCTCGAGAATGAGTGAATCCGGCGTCGCATCGACGAATCGCGCCCGGTAGATATCGGTCGCCAACCGCATGACATCGGCGCGAGTGCGTTCGGTTGCCGCAACCTTGACCAGGGCCAACTCACGCTGGATCAAGTTCTCAGCGGTGACATCGGTCACCTTGACAACTTCCAGCAGCTTGTAGAGCTGCTTGGTCACCTGCTCGACCATTCGGTCGTCGCCGCCGATGACGAACGTCATACGCGACAGACCAGTGGTCTCGGAATGCCCGACTGCGACCGAATGAACGTTAAATCCGCGCTGGCGAAACAGACTCATGACACGGTTCAGGACACCCGGATGGTCCTCGACGAGTACTACCAGGGTATGCAGTCGCATCACCATTCTCACTCCCCCTTCTCGATGAGCTCGCCGAACGAGCCGCCACTCGGGATCATCGGGTAGACGTTCATTTCCTGGTCAACGACGAAGTTGATCAGGGTTGGCCCATCCGTCGCGCGGGCCCAGACGATCGCATCATCCACTTCCTCACGTCGCGTGACAGTGCGCGCTGGAATACCGTACGCGGTCGCCAGCATCTGGAAATCGGGCTGGCTGATAAACGTCTCCGAGTAATTGCGATCATGGAACAGTTGCTGCCACTGGCGCACCATGCCGAGATAGCCATTGTTGATGATCGCAATGTTGACGTTTGCATGCTCCTGGACGATCGTGGCGAACTCGAACGACGTCATCTGGACGCCACCATCGCCGACGATCGCCCAGACTTCCGCCTCTGGCCGGCCGATCGCCGCGCCAAGCGCGGCCGGGACGCCAAACCCCATCGTTCCAAGGCCGCCCGATGTGATCCAGTGGTTCGGTGTGTCGCACTTGTAGAACTGGGCGGCCCACATCTGATGTTGGCCGACATCCGTCGCGACGACCGCGCTTCGTTCGGTCAGCTCGGACAGTCTCTCCATCACGAACTGCGGCTGCAACACGGTTTCGTTTCCGAGCGGTCGATAGGGAGGGGTTTGCCGCCAGTCATCGATTTCCGCAATCCACTCCTCATGGCGCAGCTCCTCGACGTCGGCTACCAGCATCGCCAGAGCCTGTCGCGCGTCGCCAACGACGGGGACGGCGGTCTCTACGTTCTTACCGATTTCGGCCGGGTCGATGTCGATGTGCACAATTCGGGCGTTCGGAGCGAACTTGCTGACACGGCCAGTCACCCGATCGTCGAATCGCATCCCGACGCCAATGAGCAGATCGGCCTCATGGATGGCGCGATTGGCGTGCGCGAAACCATGCATGCCGACCATGCCGAGGCACAGCGGATGTTGCTGGCTGATCCCGCCAATGCCCAACAACGTGAGTGCGACCGGGATCTGCGCGCGCTCCGCCAACGTTCGGAGCTCATCCATCGCGCCGGACAGGAGAATGCCGTGGCCGGCGAGGATGAGCGGCTTTCGCGCGTTGCGAATTTCCTGCGCTGCCAGCCGAATCTGCCGGCGGTGAGGGGTGTAGGTCGGCTTGTAGCCAATCAGCTCCAGCGGCTCAGCCGGCGCAAGCTCACCCTGCGCCAACAGCACATCCTTCGGAATATCGACGAGGACCGGACCGGGGCGGCCGGAGCTCGCGAGGTGAAACGCCTTCTGGATTGTCGGGCCGATGTCGGCTGCGTGGCGAACCAGGAAGTTGTGTTTCGTGATCGGCAACGTGATCCCGGTGATATCGATTTCCTGAAATGCGTCGCTGCCAATGAACTGCTGGGCGACCTGACCGGTGATCGCGACCATCGGGATCGAATCGAGCATCGCGGTCGCGATTGGCGTGACGAGGTTGGTTGCGCCCGGGCCGGACGTGGCGAGACAGACTCCGACCCTGCCTGTCGCGCGCGCGAACCCATCGGCCGCATGTCCGGCGCCCTGCTCGTGGCGGACGAGGACATGATTCAGACGGGGGTACTCGGGAAGCACATCGTACAGAGGGATCACCGCCCCACCCGGGTAGCCAAAGATCGTATCGACACCCTCTCGGACAAGCGCCTCACATAGCACGCGCGCGCCGTTTCGCGGGCGCGCGGCCGCGGCCTGCCGTGGCTCCGCCACCGGCGTCGGACTGCTCTCAACTGGTTTCGTGACGACCATGCGTCCTAGCCTTCCCTATCCCTGAAAATCCCGCGGCAGAGACGAATCGAGCCTCCCAAGAGGGAGGCTCGCGAAGAATCGGTCTGTCCTGTTACGTTACTCGCGCGCCCCCTTATGTCTCCTTCGTAATAATAAGGAGTACTACGCCGCGAATAATGGACTCAAGGTCGAACGCAACAGCGACCGGCGCGTCATACGACGCCAGCGGGCTGATCAGGTTCGGCTGCGAGACCAATCGCGGCAAAGGGGTTACCAATCGCGTGACAGTGAATCAGGTTCCGTACAGATGCATCTTACGAGGGGGGAATCGCATGTGTCAAGCAATCCGCTCGTGGGGTGCGCGTCATGGTTTGGCGGCGATGGGTAAGGATCGTCGCCAGGGATGGTCGATGGTGGGCTTGCCGTTGACGATGGTTTTGGGTCGGCTGGGTCGTTCGACGATGTCGACGGCAGGGTGCGGAACTGCGCACGCGGCCGGTGTCGGCGCCTGGCCCGAGGCACGACGGGCCTGACGACGGTGACTGGCACGGACGCGGGCGGCACGCCGCCAGGCCTGCCAGAGGGTCGGCCATCCCTCCTCCCAGCGCTGATTACACTCGAGTGTCCGCAACGCCAGCATTGGATTGACGTTGGCGCGCGCCCAGTGCATCCCACTCCCCTTCAGCCGGGCCTCGACCAGCAGCTTGTTGGCGCTCTCCACACACCCACTGCCGATCGGATACCCCGCCGCGACAAAGGTGTCGTAGCGTATCTGCTCGATCCGCGCGGCCAGATAGTCGTGGTTCTGCTGGATCAGCGTCCGCGCCTCCGACCCGCAGTGCGGCGCTTCACCGAGCGTCGCGAGCCGATCGAGCACCTGCTGTTCGTCGCCATGGCGTAACGCCTGGGCCTGCTGGCCGAGCCACTCGCTGGCAGACGACGTGCCCGCCCCGTAGACGGCGTGCGCCACCTGCCCCAGGTGCTCCAGCGCATGGGCGAAGTCAAGCACCCGGACCGCATCGAATCGCTGCGTGTCAATGAACCCCTGGCACCAGGCCGCCCCATCGACGACGGCGACCACCGTCCGGGCCGAAGCTGTCCCCCGGCGCTGTGTCTCGATCGTCGCCAGACGGGTGAACGTCTCCGCATCCGCCAGCCGTGAGAAATAGGATAGCTCCTGCGTCCGGACCCCGGTCGCCCTGGCCTCGACCGTGCCAATGGCCAGCGTCTTGACCTCGGCCCAGGTTCCGCCGACCAGCGGCGCCATCGCCCCATCAACGCTGAGCAGTTGCACCGCCGGACCCGCTGGCGCGGCGGGAAGCTCCCGTTCCAGCCGCGCCACCTCCGCACGCTCCACTTGCTCCTGCATCGCGCCGGCCACCTCCGTCAGCCGTCGCACGGTGGCGGCGCTGACCGTGACCCCGGTGAAGTGCTGCAGGATCTCCGGCGCCTGCGCGAAGGGCAGCAACGTGCCCAGCCGCACAATGCTCTCAACGAGCCACGGCGTGAAGGCCACCCCACTCAGGAGCCCTAGCGTCTCATCCAGGGGGGAAAAGCCCGGCCCCACAGGCCGGACAGCGCTGATACGACCGCTCCACGGTCAGCGGCTCGTCCCCCTGCGTCACCAGGCGCCGCACATGCTGGCCATGCGCCACGAGCGGCCGGCCACAATCGGGACATACGCCCGCAGGGTTCGGCATGGCCGTGACGGCCTCTCGCAGGATCTGCGCACGACCCGCCCGCAGACGCCGATCCAGTTCGATTTCCAGCTCCGTCAGGGTCGCGGCGGGATGCGCGCTTAGCCAGGCGCGGAACTCCGCCTCGATTGTGCCCAGTCCTTGGTCGCTCGCTCGCTCGTCTGGCATTGGTGGCTCCTCAGGTGCTCGGCTCCGATGATCGCTCCCCCAGCATACCGCTCACCACCATCACGCCAAACCATGACGCGCACCCCCGCTCGTGTTGCGATAATCGGCGGCTGCGGACGGCGCTGGAGATCACCGAACGGCTATGCTATGATTCTCGCCGCGCCAGCCGACGGCGCGAACATACATGCGCCCGTAGCTCAGGGGATAGAGCGTTTGGTTGCGGACCAAAAGGTCGGGGGTTCAAATCCCTCCGGGCGTACCGAAATCACCGCATAGGGACGCGGAAACCACCCGCGTCCCAAGCTCCCTCTTGCATCCACGCACGACCCACCACCACAGTTCCACCACAATCGAGCCACCATCGACCCACTCCGGGCACGACTGACACGACCGCACCCGTTCGCATACGTACGCGGGTTGCGGGGAGGACACGCACGCAAGAGGACGACGGGGACGGGCACGGGGCGGCGGGGAAACAAGGCTGGTGGGGGAACCCTCCCGCGGATGCGAGGACGACCACCACACCCGACCCCATCCCCATACCTTTCCGATTCCGATTGCCCATCCCCCTACCGTGGAGTCCCCTACCCGTATGAGATATTTCTTGGAACCCGGGTCGATCGAGGTCGAGGAGAGAGAACTGTGGTGCTAATGTGGTGGAAGGGGAGAGACCTTACGGGAGTGCTGTGATGACAGCAGACAGCAGATGCTGAGCGACGCTACACTCGTGGGCCGACAGGGATCCCAAGGGTACAGCAGGTGAGGCCGAGAGCGTCGTACGGACAGGAGAGACCCGAGAGGGCACGTACGTACGTATGCTATGATATGCCTCAAATTAACTATTTTAGGATCCGGTGAGTCGCTTCCTCTGGCAGGTCGGTAGATCGGATGGATAGGTGAGACCGAAGTCTGGGCTTCCCAAGCGTCGAGCGTTGCGGAACATGCCGACTTTTGAGTTCGGCTTCCGCGACAATCCGGCTACAACTGGCTACCGCCACCCTCAGCTTTCTGGGGAGCCATCCGATGACGGCGATATCCGCGTCGTTAGCCTTTTCGCTGGATGCGGCGGTCTGGATCTCGGCATCCTGGGCGGGTTCACCTATCAAAGGGAGCTATACCCGCCACTCCCGTTTCGGATCGTCGCCGCATACGACAACGATCCCCAAGCGGTCGAAACCTATCGGCTTAATCTCTCGCCTGATGTCCATGAGGTGGATCTAACCTCAGTTGATATGAATTACCTCCCCAAGGCCGATCTGCTTCTCGGAGGCTTTCCTTGCCAAGACTTTTCTTCGTCGGGGCCGAAGCAAGGCTTGGAGGGCAAGCGTGGCCGGCTTTACAGGATTATGGTCGAGTATATGGTGGCTCATCAGCCGAAGATCGTAGTGGCGGAGAACGTCCCGCACTTCGCGAAGATGCAGCGTGGGATGATCTTGCAGACAGTGCTTGCCGAGTTCGAGGATGCCGGATACGACTTCAAGGTCTGGAACCTTGATTGTCCCGATTATGGTCTCCCTCAGAACCGCGATCGGATCGTCATGGTCGGAGTCCGTAAGGATCTCCCAGGCGGCTTTCCGGTCGAACCCGCACCTATCTTTCAAGGCCGCCACCGCCCAATCGAATGGGCGATTGAAGACCTGGGGAGCGTTACCGACGAGTCAGTCACGAACCAGAGTCAGTACTTCGTAGCCACTAAAGCGACCGCAGGGGCGGGTCAGGGGGACCAAGAGAACATTAAGGGCTCGATTGCGTACTGCGTACGTGCGAACCCGAAAGCTCGCGTGCATTTCCACTACGAGTTGGACCGCCGCCTGACGGTCCGAGAGTGTGCCCGTCTCCAATCGTTTCCTGACGAGTTCGTCTTCCCTCATGCGACCGGGCCAAACGTAATGCAGATCGGTAACGCCGTACCACCGATCGTTGGTCATCACGTTGGCCGGTCAATCGCTGAACATTTTGAGCGGCTCGCCACCCAAAGGGAACTCGGATCTCATCTGAGAGAGCGTCGTCCGGTGCAGCTCACACTCGCTGCCGACGACTGACTGAAAACGGTGAGGGAGTCTGGTCGTGTCGATGTCCGTAGATCCACAAGCAAGCGACGACCGCTATGTGGAGATCTTTCTAACGCCGCTACGGAAGTGCGTGGATTACAGACCGGCGTTTGGGCAGAGTCAAGAGGATGGCTTCTCACTCACCCAGTTCATGACCCTCTATGGCGGAGATCCGCTATATCACTGGATTGGCTTGGATTCGGAGCTTATGTATGCCGCCCATAAAGCAGGCGGCGGCATGACCTCGGTATATCGTCAGTTGGGCGTCGGCTGTGAGCGGTTCTTTCGGGCGATAGCGATGGACTCGCTGAACCTGTCACTACCAGAAGTCGTATGGAGTTATCAGTTAGTGAGCGACCAGGGGAGAACACAGACACTGTCATTAGACGCCCGTATCGCGGCGAGGGATATCAAGGACGTCGCTGCGAGAGAGCGAGTCCTCGACTGGATCGAGCGGTCATCGGTGAGTCTTGGGGTCAATCTTGACGCCATTAATTTCCAAGGGGCGGTGTTCGAGGTTCGGCAGGGCTACAAGAGTGCAGACTCGAAGCGTCAGAATGCTGACCTCCGAAGTGGGGGGCGTGCCCACACTGAAGGATACCTGCCCGTGATCATGCTGTTTTCCCGGCAGGTGAACAGAACGGTTGAGCGTAGGTATCGTGGTGCCGGACTACTGGTTCTCGCGGGAGATACGACCGGACCTGATACGGAGAGTACCTATCAGTTCTGCAAGAACGTCGTGGGGTTCGATGCCGCAGCGTTCTTTCAAAGAAACGCCAGTCGGCTCCGTGGCGAGGTTGAGGCGATTTTGAAGGGACTGCTGTCTCCGCAGTAGCCGTCGGCTAGGAGGCTACAGTGAACGTGATGTCCGAGCCTGTCACCGCCTACATGAGTCGACTTCGGGAACTCGCTCGTGGCTCGACCCACATTGAGCGGTTCTACTTGTTCCTGGGCGACGAACAGCTCTACGACCTCGAATACGAACTCAGCAACTCCGACCACGCACGGCAGTTTATGGAGACGCTCATGGATCAGTACCGGCAGTGGAAGTCCGAGGTGGGTCCGGAGAAGTGGGGCGAACAAGAACTATATCCTCGACGAGTTGGACACGGACTAACCGGTGCCGGGCTGCGAGCGATCAGTATGGCGACGTGAGGGGGTGACCGGGGACCCGGGGATACCTGATGGAGGTGCCGCATCCTCCTTCACCCGGTGGAACGTGAATCCCGCCACGTACGGGTGGTCGGGGTTGAGCCACTGCTCCAACACAAACGGGATCGCGAGGCACTCGTCCCGGGCGTGGAACTTCGCACCGTCCCAATCGGCCTCGATATAGTCCTCGTCGTCCTCGATCTCCTGCTGGCATGCGTCGCAGACGGCTATGACTCCTCCCTCTCTTGCGTGGCGGGGCCGGGCGGTCTCCCGACCCCACACAATTCTACCCTGGCTAGACTGTGAGGGACTATCCGAGCGTCACGAGCTCGACGGTGTCAGGGCGCCACAGTTGAGCGTCGGAGATCCCAGCATCCACCGATTCGACCGCGACCCGGCTCGGCATTGACTTATCACAATAGGCACCTGGAGGGATCCCATTCCTGGCCTAGAGGCAAGATTTTGGTCGTTCGGCGGGACCGCCTACCGCGTACGTACGCGACATCAGGGGTGGACGCGGGAATTGCGGACCAAAAGGTCGGGGGTTCAAATCCCTCCGGGCGTACTCAATAGGGCTCCTGCGGTGGCAGGAGCCTTTTTCGTGCCCGTTGGCGTGCTTTCAACTGTCCGGTATACTTCCCGACGGAGAGGTGTCCGAGTGGTTGAAGGTGCCGATCTCGAAAATCGGTGTGGCTGATGAGGTCACCGTGGGTTCGAATCCCACCCTCTCCGCGGATCTGCAACCAGTCGCTCGCGTTCACCTGACAGCGCCGAAGAACGCTGGGCGCTGAGCGCGAGCGGCTGGTTTGTGTCTCTGGAAGGGTCGCATAGTTGGCCTAGTGCGCGCGCCTGGAAAGCGCGTAGGCGGGACCTCTCGCCTCGCGGGTTCGAATCCCGCCCCTTCCGCACCGAAACACCCCCATCGCCCGATTCACCACCACCGCAGACGGCGGAACGTCCAGCCCAGCGCCACCGCGATGATTGCCATCCCCGCCAGCGCACCAACGTAGCCGAATCGCCAGTCGAGCCCCGGGATATACCTGAAATTCATCCCATACAGGCCCGCAATCAATGCCAGCGTCATCAGAATGATGCTGGCAACAGTCAGCGTTCGCACAGACTGGTTGAGGTCGTTAGACACGACTGTCAAGTGGACGTCGATGATCGTCGAGAGAATATCGCGGTAGCCGTCGATGGTATCGGTGACGCGGATAACGTGATCGTAGACATCCTGGAAGTAGGTCACCGATGTGCCACCGAGAAGCGGGAACTCGCGACGCGTGAACGCATTGAAGACCTCTCGCGTCGGCGCGATAAGCCGGCGCATCTCCAGAAGCACGCGCTTGAGACGGAACACCTGCTCGACCGTCCCTGTTCCATCGTTGGAAAAGACCAGCGCTTCGAGGTCTTCGATCCGATCTCCGATCGCGTCCATCGCCGGGAAGTAGCCATCGACGATTGTGTCCGAGATTGTGTAGACAAGCATTGACGGGTCGACCTGTCGCTCGCCTTGGCAATGCTCGGCCCAACGTCGAGCGGCGACGGTTATCTCCTCGATCGCGTTGTATTGCACGGTGACAACGGCGCGAGCCGTGATGAAGACCGCTAACTCCCGCAGGATCGGCCGCTGATCACCATCGGAAAGTGTCAGCGAGTAGAGGACGACAAGCAGGTGGGTAGGATACTCCTCGACCTTCGGTCGCTGGTGAGGTCGCTGGACATTTTCGATAGCCAGCGGATGAAACGCAAACAGCCGCCCGATCTGGTCGATCTCGTTGCTGGTCGGGTTCACAACGTCGAGCCAGATCCAGTCCGATGGCGACTTCGGAATCTGATCGAACGACACGTTGCGAAAAAGCTGATCCGCCTTGGAATCGAAGAGGCGAAAGGTCACATGAGCCCGCGTTCAGACATCGCAGTGACGATTGCCGCCCGCTCCGGCATCGACGGTTGGGCGCCGGGCACGGTAACAGCCAGCGACCCGGCGACGACCGCGGCGGCCACAGCGTCATCCAGTGACGCGCCATCGGCGAGCCAGGCGGCAAGCACGCCACAGAAACAATCGCCAGCGCCAGTCGTATCGACGACATCGACCGTCGGGGCGGGGAATATGCGTACTCCTGCCTCGTCGGCGACAACAGCGCCGGCTGGGCCGATCGTGATGATCGCCGTGCGTGGTCCAAACGCGAGAAGCTGCATCGCGGCGGTCGCCGCGCCGGCAACGTCGGACGCCTCGACCGCATAACCGAGGATAGCCGAGGCCTCGGATTCGTTGCAGATCAGAATATCGACACTACCGAGGATCTCGATCACTCGCGGGTCGAATGGCGCGGCATTCAAGAGAGCAAGCCCGGTTCGCGGGGCAATGAATCCTGCGCGAATCGCATCGAACGCGGCCTCGAGGACCGCGCTTAGGACATCGAAGCCTGCGGATACTGCCGCAACCGATTGCTCGGGCTGGACGAGATCATTCGAGCCAGGCACAACGACGATCTGATTCTCTCCGGAGAAGTCGACCACGATCTGTGCCACACCGGATGTCGCCTCGGGGATCTCTGTGAGATATGTCAGGTCGATCCCTTCTGCCGCTAGCTCATCGCGACGCGCGGCGCCGAAGGCATCATCGCCAATAGCGCCGACAAATCTCACCTCTGCGCCGGCCCGTCTTGCCGCGACTGCCTGGTTCGCGCCCTTGCCGCCCGGATAAACCGCGAATGCCGTCCCGAACACTGTCTCGCCGGCACTTGGCAGCCGAGCCGCCCGGCTGACGAGATCGGTATTACTACTGCCGATGACAACGACTCTGCCCACGTCAGTCACTCCTCGGTCTACGAGCGACTACCAGTCGAGATCGTCGTCCTGGTCGTCTTCGTGGCGGTTCGTCCACGGCGCGAACCGGCTGAAGAAGTGTTTCACGAGGAGTCCGCGGAGGCGAAGCCAGGCCTGCCGGCCACGAAGAAGATCGGTCTGTGGCACCGGCCGGCCACCATATGTCTCGCGGACGTACAAGTCGGCGAGGTAGGACGTCGGCCCGCGAGTCCCCGGAACCTCGGTCGCCACCGACCTCGCGATCTCATGCGGGGTCATCGATGGATCGACATGGATCCCGCCCCAGCCTGCGCCGCGGATTGTTTTCGCGTAGAGCTGGCCGGTCGGTGACAGACCGCGCATGCCACGTAACCAGAAGAACGCAAGGGTCAACGTGCCCAGCATCAGCGCTGCAATCGCGGCCCGGATTGCCCACTCGAGGCGAGACACCGGCTGCTGGCGGTTGGTCGCGCCGACGCCGGCTCCCGTCGGAAGGTCATTCTGGTCGCGCAGGAATGCGCTATCGTCCGGCAATGGGCCGCCGATACCACCAGATTCGCGATCGATTGCGCCAGCCGCTGGATTTGCGGGCGCGGCTGGTTCGCGATTGAAGGCCGTTCGCGACGCCGTCGGCTCGAACGGCACCCAGCCATAGCCGGCCAAGTACACCTCGGGCCAGGCGTGGGCGTTCCGCTCCCGATACAGGAATCCGCCCGCGTCCTTGTCACGATCCGCCGGGAAGAATCCTGTCACCATCCGCGTGGGCAGGCCGATCTCGCGGGCCATCACGATGAACGCCGAGGCGTAGTATTCGCAATATCCCTTGTGCGAATCGAAGAGGACGAAGTCCACAACATCGCGCCCGGCCGGTGGAAACTCGACATCCTCGCTATATTCGATCGCGGTTCGCAGATAGGCCTCGATCGCTTTGGCCTGGTCGTACGGCGTCTGAGCACCCTGAGTAACCTCGAAGGCCAGGGCGCGGGTACGATCGGTGACGGTGTCCGGGAGTTGCAAATATCGGTCTCGGATTGCCTGTGGAACATCGGCGGCGCTGCTCTGGCGGAGGTCTTCGCTCTTCGCCTTCGTCTCCAGCGCATCGACCTTGTATGTCTCTCCCGACGCCAATCCGTCTCGGGCATAGATCGCCTCGACGCCACCGATATCGGGGAAGTTACCGGAGTATGTTAGTGAGGTGGCACGGTAGGTGGTGGCGTCGATTGTGTATTCAAACGTGATGCCTCGCGCTGCAAGGAGCTGACGTTCGGCCGTGATATCTTCGGACTCAGGCCGAAAGCGGGGCGGTGTCGTATCGTCGGGGAGTACGGTCGGCGTCAGTTCGACGGCCGGGCTTGCATCGCTGACCGCTGTTGCTGAGGCGGGAGTGGGTGTAGCCAGGTCCGGAGGAGTGAAGTCATACTGTTGTAGCAGCAAGACGAGCCGCTGCAGCTCGCGCGGCACTGTCGAAGGCGCGTCGACGGCCAGGTCCACTTCGGCCCGGTCAACGATCTTCCACGGCACAACGAGGTTCACTCCGCGGTCCGAGCTGAGGAATGTCTCTGGCGCGAAGACGAGCGCGCCACGGGGGCGCTCCACGCGGATCGTGTATTCGGTCTTCTCGCGGGTCTTGAGTGCCTGGTCGCCGACATCGACCGCCTCGCCAGCTCGCATCTCGATCTGCGGCTGAAGCGGCCTGAGCTGACCACTCGCATCGGTGGTCTGGGAGACATCCGACTCCCACCCGCGTCCCGTGTAGGTCGCATACCGATGCGCGGCGAGGTACGGCGCAGTCGGCTCGCCGGTGACGAGAACGACCGGAGCATCGCTCAAGCGCAACGGGCCACCCAGGTCGAAGCTATCGGAGAAGGCGGCGTACCCGCCGATACCACCGCCTCCGGGGCCACGAATACCGGTGAACCAACTGTTGAACCGCTGTTCAACTGCCCGCCAGGGACCGTTAACACTCAACCATGTATCGTGAAGCTGCCCACTCTGGACACTGGCCGGAAAGATCCAGCCAAACATCAGGACGAACATCGCTAGATACGTCGCCGCCCACATCGCGTGCCAGCCGATTGACGACGGATAGTCGATTCGCTGACGACGCCAGTTCGTCTCTCGCTCGAGCATCCGAAACCGAACGAGGAGGAGTATTGCGAAGAAGAGGTACAGGACAACTAGCCCGGTCGGCACGCGCAGGCTATAGCCGAGATTGATGAAGAGCAGCAAACCCGGGAACACGAGCGCCGGCCAGATCCAGCGGGCTCGGAACACGAACCAGACCGATCCGAACGCCAGCAGCAACGTCAAGATCGACACAAGCAGCACAAACAGATACAGGTCGTCGATCTGCTTGCCGCCAGCGATCTGGTTGATCCAGTTGCCGAACCGATCCATCAGCCAGGAAAGCTTCTCTCGGCGGTTCCCGAGCCGGTCGTCCAAATAGACCGTCATCTGATAGAGGACGACAACGACGCCGCCCGTGAGCGCGAGCAGGCTTGCGATCCAGCCGGGAATGCGTTGCTGCTTCGCGACGATAAGGCCAGAGATCAGCCCGTACAGCATGATCCGATTCAGGATCTGAAGCCCATCGGCCCAGTCCGCCTGTCGAAGCGACCAGATTGCTACAAACACCACCAGCGATGTGAGAATAAACGTCGACCAGCCCTCGCGGAGCGCAAGACGATTCATGGGCTTATCCCTCGTGCCTCGGAACGTTCGAACCCGACTGTGGAAATCCCGACCACGGAATGACCGGTGGCAACTGCTGCATGATGGACTGTCGCGGCCTCCGCGCGCCCGAGCCTACGGGCGGTGAGAATCGTCCAGGCGATACAGCCAGTCAGCACCAGCGCAAGTAGCGCGACGATCGCCACAATCAGCAGACCAGCGAGCGGCGATATCGAGCTCGCGCTACTTGCCTGCATCGACACAAGCATCACCGTGACACTGAGACCGTTCCACATGCCGTGAATGACAACGGCGCCGATGAAATACAGGACGAAACGATATCCGCCGCGTGTGCGCAGATGGTACAGACCACAACTCGCAAACGCGGTGGCGGTTACGTGAATGAACGCTACCGGCGAGCGCAGCAGCAGTAGCCATGGCCAACTCTCGCCGGCCGCCATCGAGTACCCAAGTGTTTCCACGACCGAAAATCCCAGACCGACGCAGACGCCAGTAACGAAGTGCGCATACAACGACGCTCCCGAGCCGCGGTGGATGATGGCGACTCCAACAATTTTCGTGAACTCCTCGGTTATCGGCGCGGCAACCGCGTACATCGCAAACAACGCGAACGACACGGTCATCGTATTGACGATATTGCCGCTGAACTCATCCAGGGTGCCCTGTGCGCCGATCCGTTCGACGAAGTCGCGAACCATCGCCGGATCGACGAGCGCCAACCCCGCGATAACCGCGACGATAGCGCCAGAGGCGAAGAGCACCTGCAACACGATAGCGCTCGTCGTCGCGCCGAACATACCCCAGACGGTCGAGCGAAGGACAGCGGCACGGGGGATTGTGGCCGGTGCCCATCGCGTTGCCAACCGTCCGATAAAGCTGAACAGACCCGCCAGACCGACGATGGCAACAAACGGCTCCGCCAGTGGCAACCAGCCCCAATGCGCCGACGCCAAGCCGGCGGCGATCGCAGCAACGAGCGACACCACGCCAACCCAGAGCGGCGGGAATCGAACGCCACACGTAGCAGAGCGGCGCGTGCTGGATACGAGGAGCAAGGCCGCACCGATAACGAGCACGACGCCGAAGGCCGCCAAGGCCGCCAGGTCGCGCGTCTCCGCGCCACGCCAATCAGACCAGTTGAGCGCGTAGGCCAACAGGAGTAGCATCGCCACCCCAGCGGTCGCGAGAACTGTGGCCGTTCCGTTGAGAAGCAGTCGGCTCACACCCGTGGACCCCTGCCGCCCGGCGCAATCGAGTACGTCGCCAGAGCCCGGGTGATGTCATCCCCGTACTTGACCAGATACGTCGGCACTCCAACCGCCGCCAACGTACTGACGACAAACAGGCTCGACTCCGCCGCGCCGAACGTTGTCGGCTCAATGACGACGGCGACACACTGGACGTGGCGGCTGACGATCCCGATCGCCGACTGCACCCAGTCTTCGTTAGTCGACGGCGTCACAAGGATGACCGTGCTGTTTCTCGTAAACTGCGCGCCCTCGGCCAACAACAGTTCGGCGAACGGAACACTGCCGTCGGCGCGAACGACCGCAAGCTGTTCGAGGATCTTGATCATCTGCCGCCCGCCGCGATCGGTTGGGATCGCGATATGTTGGCGCGCCGACGCGATCAGGCCAACCGCGCGGTTCTGAGCCAGAAAGTGCCGCGCGAGCGATGCCGCGACAGTGACTGCGTACTCTTCAGTGGAATCCAGCCAGAACGCGAGAGGCACCTCGTCGCCGGCCAACGACGGCATCGCGCCGAGTGTGGTGGCGCCAGCGTGTACGCCCGCCTGTAAGTCAACGACGATCCAGATATCGGCCGTCGGATCGAGCTCGAACTCCTTCACCATCATCTTGCCGGTCCGCGCCGTGGCCGTCCAGGAGATGCGGTTGAAGGCGTCGCCGGGCATGTAGTCGCGCACACCCGAGGCGTTCGGCGTGACGAATGGCGTGCGACGCTGGATCGCGGATCCCCCCGGCAGACTACCAACCGGCAGCGCGAACGCGCTCAGGTCGACGGTGGCCGGATAGACGAGCAGCTCGTGGGTCTCGGGGACGAAGCGGACGTTCGGAAATAACCCGAACGGATCTCCACTCCGAATTGACATCGGGCCGATACGGAACCGGCCCCGGCGTGAGCAGATCGTCTCCACTCGCCAGCGCCTGGAGTCGTTGGGACCGAGATGCAGCACTTTCGAGACGCGATGGCCGGGGAGATCGGAATGGTCGATAAGCTCGACCCACAGCTTGGTCAGGCGGCTGCGGTTCTGGATCCGCACCCGCTCCTGCAACGGCTGCCCAACCTGGGCGCGATCCGCCTTCGACTCGCGAGTGAGCGCGACGCCGGTCAGGCTGACTCGGCCCCAGAACCAGGCAATTACAAGCAGGCCGACGAGCGCGAAGAAGACCTTGTCCAGAATGGCCCACTGGTTCAGCTGGCCGAGGACAAAGACGATGAACGCGAGCGCAATGAGTTTGAGCGCGTTCATTGCGCAGTCCTGCGAGCTCGCCAGCCCCCGCTCGATGACCGTGGCTGGGACGCCACAACCCGCGAACCGGGAACCGGAACTGCCGACAGTATCTCCTGAACGAGATCGCGAGAATCGATGCCCTTCATTCGCGCGGCCGGGTTCACGATCACGCGGTGCGCGAGCGTCGGCACGGCTAGATCCTTCACGTCGTCGGGAGTGACAAAGTCCCGGCCCTGAAGCGCCGCCCACGCACGCGACGCTGTGTAGAGACCCAACGAACCACGTGGGCTCGCGCCGAGGTAGATATCATCATGCTGCCGTGTGGCCAGAACGAGATCAACGATGTATTCCTGGATCAGCGGATCGACATGGACGTCCCGGATCTCGGCCTGCGCGCGCTCGAGGACGTCGGCAGTAACGATCTGGTCCAGTGAATCCAGCGGATGCGCGTACTGTTGGCGGGTAAGGATGTCGATCTCACTGGAGCGGCCGGGATACCCGAGCGACAACCGCACGAGGAATCGATCGAGCTGCGCCTCCGGCAGCGGGAACGTGCCCTCGTACTCGATCGGGTTTTCGGTCGCCATAACAACAAATGGATGCGGCAGTGGGTGGGTGACCCCGTCAACCGTGATCTGCGCCTCTTCCATCGCCTCCAGAAGCGCGGACTGCGTCTTCGGTGTGGCGCGGTTGATCTCGTCCGCGAGCACGATCTGGGCAACGATCGGCCCCGGGCGAAACTCGAACGTGCCGCGCTGCTGGTTGAAAATGCTGACGCCGGTCACGTCGCTCGGGAGCAGGTCGGGGGTAAACTGAATACGCTTGAACGTACAACCGATGCTTCGGGCGATCGCCTTCGCGAGGACGGTCTTACCGACGCCGGGCACGTCTTCAATCAGCACATGGCCTCGGCTGAGAAGTGCGACGAGGACGAGCTGTACCTCTCGGCCCTTGCCGACGATCACTCGCTCCACATTTTCCCGGACGCCTGTCGAAATCTGCTCGACGAACTCCATCGTAGTCCCTTCTTGCGCCGCCGGGGGAGTGACTTCCCGACTCTATGATTCACTATCGGCATTGGCCCAGCGCCAGAACACGGGCTCCGGCCACCTGAAGGTTGTAGAAAGTCGGTGGGGGGTCTGGCGCTAGAACGCGCTTCCTCTGAATGGTGGCGACGAATCCTGTACGATCGAAGACCCTCCAAAGTATAACAGTGCCCTGTTGCGTTATGTACAGGCACAGCCAGCCGCGGAAGTCGATCCACTACATATGATGACACGCGAGCCGGCCATTCGATTCCCAATCCGGATTGCGGACGCGCGCCCGTATAATGACTAGTCGTGTGAACGGAAGGAGCCCGGACGTGGCAGCAAGTACGGCAACAGTACCGCCGGCGCGACGGCGCCTGATCCTGGTCGACGGATACGGACTCGCGTTTCGCGCATTTCATGCATTACCGCTCACGCTCACCACCCCCGAGGGAGAGCTCTCCAATGCGACGTTCGGCTTTACGTCGATGCTTCTCGACGCGCTTCGGACGCACGAGCCGGACTATATTCTCATCACCTTTGATGTCGGCAAGTCCTTTCGCCACGATGAGTTCGAAGACTACAAAGCCCACCGGTCACCGATGCCCGAAGAGATGCGCGGCCAGTTGCACCGCATCCGCGAGGTCATTCACGCCCTCGATATCCCGATCTACGAAGCGGACGGATACGAGGCCGATGATGTCATCGGCACGCTGGCGCGACAGGCAAACGAGCGAGGCATCGACGCGTTGCTGCTGACCGGTGACAGCGATCTGTTACAGCTCGTCAACGACCATACCCACGTCATTCTTCCCGGAGCTCAGCGTTTCGGTGACTATCGTATGTTCGATCTCGATGGTGTCGTACAACGCTACGGATTCGGTCCCGACCGGCTTCCCGACTTCAAGGCGCTCGTAGGTGATAAGTCCGACAATATCCCCGGAGTACCGGGTATCGGCGAGAAAACGGCCAAGTCGCTCATCGATGCGTATCCATCAATTGAGGAGATTCTCGCCCATACGGATGAGATCACTCCGGCCCGGGCACGTAACGCGCTGGCCGAAAATGGTGAGCTCGCGTTGCAGTGCCTGAAACTGGCGACGATTGTCCGCGATGTGCCGGTCGAGCTCGACATCGACCGCACCGTCGTCCATGACTTCGACCGCGAAGGTGCGCTGGAGCTATTTCGATCCCTGGGCTTCCGGTCGCTGATGAGCCGTATCCCCGAATCCCACAGGAACGCGGTCGTCTCACCAAGCGAAACGACGTCCGGCCAGATCGCCACGCCGAAGCTCGCGACCACACGCGACGAGCTGGATGTGCTGGCCAGCGAGATCGGCGAGGCCGGCGAAATCGCGGTGGATGTTGAGACCGACGACACCAACCCGGTCACTGCCAACCTCGTCGGAATTGCCATCGCGACGGCGGAAGACCGCGCGTGGTACGTGCCACTGAAAGCCCCGGACGGCGCTGTGGCGTCACTGGACGATGTGCGGGCGACGATCGGCGGGGCGATTGCTCGGCACGCGAACGTTGTTACGCATCACGGAAAATTCGACCTGACGGTGATGCTTCAGGCGGGGCTGCCGGCGTTTGACATTGAGTTCGACACGATGCTGGCGGCCTACCTGCTGGGAGAATCGGGGATCGGGCTGAAGGACCTCGCCTTTCGCTATCTCGGCTGGGAGATGACCGAGATCACCACATTGATCGGAAGTGGTCGGGACCAGCGAACGATGGACGAAGTCCCTCTTGCCGATGTTGTCCCATATGCTGGCGCAGATGTCGAAAGCACGATGCGACTTCGGCCGATGCTGCAAGCGACTCTTGAAGAGCGCGATCAGATGTCGCTGCTGAACGATATCGAGCTGCCGCTCGTGCCGATCCTTGCAGACATGGAGCGGGTCGGCATCTCCGTCGATGTCGCCGTCCTCGAAGACCTCGCCGAGAGCCTGGCGGCGCAGATCGAACAGCTGGAAGAGCAGATCTACGGCTTAGTTGGTCACGAGTTCAATCTCGGCTCGACTCGCCAGATGGCGACCGTGTTGTTCGACGAGCTCGGGCTACCATCGGGCCGGCGCACGAAGACTGGCTATTCTGTTGGGCAGGAGGTCCTCGAAGGACTCCGCGGCGCGCACGATGTTATCGACCGCATTCTCGAGCACCGAACGATCCGCAAGATCAAGTCAACCTACGTTGACGCTCTCCCGCAGCAGGTGGACCCGCGAACCGGGCGGATTCACACGACGTTCAACCAGACGATCGCCGCCACTGGCCGCCTGTCGTCCACCGACCCGAACCTGCAGAACATACCGATACGCTCGCCGCTGGGTCGAGAGGTGCGTCGCGCGTTCATCGCCGCAACGGATGACAAGAGCAGATTGTTCGATGGGCCGGCACGACTCTATTCTGCCGATTACTCGCAGATGGAGTTGCGCATCATGGCCCATTTCAGCCAGGATAGCGCGCTTCTCGACGCCTTCAATCACGGCATCGATGTCCACCGGGCCACAGCCGCCCAGGTGTTCAACGTGCCCATCGCGGACGTGACGGCGGATATGCGCTCCACCGCGAAGACGGTCAACTTCGGCATTATGTACGGCATGCAGGCATACGGGCTATCACGCGACACTGGCATGTCTCGACAGGACGCCACGTTGTTCATCGAACGCTACATGAAGCAGTTCGACGGGGTGCGCGCGTATCTCGATGGGACTTTGGCCGACGCACGCGACAAGGGTTACGTCAAGTCCCTCTATGGACGGCGACGTTACGTGCCCGATATCGCGAGCGGAGGGCCGCGCCGGCTTGCCGCCGAGCGCGCGGCGATCAACATGCCGCTTCAGGCGACTGCCGCCGACATCATGAAGATCGCGATGATCGACGTCGCCAGGGAGTTGTCAAGCTCTAACCTCCGGGCGCGTATGCTCCTTCAGGTTCACGATGAGCTGCTGTTCGAGACACCGGAATCCGAGGTAGAAGCACTTCGCGAACTCGTCTCGAAGACGATGCGCGGCGCAGCTAAGCTGACAGTCCCGCTCGAGGTCGAATCTTCGGTCGGGCTAAACTGGGGAGACATGATCGACCTGGATTAAACAGCACGTTGTCTGGGTTATAATTGATCGTCTACCTCGGAGCGCGAGGTAGCAGGATAGCAAGGATTACCGATCACAATGCCAACCTATGAGTACGCGTGCGATAGTTGTGGTCATCGCTTCGATATTCGCCAGAGCTTCTCCGAAGATCCGATTCGTGACTGTCCGGTCTGTGGAGCCGGCGTGCGTCGCGTCGTATATCCCACCGGTGTGATCTTCAAGGGTTCCGGTTGGTATGTGAACGACAGCCGCTCGGCCGCAACCACCCCCAGTGCGTCGAAGCCGGTGTCGGATTCTCCCGGTACAGCCGAGAAGTCCGACAAAAAAGAGACCGTCAAGAGCGCGCCAGACTCCTGATCGCGCAACGCGGCCCGCCGGGAGGCCGGCGACACAGCCAGATTCGACACAACGGGGGTGAGCGCTACGAAGCCGCCCCCGTTCTGCATGTCCCGCGACGAGCACGCTGAAAGGTTGAGCGAACATGCCACTCATGATCTACAACACGATGACTCGGTCGAAAGAGCCGTTCGAGACCATCGAGCCGGGAACGGTGCGGATGTACGTCTGCGGGCCGACGGTATACGCGGACGCTCACATCGGCCACGCGATGTCGGCGCTCACCTTCGACGTGATCCGCCGATATCTGGAGTGGAACGGGTACGTCGTTCACCACGCGCAGAACTTCACTGATGTCGATGACAAGATCATCAATCGCGCGGCCGACCTCGGTATCGACCCGCGCGCGCTGTCCGAGCAGCTCATCGAATCATGGCTCGAGGAGACGGCTGCGCTGAACATTCTGCCGGCCACTGTCTACCCTCGCGCCACCGACGAGATCGACGGGATTGTCGAGATGATCCAGTCACTCATCGATACCGGACATGCCTACGTCGTAGAGGGGGGAGACGTCAACTATCGTGTCTCGAGCTTCGCCGGGTATGGCAAGCTGAGCCACCGCAACCTCGATGACATGCTGGCCGGCGCCCGGGTCGACATAGATCCGCGCAAGGAGAACCCGATGGACTTCGCCCTCTGGAAGTCCGCCAAGAAAGGCGAGCCGGCCTGGGAGAGCCCATGGGGACCCGGCCGGCCGGGCTGGCACATCGAGTGCTCGGTCATGGCGATGGAACACCTCGGGAATACGATCGACATTCACGGTGGTGGATCCGACCTTATCTTCCCGCACCATGAGAACGAAATCGCCCAGTCCGAGGCATTTCCTGAGAATCGCCCATTCGCTCGCTACTGGATGCACAACGGGATGCTCCAGCTCGGCGGGGAGAAGATGAGCAAGTCAATCGGCAACCTCATCCCGCTTCGCGAGCTGATCGCGCACAACGACGGGCGAGCATTTCGGCTGGCGGTGCTGCAGTCGATTTATCGCAACCCGCTTGTCTACAGCGGCGAGGTACTCGAAGCGGCACGGCGCGGGCTGGAACGGCTCGACACGGCAGTCCGTGGCTACGACGCGATGGCTACCGCGCACGACGCCGAGGCACACGCCGCAGCCGCCGAGGCCGAGGCACGCTTCCGGGCTGCGATGGACGACGACTTCAACACGCCGATCGCCGTCTCCGTCCTCTTCGACCTTGCCCGGATGGCGAACCGTGCAACCGGCGACGCGAAACACCTCTATCAGTCGGCTCTGGTCGAGCTATCCGGCGTCCTCGGGTTGGAGCTCGGCAAGACTGAAGGATCTCAATCCGGGGACGCAGCGCCATTTATCGACCTCTTGATCGCGATCCGCGATGAATTACGAACTGCGAAGCAGTGGGCGCTGTCGGATCGCATCCGCGATGCGTTGACAGAACGGGGGATTGTGGTTGAGGACTCGCCCACCGGCGCGACCTGGCGCCGAAAAGAACAGACCTGAACACCATCGCCGTGGTGGCACGTCACCCGGCGCTGAGTGGCTCTACGGCCGGAACGCAGTTCAGGAGTCGCTTCGAGCCGGCCGGCGACGGCATCGCCGGTTGCTCGTCAGCGACGCCGCGGAACTGAAGGAACGCGTCGACGCAATCGCGCAGCTTGCCGCGTCTTGTGGCGTGCGGATTGAGGTCGTCCCACGCCATCGCCTGGACGAGCAGATCATCGGGCATCATCAGGGGGTCGCGCTCGAGACCTCACCATACGATTATTCGGAAAGCCTCGATCTCCAGATGCTCGCCAGCAACTCAGCAACGCTACTGGTGCTCGACGGGCTGGTGGATCCCCAGAATGTCGGGACGTTGATGCGCACCGCGGAAGTCACTGGTGTCAGCGCGGTGGTGATCCCGACCGACCGAGCAGCGGCGATCACACCATCAGTCGTGAATGCGTCGGCTGGCGCCGTCGAGCATCTCATGATCCGGCAGGAGGTAAATCTCACGCGTTGGCTCCAGCGCGCGAAGGACGCCGGATTCTGGGTCGTTGGGTTGGCCGGCGAGGAGGACTCGGAGCCGCTGTTCGACGTCAGCATGCGCCCGCCCGTGGTTGTCGTTGTTGGCTCGGAAGGGGCCGGGTTGCGCCGGCTCGTCCGCGAGAGTTGCGATATCATCGCCGCGATCCCGATGGTTGGGCGGATCGAATCACTGAACGCGGCGGTCGCAGGATCGATCGCGCTCTACGAGGTGGTTCGAGACCGCTGAATCCGGTGACACGGTGGTGAGATGATGGTCGAACGGTATACACTTGTTGGTCGCGCGTTCGGGTCGCGTCGATGCTGCATGGCCAGGGCCACGCGTGTCACGATTCGCCCGCCTGTCGCAAGGGGCGACGCGCGTTCTTTCGACAGACAGTGAGGAAGGGTCTTCGTGGTCAAGGTCATTCTGATGCAGGACATCCCCAAGCTTGGCGATGCCGGGACAGTCCAGGATGTCGCGCCGGGTTACGCGCGCAACTACCTCATCCCCAAGGGGATAGCCACGATCGCCACGACTGGCTCGATCAGACAGGTCGAGGAGCGACAGGCCGCTGAGGCTCGGCGCATCGCCCGGCAGGAGGAAGAGCTCCGAGGTCTGTCCGATCGGATTCAGGGCACCCGGATCGAGATCCAGGTGCGTGCCGGCGAACAGGGCCGTCTCTATGGGTCGATCACTGCCGCCGATGTGGCCGAAAAGCTGGCCGCCGCTGTCGGCGAGGAAATCGATCGCCGCAAGGTCGACCTGGAAGATCCAATCCGCTCGCTCGGCGAGCACGAGGTCACGGTTCGACTGGTCGGCCGGCTGACCCCGACAATCGTCGTCGTCGCATTCGACCCGGACTACGTCCCCACGCCCGTGGAGCCGGAGTCGAGCGACGAGGACAGCGAGTCCGAATAACCGATGACGGCACAGGCGGTCGATCGTCTACCACCCCACAATATCGATGCGGAGCAATCCGTGTTGGGGTCGTTGCTGATCGACCGCGATGCCGTCATTCGGATCGCGTCGTACGTCAAGCCCACCGACTTCTACCGCTCGGCTCACGGGATCGTCTACGAGGCGATCATCAACCTCTACAACCGCCGGGAGCCGACCGATCTGATCACGCTCGTCGATGAGCTCCGACGAAACAACCGACTGGACGACGCCGGTGGCGAGACCTATCTCGCTGAGCTGATCGCCGCGACGCCGACATCCGTTCATGTCGAGTATTACGGTCGTATCGTCGAGCGAACGGCAACGCTACGGCGACTGATCGGCGCTGGCACCGAAGTTGTCACGATCGGTTACGACGATTCGCTCAACGTCGAGGACGCCATCGATCGAGCGGAACAGGCGGTCTTCAACGTCTCGCAACGCCGCTCCACGCGCGACTTCCGGACGATTGGCGAAGTGCTCGAAGAGTATTTCGACCGGCTCGACACTCTTCACCAGCACAAGGGCACGATCGTCGGCGTGCCAACCGGATTTGCCGACATCGACAAGCTGACGGGTGGGCTTCAGCCATCTGATCTCATTATCATCGCCGCCCGGCCGGCCGTCGGCAAGTCGGCGCTCGGGCTGGGGGTCGCCTACAACTCGGCCGTCCGCTTCGGGAAGACGGTTGGATTGTTCGTGCTGGAGATGTCAGCCGAACAGATTGTCCAGCGCCTTCTGGCGATGGAGACCGGCATTGATTCCCACCGCCTGCGCCTCGGATATATCGACGACAGTGAATGGTCGAGTGTGACCCGTGCATTTGGACGTTTGTCCGAAGCGGCGATCTATATCGACGACACGGCGTCGGTCAGCATCATGGATCTCCGCTCCAAGGCCCGTCGCCTGCACGCGGAGCGCGGCCTTGACATCATCATCGTCGATTACCTGCAGCTGATGACCGCGGGTGGCCGAGGCGACAACCGCGTCCAGGAGATTTCGACAATCTCCCGCTCGCTAAAGCAGTTGGCGCGTGAGCTGAACATCCCGGTCGTTGCGCTCGCCCAGCTCTCACGCGCCGTCGAGACACGCCAATCCCACGTCCCGATGCTCTCCGACCTCCGCGAATCCGGCTCGATCGAGCAGGACGCCGATATTGTGGCGTTCATCTATCGCGAGGAGGTCTACGACGCCGACACGGAGCGCAAGGGAATCGCCGATATCATCGTCGCCAAGCACCGCAACGGCCCGGTCGGAACGGTACACTTGCGGTTCTTCGACCGCACAGCGCGCTTCGCGGACCTTGAGACATACCGCGAGCCAGAAGCTGTAGCGGCGATCTCTTTCGTCGAGCCAACCGAAGGACCTGCTTCGTGCCCGCCGAGTACTCCGGAGGATCAGCTCCCCCCGTTCCGGCTTCGATGCTCGCCAGATTGATCTCCGATGTCTGGGATCCGATCGAGGTTAAGGTCGTCCTCGCTGTCGCAATCATGGGCGGAACCTCCGAGCCTGTCCGTGAATCGTTCTTGATCGAAGAGCCGACGCTGCGGCACGGCGCGCGGGCGGACGGATCGGATCGTGACGTTAGCCTGCGGCTGCAAGAGGGTCTGGATCGAGCGATTGTCCGCGGGTTGGTGTTGCGGCTTTTGGACGAGACGGGCACGCGATGGCTGCTGCTCGGCACCGACGAAAACCAACGCACCGCGCGTGCTCCGATTGCTACGCCCGCCGATATCAGCCCGCCGTGGCATGGGACGTTGATTCTTGAACGCCCGAGTATATTCACGATGTACGAGCAGAACATCGGCCTGGTGACGCCGATCATCGCCGATCGCCTGGTCGACGCGCTCGAGCGCTATCCCGAAACGTGGATCGAGGACGCCATCGGAGAGTCAGTCAACTACAATCGTCGCAACTGGAGATACATCCAACGCATTCTTGAAAATTGGGCCGCGGAGGGCCGGAACGATGAAGCCGATCGGCGAGGTGCTCAGGGGGATATCACTCGAGAAAAGCACCTCCACGGAAAGTACTCACACCTCTTCCGACGAGGAGATCTGCCCGATCTGTAACGGCGCAGGCTACTTGCGGATGGACGCAACAGTCGGCAGCCCGAATTTCAGCAGGCTTCTACCATGTGTCTGCAAGCTGGAAGAGCGGCGCAAGCGATCCCAGAGCCACGCGCGCCAGTTCAGCGACATGTCGCCGTTTCGCGATATGACGTTCGAGTCGTTCGATCCGGCGATCCGTGGAGCCCAGGAGGCGTTCGAGAGCGCCCTCGCCTTTGCTCGCCACCCACACCGCTGGCTGGTTCTTGTCGGCCCCTACGGATGCGGCAAGACTCACCTTGCGGCCGCGATCGCGAACTATGCGCTCCACGAGCTCCAGATGAATCCGGTATTCGCGGTTGTCCCGGATCTGCTGGACTATCTGCGGACAACGTTCGGGCCGGACGCGGAGGCGTCTTACGACGACCGATTCGCCGCATTCCGCGGCGCGGATCTGCTCGTCCTCGACGATCTGGGGACGGAGAACGCAACGCCGTGGGCGCGCGAGAAGCTGTTCCAGATCATCAATCACCGCTACAACGAGAATGCGCCGATGGTCGTCACGACGAACGATCTCGACCGTGTCGATCCGCGGATCCGGTCTCGACTGGTGGACTGGCAGCTCGCCACGACGATCTACATCGACGCGCCGGACTACCGGGATCGATCACCCCGCCGGCCACGATCTCGCGGACGCTAGTGGATCCTGGCGGATCCAGTGGTCTGACGGAGACATCGCACGCGCGTAGCGGCAGCAATAGACGCCACTGGGCTACAATCAGGTAAGGATCACTGTCGTCGCACGTCTGGGTAGGCTATGCCAGAACTGCCCTGGATATTTACCAGGCTCGATGCCCGCGCGCTGATCGATATCTTCGCGGTATCACTCATTTTCTTCTGGCTGTTGTGGTTCGCCCAACGAACGCGCGCGGCACAACTCATCCGCGGACTGATCATCCTGATCGTCAGCGTGCTCGCCGCTTCGCGGATCTTCAACCTGACGGCCTTGAACTGGTTGATCTCGCGATCCTGGCCGATGCTCATCGTTGCGATTCCAATTATCTTCCAGCCAGAGCTTCGGCGCGCGCTCGAGCAACTAGGACATACCAGTGCCTGGCTACGGCCACCGTTTGCGATTAGCCCCGACCGTGACGCCGAACGCACGCTCGATGGAATCAGCCGCGCCGCCTCTCAGCTCAGCCGCATCGGCTACGGAGCGTTGATCGTGATCGAGCGAGAGACTGGCCTGCAGGAATACGCCGACCGCGGCGTGCGGATCGACGCACTCGTCTCTCGGCAGATACTGATCAACATCTTCTTCCCGAACTCCCCACTCCACGACGGCGCGGTGATCATCCGGGGCGACCGGATTGTGGCGGCTGCCTGCATCCTGCCACTCTCCCAGCGAGAGATCCCCGGAGGAAAGATCGGCACACGACATCAGGCCGCGGTCGGTATCACCGAGGAGTCGGATGCGATCGCAGTCGTTGTGTCCGAAGAGACGAACCGCATCTCGATAGCTCACGACGGCCAGTTGACGGAGAATCTCGATACCGAAAGGCTGCGCCGAGCGCTACTCTCGTTGCTGAGAGTCGGAACAGCGGCGGAAGAGAAACGGTCGCCTCGTTCGTCACTCCTGCGCGGCCTGTTCAACCGGTTCGTTGCCGACGATTCCACGCCGTCCCAGGATGGCCAAAGCGAGACTCCGCGCAGAACGGGCTCGAAGCCAGACTCTTCGAAAGATAAGACGAATAACCATGATTAGACGTGTACGCACATTTGCCGACACGGGCAATCTCGTGCGCTTTGGCCTCTCACTGGTGCTCGCGTTCGCGCTCTGGGCATGGGTGACAAACGAGAATGATCCGGAGCAGACCTACATCGCGAACAATGTGCAAGTTGAAATCCGCCAAAAAGCGCCGAATCTGGAGATCGTCTCGCCGCTCGATGTCGTTGAAATCAGGATTCAGGCGCCCCGCAGCGTCATTCAGACGCTGGATCCGAGCCGCATCGTCGCCTGGGTGAGTCTCGACGATCGGACTGGTCCGGGAACGGCGACAGAAAAGGTGGGGGTAGATGTGCCCCGCGGTGTGCGGACCGCCAGAGTCACGCCGACGGAGATTCCGGTCGCGTTGGATACGCTCGTATCGCAGACATTCCCAGTGAAGCTTCTTTCGCCGAACGACCTTCCTCGTAACCTGGAGGTCACGAAATCGAATGTTGACATCGACACGGTAACGGTGACAGGGGTTCAGCGGAACGTTGAACGTGTTGCCCAGGTCATCGTCCCGGTGGCTATCGGTGGCCGAACGACGTCGTTTACGGCCAAGGTAACCCCACAGGCCGTCGACGAAAACAACATGCCGATCGACAGCATCACTCTCACCCCATCGACAGTCACACTCTCAGTCGACCTTGCCACGCGTGGCAAGGAGATCCCCGTCTTCGTCCAGTGCGGTTGCACTGCCGCGCCGGGGTTCCAGGTGCTGGGCTATCCGCAAGCCTCACCATCGACCGTCCTTCTCGACGGTCCCTCTGACGCCCTCGCCCAGATTCAGTACATCTACACGACGCCGATCGACACAGGGGGCCTCACTGCGACGACCGTGCTGAACGACATACAGATCGAGACATCTTCGCTACCGAAAGGCGTGACGATTGATCCATCGGTCGTCAGCGTCCTTGTCCAGGTCAGCCAACAGGTGTCAACGCGGACGTTCGAGGACATTCCGATTCAGGTATTGAATCGACCTCCGGGCGCAACTGTCACGGTAAGCCCGCCGACGGCGAGCCTGACCGTTGAGGGACCCCAGGAAGAGATCGCAGCGTTGACGGGGTCAGAGATTTCGATTGTCGTCGATGTCGGAGGGTTGGGCGCCGGGGTTCGCGATATACGCCCACGCGCGATTCTTCCGCCGCGCGTCCAATATGCCGATGCGCCACAGCAGGTGACGGTCACGATCGTCCTGCCACCACCGCCGACACCAACGGCTACCGTGGCTCCCTGACGATCACGGCCGCGCGGGCGACCCCATCTGGACCTCGTAGGTCAGCAGGATAGCCTCCGCAACCTCGCGCATGGACTTCCGATTGTCCATGCTCGTCTTCCGCATCCGATTGAACGCCTCAGACTCACGGAGGCCGTGGACTTCCATGAGAACTCCTTTGGCGCGCTCAACGAGCTTGCGCGTCTCGAGTGCCTCACGAAGGTCAGTAACCTCCTGCTCGAGGTGGCACATTTCACGGAAACGGGAAAGTGCAAGCTCGATCACTGGCATCAACTCTGTCTCGCGGAATGGCTTCACGAGATATCCGCAGACTCCAGCGTCCTTCGCCCGGCCGATGAGTGAATGCTCGGAGTACGCGGTCAGCAGCACCACCGGGGCGATGCGTCGAACAGCCAACTCCTGAGCGGCGCTGATCCCATCGAGCTCTGGCATGCGAATATCCATGATGACGAGATCGGGACGCAATCGGTCAGCAAGCTCGATCGCCTCACGGCCGTCGCCCGCCTCACCGACAACGTCATATCCGAGATGTGACAACATCTCGCGCAGATCCATACGAATGAGCGACTCATCGTCTGCGATGATAATGCGCGTGCTTGGGGGTGATGTCGTCGTCGACATGCGAATACCCTACTCCTGCAAACGAATCGCTGCGAGATCCGGCTCCGATTCTACGCTGTATCGGCAGCCGCCCGCTGACGGGTCCAGGAGACCAGGCAACGATGCGTCGATGAATCATCGTCAGTCGAAGTGGTCGTCGGTCGGGGCGAGAGGATTCGAACCTCCGACCACCGGTACCCCATACCGGTGCGCTACCGGACTGCGCCACGCCCCGTCGTTGGTCGTCAGTATACGATAATCGGAGGCCGCACGATGCGCGCGGCCTCCGATTGATGATCAGACGGTGGTGGCTACTTGACCTCGGCCTTGGCGCCAACCTCTTCGAGCTTGGTCTTTGCCGCCTCGGCCTCGTCCTTGGTCACGCCCTCCTTGACAGCCTTCGGGGCGGCCTCGACGAGGTCCTTTGCCTCCTTCAGGCCCAGGCTGGTCAGCTCACGGACCGCCTTGATGACCTGGACCTTGTTCGCGCCGATCTCGGTGAGGACGACATCGAACTCGGTCTGCTCTTCCACAGCCTCGGCCACGGCGCCGCCGCCTGCCGGCGCAGCGGCCGCCATCATCGGCGCGGCTGCCGACACACCGAAACGATCTTCGAGCGCCTTGACGAGGCTGTGACAGCTCGAGAACGCTCATCTCCTCGATCGACGCGATCAGCTCGCTCATCTTCTCTTCGGACATCGCCATAGCTTGACTTCTCCCTGTTCCCTGTTGCTCGAAATTCTCATGCGTCCCGAATCAGGCGGCTGTGCTTTCGTCTTCGCCGCCAAGTTGCGTTGATCGCGCCTGCAGGACATACAGGAGCGAGCGGATCGGCGCGGCAAGCACGCCAACAATCCCGTACAACGGGCTCGCTAGCCCGCCGACCACCCTCGCGATCAGCACGTCACGACTTGGCAGGCTGGCAAGCGCCTCTACCTGATCTGCGCGAAGTAGCTGACCCTCGAGCATCCCCGCCTTGATTTGGAGAATGCGTGAGGTGCGAGCAAAGTCCGAGACGACCTTGGCCGGCTGGACCGGGTCATCGAACGCGGTAACGATGGCCATCGGCCCGACAAGCTCCGGCGCGAGCGCGTCCATCTCGTTCTGCTGCGCTGCGCGTCGGGCGAGTGTGTTCTTCGCCACCCGAACCTCGGCATTCAGCGGCCGCAATTGCGTCCGCAGGTTCTGCATGTCCGAGACGGAAAGCCCGCGGTAGTCGGCCAGGATCGTCAGTCGGGAACGGCTGAGGACTTCAGTCAGTTCCGCAACGGTATCGACCTTCTTCTTCGTTGGCATCCGGTTCACCTCCTTCCCTTCAGAATCCAATGCAAACGCCCTAGCGCCAGACGGCACGAGGGCGTCCACACAGATCCCGATAGGGATTGCGAAACAATTCCCCGCGTCCTCGGCCGGATGATTAAGCTCGAAGTCGAGCCCCGGCTGTCTTCGGCGCGAACGTTGCGTTGGTGTATCCAGCGTCCTGCGTGACTATCCTGCCTGAGCCGCCGAAGCGACGGTGGTAGCAACGTCGAGCGGGATGCCGGGGGTCATTGTACTGGTGAGCGTGATCGTCCGCAAATAGATGCCCTTGGCTGCCTGGGGCTTGTGGCGCTGGATCGCGTCGATCAGCGCATTCGCGTTTTCCACCAGGCGGTCTTCGGAGAAGCTCAGCTTGCCGATCGCAACGTGAACCAGGCCAGTCCGGTCGTTACGGAACTCGACTCGACCGCCCTTCAGCTCACGAATGACACCGGGAAGATCCTCCGGGGTGCGAACGACGGTGCCGGAGCGGGGGTTTGGCATCAGGCCGCGACGACCCAGGATTCGTCCGAGTCCGCCAACCTTGCCCATCTGGTCAGCCATTGCGATCGCCGAGTCGAACTCGAGCCAGCCATCGTTGATCTGCTTGACGAGATCGTCGCTGCCGACATAGTCCGCGCCGGCCTCTTGCGCGATGCGCGCCGCGTCACCGACGGCGAACACGAGCACGCGCGTTACCTTGCCGGTGCCGGCCGGGAGAATAACGGTCGAGCGAACCGCCTGATCTGCCTGTCGCGGGTCGATGCCGAGTCGGAAATGCATCTCGACAGTCTCGTCGAATCCGACGTACGACATCTTCTTCAGCAGTTCGACCGCATCCTTGACCTCGTATTCGCGTTCCGGCTCGAGCAGCTTCACTGCTGCCTGGTATTTCTTGCCACGCTTGGGCATGTCTGTTCCTCCTGTGGTGCGTGCGGGGCAGCGCGCCCCTCCCACGATGTAGCTCGTAGCGAGCCTAGACGATCTGGATTCCCATGGACCGCGCGGTGCCTTCGACCTGCTTCATCGCTCCGTCGAGATCGACCGCGTTGAGATCGCGCATCTTCAGCTCGGCGATCTCGCGGACCTGATCGAGCGTGACCTTGCCGGAGATGGTCTTGACGTTGCCGGAGCCTTTGTCAATGCCCGCAGCACGGCGGAGAAGGTCCGCGGCCGGCGGCGTCTTGGTGACGAAGGTGAACGAACGATCTTCGAACACCGTGATAACAACGGGGACGATCTGTCCCACCATGCTGGCGGTGCGCTCGTTGTACTCCTTGCAGAAGTTCATGATCGCGACACCGTGCTGCCCCAGCGCCGGGCCGATCGGCGGCGCGGGGGTCGCCTTACCTGCGGGAATCTGCAGCTTGATATACGCCCTGATCTTTTTAGCCAACCGTCAAACGTCTCCCTTCCTGACCTGTTATCGATGCAAGAGGATGCCCGCACCACCGTGCGGGCATGTCGTAGCGCCCGATCCTAGACCTCGCGCTCAACCTGCAAGAAGTCAAGCTCAACCGGCACCTCGCGTCCGAAGAACGACACGAGTACCTTGATCTTGCCCTTCTCCTGGTTGATGTCGTCGATTGCACCACGGAAATCCGCAAATGGGCCGTCCATGATCCTGACTGTGTCGCCGACCGAGAGGGACACCTTGACCTTCGGCGCTTCGGCCGTCATGCCGCGCATGATCGAGTCGATCTCCCCATCATCGAGCGGCATCGGCTTGTTGCCCGAGCCAACGAAGCTGGTGACGCCGGGGGTGTTTCTGACGACATGCCAGGAATCTTCGTCCAGGACCATTTTCACGAGGACATAACCCGGGAACACCTTGCGCTGCACGGTCTGACGCTGGCCGGCCTTGATCTCGATCTCGTCCTGGGTCGGGACAACCACCTCGAAGATCCTGTCGGCCACATCCATCGACTCGACGCGGTGCAGCAGATTCTGGCGCACCTTATTCTCATAGCCAGAGTACGTGTGAATGACGTACCACTGGCCCTGCGAACCAGTCTCTTCGGCGCGTTGTGTGTCCCGTGCCATAGCCAGGCGCTCGCGTATCGACCGTGTCACCGTTCCTCGTCTCCCGTTCCCGATCCGCGTGGCCCGACCTGAGGTCAGGACGGAATCCATTCCCAGATCCGGATAAAGACCGCGTCGATCCCGCCCAGAACCGCGCCGAGAATCGCTGCCATCGCGATGACGAGCAGCGTCAGGTTGCGGGTCGTCTCGGTGTCCGGCCATGAGACCTTGCGAACCTCGGTCATCGTGTCTCGCACCAGCGTCTGGAGCGAGCCCACGAAACCACCGCGTTGACCGCCCTTACTCGTCGTCCTGGTCGACATGTCGCCTTCCTCGTCGTGTGGATCGTGCCTGACGGCGGCGCGCCGCTCGGCAATACCGGCGCCGTCGCCGGGCTATCAACACAAAGACGGGGCGAGCCTCGGCGCTTCGCCCCACAACCGTCGCGTCACCGTCTGGTTCTTCCCCTCCTCCAGAGAGGAAGGGGCAGGGCCGGCAGGAATCGAACCCGCAACCTGCGGTTTTGGAGACCGCTGCTCTACCAATTGAGCTACGACCCTAAGATATCGGCGCGTCTACCGCGTTTCGCGGAAGAGCCGATGCGAGCGACAGCGCGGGCAGAACTTCCGCAACTCCAGGCGGCTCGGGTCATTCCGACGATTCTTCTCGGACGTGTACGGGCGCTCCTTGCACTCCGTGCACTCGAGCGTAATGACCATCCGGTCCGCCTTGCTCTTCTTGGCCATTATACATCACCCCGATTCCGGCCGAGGAAGGTGTCGGGCGGCCAGTGAGCCGCCCGACACGGCAATTATTCGATCTTGAAGTATACCGCAGCCTCAGCGTTGACGCTGGCTACTTGGTGATCTTGGTAACAACGCCAGCGCCGACCGTGCGACCACCCTCGCGAATCGCGAATCGTAGCCCCTCTTCGATCGCCACCGGCTGGATCAGCTCTACGTCCATCTGGATGTTGTCCCCAGGCATTACCATCTCAACACCCGCCGGCAACTGGATCGCTCCCGTGACATCCGTCGTCCGAATGTAGAACTGCGGCCGGTACCCCGGGAAGAACGGCGTGTGACGCCCACCCTCTTCCTTCGACAAGACGTACACCTCCGCCGCAAACGTCGTGTGCGGCTTGATCGACCCGGGCTTCGCCAAGACCTGCCCGCGCTCAATGTCCGCTCGCTCAACGCCCCGCAGCAAACACCCGACGTTGTCCCCGGCTTCCCCCTGGTCCAACGTCTTCTGGAACATCTCGACCCCGGTCACCACTACCGCTCGCGTCGGATGGATCCCGACGATCTCGATCGTCTCCCCAATCTTCACCAGCCCACGCTCGATCCGACCGGTCACGACCGTCCCACGTCCCTTGATCCCGAAGACGTCCTCCACCGGCATCAGGAACGGCTGGTCCACCGCTCGTGCCGGCGTCGGAATGTAGTCGTCCACCGCCTGCATCAACTCCAGGATCGGCGCATACTCCGGCGCCGTGATGTCCGTGCTCGTCGACTCCAACGCCGCAAGCGCGCTCCCACGAATGATCGGAATCTCATCCCCAGGGAAGTTGTACTGGCTCAACAACTCCCGCACTTCGAGCTCGACCAGCTCCAGCAGCTCCTCGTCGTCCATCATGTCGACTTTGTTCAGAAACACCACCATCGCCGGCACTTCTACCTGCCGCGCCAACAGAATGTGCTCCCGCGTCTGCGGCATCGGCCCGTCCGGCGCGCTCACCACCAGAATCGCACCGTCCATCTGCGCCGCACCCGTGATCATGTTCTTTACGTAGTCCGCGTGCCCGGGACAGTCCACGTGCGCGTAGTGCCGCGCGTCTGTCTCGTACTCCACATGCGAGATCGCGATCGTGATCCCACGCTCGCGCTCCTCCGGCGCATTGTCGATCGAGTCGAACGACCGGAACGCCGCCTCACCCTTGATCGCCAATGTCTTCGTGATCGCCGCCGTCAACGTCGTCTTTCCATGATCAACGTGACCAATCGTCCCAACGTTTACGTGCGGCTTCGTCCGCTCAAACTTCTGCTTCGCCACTGTCCCTCGTACCTCCTGAGCTCGGCGCGATGGTGCCATGCGCTACTGTGACAGAATGAACACGCAAAAGGCCCATCTTTACGCGTTAAAGACGGGCCGGTGGGGAGAGAGGGATTCGAACCCCCGAAGCATTGCGCAGCTGGTTTACAGCCAGCCCCCTTTGGCCACTTGGGTATCTCCCCCTGGAGCCGACGATGGGACTCGAACCCGCAACCTGCTGTTTACAAAACAGCTGCTCTGCCATTGAGCTACGTCGGCGTGCGATCGAGCACCGAGCGGAAATTGTATCGAGAGTGTCGTAGCATGTCAACGGCCAGCGTGAGCTTCACGCAGGGTTGATTTTCGATTGCTGGCATGTGGCCTTTCTGATATCGTTGTATGTTGAAGACGTACGCTGCCTACGGGCGGCATGAGAGCAAATTGCGCAGGGAGGCTGCTCGCGGATGACATTGCAGAAGACCCAGCGGGACGACATCGTTGAGAACTATCGAACCCACGACACCGATACCGGGTCACCGGAAGTTCAGATCGCGCTCCTCACCGAGCGGATCAATGGGTTGATCGAGCACCTGCGCGAACACCCGCACGACCATCATTCCCGTCGCGGGCTGCTGAAGCTCGTTGGACGGCGTCGTCGGCTGCTTGCGTATCTCAACCAGAATGATAGCGACCGATACCGGACGCTGATCGCCAGGCTTGGTCTGCGGCGCTGAGATTGCCACCGTTCGCGTCTTCAATCCGCGGCCAGAATCGTGCGAACGCCAGCCCAGGGCCAATTGGCCCTGGGCTGTTCGTGTGTTATCCCGGCTTTGGAGTAACTGGAAGGAGCTTGCCAACCATCGACGCTTGACCAACCAGGCCGATGACTTGCGTTATAGCCATCGCCAGGAACGCCGCGGAGGTGAGCGTTAGGAACTGAAGCATGGGGACGGCTCACGCCTTCAAGCTCCAGTCCCTAACCCTCACCGCGGTAGAGCCGGCGGAGCCGTTACCCGCCCGGCAATGATATGCCGCGCATTGACGCGCGGTGAGAAGTAGGGAAACAGAACAACCATGGATAATCGTCCAAACATTACCGAGATACGCCTGACTGTTGCCGGGCGCGATCTTGTCTTCGAAACAGGCAGGATCGCCGGCCTGGCCGATGGCGCCGTCACCGTACGCTACGGCGACACGCTCGTTCTTTCGACCGCCGAGGGCGAGGCCGAGCCTCGCGAGGGCATGGACTTCTTTCCGCTGACGGTGGATTACGAAGAGCGTATGTTCGCCGCTGGCAAGATTCCAGGCGGATTCATCAAGCGTGAGGGCCGACCGACCGAGCACGCGATCCTGTCGGCGCGCCTCACCGACCGCCCGATCCGGCCTCTATTCCCATCCGGCTATCGCAACGAGGTTCAGGTCATCACGACGGTTCTCTCGGCAGACCAGGTCAACGATCCAGACATCCTCTCGATCAACGGCGCTTCCGCCGCGCTGACGATCTCGAGTGTCCCGTTTCAGGGTCCAGTTGGCGCAGTCCGCGTCGGGTACGTTGACGGCCAACTCGTTATCAATCCCCTTGCGACGGAGGAGTCCAGCGAGCTCGACATCGTCGTGGCCGGCACCGCCGACGCGATCATGATGGTCGAAGGCGAGGCGCACGAGATTCCCGAGCACCTGCTTGTCGACGCGATCGCGCTCGCGCACGACGAAATCCGACGCATTGTTGATGCTCAGCTCCAGCTCCAGGCACGCGTCGGCAAGCCAAAGCGAGACCCGAAGGTCACGCCAAAGGACGAGACTGTCACCTCGAGTCTCCGCGACTATGTCGGCAGTCGACTCGACGATGCCCTGTTCAATGCCGACAAGGAAGCCCGTCAGTCGGCAACGTCAGAACTGAAACGTGACGCCGTCCAGCACTTCGTTGAGCAGGCACAGGCGTCGGGCGCAGATGCAGCTGCCGCGGCGAAGACCTATACCAACGCGTTCGAGGCGTTGATGAAGGCGACCGTTCGTAAGGCGATCCTCGATCGAGGCGATCGGCCGGATGGCCGCAACCCGTCAGAGATCCGGCCAATCTGGTGCGAGACCGGCTACTTGCCGCGCGCCCACGGGTCGGCGATCTTCACGCGTGGTCAAACCCAGGTCGTCACAGTCGCAACACTCGGCTCGACCAAGGAAGACCAGATGCTCGATGGGCTCGGCCTTGAGACATCCAAGCGTTACATGCACCACTACAACTTCCCGCCGTTCAGCGTCGGAGAGGTGCGCCGAATGCGCGGGCCTTCTCGCCGCGACATCGGCCACGGAGCGTTGGCCGAGCGCGCGCTGATCCCCGTCCTCCCCGATCAGACGGAGTTTCCGTACGTCGTTCGCGTCGTCTCCGAAGTCATGAGCTCCAACGGGTCGTCATCGATGGCGAGCGTCTGCGGCTCGACAATGGCGCTGATGGATGCAGGCGTGCCGATTGCGGCGCCGGTTGCCGGAGTGGCGATGGGCCTCATCACCGACGACTCCGGCCACTATCGCATTCTGACTGACATCCAGGGCATCGAAGACGCGCTGGGCGATATGGACTTCAAGGTCGCGGGAACCGAAGAAGGCATCACCGCGATCCAGATGGACATCAAGGTCAAGGGCATCACGACCGAGATCATGCGCGAGGCACTGGCACAGGCCCGAGAGGGTCGGCTGTACATTCTCGGCAAGATGGAGCAGGCGATTGCCGAACCCCGCACCGAACGTTCGATGTACGCGCCGAGCATCGTCTCAATGAAGATCAAGTCCGAGCAGATTGGCGCTGTGATCGGTCCGGGTGGCAAGGTGATTCGCGCCATCCAGGAGGCAACCACCACCAAGATCGATATCCAGGATGACGGCACCATCTACATCTCCGGCGTCGGCCAGGAAGCGACCGACGAGGCGATGTCCCAGATCAGGAAGATCACCTACGAGCCGCAGGTCGGCGAGCGGCTGAGCGGCCCAGTCAAGACGATCATTCCTGCCGGAGTGTTCGTCGAGATAGCGCCGGGCCGTGATGCATTCGTCCATATCTCGCAGCTCGCTGAGGAGCGAATCGAACGAGCCGAAGACGTCGTTGCCGTCGGCGACAGGATCGACGTCGTCATCACCGACGTTCGGTCAGACGGGAAGCTCGATGCATCCCGCCGCGCGGTGATCACCGGCGAGATGCCGCCCCCACGCGCTCCACGACCCAGCGGCCCGCGCCCCAGTGGCCCGCGACGCGACGGGCCGCGCCACGACGGGCCGCGCCACGATGGCCCCCGCAACGAGAGCGACCGTCCGGCGCCGCGTCAAGAGCACGCGGACGATGGTCGGCCACGCGACTCCCGCCGGCCAGGCTTCCTGAAGCCAAACGAGTAGTCCAACTGACCTGAAGCGAACGCCCGGATCGATATCGATCCGGGCGTTCTGTCATCCTCGTGAGCGGATCTGGCCGGCCGCGCCGCTATCAGATAGCTTGAAAAATCGCTCCCATGATTTGTGACTGAAACGACGAGTCTGACCAGGATATGACGAACAACGCAAACATGAGCGCGCAACAGCAGAATACGATGAAGCCGAAGACTGCAATCAGGATCCAGAAGGTGCGGCTGCGGCCAGGTTCGTGTCGCGCCGCTGGCGGGGGGGCGCCCGACCATTGCTGAGGCGTCGCGGCCCAGGCCGGCGGTGGTTGAGGTGGGGTGAGGCTCTGATCCGCCACCGACGCCGGTGGCGTCTGCATCACCGGCGGCTCATTGATCGGGCCAGAAACGATCGGCGACTGGACCGTTGGCTGCTCCGCGTCGATATCGGGGCTTTCCACGCTCGACACGGGCCCGAGACTCCCCCGCGCCGGTTGACCACCCTCAATGCGATTGCCGCAGACCGCGCAGAAGCGGGCGCCGGCCGGCAGTGGACTCCCGCAGACAGCGCAACTATCGTGACTTGTTGGGGTCTCACTCATTTCATCCCGCTCTCTCATGTTCTGTCAGGACGCCTCCGACACCGTCTCCACCGCGCTCGGCGCATCCCTCCAGCGCGAGACGCGGACCAGTCCGATGCTGCCGATCAGGATACCGAACCAGAGAGTTGCAAAGCGGATGAGCAAGGTCGCGGCGCCGGCCAGACCGGGAGTCATCGCCGGGTCGTCGATTGTAAGGAGAAGCAGGCCCGCGACGGTCAGTTCCGCTGCGCCGAGTCCGCCTGGCAGCATCGACGCGCCACCGATCCATGTTGCCGAGGCGAAGACGAAGATCCCGGCCGTAACCAGGCTCCAACTGGGGTCGATCCCCAGACCGACCAGCACCAACACAAACGCGAGACACTCACCGAGCCACGACGCGACGCCCAGGCTGACCGCAACCAGGAGTGGTCGCGGTCGCAGTAGCTCATGCGCTGAATCGTAGAGTTGCTCCAGCAGATGCACACGCGCGCCGATGCGCGTGCCTTCCAGCCACCTGAGCAGCGAATGGACTAGCTCCTCGCGCTGGATCAACACAACGACGAGGGCCATCAGGATTGTTCCGGCCACCATGATCTGCCAACCCTGGCGGAAGACTAACAACCCGAAGGACGCCAGGATGAGCAGCGCGAAGCCATCTGAGAGACGTTCGGCGAAGATAACTGGCGCGGTCCTCGCCATCGGCACGCCAGTCCGCACCCGCACAAGATACGCCTTGAGGTACTCTCCGACCTTGCCGGGGGTGAGCGCCATCGTGAATCCGGCCAGGAAGATCTGAGCAGAATCCCAACGTGTCAGCGACCGGATATCGAGCACTCGAAGGAAGTACTGCCACTTTACGAAGCGCAGCACGTAATTGATCACCGTCAGGCCCAGGATGAGAGGGAGTAGCCGCCAGTCGAAGTTACGCAGGGCATCGGCAAGGTTGCCTGCATCGAAAACGAGAACCATAGCCGCCATGACGACGACGCCGGCCAGTACCCCGATCAACAGGCGAGAACGAATCTGGTCGAACATCAGCCTCGGGTTTCTGGGTGGCAGCGGCCCGGCGTCCGCTCGTGGGGTGCGACGATCGTATGTGATCTGCAGCTCATGTGTCCAAGTATGCAGCGTTGCTCTTTGACAGGGCGAGCCGACCTTCTGTAGCATCGGAACGGAGATCCCCGTCCCACGGGGAGTGAGAAAGGTTGAATCCCGTGACACCAGAACTTCAGGCGCGCTACGAAGAGCTGCGCACTCATATAGCCGGGCTCGGCTCGGCGCTTGTCGCGTTCAGTGGCGGAGTGGACTCTGCGCTCGTGCTGAGGGTCGCACACGACGCGCTGGGCGACCGAGTTGCCGCTGGAACCGGACTCTCCGATACGTATCCCGAAGAGGAGATGCGCGAGGCGCGCGAAATCGCCAGCGAGATCGGGACGGAGTTCATCTACGCGCGGACGATGGAGCTGACGGATCCTCGCTACGCCGCCAACAACAGCCAGCGCTGCTTCTTCTGCAAGACCGAGCTCTATTCTCGTCTTGCTGAGATCGCCCAGGAACGCGGATATGAATGGTTGCTCGACGGAACGAACGCCGACGATCTCGGCGATCATCGTCCGGGCATGCGCGCCGCCCGCAACTGGAACGTCCGTAGCCCGTTGGCCGAGCTTGGGTTCCGCAAGAAGGAGATTCGCGAGCTTTCGGCGGGGCTGAACCTGCGCACCTGGGACAAGCCGTCGTTTGCCTGCCTGTCCTCACGCTTCGCCTACGGCGACCCGATTACCGTCGAGAAGCTGAAGATCGTCGCAAAGGCGGAGACGGCCATGCGCGGGCTTGGCTTCCGTGGCTTCCGGGTGCGGCATCACGAAATGGTCGCGCGGATCGAGCTGCCGGAGGCCGACTTCGTCCGCGCGATGGAGCTGCGCGAGGAGATCGTCGCGGCAATGCGCGAGGCAGGCTATGCCTATGCGGCGCTTGACCTCGCCGGGTTCCGGTCTGGCAGCCAGAATCTGATGTTGCGTCCGAAGGTTGTCGCCGCGTCGACAGCAGAGGGGTAGACGGCGCACCGGAGACGATCCGGCGCGCCCCAGCTCTATCTATTCTCCCCAGGTTTCGCGAAGGATGCGGACCCAGTTTTCGTGGGCGATCTTGCGAAGCGACTCGTCGTCGTAGCCACGATCCTGAAGCTCCTGCATCAGCTTCGGCAAGCCAGCCGCGTCGCGCAGGTCAGTCGGCATCTGCGCGCCATCGAAGTCGGAACCCATCGCTACGCCGTCGATGCCGAGCTTTTCAACGAGGTGATCGACGTGATCGGCCATGATCGACAACGGCATGTCTGCGTCGCGGCCGCCATCTGGCCGAAGGAAGCCGACGTTGAAGTTCAGGCCAACGATCCCGCGGCTGTCGCGAATCGCGTCGAGCTGCTTGTCGGTCAGGTTCCGCGGGCTCGCGCAGATCACATGCGCGTTGGAATGGGTTGCGACCAGGGGATCCTCGCTGATCGCCGCGACGTCCCAGAAGCCCTTCTCGTTGAGGTGTGACATGTCAATCATCACCCCAAGGCGATTGCAGTCGCGAACGAGCTGCTTGCCGGCTTCGGTCAGCCCGTCGCCAACATCGGGGCTGCTGGGAAAACGAAATGGCACCCCCTCCGAGAACCGGTTCTGCCGGCTCCAGGTGAGCCCGAGAGAACGCAAGCCAGCCTGATAGAACACCTCGAGCGCGTCGCCTTCGGTATCCAGCGGTTCGGCGCCCTCGAAGTGCAACACCATCGTGAAGACGCCCTCGTCGAGATTGCGCTGCAGCTCAGCTGCTGTGCGGGCGATGCGAATCTTGCCCTCTGATTCTCGCTCGGCACGGAACAGCCTGGCGAGGTGGCTCATCGCCTGCCCCTGCGCATATTCGAGTGTCATCATCGGCGGGCGCTTCGACTCGTCCAGATATCGTCCCATCGCCGCCTTTGCGCGCTCCTCGGGGTCGGCGTCCAGAACCTCGTCCGGCAGCGGGTCGGCAATGTAGACGGCAAAGAAGCCGCCGCCCAGACCACCCTCGGCGGCGCGTGGCAGGTCGATGTGACCTTCGTCGGATCGTTCGAAGATCGACCGCCCGCCGGCCATGCTCAGGACAGTGTCGTTATGTCCATCAAAGATCAGCGGAAACCTGTTCGTGCTCATTCGTGTCTCCTCCTGCTGGCGCGGCCGTCGTTACTACGGCCAGTCGCCAGCATACCCGGGCAGGCATCAGCGGTCGATAGCCACATCACCATCCCGCGACCGAGGTGTTTCGGATTCGCCGACTTCGATCCCGGAGCAAGATCCTTCGATCCAGGCGAGGATCGGGCGGCCGCTTTGACGCCGGCCCACTCCGCTGCTAGAGTCGCTCGCGGCGGGCGGGAAGGAGTACTTCCCTACTGAACACCGCAACACGGGAGGTTCCATGAGCGACGATACCTCGTTGAATCTGGGTCTACTGAAAAGCCTCTGCGAGTCGGCCGGAATTCCCGGCCGAGAGGACGCGATCCGCGACATCGTCGTCGCCGAGATGCGCGGGCTCGTCGATGATGTGTCGGTGGACGCGCTCGGCAACGTCGTCGGCGTCCGGAAGGGCACTGGCGGGCCTCGGGTCATGCTGATGGCTCACATGGATGAGATCGGCTTCATCGTCAGACACATCGACGACAAGGGCTTCATTCGAGTTCATCCAGCCGGGGGATTCGATCCACGCGTCTTGCCTGCCCAGCGCGTTCTCGTTCACGGGTATGCAGGGGAACCGCTTCTCGGGGTGCTGACGACCGCCGCGAAGCCGATCCATCTTCTGAGCCCTGGTGAGATCAAGCCACCAACGGTCGAAGAGCTCTACGTCGATGTGGGCCTCGCCGCCGATGAGGTCCGGGCGCGAGTTGAAATCGGCGATGTGGTAACGATGCAGCGCACGGTCGAGATGATCGGCAACAACGTTATGGGCAAGGCGTTCGACGACCGGATCTGCGTGTTCCAGATGCTGGAGGCACTCCGCAAGCTGGATGGCCCGGTCGCGGCCGAGATCATCGCTGTTGCCACAACTCAGGAAGAGGTCGGGCTCCGAGGGGCTACAACATCGTCGTATCACGTCGACCCCGATATCGGAATCGCGCTGGACGTGACGCTTGCGCGAGATATCCCTGACACGAAGGACCAGGACACGGTCACAAAGCTGGGCGCTGGCGTCGCGATCAAGATCATGGATACCGCCTCGATCTCGAATTACCGGCTCGTCCGGCATATGCGCGAGGTCGCGCATGCAGCCGGTATCGATTACCAACTGGAGATCCTCCCACGTGGCGGCACCGACGCAGGCGCGGTGCAACGAACCCGCGGCGGCGTCGCGGCGATCACGATGTCGATCCCGACACGGTATGTCCACACCGTCAACGAGATGTGCTCGCGAAGCGACATCCAGGCGGCCATCGACCTGCTGGCCGAGTACCTCCGGCACGCCCACGAGGGCGTCTACGGATACGACGCCAGCCAGGCCTGATCGTCAAAGCTACTCGATCAGAAGAAGCACCCGCGGGCGGTCGCCCGCGGGTGCTGTCGGTTCCCAGGCAAATCACCGGGCCGGCCGGGTTCGTCATGACCCGACCTTGTCACTACCAGGCAGCGACGCTATAGTATCTATATGTACGTACACTCTGAACAAACCCAGGACAGCGAACAGATGACGATCGTTGACGCGCACCGGCGATTCATCGACGAGGATCTGCGCCTGTCGCCCCGTTCTCGGCGTACGTACGACTATTCGCTCCGGCGATTCCTCGACGTGATCATCCGGGATTTCGGGCTCGATCCGGCGACCGCGCCGGTGACCGATCTGACGATCGAGCATGTCACCGCGTTCGTGGCGTCCGAGATGCCCCGCGATCTTCGGACTCCCGAGGAGGTCTCGAGGATGCGCACGGTTCAAACGCAGTTAGCTGCGGTGCGCAAGTGGTACGCCTACCTCGCCGCCTACGACTTCCACCCGGATCTGCCAAACGACAAGTTGCGGACGAGGGTCCGTGCGATGATGCCGCGGTTTACTCCACCCCCGCCGGATATTCATCTCGACGACATCAAATGCATCGTGGACTACACGCTGAATCGGCCACACGAGACGCGGCCCCATCTGGAGCTTCGCCGCCTCAAGGTGCGGGCGATGATCCTGTTTCTCTACCGCACCGGCGTCCGGGTCTCGGAGTTCTGTGCCCTCCGGCGCCGCGACATCGACCTCGAGCGCGGGGAGGCATCGATCTATCGGGCGAAGGGTGGGAAAAGCCGGACGGTTCTGTTCGACGCGGCGACCGCCGAGGCGCTTGTCTCGTACTGGACAGCCCGCGGCGACCAGGGGCGAGGAACGGGCGCCTTTCCTGCCTTCTCCGGACGTGACAAACTTGGAGAACCGGGGCGCAACATCGCGCCCCGCACCGTCGAGCATATCGTCGCCGAACTAAGCACAGCAGCCGGAGTCGAGACGGAGATCACACCCCACTCGTTTCGACATGGCCTGGCGTCCGAGCTCGTTCGCCGGCGCGTCCGTGAATCAACTGTGCAGACGCTCCTGGGCCACGCGTCCCCGGCGACCACGAGGATCTATGTTCATAAGACCGCGCAGGAAGTTGCAGACGAATATCAGGATGCGTTCGGCCAGTACCGCAAACCGGCCGGCGCGTAGCGTCGCGGTCCTCTTCGCCACACTGCTACTTCTCTCTGGTTGCGCCGCGCCACGCGTCATACGCGAGACGCCAACCACCATCGCTCCGGAGACTCCTACGCCGGTTGCGATTGCCAGCCCCACGCTCGCCAGCCCGACCGTGTCGCCGACGACAGATGCCAGGAGCTACACCGTCGATCGAGTGGCGCTGGCAACCCGCGTCGACGCCAACGGGGCGCCGATTGTCGAGACGACCGTCGTCTCCGAGACGGCGCGGCAGATCTTCCTGTGCGTCCACGTCCTCGGCATCTGGCCAGGAGCGCCATTTCGCGCCTACTGGATTGAGAACGACCAGGTAATCGGCCAGAGCGACGCACTGGCGATCGAGACGCAGGGCCGACCCACCTGGGTCGCGCTCGAATATCGACCGCCGTTTGCGCTCAAACCGGACGCGGACTACGCGGTCGAGCTGCTAATTGACAATCAGAAGATCAATCGGTTTGTCTTCCGGGCCGGCAAGGGAGATCCGGCCAAGGCGGTGGCGGAGGCGGCGTTCGCGACGGGATTCAATACTTCGGGGAAGCCCACCGGCGTGCGCACAAGCTTTCCTGCCGACGCAACGGAGTTGATCTTCCGAGCGCGAGTATCCAACATGGTCGATCCCACTGGCTGGATCTTTACCACGCTCTGGTATCGCGACGACGTTCTGGTAGCGCAGCTCGGTCCAGACGAAACGGACAACGGCCGACTGCTTTCGTTCACGCTACGCCCCGGCGGCGATTTTCCGCCCGGCCCATACGCTGTGGCGTTATTGCTAAATGGCATCGAAGCGCGCATCGTGCCGTTTGAGATTACGTCGGCTTCGAACGTGCCGGCCGACGATACAGCTGGCACACCGTCTACGCCGGCGAGCAGCAATGCGCGGGTCACCAGAGCCGTGCTGACCGATCGAGTCGATTCACAATCGAACGCGCCCGAGGGTGACGAGATTACCGTCTGGAACGCGGTCGGCCGGACGACCGCGGATCTCTGGCTGGCAGTCGCGGTAACCCGGCTGACGCGCGACGACATCGTCGAGATCCGCGTGAACCAGACCGGGACGCTCTACGCCAACCAGCGACTTCCGCGCCAGGCAGTCGCGTCGGGCTGGGTCTCCGCGCCGATCAGCCTCAGCGTGCCGTCAGTGCCAGATGGTCCGGTCGAGTACACGCTCACCGTGCTGTTGAATGGCAATCGGACGCAGACAGTTACCGTCCTGGTCGTTCCCGTCACTCGCTAGTCTCGGCGTCGCCATCCTGGCTTGGCGAGTTCAGCGCATAACGCTCGACGAGCACCGGCATCTCACGATGGAACTGGCTGTTCGCGACAACCCGCGTAACGCCAGCCATTTTCGCCGCGCGAAGCGTCTCGACCTCTTTGTGTGGCCCAAAGACGAGCACCGGGATGCCCGAAGCAGCGATCTGCCCGATGCGCTCCCAACTCTCGCCTGTGTCCACGGCCGTGCCATCGACTACGACGAGCCGGACATCGCCGCTCGCCAGACCATCGGATACCTCTCCGATAGAGCGCGTGAGGACGGCGTTGTACCCGAGTCGTCGCAAGGTAACGCGGATATTGACCGAGAAGAACAGATCGCTGAACAACACAATGACCGTGCCGCGCTCTGTCGGCGGAGAGGGCGGTCGGGCTTCGCTCGTCACCGGGGCAGCTCCAGTCACCGATCAGTCGGCCGGCAGTTCCAGCTCGTCGACCAGATCCCGGGCGGCGTGGAGCCACTGAGGATCGGTGTCGTCCGGGACCGAGCAGCCGTTCGCAAGGATGAGCTTCCGCCCGCCTGTCTGCCGGATCGCATCCTCGGCCTCGGAGCGGATCTCGGCGTCGGGTCCATTCGACAACGCGCCGAACTCGTGCCAGCCGCCCATCAGGCAGAGGTCCGTCTTTGCGCGCGCGTCCGCGAGGCTCGGGCCGGCCAGACGATCGGACCACGACAACACCTGAACCGGGTAGTCAAGCACGTCATCGAAGAACAGATCGCGGTCACCGTGGACATGGACGATATTGAGCCAGCTATCGCGCGCGCCCTGGAGAGCCAGCAGGTCGTACGGCCGCCCGAGCTCACGGTATTCTGCGGCGCTCATGACGGAACTGGCGCATCCCTGGAGAGCGAAGAAGACACCGTCGGCGCCGGAGTCGATGCAGTCCTGGATATGAGCTCGCAGGTTCTCGGCGATCGTGGCCAACGCTTCGTGGACGGCGCTGGGATTCGTGCGAGCATGCTCGAGGAACAGATCGTACGACTCGGCGAAGTGAAGCGCCTCACAGAGCGGTGAAAACACCGTCATCACAATCGGCGTCTCGTAACCGACGGCGTCGCGCAGTGCCTGGATGGCAACTGCCCGTTGGTGGAAGAAGCGCGATCGAACGATCTCGATCGGCTCGATCAGCCGCCAGTCCTCAGGTGTACGGACACTACGGCGGGGAAATGGATAGGGCAGATCCGGCATGATCTTCAGGATATCCAGATCGAACTCGGCCTCGAAGAACTCGAGCGTTGCCTCCGCCATGCGGCGGCCGGAGCCCCCTGGCTTGAAGTGATGCCAGAAGCAGACGGGGATGCGATCGACCTCCTCGCCCATCACCGCGGCCATCACCCGTTCCGTCTTGGTCATCTCGTCCATCATCATCGCCATCTACTCTATCTCCCTGTCTGATGGGCTAAGAAGCCCGATGTTATGCCCAGATGGAACAGTGGATGGAACACGTCGTCCACTCGCGGCATCCAGCTGGTCGCTGGCAGCGCGCTGTTCGGCGGTCGCCGGCCAGACGTAGACGTCCAGTGTATACGCGACGGAGGCATGCCCGAGCCGCGCGCTGATCGTCGACGGCGGCACCTTCAGCCGCGCCAGCCAGGTCGCGCCCGTGTGCCGCAGGCCGTGAGGCGTCAGGTGCGTCACGCCGGCGGCGTCGCAGAGATGGAGCAGGTGACGCCTGATCGTGTTATGGCTGGCCATGCCGCCGGTGCGGGATGTGACGACCAGCTGGCGTGCGTTCCACCCTGGCGCCATCAGGCGGGCGATCGCATCCTGGCGGCGCCGGTGGTCGCGCAGCGCGTCGACGCATGTCGCTGGCAGCTCGATGGGGCGCCGGCTGGCGCCCGACTTCGGCGCGACGCCGATCGTTTGCCGGCCATCGGCGTCCTCGGTGCGAGTACGCTCGACGCGAACGACACCGGCGTCGAGGTCCACGTCCGACCATGCCAGGCCGATCACCTCGCCGGGCGCAGCTGCGCGAGTAGCATCAGCAGCCAGGCCGCGCCGAAGCGCTCGTCTGCATCGATCGCGACCAACGCGCGCGCGATCTCGTCATCCGTCCAGGTGCGTGGTGGTGTGCGCTCGACTGGTGGTGTCTCGACGGCCAACGCCGGGTTGTGCGTCATCCGGCGGGCGCGCACTTCAGCCGACAGGGCGGACGACAGCAGCGCGCGCGCCTGGCCGATCGTGCCGGCAGAGAGGCCGGCCTGTTTCGTCCGGCTGTTCGGCGCTCGCTCCAGTGACGATATCCAGCGGTCGATCGTCCGATCGTCCAGCCGATCGAGGCGGACATCGCCGAGGTAGGGCGTGATGTAGAGCCGCGCAGTCGTCTCCCATCGGTGGCGGCTGGATACGCGAGCGCGGCGCCGGCCGCCGATCCAGTCGGCGACGGCGTCGGCGACCGTGCGGCCATCGCGACGAGTCTGGACGCCGTCCAGCAGCTGAGCCTGGCGGCGTGTGCGAGCGTCATGGGCGGCACGAGCGGTTGTGAACGCGCCGCGCACCTCCCAGGGGCGCTTGCCGGTGGCGGCATCGAGCGGCAGGCGGAGCTTGTAGCACCACGTCTCGGAGCCGGTCCGATAGACGCCTGGGTACTGTGCGCGAGCCATCAGGATCGTCCGGCGCCGCGCTTGGCATCGGGCAGATGGTAGACGTAGAGCCCGATCACCTCGACGCTGACACTGCCGTCGAGCGTGGCGACAAGACGGCCGTCACCGTCGCGCAGCTCGATCGTGCCATCGGCGCGGGGCATCCAGCGCTTCAGCGTCACTTCGGCTCCCATCCGGACCGCCACAACCTGCCCAGGTCGCGGCCGGTGCCCGGACGGATGATCGAGGATCACCGCGTCGCCGTGCAGGATGCCGATCGCCGCCAGGCAGTCTCCGGTCACGAGCAGCGCATATGGATCCCGCGCGCCGGCGATCATCTCCGCGACCACGTGGATGGCTGGCATGTCGTCGAGTGGGCCGGTGAAGCGCACTGAATCGGCCGGGATGTACCCATAGACCGGCACGGCGCGCGTGGCGTCCACCTCGACGCCACGAATGGGCGCCTCTATCGCCGCTGCCGCCAGGCGCCAGAGCGGGAGACCGAGCGCGATCGCGATCGGCTCCAGCTTGTCGCGGCCGGGCGCGGCGACCGTGCCGCGCTCGATCTGCGAGATATAAGTCTGCGGGATCCCGGTCCGGTCCTCGAGCTGGACCTGAGTCAGTTCGAGCTCAAGTCTCCGGCGGCGGATCAGGTCGCCCAGCATCGTCGGCTGGGGAGGGCGGCGGCTGCGGTCCATGTCATGGCTCCATCACTAGCGGCGCATCATCTATCGGCTCTCATACTAGCGGCCGAATGTGCTACCCCGTAGTTGCGCGCAACACTAGATGGTGTTACACTATCGACAGGCCATCTATTGAGGATGACCGTATGGAGGGCGCGATGAGCGTGACACAGGACGAGCGGCAGACGGCGCCGCCGATCAACGTCCGGCTCGACGCGGATCAGCTGGCGGCGCTGGCGCGGTTGGCGCGCCGGCGGGGCCGGTCGAGCCGGTCGGCGCTGATCCGCGAGGCGGTGGACCGGCTGATCCGTGACGAGGAGTCGGTCGAGAGTGACGAGGCGTCGTCATGACGGCACTTGCGGGGCTGCCGGTGCGGGTGCAGCTGGATCTGTCCGACGACGACATCCGGCGCGTGGCGGCAGCAGTCGTCGCCGAGGTGGCTGCGCTCGTGCCCGCCTGGCTGCCGGATCGCCCACTCTCGCGGGACGACGCGGCCGCGTGGCTGCGTGTATCGGCTGAGCAGCTGCGGCGATGGGAGAGATCCGGGACGCTGGTCCCGGCACGGGCCGGGCAGATCGTCCGCTACACGCCGGCGCAGCTGGCGGCGTTCCTGGGAGGGGGTGATCGGGGGGATGCAACCGGGGCCGGTCAGTGATCGGCGGACAGCACGACGCGGGCGATGAGAGCGCCCGGCGTCGCGACGAGTCGTTTAGCGTGAAACAGGGGAAGCCTACCATGAGTGACTATGCACACGAGTACCGGCAATACGCAGAGTGGGAGGATGCCGACCGCGCGGCGCGCGCGATCGCAGACCGAACCGGTGCGCCAGCTGGCGTCGCCCGGACTATGTACTTCGACGGCGTCCGGACGCACGTCGGCTATGACGCGCTATCGTGGGATGCCATGCTCGATCAGCAGACGCCGGGCGAGTGGGTAACCGGGTTCCGCTGGGCGGGCGCGGAAATGTTGACGGATGACGACTACTGGCAGCGCCAGCGCGAGCTGCTGGAGCTGTTGTCAGCGCAGCAGTCCCGCGACCAGCGCGCGATCAGCGCCGCGCTAGACAATCAGACCATCGGCGCGATGTCACGAGAGGCGGCGCGATCATGACGATCTACCAGGACTACAAAGTGACATACCGCGATGGGAGCACGAACGTCTTCACTGGCGATAGCCTGGCATCGGCTGCGCTTCAGGCTATCGCGCACGGCAACCCGGTCTGCTTCGAACCGATCTGCACGCGCTGCCACGAAGCGATACGCGCCGGGACGACGTTAGAGATAGAGGCCGGTCGATACGTACATCCGGCATGCGCAGTGGAGGGCGGGCTAGCATGACAGATAGGATGCGCGACGATATCCACGGGCTATCTCCGGATGAGCGGCGGCGGCTCGTTGACGACATGACTCGCGAATTTTCGCGCCGGCGTCCGAAACAGAACCCGGCGCCGATCGTGCAGCCTCGACTGACACGTGGCATCGCCTACAGCGGTCTTCTGACGGAGACCGAATACGAAATGGTGGAGTTCACGACCGGCGCGGGCGGCGTCGATATCGTCCGGTCTCTGCTGTATCGCAACCGCACCGGCGCCGAGGCGCTCGGGTTGCTTGCGCCGGATACTCCGCCCTTCGCAGTCCATCCGGCGCTGGTAGAGCGTGCAGACGTGGCGCAGGGCTGCGCACACTCGCCCGTACGCTACGATAGAGGGCAAGTGGCTATCCGTACGCCATCTGCCGACGCGGTGACGTCCCCGGGCATTCTAGGGCTCCAGGACATCTTGCGGGATTGCGCCGCGGTCGGCGCGACGTTGTACATGGCCACGATGATAGCGGTGCTGATCGCCACGATCGCCGCCTGAGTGCGGATGCTGAAGGAGCACACGAGACATGACGTACGATCCGACGCGCGACCTGACCAAGCTGAAGGGCAAGGAATACCTCGAGGTGAAGTACCGGCTGTTGTGGCTGCGCGATCGCGACCCGGACGCGCGCATCACGACCGAGCTAGTCACACCGCCGACGGCGGACGAGCTGGTTGTCCGTGCTGAGGTGACATTGACGACGGGCGGCTGCGCGACCGCGTATGGCGCGTGCGGTCGCTCCGAGTTCGGGGACGCACTCGAGAAGGCGGAGACGAAGGCGATCGGTCGGGCGCTCGGGGCGCTCGGTTTTGGGACACAGTTCGCCGGCACGGAGCTGGACTATGGCGCAGATGACGGCCGCGTAGTAGATGCGCCGATGGCGCCGCGCACGGCTCCGGCGATTCAGACGGCGACTGATCGACAGGTCCGCGCGATCATCGCGGTTGGGCGGGCCGCCGGCTGGCCGGACGATGAGATCAAGACACGGATGGTGGAACGGTATGGCGTCGAGAGCCGCAGCGCGCTCTCGACGTCCCAGGCATCCGACTTCATCACACACCTGGAGACCGAGCCAGCGCCGGCGCGCGGATAGCCAACGCTGAGGCGTGATCGTAAGCCGGGCGCGCGGATAGTTGACGCGCGCGCGGCTATAGACGGGATGCGACTAGATGTCACGTCGATACGGCGAACAGGAATGAGCGTGCAGGCTATGGCGCGGGTGTGGGATGACTCGCAGGCACGCGGGACAGGGCTGTTAGTGATGCTCGCAATCGCGAACTACGCGAAAGCGGATGGCTCCGGCGCCTGGCCGGCTATCGGGACGCTGGCGCGAGACTGCCGACTGAGCGTCCGGGCGATCCAGGACATCATCCGACGGCTGGACGCTGCGGGGGAACTGCGCGTCGAGCGCGGCGCCGGGCCGTCCGGGGTGAACCTCTACACGGTCACGCCGGGGGCCGGTGCGGGATCTGCGGGGGGTGCAGAATCTGCGGGGGCTGAGGTGCAGATTCTGCACCGGGGGGGTGCAGATTTACGTACTGAAGGGGTACGTAAATCTGCACCCTATCCATTAGTGAACCATCATAGAAGCTACACACAGCAGGGCGCGCGCGTGAGCGTGGCGGAGATGACACACGCGGAATGCCGGGTAGCCGCGATGGTGCGCGCGGTTCCGGGCGCGGCGAATATCGGCGACGGCGAGATCGTCGGGCACCTGCGCGACGTGATATCCGCGCTCCCGTCATCGCCGGATGATGATGCGCTCGTTGCCGACGCTCTGCGGTTCCGTGACTACTGGGCGGACAAACGCGCCGGCAAGTCCGGGCCGTGGAAGTCGTGGCGCACGTCGATGACCAACTGGTTCTCCCGGACGCAATCCACGCGCTTGCCACCGCCAGGCGCGCGCGGGTCGTCGACGGCGCCGGACTTCTCGGGGATCAATCAGGTTGCGGATGCGATCCGCGCGCAGGAACGGGGGGCCAGCCGATGACCGGTGATTCGTTCGCGGCGGGGATGTCGCGCATGGCAGCGATGTGGCCGCGCTCGGCGCCAGCTGCCACCACCGCGGCGGTCTACTATGACGCGCTCGCCGACTTGTCGGACGATGTTTGGGCAGCGGCGGTGACACAGTGCCTGCGTGACTGCACGTTCTATCCGGTGCCGGCGGAGATCCGGCAGCGTGCCGACGATCTGCTAACAGCGTCTGGGTGGTTGCCGGAACCGCCGGAGGCGGCGTGGGCGCGCGTCATGGCGGCGGTGCGACGATTTATCCCCGGGCAGCCGAGCGACGGGACAACACTGCCAGAGCCTCACCTGTCGGTCGTCCGGCAGGTCGGCGGGTTGTACCTGATTGCGACTGCCGCCGACGATTTCACCGTCCAGCAGGCGCGTCGGGAGTTCCTGTCGCTCTACGCGGCGGAACGCCGACGGATGGTCAACGCGCCGACAGCGTTCAACCAGCGGCTGGCGGGCCTGCCGTCGCCGCTCGCGCTGCAGCGCGGGGAACGATAGCGACGATGGCTCTAGCGACGCGCACGATAGCCGCTACGTCGCGTTCCGGCCGCGCATGGCTCCTGAGCCATTCACGAGGTCTGGCCGCGTTGCAGGGCATTCTGGCGCGTCTGGCAGGAGGACGACATGAACGAGAAAACGATCGGCGATCGGACGATCGGCGAGGCGATCGCGGGCTGGCATGTCTGCGCCGGCTGCGGGCAGCCGATCGTGCCGGGGCTGATGCAGCGCGACGGCGCCGGGAGGCCGTACCACATGCGTTGCTGGCTCTATCGGCCAGCGGAGGACGAGCCGGAGGACGACGAATGCCCGTTCTAGCGCGCGACTGGGTCTGGGTCGCGTGCCTGGCGGTGTTGCTGCTGACGGCGGCAAGCGGCTGGGCGGACGTGATCGCGACGATCGGAGGGCTGATCTGATGCCGGTGGACTGGAGCCGTTACCCGGCTAACTGGAAGGACGTCCGCGAGCGCATTCTGGACCGTGCTGATCACTGTTGCGAACGCTGCGGCGCGCCTGACCGGCGGGTCATCGTCCGCGACGATCCGACCGACCCGGCGGCGTGGCGCACCGCGGAGATGGGCGAGCTGCGCGACGACGACGGGACGCCGCCGACGCTGGTCATCCTGACGATCGCGCGCCTCGGCGTGCCGCACCTCGACGGGCGTCCCGGCGACAAACACGACAAGATGGACGTCCGCGAATCGAATCGGGCCGCGCTCTGCCAGCGCTGTCACCTGCTGGAGGACATGGACGATCACGTCCGGGCGGCTGCCGAGACACGCCGCCAGCGCCAGCGCACCGCCGGCCAGCGCGTGCTCTTCGGCGGTGCGCGGTGACGCCGCCGGTCAACCTGGCGAAGCTGGCGCGCCGTGCCGCGCGGCTGCACGAGCGGATCGCCGTGGACCTCTGTCCGGACGGCGACGGCGGCCGGCTGGTGTGCGGGACGTGCGGCGCCGAGCGGACGATCACACCTGACGACATCGCCTGGTATCTGCGGACCGGCTGGCCGGAGTGCTGCTACCGGACCATGCGCTGGGTCCGGGGCGGCGAGGAAGGAACGACGAAATGATTGCTCTTGCACAGGCGGTTTCTGGCAGTGCGAGCTCTTCGGCCGGGTTGAAGCGCTGTCGAGACTGCGGGCGGCTGCTGCCGTTCGACGAGTTCTACTGCCACACGACGACGGCCGACCGGTTGCGGGCCGAATGCAAGGACTGCAAGCGCGCCTACCAGGTTGCTCGGTCGCGAACTACGGATGGGCGGGATGTGCTCAAGCGCCGCAACGCCCGCGCCAAAGCGAACGGGAAGCGCGCCGCGCGGGACCGGGCGCGTTACGCGGCCCGCGTCGGGATCATCCCGCGCGAGCCGTGCGAGGTCTGCGGCCGCGGCGACGCCCACGCACACCACGAGGACTACGGACTCCCGCTGGACGTCCGCTGGCTCTGCCCGGAGCATCACGGCCAGTTGCACCGTACCCGCTGATAGGGCTTTACCATCTAGTGAGGAGACGTCTTTCATGAATCTGGTAGTGACAACCTCTCACGATGCCACGGTCGATGAGGTCGTGCCGGAGCCGATCACGCGGCTCTACATGCCGCCGTCGTCCTACGCCTTCGGCGACGCCGAGTTCCGTCCGGCGCCCGACCTGGCGCGCGGCGCGGCGAAGTTGCTCGCACAGTACCCGGAGGATCTGGCAGCGCTCAACGTCATCCAGCCGGTCTACCTCTGGCGCAAGAAGGGCGGCACAGCCGCCGGCAAGGAGGTGCTGGGCAAGACGACCAAGCTCACCGGTATGTCGAGATATCTGTCCGGCTACGTCGATAACGAGCCGGTGGACATCGTGATCTGGCTGGCCGCCGACAATCTGGCGATCCGCTCCGACCGCGGGATCGAGGCGGTGCTGTTCCACGAGCTGCTGCACGTCGGGCTGAAAGAGGCCGACGACGAGGATGAACCGCCGGCGGCGATCGTCCTGCCGCACGATTGGGCCGGTTTCCGCCGCGAGATCGAGGCCTTCGGTCTGCACACCGCGGACGCCCGCCAGGTGGCGCAGGCCTTCGCGCAGGTCTCTCTGCCGATCCGCGGTGACCGATGATCGCCGACGCGGAGTACGGGGCGCTGGTCATCTTCACTGCGCAGGACATGGTGGACGACGTGCGACGCGTGCTTGAGCGCACCGCACGTGTTATGGCGGCCGACGCCGATCTGGTCGCGCGGATGGGCGTCGGGTTGACAGCGGCGCAGGAAGCCGTAAACAGCGCGATCGTCAGCGAGCCGGTGTTCGTCCGGCTGGCCGGGTTGCGGGCTATCGCAATCGCCACGGCGACCGCGCGCGACACGATCCGCGCCTATCCCGAGGCGGCGGTCGAGCTTGGCGTGGAGCCGGCGAACGTGATCGCCGCCGCCGCGGAGTTCCGCGATACGGTGCATGCACTCCGGATCGTGCGCCAGTCGAGGCTATCGTGACCGGCTGTCCCGGCCGATCGGCAGAGCGCAGGGCGGCGATCGCCGCCCTGCGCCGGGACCTGTTGCGGGCGGAGTGGGCGCTGGCGATCGCGACGGTGGCGTACCACCGGGCGATTCACGCGACAGCGCTGGCTCGGCGCGCCTATCGTGCCGAGCTGGGCAGGAGCAGTGAGTCATGACGACGCTCCAGAGCGCGGTTGCACGACACATGAGCGAAGCGGAGCTGATGGCGAACGTGATCGCCAGGGCGAGCCATGCCGGCTGGCACGTCATGCACATCAACGACCGCCTGTACCGGCTAGCGGCGAAGGAGGGCCGGGGGGACGCGATGATCGGTGGGAGGGGGTTCCCTGATCTCGTGCTGGCGCGCGCCGGGCTGGTGATCTTCGCCGAGCTGAAGGCGACGATCGGGCGGCTGGCCCCCGAGCAGTCGGAGTGGCTCGCGGCGCTCGATCCCGGCATCTGCTCCTCGCGGCACCGGGTCGTTGTCTGGCGTCCCGTGCATCTGTTTGACGGGACGATCGACGACGCACTGGCCGGCCCGTGATGATAGCTCGCAAACTGCCAGTGCGCAGATTCCGGCGCGTGGCGGGTGGTTGGGCTGAGACGACCAGGACGTCCCAGTACGTCTTGGTCGTGGAGAACGACGGGTGGCACACGGCCATTGCGCGGGGCGATCGGGCAGAGATCGAGCGGATATATCGCAGTATGAACCCGACGGTAGCCGGGCTGAGGATCGAGGCAGCATGAGGGCAGGACTGTGGGCGCTGGCTGGGCTGATAACCGAACCGCTGTACCGCCGGACGCACTGGCGGTGGGCGCGAGCGCTGGAGGACGCGGTATATCGGCGGCATATCGAGGGGAGTGATGCAAGGCGATGAGCGCGATTGATGAGTACGAGGAATGGCCGTGGATCGGCGTGGCCGATCTCGTGGAGCTACTGAGGATGGCGGAGCGTCGGTCTCCGGGCGCGCAGCTGGTCGCCAAGGTGTCATTCACCGAGGAGGCCACCCTCCTCATCTGCGACGCACGCGAGGACGGAACGCCCGGGAGGATCCTTGCCGTGATCGACATCGTCGACGAGCAGGTGAAGTGGATCGAGGAGTCATGAAGCCGGCAACGGCCACGTTGCCGTATGATGATGCGTCTACCTGATCCGTTGCTGTTCGTGAAGGGGTGCGCCATGTGGCGGTTGGTTCTCGCGCTTGGTCTGGTGCTGTCGCTATCGGCGTGCGGCGGCGATAGCGACGACAACGTCACGGCCACGCCGGCCAATCCGCCGTCAATCGCGCCGAGCACACCGAGCGAGGCGGCGTCAGCGACGACGTCCAGCGCGCCGACCACCACGGCGCCAGCTCCGGCGGTACAGCCGACGAAGGCGGCGACCCAACCATCGGTGGCCGCGACCGAGACGCCCTCGCCGGCCGTCGTCACCGCTGATGACGTGGTGGCCGCCTTCGTCGCAGCCGGGCTGGAGGCAGAGGGAGCGCGGCCGATGACGCGCGATGACTACGGCGCCGCGCCATTCGTTGGTGAGGGCGTGCGCTTCCTGATCCCGTCGCTGGGTGAGGACATGGGCGGGCGGATCATCGTTGTGCCGGACGCCGCCGACCGCGAGCGCCTGGCGACGTACTACCGAGATCTGGGCAAGCAGAGCGCGATGTTCTTCAGCCACGTCTTCGAGGTCGGTGACGTCGTCGTTCAGATCAATGGCCGCCTGGCAGACGACGTTGCCGCGCAGTACGAGGCGGCGTTACACGCGATCGGGGGGTAGATGCTGGGATGGATGAGCCGGCGCGCCGAACGGGAAGCCGAGCAGCGCCGGCGGCACATGGACGCTTGGCTGTGGACGTTCGACCCGACGATCCCGGCCGCGGTTCGCGTGCGCGGCCGGCAGATGGTGCTCGACGCCGCGCGCCGCGACCGCACGCTGGCGGCGTGGATCCTCGATCGACCTCGAGGCTCCGCCGGGTGACCGACGAGCCGCCAGGCTACCTGATCGGCATGGCCGCGATACAGCGGGCGGCGGACGCGCCACCGTTCGCCCGCCTGGCGGCGGCCGTGCTCTTCTCGGCGATTCGTGACGCGCGCGGCTGCGATGTGCACGCCGCGCGCGCCCGCGTCTGGCTGATGACGCACGGCGCCGACTGGCTGTGCGTCATCCTGGACAGTGCCGCCGACCCGCACGACGTGCTGGCGCGGTCGTTGGCCGATGAAGCCTGGTACGCCAGGGCTAGACGGGCGGCGCAGGATGCGCCACGATAGAGGCAGAGTATCTAGCGGTCTCGCGCATAGCGGAGGAGTAATGGCAGACATCCGACCCGATCCACGCAACGCCAACCGCGGCACCGAGCGCGGGCGCGGCATGCTCGAGCGGTCGATGCGCGCGTACGGCGCCGGACGGTCGGTCCTGGTCGACCGGAATGGCGTTCTCATCGCCGGGAACAAAACCGCCGAGGTGGCCGCCGAGCTGGGCTTGCCGGTGCGCGTGGTCGAAACGGACGGGACCGAGCTGGTGGCCGTGAGGCGAACCGACCTGGATCTGAGCCGGGATAGGGCCGCCGTCGAGCTGGGCATTGCCGATAACCGCGTGGGGCAGGTCTCGCTGGAGTGGGACACCGACGTACTGGCCGAGATCGGCGCGGACATCGACCTGTCGCAGTTCTGGAGCGCAGACGAACTGGCGACGCTGATGGCGCTCTAGCCGTGTGATGACGACTGGCGTGCCGCGTTTGACTCCGTGCCGAATGGTGATAAGCCGCTGTTTGAGCAGATGACATTCACTGTGATGGAGAACAGGTGGAGCAGATACGGCGGGCATTGAGCATTGCGAGACAACACGGCCGTTCAATGACACCGGAAATGAGAACAGCAACGGGAACGTGCTGGCGCGGATGTGTGAGGCCTATGTACGCCTAATGAAATCCTGGTACGAGCCGACGCGGCGGCGCAAGATACTAACGCGCTGGTTCAACACTGGCCACTACTCCGACAAGGTCGTCAACAATAGCCGACTGCACACCGGCTTGTGCGTATTAAGGGCGTGCTGGGAGGACGAGCGATTCATCGGTTGCGTGCTCGTCTCTCGACGGAGCGCAAGCTACAAGGGCTCATTGAGGGACGGGTTAAAACGAGTTATCGGGCTAAACCGGATGGCATTGACCGACTCGGTAGCACGTAACTGACTCGAATCATGGGCGCTATCTGTCGCGATGCGCCTACTACGTAAGTATGCGCCAGCATATCAAGTGGGTTGTCACGTTTGCGCTCAGGTGCGCAGTGCGGCGACGGCACGATCTATCGCGGGTTGCAGGCTGATCGTTTCTGACGCAGATCAAGTCGCAATGACCAGATCATGGGAGGTTCCTGCTATCGGGATCGGAGGCATCATGCGCGAGAATCGCGCATGAGCCTAGCGGACGGAGGCTCCAAGAACCGACAGGCGGCCGCGTATCGCCTTAGTCGCGTTACCGCGACTAAGGGCAACCACAGTGGCACGGAAACCGGCGGGGCTTCGAGTGCGTCCATTCATTGACGCGGGCGCACGGCCGGATTCCGGGCTACCAACTCTCGCTATATGACTACTGTCAACTTGACCAGCATTCCTGCCGCGAACGCCTAACCATACGCGATTCTGCCGTTTGAGTCGACAATGCGAACGCGGATTGGTGCTGGCATGTATCGCGGCGATACCCTAAACGCGCGACAAGCATCGTGGCCGATGCGCCCGCTATCCATGCGGGAGAGGGCGGTTCGACTCCGACCGTCGCGCTCCAAAATGCAGATGGTGCGGTGGTGGTAGATGGCTGGTAAGGCGGCATGGACTACCGCCGATATGGCATCGGCCATCCGCGAGACGGCTGGCATCAAGACGGCTGCCGCGCGCCGGCTCGGCTGCAACGTTTCGACCATCGACCGATATATCGCGAGATATCCCGACGGTCGCAGCTGCCTACACCGAGGCGCGGGCGGGGATCGTTGATATGGCTGAATCGGTGCTGGTTCGTCGGCTAAACGCGGGAGAGTGGGACGCGGCGAAGTTCGTGTTGACGACGCTCGGCCGCGATCGCGGCTGGACACCCCGCGCCGACGTAGACATCACGACGGCCGGAGCGCCAGTGGTCTTCACACTGGCGCTGGGTGATCGGACCGACGATGACGGCGACAGCTAGCGCGCCGCAGTCGATCCAGTACCGCCGCCCTTGGCTCTACCCGGCGCAGGGCGCGGCGATCTTCCACCCGGCGCGCTATGGCGTGATCGAGGCCAGCACGAAGGCCGGCAAGACGGTCGGCTGCTTGGCATGGATCGTGGAGCTGGCCGCGCTGACCGGCCGGCCAGGCCGGTCGTACTGGTGGGTCGCGCCGATCTATACGCAGGCGAAGATAGCGTACCGGCGGCTCAAGCGCGGACTGCCGCGCCAGCTCTACACGTCCAACGAGTCCGAGCTAACGGTCACGCTGGCCAATGGCGCCATCCTCTGGTTCAAGGGCGCCGAGAATCCGGACAGCCTCTACGGCGAGGACGTGTACGGGGCAGTGATCGACGAGGCCAGCCGCGTCAAAGAAGATTCCTGGCACGCCGTCCGGTCGACACTGACGGCCACCCGCGGGCCGCTACGTATCATCGGCAACGTGAAAGGCCGGAAGAACTGGGCCTACCGACTGGCGCGCCGCGCGGAGGCTGGCCATCCGCACATGCACTACGCGCGATTGACGGCATGGGATGCGGTGGCCGGCGGGGTACTGAGCGCTGCGGAGATTGAGGACGCGCGCGATGCGCTCCCGGATCACGTCTGGCGCGAGCTGTACCTGGCCGAACCGTCTGACGATGGCAGCAACCCGTTCGGCCTGGCCGCGATCGAGGCGTGTCTGATCGGCGCGCCCAGTGGCGCGCCGGCGGTCGCGGCAGGCTGGGACCTGGCGCGCGCCCAGGACTGGACGGTCGGCGTCGGGCTAGACTCCGACGGCAACGTCGCCTGGGCCGAACGCTGGAACGAGGGCGCGCTGCTACCCGGCATGGCCGGCGCGTACTGGGCCGCGACGATCGCGCGCATCCGCACGACGACGGGCGCGACGCCGGCGCTGGTCGACTCGACAGGATTGGGCGATCCGGTCTTTGAGCAGATCGCGGCTGCCGGCGGCAACGTCGCGCCGTTCGTCTTCTCGGCGAGATCCAAGCAACAGCTGATGGAGGGGCTAGCGGTCACGATCCAGCGCGGCGAGGTCGGTATACCGGAGGGTGTGATCGCTGACGAGTTGCGGGCGATGGAGTACGTCCACACGCGCACCGGCATACGCTACGGCGCACCATCCGGACTACACGACGACGCGGCCATGGCGCTGGCGCTGGCCGTGTCGCTCTACACGGCGCCGCCGGCCTACGACGGGATCCTGACGCTGGCCGATGACGAGATGGTCACGATCGGGCCGCGCTACTAACGGGACGAGGGACGGGGATGGTCACGACGAACGGCAACGGCTACGCCGCGATGGAGCCGGCGGCGCTGGCGGAGCTGGCGCAGCGCCAGGCGTGGGATCTGGAGATGGTCGAGGAACGGCTGGCCGAGCTGGAAATGGCGCTGGACGCCGACGGCTGGCAGCAGCTCGGCGGCTCGTTCGACGGCGAGTTCAGCCGCGACGCGCTGGACACGATCATCCGGCGCAGCCGCTACGCCTACCTGGCGAACCCGCTGATCAATCACGCGCTCGAGGTCCAGTCCCACTACGTCGCCGGGCTGGGCGTCGATATCGCGGCCGTCCATCCGGCGGTCAACGACGTCGTCCGTGCGTTCTGGGAGGACCCCGGCAACCGTGCTGAGCTGACCAGTGACGCGTCGCTGCAGCGCGCCGATATCGAGCTGAGCGCGACGGGGAACGTGTTCCTGGTGCTCTTCACCGACGCGGTGACCGGGCGGGTGCGCATGCGGTCGATCGCCGTCGAGGAGGTCCGCGACATCATCACGGACCCGGACGACATCAGGACGCCGTGGTTCTACCGACGAGTCTGGGAGGAGCAGCGCCGAGGGGCTACTGGCGCGGCGCCGGCACGGCGCGAGGCGCTCTACCCGGACTGGCGCTATCAGCCACCGCAGACGCAGCGGCCGGACACGATCGGCGGCGTGCCGGTGCAGTGGTCTGCGTCGGTGATGCACCGCCATGTGGGCGGCATTGGCCGGATGCGCTTCGGCGTGCCGGAGACGTATAGCGCGCTCGACTGGGCGGTGGCTGTGCGCACCGACCTCGAGCGCTTCGCGACGATCCGCCGGGCGCAGGCCGCGTTCGCGACGCGCATCACGACCGCGGGCGGACGGAAGGGCGTCGCGGCGACGAAGGCGCGCCTGGCATCGGCCGTCGGAGCTCCTGGGCCCGAGACGAACCCGCCACCGATCACCGGCTCGACGTTCGTCGGCGCCCAGGGGGGCGCGGACTATGACCTGGTTCGGATGGGTGGCGCCGCGCCACACCCGGACGACGCGCGCCGACTCGGGCTGATGGTCGCCGCCGGCATTGGTGTGCCGGAAACGATATTGTTCGGGAACGCCGATGTTGGCAACTTGGCAACCTCTAGGACCCTCGATCGGCCGACCGAGCTGAAGATGGCGGCGCGTCAGTCGTACTGGCGCGACACGATCGCCGATCTGCTGAACTACGCGATCGATCAGGCGGTGATCGCGCCACGCGGAGCACTCCGTGCCATCGGGCGCGCGATCGGGGGCGCGTCCGGCTCGCCGGTGGTCGTCATGCATCCGGATCCGGACCGTGACGGTGCGCCGATCGATCGCACGCCGATTATCACGTTCCCGGACATCCTCGAGCGCGACGTCAAGGCGCGCGTCGAGGCGATCGGCATCGGCGCTCGGCTGCTTCCACCGAGCGCGGAGCGGACCGTCGCGCGGCTGGTGCTGGCAGCGCTGGATGTGGACGACATCGACGCCGTGCTCGACACGCTCTACCCGCCGGACGCGCCGGACGCCACGCTAAGTCAGCCAGCAGCGCCGGCTGACATGGACGCGCAGTTCATCGCTGCGGTGAGGGATATGCGCGAGGTGCTAGCGACGATCGCAGGTCGATCATGAGCCGCTGGCGGCGCGAGCTCGTCGCCGGACCCACGAGGACATCATCGCGTACCGCTGCCGGTATTGCCGGCAGCGGCATATCAGCCATGCAGGGAGTATGCGGTGGCGCTGATCCCGATCGCCCATGACCGAGATATGACCATGCTGGCGCAGGCGCTCGATCGCGTCCTCGAGGCTGCCGCACGACGCGATCGGGAGCGGGCGACGGCACCGTTGCAGCGCGCGCTGGCGGGCGAGCTGCGGTCCGCCTGGCGAGCGCAGTCTCGCGCGGTGCTGGCCGCGCTGGCGACAATCGCCAGTGAATTCGCCCAGCAGACCGATGAACGAGCCGTCCGCACGCCGGCGGCTCGTCTCGTCGAGGCTGAGCCGCCGGCGTCCTGGGACCGTCTCGCCGACGCCGCGCTCGCCACGACGACGGCCAGGATGGTCGGATCGATGCGGCACTACGTGCAGCTCGCGCTAGACACTGGCGCCGGCCAAGTCGCGGCGCAGATGGGGATCAGCGGCACGTTCACGCTGGACAACCCGGCCGCGGTCGGCTACGCAGACGACTACGCCGCGACGCGCGTGACGCAGATCAACGACGGGACGCGCCAGGGTATCCGCCGGCTGGTCAGCGAGGCGACCGCCGACGGCTGGAGCTATCAGCGGCTGGCCGGGGCCATCCGTGAGACGTACGCAGGCTTCACCGAGCCGAAGCCGCAGCACCACATCCGAGACCGCGCCGAGCTGGTCGCCGTGACCGAGGTGGGCAACGCGTATGAGGCCGGCACATCCGGCGCGATCCGCCAGATGGAGTCCGCCGGGCTGACGATGGAGAAGGCATGGCTGACTGTCGGCGACGATCTAGTCAGCGATGCCTGCGCAGACAACGAGGCCGCCGGCTGGATCCCGGCGACGGCGACCTTCCCATCGGGCGACGATCGACCGTTGGCGCACCCAGCATGCCGGTGCACGCTGCAGTATCGACGCGCGCCGGGGTAGTTGACGCGATTCTAATCGGGCCACTATGCTGGTCACGATATCGTTATGGCATCTAGCAGGCATATATCTACAGGGGGCTGCGTGGATGATCGAGTAGACGAGGCAGGGCGGGTCCTGTCGGCTGCGAATGCCGGCGCCATCGTCACCGCCTGGCGGGCACTCGGCGCACTGCTATCGCGGGCGCTGGGCGCGACGCCGCAGGACGAGGGCGACACGGCGGAGTCGGTCCGCGAGGCGCTCAGCCACGGCGACACCGAACGCGCGCTGGCGCTGGCGCTGCGCTCCGTCCATCCGGTGCCGGGCGACGGCTACTGGCTCTGGGTGCAGGACGTGTTCGACGCGTCGGTCGTCTATCGCTACGAGACGCCGGCGGGCGCGACGCTCTTCCAGCGCGACTACGCGCTCACGGACGCCGGCGCCGTGAGTTTCGGCGATCCCGTCGAGGTGATGCAGCGCACTGAGTACGTGCGGGTGTCGCCCACGTCGGAGGCGCAATCACTGCGGTCAGACCTGGTCGCGTTGGCGGAAGCGGCGCTCCGCGACGATGGCACTGTGCCTATCCGGATCATCGCGCCGGGCTGGGGGTCGTCGGGCTACTACGCGCCGGCGATGCTCGAACGCGACGGGCCTCGTGTCTTCACAGCAGGTTTACACATGTATCTCGATCACCCGTCCGTCTCCGAGGCCGACGACCGGCCGGAACGGTCAGTGCGTGATCTGGCCGGGCGTCTGGTCAGCGACGCGCGCTGGGACGCGAACGGGCCAGCCGGGCCGGGCCTCTACGCGGACGCCGAGGTGTTCGCGCCGTACCGCGACGTGATCGGCGAGATCGCGCCGCACATCGGCGTATCGATCCGGGCGTCCGGGGCGGTTACCGAGGGCGAGGCGGAGGGCCGGAAGGGCCGGCTAGTCGATCGGCTGGTCGGCGCCGAATCGGTCGATTGGGTCACGCGCGCCGGCGCCGGCGGTCAGGTCGTGACGATGCTGGAGTCGGCGCGCGCCGCGCGTGCCGCCAGGACGGACGAGCCGGCCATTGTGTCGCCGGCCGAGACGCGGGGATCAGAGGGGGACGACATGGACGATCTGACCGAGGCAACCGCGCGGATCGCGGAGCTGGAGGCCGAGAACGAGCGGCTCGTGGCCGCACAGATGGCCGGCGCGGCGCGCGCGCGTGTGGCCGAGCGGCTGGCCGCTGTCGAGCTGCCGGCGTTCGCGACGCGGCGCATCACCGAGGGGTTGGCCGATATCGCGCCGGTGACGGACGCGGGCCAGCTCGACGCGGCGGCGCTGGACGCGGCGATCGATGCCGCGGTCGCGACGTGGCGCGCCGACCTGGCCGGGATGACCGAGGCCGGGACGGGCGTCACCGGCATGGGTCCGTCCGGCGGGGCGGACGCCAGCGCGCAGCTCGAGGCGGCGCTGGGCAACGTGATGGGCGTGTTCGGGCTGTCGCAGGCCGGGCGCGAGATCGCCGTCCGCGGGCGCTAGGACGCCGCGGGGCTGGGGATAGGGGAGTACGAGCATGGCGCGAAACCAGAAGTACGGCGAGGGCCGATTCCTGTCGCTGGCGGCCACTGATCCGGCGACGCCGGCCAGCGGCGATCCGGTGCTGGTCGGGCAGATCCCGGGCGTCGCCCAGGTGAACGAGGGCGCCGGCGGCAACGCGGCGACCGCGACGTCCGTCGATACCGGCGGCGTCTATGACCTGTCGGTCAAGGGCGTCGACCAGTCCGGCAACAGCGCGGTCGCGGTCGGCGACATCATCTACTACGTCACGGCCGACACGCCGAAGCTGAGCAAGAAGAACACCGGCGTTCGCTTCGGCTACGCGCTGGGGGCGGTCACGTCGGCCGCAACCGCGACGATCGCGGTCAAGCTCGGTTACTAGCCGGCACGGGGAGGCGCGGGGGCGCCGGAGGGGGAATACGATGGCTGAGTTTCTCGATCTGCTGGAATCGGTCCGCGCCGACCAGGCGTCGGTCTCGACGCTGTTCGGCGACGCCGGCGTCGGCGTCCGCCACGGCGCGATGCGCGAGTCGGTGGAGTACCAGCGGCGGCTCGCCGAGGCCGCCGGGCTGCTGGGCGACGTCATGGCCGGGCGGCGCCCGGACTACCTCCTGCGTGAGGCCATGACGACCAGCGATTTCCCATTGCTGTTCGGCGACATCATGGACCGCGCCGTCCTGGCGTCGTACCGCGAGTACACGCCGGTCTGGGAAAACTTCGCCCAGGCACGGACGGTCAGGGACTTCCGCACCGTCAACGTGTTCAGGCTGGATGGCGCCGAGTCGGTCCTCGCGGCGGTGCCGGAGCGCACCGAGTACCCGATGGCTAGCCTGACCGAGACGCGCTACCAGCTGACGGTCGGTAAATACGGCCGGGCGCTCCAGTTCTCGTGGGAGACGATGATCAACGACGACCTGGACTCGTTCGCCACGCTGCCGGCGCGGCTGGGCCGGGCGGCGCGGCGCACCGAGCAGCGCGTCATGTCGGCGCTCTACGTCGATGGTTCCGGGCCGCACGCGTCGATGTTCACCGCCGGCAACGCCAACATCGTCACCGGCAACCCGGCACTGTCGATCGCCGGCCTGCAGACCGCGTTCGGCAAGCTGGCCGCGCAGACCGACGCCGACGGCGAGCCGATCCTGATCGAGGCGGTCGAACTCGTGGTGCCGCCGGCGCTGGAGATGACCGCGCTGTCGATCGTCAACGCGACCGAGCTGATCATCGACCCGAACGCGACCGCCGGCACGGCGCAGCAGCAGATCAAGACGGCCAACTGGATCCGCCAGCGGGTGCGCGTGTCGGTCGATCCGTACATCCCGGCTATCGCCACCACGGCGAACGGCTCGACGTCGTGGTTCCTGTTCGCCTCGCCGTCGAACGGCAACCCGGCGCTGATCGGCGCGCGGTTGCGCGGTCACGACGCGCCGGAGGTGTTCATCAAGGAGTCGAACCAGCGCCGCGTCGGCGGGGCCGGGCTGAACCCGCTCGACGGCGACTTCGCCACGGACACGGTGGACTACAAGGTCCGCCACGCCTTCGGCGGCGCGCGCGCCAACCCGAAGATGGCAGTGTCCAGCAACGGGTCCGGCTCGTAGCCGGATGACGGACGCGCGTGAGGTGACGCGGCGCCTGGGACTGCCGGCGCCCGTCACCGTCACCGACGACTACCTGGCCGCGCTGCTGGCCGAGACGGTCGCGCTTCGGGCGGCGATCGACGGGCTGGCGGAGCGGCTGGCGCCGGAGACGAAGCCGGCGCGCAAGCGCCCCACGACGAAGGAGTAGCCCAGCATGCCGGCGACCTATGACGTCACCACTGACGCAGGGCAGGTCCGACTGTTGTGTGGCGACACGGTCACGGCCGACGCGCTCTTCCAGGACGACGAGATCGACGCATTCCTCGGCATGTACGGCGGCGACGTGCTCCTGGCGGCGGCGCTGGCGTTGGACACGATGGCTGCTACGCAGGCGATGATCCTGAAGGTCATCACGCAGAACGGCGTAGCGACCAACGGCGCGGCCGTCGCGGGCGCGCTCCGTGAGCAGGCGGCGGTCCTGCGGCGCCAGGCGGCGGAGTTGGGTGATGGAGACGCCGATGATGCGCTCTGGGATAGCGTCGAGACCGTCGGTATCTGGGATCCGTTCGCCTGGCGCGAGCGGATCGCGTCCCAGGGGATGCGAGGAGTAGGGTAGGTGGGATTGCGCTCGATCGTGGATCCGCGGCTCACCGCCAGCCTCACCACCGCCGGCCACTATCCGCAGTCGGTAACTGTGCAGAGGGCGACACGAATCCGCGACGCATACGGTGAGCCGGCGGAGACCTGGGTGGCCATCAGCGGGATGTCAGGTATCGCAGCAGCGGTAGCGCCGACAGGTGGGACTGAGGTCGTTACCGCGACCGGGGCATTCAGCGACGCGACCGACACGATCCTGCTACCGGGCGAGTATCCGACGATCACGGCAGACGACCGGGTGACGGACGTCGCTGGCCGGGTCTGGGACATCCTGACGATCGATATTGGGCCGTTCGGCGAGTGGACGAACCTGGCCTGCCGCGTCCGCACGGTGGGGGCATAACGTGGCCGGCCAGATGCAGATTGACGTCCAGGGTGCAGAGGAGGTCGCGGCGGCGATCCGTGACGCACGCGGGCGGCTATCCGGGGCGGGGATGCAGGCCGCGTTGATGGCCGGCGCACTGCCGATCATGAACGCGGCCAAGACGAACGCGCCAGCCCTGACCGGCACCTTGCGCCGGTCGATCCATGTCCTGTCACAGTCCGCGCACGAGGTCGAGGTCGGCACGAACCTGATCTACGCCGCGATGCAGGAATACGGCGGGGTGGTCGCGCCGGTGAACGCGCGGTTTCTACGATTCGAAACGGCGGGCGGCGACGTCATATTCACGCGCGGTCCGGTCTACATCCCGGCGCAGCCATACATGCGCCCGGCGTTCGAGTCGGAGCGCGGGCGGGCGGTCCGCGAGGTGGCCAGCGCGATCCGTGACCTGATCGCGGCCGGAGGGCCGGCATAGATGGCAGATATCGAGACGGCGCTGGTGGACGCGTTAGAGACGGTGACGGCCGCCGGCGGGCGCGTCTGGCCGAAGACCTGGCCGCAGGATGCAACCTGGCCGGGCATCACCTATCAGCTGATCGCGAGAACGCCGGAGCACGCACTGAACCGGGCCGTCGGCTGCTGGCGCGACCGCTGGCAGATCGATTGCTGGGCCACAACCTACGGCGGCGTCGTGTCGCTCACAAGCGCGGTGACGGCTGCGCTCCTGGCGTTCCACGGCGTCTCGCCGCGGGTGATTGCGCTCGGGATCGAGGACGGGGGCGATATGGCTGAACCGGCGACACAGATACACCGGAGGCGACTTGAGGCGGTGATCGTCTATGTATGAGCAGCATGAGGGGATCGTGCGGACGGCGATCGCGCTCCGCACGCTGGCCGACGCGCTGCTGGCGCAGCTGGGCGTCACCGCGACGACCGAGCAGCCAGCGCCGGCGCCGAGCTGCGAGCATCCGCCGGCGCAACGGCGCCAGCGCGCCGCGTTCGGGCAGAACGGCGAGCACTGGACGTGCGGCGTATGCGGGTACGAGTACGACGACGATGGGGGTACGGAGGCGCTGGATGGCCGCTAAGGCACGCTACCGCGTGATTCGACCGATCACCTACCCGGCGCTGTCCGGCGCGTCAGGGGACGCTCCAGAGCGCCGGCGGCGCATGCCGGGCGCGGTGGTGGACGACGTGCCGGCGGAGTCGGTCGCGTGGCTGGTCGCCCAGGGCGCGATCGTGCCGGTCGAGCGCCGGGCGACGATGCGGGGAGGGGGTGGGGCCGATGTCGCGTCACGGAAGCGATGACGTCGCGTTTGTCCTGATCGACGGCTACGACGTGCGCGGGTTTCTCACGACGCTGGACGAATCACGCGAGGCCGGAACCGAGGACACGACGGTCCTCGGCGATGCGTGGGGGCAGGTCGCCGCGACCGGCGTCAACCGCTACGAGCTCTCCCAGGAGGGCTTCTACGACGACGACGCCGGCGCGGTCAACGCCGCGCTGGTGGCCGGCAACGGCACCGCGCGGGTGATCGCCTTCGGCTTCGCCGGCAACACGGCGGGCCAGCCGATGACCGGCGTTGCCGGGCCGCTGCAGGCGAAGTACGACCGCGAGGTCACGGTCGGCGAGCTGCACAAGGCCACTGCCGAGTACCAGGCGTCCGGGGCGATCGAGGACGGCGTGATCGTCCACGCGCTCGGCGCCGAGACGACCGCAACCGGCGACACGACGGCCGCGCCGGTCGATAACGGGGCGAGTAGCGCGGACGGCGCGGCGCTGTACCTGGCGATCACCGCGCTGGCGCTGGACGGTGGGACGGGCGTTACGGTCACGGTCGAGCACTCGGCCGATGACGTGACGTACACGACGCTCGGCACGTTCGCGGCCGCGACGGCGATCGGCGCCCAGCGCATCACGGTCGCTGGCACGGTCAATCGCTACCTGGCCGTGTCGTGGGCATTCGGCGGGGCCGCCGGCGCGGCGCGGTCGGTGACGTTCATGGTCGGGGTCTGCCGGCAGTAGGCCGGCCGACGGGGCAGAGGGGGACGACATGGCGAAGTACGGAAGTGACGATCTCAAGGTCGAGTTCGATAACTCAGGCGGCACCTTGGTGGACATGAGCGCGCACGTCACCGAGATCAACGGATTCAGCAAGCAGGCAGTGCTCGAGGAGTCGACGCCGTTCGGCGCGGACTGGGAAGCGTCGCTCTTCTCGGGTGTCAAGCTGGTCGACGACGTCGAGTTGACCGGGTTCTATGACGACACGGCCGCCACCGGCCCCGATGCGATCTTCAACAGCCTCGGCGACACGCGCACGCTGAAGCTCACCTGGGGCAGCACGAAGAGCTCGAGCGTCGAGGCGATCATCGCGCAGTACGACCGCAACCCGGCGGTGAAGGAGTCGACGAAGTACACCGTGACGTTGAAGCCGACCGGGGCCGTGACCGAAGCGTAGCCGACCAGTGAAGGAGCCACGATGTTTGTGACAGGGATCACCGAGCGGGTCGAGCTGGACGGTGGCGAGTGGATCGAGATCCGCAAGCTGTCGGCGAAGCAGCTGGCCAACGCGGTCAGGGCGCGCGAGCGCGAGGTCGCGGAGAGTGTGCGCGCGTTCGGCGGTGACGTGATGACGGCGATACAGTCGGCGCGCGCGAACGGCGTGACTGATACGGCGGTCGCGGTCGCGGACGAGGATCCGCTGAACAGCCACGACCGCTGGATGGTGCTCAAGGACGGCATCACCGCCTGGTCCGACGCGCGCAAAGTCAACGCGCCGAACATCGAAGAACTGGACGAGGAAACGAGCGCGCTGATCGCGCGTCGCGTCCTGTCGCTATCGCTCCCGTCGCGTGATGAGACAGCGCGGGGAAACGCCTGACGCAGCTGCACCGGGCGCTGGAGGGGGAGCCCGGTGCAGCTGCGCCGCCGGAGTGGGTGATTAGCCGGGTCTGCGAGGAGTTCGATATCGACCCGGTCCGCGCGCTCTGGGTGATGGACCATGCGCCGGCCGGGATGATCGCCGACATCCTGGAATTGCGGGCCTACGCGGCGACGTGGCAGGCGCTGGGCCAGGCGGGTGACGCGAAGGGCCGCAACCGGATCTACGCCACGCCGGCGGGCCAGCGGGTCGCCGAGATCGAAGGCGGAGCTGGCACGGGCCAGACGGGCGGCGCGGGACGCGGGGGACGGGGAGTAGCGCGATGGACGCCGGGACTATCAGTATCCTGCTCAAGGCCACGGATCAAGCGTCGTCTGTGCTCGGCGACGTGGAGCAGAAAGCCGGCGGGGTTGGCTCTAAGTTGGGCGAGGTTGGCCGGACTGCGGCGGGGTTCGTCATCGGGTCGGCACTGACGAATCTGCCCGGCAAGCTGATCGAGATGGCAAAGGGCGCGGCCGAAGACGCCGCGTCGACCGCGAAGCTCCAGCAGGCCGTGACGAACGCGGAAGGGTCGTTCGACGGCCACGCGGCCGCGATCGACACCGCGATCAGCAACGGCCAGAAACTCGCGTTCTCCGACGATCAGGTCCGAGACGGACTAGCCATTCTCACAGCGACGACCGGGGATGCAGATGAGGCCATGCGCCGGATCGGCATCGCGCAGGATCTGGCGCGGGGTACTGGCATGGATCTGGTTACGGCGTCGAAGCTCGTGGGTCGGGTGAATGACGAGAACGTAAACGTCCTGAGCCGTTACGGCATACAGGTCGACAAAAACGCTACGGCACAGGACCTCCTCAACGCGGTGGACGGCAAGTTCGGCGGACAGGCGGCGACGTTCGCGGCCAGCGACGCCGGTAAGATGGCGTTGATGACCGATAAGGTCGGCGAATTGCAGGAGCAACTCGGCGCGTACCTGATCCCGGTATTGTCGCTGGCCGTCGGAGCCATCATCGGGATCGTCGACGCTGGCGCGCGTTTCCTGTCAGTATTCGAGCCGGTCGCGACCTTCATTCAGGCCAATCTGACGCCGATCCTGATCTTCCTCACGCCGGCCATTATCGGGCTGGGCGTTGCGATGCTCGCGAGCCTGATACCGGCGTTGATCTCGGGGGCCGTCGCGTTATGGGCGCAGGTAGCCGCATGGATCGCCCTCAACCTGGCGATGCTGCCGATCATCGCCGTCTTTGTCCTGATCGGCGCCGCGCTGGTGTTGCTCTACCTGGCGTGGCAGAGCAACTTCATGGGCATACAAGGGATCGTGGCAACGCTGGTCGGCTATCTGTCGACCGCGTGGGACGCGGTCGTAACGGTCTTCAACGTGGTACTCCCGGCGGCGATGCAGACGCTCCAGGGTTATTGGCAGGTGTTCTCATCCGTCGTGTCCGGCGTCGTGGCGATCATTGCGGCGCTGTTGACCGGCGATTTCGCTGGTGCGTGGGATGCCGCCAAAACGATGGTGTCCGGGGTCATTGATGGTATCGGGCAGATTGTCGGCGGGCTACCGGCGCTGGTGCTCGGGTTCATCGTCGATATGGCGACGCAAGCCGGACAGAAGCTGGCCGAATGGGCGACGGAAGCCGCGACGAAGGCCGGCGAGTTCCTCTCCGGGATCGTCTCCGCGATCACGTCACTACCCGGCGATATCGCCGGGATCGTTACCGACATGGCCGGACAGGCGGTAACGCTACTGGCCGGGTTGGTAACCGACGCGGTTTCGAAAGGTGGCGAGATTCTGTCGGGAATCATTACGGCGATCACGTCACTGCCCGGCGACGTAGCGGGGATCGTTACCGATATGGCCGGGCAGGCAGTCGAGCTTCTCGGTGGGCTGGTGACTGACGCCGGCACAAAGGCGGGCGAGATTCTGTCGGGAATCATTACGGCGATCACGTCACTGCCGACTGACGTCTGGAATCTGTTCGATAGTATGAGGACACAGGCGGTCGCGGTCATTGACGACCTGAAGACCAACGCGCCGGGCTGGGGCCGGGATATTCTGCAAGGGCTGATCAACGGCATCACCGGGCTATTCGGGACGCTCGCCGGAGCTATGTCGGCGATGCAGACGGCGGTAACGAGTTCCGTGTCGACCGCGTCGTCGTGGCTGTACGACGCTGGCAAGAACATCATCACGGGACTGATCAGCGGCATCGAGGACATGGCGTGGCAGGCGGCGCAGGCGGCGATCGCGGTCGTGCGCGACGCAGTCAACGCGGCAAAGTCGTGGTTGGGGATCAGCTCTCCGTCCAAACTCGCGCGGGACATCCTCGGGCAGCCATTCTCCCAGGGGATAGCGCGCGGCATCATGGCCGGCGTGCCGGGGATCGAACGGGCAGCGACGGCCGCGGTCTCGGCGACGATGGCCAACTCCCCGGCGCTCGGCGCGGGGGGGCTATCGCCGCTGGCCGCCGGCACGCTGTCCGGCGCAGCACTCTCAGGTAGCGTCGGCGACGGGCGACGAGCAGGTCTGGCCGCGGCAGGGGGGGCGTCGGTCGCAGTCAACTACTACGGGCCAGTGACGATCGAGGCGCAGGACCGTTCTGCCGCTGATCGCGCCAGCCGCGATATCGGCTGGGCTGTGCAGGCGTCGCTGCGAGCGAGGGGGGCGGCATAGTGGCAGGGCCGCGACACGTCTACAAGTTCGTCTCGACAGATGGCACGATCACGGCGCTGTTTCCGCTGGCGCGCGCCGAATTCTCGACCGATCAGCCACTGATGAACGCGACCGCCGCCGCGGTCGGCATGGACTACGCGGTCGATCTGCACCGCACGGGCCGCGCTCCGCTCGGTGTAGCTCGTGAGACCGTCCGGGCGCTGGTGACGGCGCCGGACAGCGCCGGGCTGGATAGCGCGAGCGACCAGCTGGTGAGTGATATCCAGGCGATCGGGCGCGGGCAGCTGTGGTCGATCGGCGCCGACGGCAGCGAGCGCTGGGCAGAGGCCAGGGCGGTCGATGTCGCGCGGCCGGTGGTCACGTATCAGTCACTCCGGTCGGCGGCAGTGACGCTCACGTTCGATCGATACACCGACTGGCGCGCGCCAGACCTGACGGTTGCCACCGCATCCCTGCGCAGCGGATCGGTGAATGTCACAGTCACTAACGACGGCAACGGCGACGTGCATGCTATCCGGTTCCTGCTAGAGGCAAACGCCGCCAACGGCTTCGCCACTCCCGCGGTGACCCACGGGCTGACCGGCGAGACCTGGGCGTCCACGCGGACGGCCGCGAACAACCAGCACAAGTTGCGCGTCGACGCCGGGGCCTACACGGTCGAACGGTCGACCGACAACGGCGCGACGTGGGCGAGCGACTACGCCGCGTTCTCTCAGGGATCCTTACAGGTCGGCTTCATGCGACTCCTGCCAGGGTCGCAGACACTCGTCGTCACCGGCTGCCCGAATGCGGAGCTACGTATCGAGTTCTGGCCGGTGTATCGCTAGTGGGTGGACGCACGCCGTGGCGGCGATCACAATAGAGGGCATATCACTAGTGCTCGCGCAGCGCGACGGAGGTCTATATGCCAGCGACAGCAGAGACCGGGCGACCGGGATATAGCCGGACTGAGGTGGAGATCGCCGAATGGCGCGATGGGCGGACGCCGGACGACGGGCCGCCCGACTGCGCGAGGACGGTCGTGTCGTGGGAGACGCCGCAGGGCCGGCCGGTGATCCGCGAGAAGCAGATCGAGCGCCTGGAGGCGCGCTACCGACGGAAGCTACGGACAGGAGAGATTTAGGTGCCATTTCAGAACCTCGCGGCCGACATGCTGGCCGACGCGATCACGGGCGGCGCGTCCTACAACAAGTTCACCAATAGCAACGCGTACCTGGGCGTGGGGAATTCCAGCACGGCGCACGCAAAGGCGCAGACGGACCTCCAGGGGGCCAGCAAGACGCGGAAGGCCATGGATGCCACCTACCCAAGCCGCTCCACGAATGTGCTCACGTTTCGCTCCACGTTTGCCACTGGCGACGCGAACCATGACTGGTATGAGTGGGGCATCTTCAACGCGGCGAGTGGCGGGCAGATGCTAAGCCGGAAGGCGGAGAACCTCGGGACGAAGACCTCGGCTGCCACCTGGCAGTTCACTGTCACCTACACGATCAACGTCTAGACGAGTCTGGGCGTAGACTGTGGCGACACTCAACGTCTCCATCGCAGCCGGCAACGACGACGGTTACTGGAACGCCGGCGGCACGTACAGCAACTCCGGGTCGGCCGCGAATCTGTCGACTGGTTGGTCGGCTTTCCTGCGATTCACCGGCCTGTCAGCACTCGATGGCGCGACGATCACGGCGGCGACCGTGTCGATCACCGCAAACAACAATTCGTCAGGCGCTGCCACCGTCCGTATCCAGGCTGCCGCAGTAGACAACGCGTCGGCGCCAGCGGACGCAACGGGCTGCGCCGCGCCGACGCGAACCACTGCATACGAGGACTGGACGCTCCCGACATACAGCAGCGGCACCGTCTACGCTTCGGTCGATATCACGGCTGTCATCCAGGAGCTGGCCACGGCCGGCTATCTGTCATCCGGCGTGGCGCTGATCTATCTGGGCAACTACAGCGGCTCCACGAACCGGCCGTTCCGTACCTATGAGCACTCAACCGGGCCGGCCGCACAGCTCGACATCACGTACGTCACGACGATCGAGAAGTCCGCCTCGGATGCGACCACCGTCTCGGTCGATGACATAGGAGCGGTCTCGGCATCACTCGCCGGGAGTGACGCAAGCACGGTTGCGGCAACCGAGGTCGCGACCGTTGATGTAGTCGTGGTTGTGTCGGCGGCTGACGCGACCACGGTCTCGGTCGACGAGGTGGTCGTTTCCATCGGCCTCGGCGCTGCCGAGGCGGTTACAGCCGGCTCGGACGAAGCGTCGTCGATCAGCGTGGTTGCCAGCGTCGTGGACAGCACCACGCCGGCGGCCGATGAGGTCGTTGCCGGCGCAATCACGCTGGCGGCAGACGATACCAGCACCGTCGGCGTATCCGAGGCCGTGCCGGCGATCGCGCTGGGCGCGGTTGACGCGGGCGCGGTGAGTGTCACAGAGTCGACCAGCCGGCGAGTGATCCCGATCACCTATGACCCGCGGCTCGCGCTGGATGTCTACGATGCCGCCGGCAATCGCCTCGGATCGGGACCGGTGACCGGCATCTTGTCAGCGGACTACAGCGGACGGCTGGATGAGCTCGGCGCCTGGTCGGTCACGATCGACGCGACCGAGCCGAGCGCGGCACTCCTGACGCGCGGCCGCGAGATCCGCTTGCGCCGGGAGGGCGAGGGTCTGCTCGTCCGCGGCATCGTGGATACGCCGGATCTCCGCGTGGGTGACCGCGACGACCGGGTGCTGACGGTGGGCGGTCGTAGCATCGGCGCGCAGATGGTCCACAAGAACACGCTCCTCGGGATGACGTTCTCCGGCGCGGCGGTGTCGAGCGTCGTCGGGACACTGCTGTCCGGCACGGGGTGGACGGCCGGCACGATCGATACCGGGGTGCTAGCGTCGGCGCGCTTCGACGGCGTGTCACGTTGGGCGGCGCTGCGGCAGGTCGCCGAGACGATGGGCTGGCACGTCCGCGAGGACAACCTCAACCGGGTCGTCCATCTGGGGGCCGCGGGGGCGGAGTCCGGGCTGGTCATCCGCAACGTAGCTCAGCCGTCGGTCGATCTCGGGGTGGTGCCGCTGGCCGCGCTCCGCGCCATTGGCGACGATCCTGAACTATGGAACTACGTGGTCCCGCTCGGCGCCGGTGAGGGCATCAACGCACTGACACTCGAGCACTCCAGTCGCACGACGCCCTACACGATCCAGACCGCGACTGGGCCGGATGGCAATCCGTACTGGTATCTGCGCGACGGCGCGTCGGTGACCGCCTACGGCGAGCGGACGAAGGTCCTGGACGTCGATCAGGTGGCGCCGATCAGCAATAGCACCGCCGAGATCGTGGCTGCGGCAGACACGCTGTACGACATCGCGGCCGCCTGGCTGGGGTACCACGCGACACCGGCAGAGCACTACGAGGCCGACGTGGCGCTACTCCGCCATATCGAGGCGGGCTCGCCGACCTTCCTGCTCGGGCAGACGGCGCGGCTTCAGTACGCCGGTGTCGTCGCGGACGCCGGCGGTCGACGCGCATGGCGCAGCATCGACGCGGCGGTTTACATCATGGGCTATCGGCGGACATTCCAGGCGGACGGCTCCGACCGGTGGGAGCTCGAGCTGTCGACGGCTGACCAGCACAGCGAGGGCGCCGGCGATCGGATCGCGCGGGCGATCGAGGATCTGTGGGCGCTCAAGGTCGCGATGCGCCCGTACACGTATCGGGAGATCCACGGACCGTACCGGGAGAGCGTCGATAGCACGCACACAGCAACGGTGACCGTGGACTATGACAACGCCGTGACGTACTTGCACCGGGCGGAGCTGCGGCTGGTGAAGCGCAAGGTCCGATCGAATGTCTCGACAGCGGCGTCCGGTGGCGCGCCGACCAGCAACGCGTCGCCGACTGCGGCTAATTCTGGCGGTGGCGTCACGTCGGATGGTGGCACGGCGCATACGCACTCTATCGACGCGGCAGTGACCGCCAACGATATCGGCGAACACTATCACCAGATCGGGCAGGCACAGCCGACGACAAGTTGGACTGACCCGGCCTACCTGCAGCAGATGATATTTGCCAGTGGGTGGGGGTCAGGACTCGATTACGGTATCTATGGTGGACGGAACGGGACAGAGGCGAGTACGACGACGTTGTGGACGAGTGGGTTTACGTTCCATAAGCACAACATTTCAGCAATCGCGACGAACTCCGAGGCTCTGCATAAGCATACGATCCCGGCACATACGCACTCGATCGATAGCCACTCGCACACGATCCCGACGCATACGCACTCGCTGAGCTACGGGATCTATGAGGGGCCGACGGCCGCGACTCCTGCGTTCGGGCTCTCGATCAACGGAGTGGACAGGACCAGCGCGCTGGGTGGGCCATGGAACGGCGACGTCGTCCTGGACATCACGCCGTACCTGGTGGACGTAGACGGCCACGTACTGCGCCAGGCGAACGCGCTCGTGGTCTCGTCTGCGCAGCTATGCGACGTCGAGCTGACCGTCAAAAGTTTCGTATCGGCGCTATCAGTGGTGCCGATCTAGTCGAGGAGGAGTCACCGATGCTGTATCACCGAGTCATGGAGATCGTGCCGCGCGCGGCGGGCGTCGACGCGATGGTCGCCTGGTATGACGATGATCCCGACACGAACCCGCGAGCCGCGATCACGCTGTACGACGCGATCCCGCTGGACGCGGTGAATCTCGGGCAGGTGACTGCCGCGATGGTCGACGGTGCCATCATCGCTCGACAGCAGCAGATGGAGGCGGCGCAGGCGGCGGCGGTGCCGATGCGGGCGGACGTCGCGGCCGCGCTGGGCCGGACACGTGTCATCCGTGGCGATCGCGTCGAGCGCGTAGACCGGAAGCACCGATGACACCATACACGCTGGTCGTCCATCTGATCGGCGGCGGGCAGCTACACGTGCGCTGCACGGACCACCAGATCATCGACCGTGGCGTCGACCACCACGGCGTTGGCATCCCGCCCGCACTGGAAGTGACGCAGCCGGCTGATGCATCCCGGCGGCTGGCCTATGTTCACTTCGGCGCGATCGCGGCGCTGGAGGTGCTGGACCGTGAGCCGGACGATGGGCAGTAGCAGTGGACCAGACCGCGTGGGGGACGCTGGGCGACCAGGGCGGGGCCATTGGCGCGCTAGTCTTCGTCGTCATAGCGCTCATCCGCGGCTGGATCGTGCCGGGCTACGTCATGGCACGCGACCGAGAGATCGAACAGGAGCGACGAGATGAGCTACGCGCTGAGGTCGCGTACTGGCGCGACGCCGCGAACCGGGCCGGTGGCCTGGCCGAGGCGGGCGTCGACGCCGCCACATCGGCGCGCCGCCCGCGGCGGAGGGTGCATGGACCGTCTGCGTAGGCTCATCCGGCGGTCGACTCCGGCGCGACTGGCGGTGATCTCGGACGCCGCCAGTCGCGAGGCTGATGCAGCTGCGCGGGCAGCGTTCGAGGTCCGGGCGGCGCGGATCGAGGCGCGGCTGGCCGCGCTCGATATCGCCGTCGACATGGCGGCGTCGCGGGCAGCGCGCGAGCGGCATGCGCGGCCGGGTCAGGAGAGGGGCGCCCGGCCGCGAGAGAGCGCCACGTGATCGCGGCGACGGACCCGGTTACGGCAGAGGTCGCCTGGGCCGCATATGGCGCGCTGGTACTGCCAGTGCTGATCTGGGCGCTCCACGACGCTTGGGTCGACCTGGCCTACGCGCGGGGCGCGGCACTGGTCGTCGGGCCGGACCGACGGGCGTCGGATCGCACCGATGCGATGCGTCGGCACGTGGCGCGCGAGCGCGTGGCGCGGACGGCGGTCCGCATGGCGGCGACCCTGGTCGCGATGGAGGTCGCGCTGGTCGCGTCCGGCGTGGCAGCGGTCGTGGCGGCGATGGAGATCCCATCGCGCGGGATGACGTTGGCCGGGCTGATCATGGTCGGCGCGCTAATCGTCGCGCAGACCGGCCTGGCGACGATCGCGGTGCTCGGCCGGCGAGACCGTACCAAGATCATCCGTGACCTGACACCGGAGGAGGCATAGGTGGATCTATTCGGCGCCGGATCGGTCTCATGTGCGGCGGCGCAGGGCTGGGCGCGGTCGACCGGCGCGCACCAGCGGTACGTCGACGTCGCGCCACTCTACTGGTCGATCGCTCCACGTTATGGCGTGCCGCCGGAGGGGCCATACGGTCAGGCAGCGAAGGAGACCAATCGTGGCCACTACACCGGCGTCGTGCCGTGGGAGTACCACAACTGGTGTGGCCTCAAGACGACGGCGGGCGGGAGCAACAGCGACGCACGAGCGCATATGCGCTTCGGATCGGACGCGGATGGCGTGCTGGCTCACGTGCAGCACTGGGCGCGCTACGGGGGCGCTACGGCGCCAGCTCCCGGCGACGCGCTCCTCGACACGCGCTGGCAGGCCGTGGCATGGACGATCGCGACGGTCGAGGAGATGGGCGGCAAGTGGGCGCCGAGCGCGTCGTACGGGACGGAAACCGCTGGCGTGATCGCCAGTATCCGGGCATACGCCCGGGCACATCCAGAGATGAGGGACCCGCAGATCATGGCTACTCAGTACGACAACATCTTCCGCAGCGTGTCGCTGGTGGACGCGCGGGCGCAGCTCGAGCAGCGCGCGCCGGGCGCCGGCGGCGTCGAACGCGGTCCGTACGAGACGATCCCACTCGATCAGAAGCGCGGGATCGTGATCCACTATCGCGGCGTGGTGACCGGCGTGACCGATGGACTGGCGAGCTACAGGGCGGACGCGATCTATCACGTCGGGAAAAACTGGTCGCGCAACGGCGAGACTCCCGTCTATGGCAGCGGCATCATGTACCACATCGGCATCGATGGGCAGGGCGCCGTCTATCTACTCCGCGACCTCAATCGCGTACTGTGGCACTGCGGGGCGTGGCCGCAGAACGCGAACACGATGGCGATCCAGATCCCGCTGGGCGGCTCGCAGAGGGCCACGGACGCGCAGCTGGCAGCGCTCGATCGTGTCTGCGACGACTGGTTTGCATTCACCGGCGCGGACCCGAAGCGGGAGCTATGGGGGCATCAGGAGTTGTCGCCGACGGACTGTCCGGGGACGTTGATGGCGGACTTCGTGCGCCCGTATCGCGCCGGTGGACCGCAGCCAGCGCCGCAGCCGCCAGCGGTGGTGACGGCGCCGGATCCGTGGCGGTCGCCGCATGGGACGTTCTGGGTGCCGACGGCGTTCATCGATCACATCTCCGCGCGACCGTGGCTGGATACTGGCTATGCGCTCGGAGGCGCGCGCGAGGAGGGCGGGGTGCTGGTCCAGTACTTCGAGCGCGCGCGGCTCGAGCTGCAGCCGGACGGCACGGTCACGCGTGGTCTGGTCGGCGCGGAGCTGCTCGAGCTGCGTCGCGATCGGCCATCATCGGCGGATCGATAGAGGTTTCACCACTAGTCGGCATCCCGCTGTATGGAGGGGCACACGATGGAGATCAACATCGCACTCGCGACGGTGCTGGCCGTGCTAGTCGGCGTCATCGTCGACGCGATCCGCCTGGCAGTGGATCCGCCGAGCCGGTGGATCCCGGTGGTCGCGCTCGCGGTCGGCGCCGTCGGCGGTGGTGTGGCAGGCGCGCAGACCGGCGCGATCGTCGACGGGGTCGTCGCAGGCGTGGCGGCCGGCGCCATGGCCGCCGGTATCTGGCCGGGGACGAAGGCGATCCTCAGGCGATAGCGGGAGCCAGCGCGCGATGGTTGGCCGCGAGCGTGCTGGCGGCGATCAGCGCCCACGGGCGTCAACGCGCGACTCCTTCACTCAGCACTCCCGGCAATGATGCCGGGAGTGTTTCTCTATCTCCTTGAGACGGCGGCGGTGGCGGCTCAGCGCAGGTGACATCCCATGGACCACTGGATGGAACACGCTCCATCACTGCGGCGGCTGGTGTTCCATCACGGCGCATGGCAGCGATGACGATATCTCGCATCCAGACGCGGGAACCGGTCGCGCTGTGGGCTACGGTGGCGCGTCGTGGGGCTAGGCGATGAAGTCCATCATCATCGCCATGACGCCGCATGCCCCTTTCGCCTCCGAGAGGCTCGGTGGTGATCATCCACGTTGGCGCACAACGTACCACAACCGCATGGGTCAATCCGCAACGTAACCACATCGCTGTCATCCGGATTATCACTGGCACAGCGGCCCCAACTGCTGTGACCCCCAATAACCCCAAACCCCCTCCCCCAGGCAAGCCGCCCGTCAACGGGTCGGCTTGCTGCTTTTCGCCCGTAGAATGTGCAGAGAAACGTGGCGAGGGGGTGAAGCGTGATCGATATCAAGGAACAGGTGGTCATCCGACGCTTTGTCGGAGGGCCGCTACACACGGCGTGCTATGCGATCATCGTCCCAGGGGTGGGATCGATCGTCGTCGACGCGCCGCGTGACGCCTGGCACGGCGCGATTGACGCCGCAACAGAGCTTCAGGCTCCGCCGCGCCTTGTCGTCGCAACCCACGGCCACTGGGACCACATCACCGATATGGCTCGACTCCAGGAGATGGGCATCCCGATCGCCGCCCATCCAGCCGACGCCGGCCTCTTCGCCGATCCTCACGGCCAGGGGTTGACGTTGCCGTTTATCGTCGATCCGGTCCGGATCGATCGACCGCTACGCAACGGCGACAGGCTGACAATCGGTCCCGTCGAGGTGCGCGTCCTCCACACTCCCGGCCATACGGCGGGAAGCATCACCCTCTGGGTGCCAGCCGCGGAGGCGCTGTTCACTGGCGATACGTTGCTGAAGGGGGGCGCCGGACACACAGCCGAGCCAGGTGCGTCGTTGGAAGCGCTCGCGGTGAGCGTGCGCAGGCTAGCGGACTTCCCGGGGACGACGAAGATCTACGCGGGCCACGGCGCGCCAACAACTATAGCCGACGAAGTGTGGTTGACGACGCTGACAGATCCCGATGCGCCTCTGGTGCAATGGCGCCCGAATAACGAGCGACGCAAGCGCTCGTAACGGCAGCGCGCCTAGATGAGCGATTGAATCGCGCGCACGAAGAATACGACGTTTGCGAGTTGAGCCACACACAACGCCAGGGCAACCGGGCGCACACGGAGCCGACCGAACGAGACACTGATCTGCGGCGAAACGAGCGAACCGAACACCGCCACTTGAGCGAGCAGAGCGCCCGCCACCAACCGCCCGGGCAACGCCGCGGTTGCGGCAAGGCCAACGGTCAGCAGAGCAATGCCGATTGACATGAGGATGTCGAAAACCAGGACGGCAGCCTCGCCCGACGCCAGATAGCCTCGCGGCGCGCGTTGTCCGTGCGACTGGACATCAGCGGGGACGACACGGGAATCGACGGAATGCGCGAACGCGACGGCCATCGAGCGGATAGACAATATCGTGAGCACGCCAGCCGCGACGAGTGCAACCACTACTAGCAAGACACTCTCCCGATCCCACCGAACTCCTGGCCGCGGCATCGGCCACATCCACCGCCTCGACATATACAACGAACGGAAACTCGTATGGATGCGTTTTTCGCCCATTCGCGGATCTCTGTCGCGGCGGGCTATCCCCTTGACGATACCCCGGTTGCTGCTACCGTGGTCGCCGACGTCGACGGTGACCCTGATCGACGCTATACGCCGTTGGCTGGATGAGGAGTGGGCATGAGCCTTGCCGAGAGAATCGAACAGTGGATTGCCGCACAGATCGAGGTGGCCGGCGTCTCTGGCGCGGTCGTCGGGCTCAGCGGCGGCATCGACTCCGCAGTCGTCGCCGGCCTCTGCGCGCGCGCGCTCGGGCCGGACAACGTACTCGGCGTGATCATGCCCGCTCATTCGCTGCCCGCGGACGCCGCAGACGCCAGGCTGGTGGCCGAGGCGTGGGGAATCGAGCATCCGACAATCGACCTTTCGGGCGTTGTCGACACGTTGATGGCGATTCTCCCCGAGGGAACTCAGCTCGCGAACGCGAACGTCAAGCCACGGCTACGCATGATCGTCCTCTACTACATGGCGAACACACTCGGGCGAGCAGTGGTAGGAACCGGCAACCGCAGCGAGCTGATGGTGGGTTACTCGACAAAGTACGGCGACTCAGGCGTCGATCTCCTGCCATTAGCCGGTGTCTATAAGCACCAGGTCTACGAGATCGCCCGCGAGATCGGCGTGCCCCAGACGATCATCGACCGGCCGCCGAGCGCCGGCCTTTGGGAGGGGCAGACCGACGAAGCGGAGATGGGCGTTACCTATGCGGACCTCGACCGAGTGCTGGCGGCAATGGCAGCCGGGGTCGAGAGCGGCGTCTCGCCCGACGTGGTGACCCGGGTTCAACGCATGGTGCGTGGATCCGAGCACAAGCGACGCCTGCCACCGATGTTCTCGGCCGACGAGACTGCGTAACCACTCGGAGGCACGCTTCGCATCGGCCAACAGCTCGAATCTCGGGCCGGTGGAACTGACGCGCTGCTCAGGCACGGCCCTCGCGCATCGCGATGTTCAGCTCGACCTTGTCCAGCGCGATCTCCCGAGGGAATCGCAGTCGCAGCGCCAGCAGCGCGACACCGAGGCTTTCCCCCTCACTGGTCGCGAACATGCCGTCCGGCATTCCGTGCGCCAGAAGATCCGGGGCGAACCCCTCGTAAACCGCTGCGCGTTCGGCGGGATCCATCAGCATCGCCCTGGCTCGCCCGTCGTCGACTCGATCGTAAAGCAGGCCAAGACATACCTGCATCCATCGGTAAGAGCGCCTCACGCTCATGGGGCGCCAACTCCCAGGCGCTGGATCGCGTCGTCATCGTGACCAGCGGCCCGAAGGGGTTGGACAACATCGACGTCGAGATCGGGGATCGACGCCACGACCGCGCGGGCGTGCCCGATCAGGCGTATCGCCGGAATATCGGCAGGCAGCACAACGCTACCGCCAACAGGAAGCCGCAGGCCGTCGATTGCCAGGTCCCCCTCAATAACAGTCAGCACTCGACATGTTGCAGGGGCTGCGTCCAGAATTCTCGATCCGTCAATCGTCGCGCGCTCCAATAGAAAGTGACGACAGGCCACAAGCATCTCTCGCCAGTCGTCCAGCCAAAGTGGCGCAACCCGGCGTGCGCGGAGGAGGGGGTCAATGACCGGAAAGCCTTGTTCGAGGTGCAGTTCGCGTGGGCGTCCCCAGTCATACAGGCGATAGGTAACGTCGCTGGTCTGTTGGACCTCGTAGAGCAACACGCCTGCGCCGATTGCGTGAACGGTTCCTGCCATCACAAAGAAGACATCACCGGCGCGAACTGGCTCGCGCACGATGGACATACCGATGCTGTCTGGGTCAACGACGCCGGTTACGCCGGTTACCAGGCTGCTGTCCTCATCACTCTCCAGTATCAGCCAGGCTTCGGTCTTCCCACGCTTGCCCGGCGGCGCCGCCGCATCAGATGGATGAACCTGGATCGAGAGATCCTGCTGGGCGTCGATCAACTTGACGAGGAGCGGAAAATCGCCCAGCGACCCCGCCGCAGCCATCCCGTGCGTCCCGAGCAATGCCATGGGCATCATGCGTGCCAGATCGCCGAGCGCGATGCCATCGAACCGGCCACCCTCGATGACCGCCTCGGCCCCGCTCTCGAGCGATTCACCCACCGAACCGTCAGGGAGCGTCTTGCCCCAGGATTCCAGCCTGCGACCGCCCCACACTTTGTGATCGAAGCTGGGACGCAGCAACAGCGGGGCCGCGATCCGATCCTTACGTTCCAATCCTCGTCCTGCCACTGACGCTCCTTCGAAGATATCGCGACGCGGGTGGATGCCAGTTGCTCTGATCTTGGCAGCGAGCAATGATCGGCGTCAACCAAGTTGCCCGATTGAGCCCGCTCTGATAGACCTTGAGAACGAGCCTGCAGCGTTCCAGGCATTCCAGATCCTGATGGGAGCGAGAAGGTGAGCACGCTCAGAGTCCGAATCGACCCGGATCGCTGTGTCGGCTTTGGCCGATGCGCAGTTCTGGCTCAGGGAATCATCACCATAGACGAAGATACGAACAAAGCGGTCTATGACGAGCAGGAAGGCGAGAGCGCCGATCCGAAACAGCTCTTCGCCGCAGCGCGGGCCTGCCCGACGCAGGCGATCATGATCGAACAGTTCGGCCGGCGACTCTACCCGCAGATCATTGAGCCGATGCCGGGAGAGATCGCTCGCAGGCTCGCCGAAGCTGAGGCCGCCGAGAAGTAGCCACCGGCAGGACTAACCGTTCTCGTTCATCGGCACGACCTCTGCGCCAACAGTCTCCAGTTGGGCAAGTACGTGGTTGCGGATCGCGTGAGGCGTCGGCACGTCCTCCAGCACGCGACCGCCGGCCATAACTGGCTGAAGTTGAGCAACCCGCCACGCGCCCGCTGGCTCCTGCCCGAGCGGCAGCACTTCGTCTGACAGCGTATCGAGGTCTCGCCAGACCTGCTTCGCGCCGCTCATCTTGCCTCGCTTGGCAACTGGTGTCCCTTCGATCTCGACGATATCCATCCCGAAGTCAATCGTTCGCGCGTTGGCGATGCTTGTCCCGACCCCGAAGCCATCGACCCACGGGCAAAGGGTATCCACCTCGCGTTCGTCGAGGCCGCCACTGGCGAGGAGCTTCACATGCTCAAAGCCTCGCAGATCAAGCTCCCAACGAACCTCGCGCAGGATCTGGGCAAAGTTTCCGCGGCGCGACCCCGGCGTATCGAGCCGAACGCCATACAGCCGCTCGCCGAGCGCCTCCGCGACTCTCACTGCCTCGAATTTCTCATCCTGGAACGTGTCGATCAGAGCGATCCGAAGCGCGTCGTCTTCGACAATCGCGTCGTACAGCTCCATGGCCCGGACGGTGTCACCGACCATCAGCATCAGTGAGTGGGGCGTGGTCCCGGTCGGATCTTCGCCAAGCTCGCGTGCGCTCTTGACAACACTGACGCCGTCGCAGCCGCCGATAAATGCGGCCCGCTCGATAATCGGGGCGATTGCCGGATGCATCCGGCGAGCGCCAAAGCTTGCCAGAACACGGTCGCGAGCCAACACTCGTATCCGGGCCGCTTTCGTCGCGACACCCGACGCCTCGCAGATCAGTCCAAGGATCGCCGTTTCGAGCCGCGCGAAGGAGAGGTAGTGGCCCTCGATCTCCATAATCGGCTCATAGGGGCGTACGATCGTCCCCTCCGAGATGCCGCGGATGTCGATGTCGATGCCTTCGAGAAGCGCGAGCACCTCTTCGAGGCCGGCAAAGACGGCCCATGGATAGCTGTGCGGAAGACTCTTGACAGAGAATTCGGCTCGCACACATCTGTCGAGTCCGGCTTCGCGGATGATCTGCTCGGTGCGGACAAAGTAGACATCAGTTGTGTCGCCCGAACGGATCTCATCGACCGTTGCCTGGAAAAATCGCGGCGCTCGCCGACCGTCAGTCATGGTTACCTCACCGCCCCTGCCTACGCCCCCAAGCCCGACAGCGTGATCCTACGCGATCGGATTGACGAACGCGATACCCACCGCGTACAGTGTACGTACAGTTGGTGTCGCTGGCGAAAGGAACGTGGACGTGGAGAAAATGCCCGGGGTGCTCAGCCGGCAGGATATCGAAGCGCTCCTCGCTGGAGATCCGCCGCTGCTCGAGGGGCTGGTAGATCCAGCCCAGCAGCTTCAGGCCAACGGTGTCGACATCACACTGGAAAAGGTCTCGCGATTCCACGGACCCGGACTGCTCGGTCGCGCAAGCCACGAGCGACGGCTGCCTGAAACAACCGACGTCCCATTTACCAGCGACGACACTGTGTTCCTCGCGCCGGGCGCGTATCAGGTTCGTTTCAACGAGACAGTGCATCTGCCCGGTTGGCTCATGGCTTACGCTCGGCCGCGATCCAGCCTCTTGCGCTCGGGCGTCGCGCTGCACACTGCAGTCTGGGACGCCGGGTACTCCGGCCGAGGGATGTCACTGATGGTCGTCTATAACCCCTCCGGATTCCGGGTAGCTCGGGACGCGCGCATCTGTCAGCTCGTCTTCCATTGTCTGACCGAGACCACAGAGACTGCCTACGCAGGCGCGTACCAGTTCGAGGGTCGATTGGCGACCTGAGAGCACGTCCGATCAGGGCAGACTCGACGCTGCGGAGCGGCCACGGCAACTCGTTGCTGAGGCCGATGACGCCCGCCCGTCCGCGGATTATCCCAACCCTCCATGACCGATGCCCCCCCCTATCGCGATCACCGCGGTCGAGCGCGAGATCGCGGCGCAGATTATCGTGCAGCACATCACAATCGCGCGGCGCCGCTGCTAGACTTAGCGCCGATATATTGTCGTTGGAGAGCGATCGTCGCTGCGGCGTCTCAGGAGCACAAACCGAAGATGAACAGGTACGTTCGGGTATTCAGCGCACTCGTCGCACTGGCCCTCGTCACGACCCTGTTGGCGGCATGCGGAGGGGCTTCCACGGCGCCAACGGCAACTACGGCGGTCGCGTCGCCCACGACCGTTGTCCAGGCGACCACAACGGCGCCAACAGAGACCGTTGCCACGGTCACCGGCGCGTCGTCCCCCGTCGCCGAAGCCACCGTCCCCGCCCAGCTGACGAAGGTTACCGTGGGCTTCATCCCGGTTCTGATTTTTGCCCCGGTCATGCTGGCACACGACAAAGGGTACTTCGCCGACTACGGGCTGGATGTTCAGCTCGAGCCGCTGGCCGGCGGGTCAGACATGGTCGTGTTGACGGCGAACGGCAACTTCGACATCGGTCTTGGCGGAACCGGGCCGGCATTCTTCAACGCCGTCGCCCGCGGAATCGACCTGACGATTGTGTCCCCGCTCCATTTCGAGCGTGGTCAGGCGGCAACCCCGTTGGTTGTCTCCAAGAAGCGGTACGATAGCGGCGAGCTGACCAAGCCGGGGGACCTGAAGGGGAAGAAGGTGTCGGTCAACGCGCGCGGCGCAACGGAATACTGGCTCGACACGGCGCTGCGGACCGATGGCCTGACGATCGCCGATGTCGATCTTCAGACATTGCCGTTCCCCGACGTCGCAGCCGCGCTGGATGCTGGCGCGCTCGACGGAGCGATGCTGGGCGAACCACTTGTGACCCAGGCCGAGAAGAACGGGCTGGTTGTCCGCCTCAAAGCCGACTTCCCCGAGAATTTCCAGCCGACGTTCGTCTGGGTGAATCCCGGCTTTGCAACGAAGACGCCAGACCTCGCCACCGGCTTCATGGCCGGGATGCTCCGCGGATGCCGCGATCTGTGGGGTGATAACTGGGATAGCGACGAGAACCTTGCGATCCTCAACAAGTACACCAAGGTTCCGCCGGATCTGATCCGCGAAGCTGCCCGAACGTACTGCGAGCCGAATGGCGAGATCCATGCCGATGACCTCAACACATTGCAGACGTTCTTCAAGGGTCGGGGCCTGCTCGAATACGACACGCCACTTGATGTTGAGAAGCTGATCGATCGCTCCTTCGCCGAGAAGGCAGTCAAGCTCATCGGCGTTGCCGAGGAGCAGTAGCACCGCCGGAGGGCCAACCCGGTATGGAAAGCTCCACCGCCAAGCTGGAAGTGCGTGACCTCGTGGTTACGTATCCATTGGCTCGCGCGGTTGTGACGGCGATCGACCATGTCTCGCTCTCGATTCCGGCCGGCCAGTTCTGCGCCATCGTCGGTCCATCAGGATGCGGGAAGAGCACGCTGTTGCGTTCTATTTCGGGGCTGGTGAAGCCGGCCGCAGGCACGATCGCGATCGCCCATGAGACCTCCGACAAGCCATTGCAGGCAATGGTCTTCCAGGGCCGCTCGGTTTTCCCATGGATGACGGTCCTCGAGAACGCTGCCTATGGTCTGGCAATGCGTGGCGTCGACCGGCAATCCCGTGAGTCCACCGCCGAGCGTTTACTGCGGCAGGTAGGGCTGGGCGAATTCGTGAGGGCCTTTCCTTCGCAACTGTCCGAAGGGATGCGCCAGCGTGTCGCTATTGTTCGCGCGTTCGCCGTCGATCCCGAGCTGCTGCTGATGGACGAGCCGTTTGGCGCGCTCGACGAGCAGACCCGGCTCACCCTTCAGGGCGAGCTTCTGCGTATCTGGGAAGCGACGGGGAAGACCGTCGTGTTCGTCACCCATTCGATCGACGAGGCGATGACGCTGGCGGACCGGATCATAGTTCTAAGCCCACGACCGGGAACAATCAAAGCGGATATCACGGTGCCGTTCGCTCGCCCCCGCACGATCGAAGCGGTTCGTTCGGCGCCGGATTTCGCGTCGCTCTTCTTGCGAATCTGGTCGCTTCTGCGCGATGAAACGCTGTCCCCGGCTCCGGCGGTGACGGCATGACGAGCCTTGCTGCGCGCCGCTGGCTGTCGCTGCTGCTGGCGTTCCTCGGGCCGATCCTCGTCCTCCTCGTCTGGGAGATACTCGCGCGAACCGAAACGATCAACCCGCTCTTCTTCCCGCCCCCGACATCTCTGGAGGCTACGGCACGCGGGCTGATCTCTTCTGGACAGCTCTGGGATGACATCCGTATCAGCATGCTCCGCGTAGGTGCGGGGTTTCTGATTGCTGCCATTCCAGGTGTGCTAATCGGGATGCTGATGGGTCTCTGGTGGCCGGTTCGCGCTGTCGTCTCGCCGATCGCGGCGGCGTTTTTCGCGGTGCCGAAGATCGCGATCCTGCCACTCGTCATCATCATCTTCGGTATCGGCGAGATATCGAAGGTCGCGATGGTTGCGATCAGCGTCTTGTTCCTCGTTGTCCTTGCCACCATGAGCGCCGTGCTGGAGATCGAGAACGGTTACTTCGATGTCGCGCGAAACGCAGGCGCCAGCGTTTGGCAGCAAATCCGGACGGTCGCGTTGCCGGCCGCGCTGCCGGGTATCTTCTCCGGCCTGCGACTCGCCCTTGGCTTCTCGCTGCTCGTGATCGTCGGCACCGAGTTTCTCGCGGCAAAGAACGGCATCGGCTATCTGATCTGGAACTCATACCAGACGTTCGCTATCGAGAAGATGTATGTCGGATTGATTGTTACCGGCCTGCTCGGCTGGCTGCTCAATTTCGTGATGGATGAAGTGGAGCGTGTCGTGATGCCCTGGCGCTCACCCGCCGGCCGGCGACTCTCGATTCCGGTGCCAGAATTCGCCCGCAACTGGTTCATGGCAACTCGCCCGTTCTCGTTCACTGCCTCGATCATCCCGGCACTCGTCGGGACAGCGTTGGCGGCGTACTCCGGATCCTTCTCAGCCGGCCTATTCCTTCTCGTCGTCGTGGCGTCGTTGCTGGTCCATGCCGGCACGAATCTCATCAACGACTACTTCGACCACAAGCATGGAGCGGACACCGCGGAATCAGTCGGCAACGCCGGGTTCATTCAGAGTGGGATCATCAGCCCCAGGGCCATTCTGGCCTTCGGGCTGGTTCTGTTTACGGTCGCGACAGCACTCGGGCTGGTCATCGTCGCGCAGGTCGGTTGGCCAGTGCTGCTGTTTGCTATCCCGAGCGTGCTGGCTGGCTACTTCTACACGGGCGGACCGAGACCATTGGGATATGTCGCGCTCGGCGAGGCGACCGTCTTCCTGTTCATGGGTCCGGTTATCGTTGTCGGCGCCTACTACGTCCAGACACAACACGTCTCGTGGGAAGCAATCGTGCTGTCGATACCGGTCGGCCTGCTGGTGACCGCCATTATTCAGGCGAACAACATCCGCGATATCAGTGATGACACTGAGGTCGGCAAGCGGACATTGGCCACGTTCATCGGCCAGCGCTGGGCGCGACGCGAATACGCCGCGCTCGTCATCGGCGCATACGTCGTTATCACTCTCGTGGCCGTTGGTGGTCTGCTACCGGCCGGCCTGCTGATTGTCTTCCTGACCATTCCCCGAGCAATCGAGCTGGTGCGAATCGTGAGTCGGCGCGACGACGCGGGCATGCTGAATACAGCATTGCGCCTTACCGCCGGCCTTCATCTGCAGTTCGGCGCACTGCTGTCACTCGTTCTGTTCATCGCCGCGATCCGCTAAGCGGCCTCGCCGTTATTGGCGCCCGGCGTAATCCAGAACGAAAACGTCCCGAAGCGAAACACGTCGTGATCCGGATGACGCTCGTCTGGCTCACGACCCGACCAGATCGTTTCGTATGCCTGATGCATGGCAATGATCTCTGCCGGCGCAAGCGGAGAGCGATTATGCGACGGGTAGATATGGTCGACGATCGACGCGAGCTCGGCCAGCGTCTGCAGCGTCGCTCGATACTCCCGCGGATCGCTGCCGGCCCGAAACGCGAACATCGGGCCATCATAGACCGCGTCACCCGGGAACATCACGCGAGCGTCGCGGTCGAGAAACGTCAGGCCGCCGGGTGAATGGCCGGGCGTGTGGAACACCTCGATCGTCCGCCCGCCGAGGTCGATGAGATCGCCCGCGACGAGCGGGGCCGCCCAGTTCGCGCCAGCGATAGCGGCACGCTGGGCATCGAATCCCGCTGGAAGCGATCCATGGAGGTGTTCTGGCTCGAGCCAGCGTCGAAATCGATCGTTCGGGTAGCCGGCCGCGAGATCCTCCGCTTCGGTCGGATGCACCATCACACGGGCGAATCGACTCGTAGCGCCGATGTGATCAAAATGGGCATGGGTCTGCAGGACGATAGGCGGCTTCCGACTCAACTCGGCCACCAGTCCCGCGAGATCGCCTACCCCCATCCCAGTGTCAACGACCGCGACGGCATCTGTTCCCTCAATGAGGTACGACTTCACGTCTTCAGAATGCAACGGCTCCGCGATCATCACCACCTCATCGCGGAATCGCTCCACCTCAAACCAGCTCTGATACCAGGTCCCCATTGAAGCCGCCCGTTCACAAGCACAATCGACTGGGATATGTGGCCCACGTCCGGCTCGCAGAGTACGCACGCCAGCCAACTTCGTCAACCCGCCGTTGACAGCCGCGACGTGCCGCGCCTATCCTCCTGCGGCTCATATGGAGCGCGTGTTCGGGAGGGGGATGCCACGGTGGCCGAACCAACGTCGATGTATGACCTTGTCAAGACGCTGACTGAGATTCCAGGGCCAACAGGCCAGGAGGATCTGGTTCACCAATGGTTAGCCGATCGCTGGTCGGGCGTCGCCGAGGAAGTCATCGTCACCGGAGTCGGCAACGTCCTTGCCAGAATAGGCGGGCATGGCCCCAACCTCATCATTCTCGGCCACGGCGATGAGCTGACGCTGATGGTGACTTCTATCAGCGACAACGGGCTCCTTCGCGTCTGGCCAGCAGGTCGTGATCTGCGCGGACGGCCGGCGCTCCGGTACGTACCAATCAATCAGCCAGTCGTCGTCATGGCAGATTCTGGCCCGACTGATGGGCAGCTGGTCTACGCCAGCGGCCACGTCATCAGCGCGTCCGAGGAGAAGGGGCATTTCGACTGGGCGGACTGGTTTGTAGATCTCGGCTATACCAACCGTGATCGTGTGATTGACCTCGGTATTCGCCCAGGCTCCCGCATCGTGGTGAATCCCTCCACCCGGCGGCTCGGCGACGCGATCATCGGCAAGGCGATGGACAACCGGGCAGCGCTGGCCATCGCGACCTCGGTGGCTGAACGCGCGGACATCGCGCAACTGCGCCACACACTGTGGGTTGGCTCTACGATCCAGGAAGAGAACGGAATGTTGGGGGCGTCCAGTATCCCCGAGGCCGCAGACTTCACGTTTGCGATCAACCTGGACGTCGGGCTCTGCGGAGATGTGCCGGGGACGAAACCAGAGACGCACCCCGCGAAGCTCGGCGGTGGGCCAATCCTTGTCCACCAGGATTCCTCGGTGCACTATTCGCATCGGATGACGATGGCACTGGCCGAGGTTGCCGAAACACAATCGATCCCGGTGCAGCACGCCGTCTACCAGAACTATGGAAGCGACGGCGCGGAGCTGATCCGGCGCGGGATCGAGACAGTCCTGCTGACGATGCCGACCCGGTACACGCACTCGCCGAACGAGATGGTGACCGAGCCGGAGCTCATTCAGTGCGTGGATCTGATCCTCGCCTACCTTGAGCGTGACCCGTTGCCGCCGCGCTGGGGCGTCGCTGGCTGATCGGCCGCGTCGCCACGGCAGTCAGTCCGCGGCGACGATCAATGAGGCCTCATCGCCGATGCTGGCGCGTTCGACGCGGGCGGCGAATTGTTCGTTGTAGAGCCGGGAGTAGAGTCCGGCGCGTTCAATCAGCTCGCTGTGGGTGCCCCGCTCGACGATATTGCCATGGTCAACGACCAGGATTAGGTCGGCGGCCAGGATCGTCGAGAGTCGGTGCGCAATCGCGATCGTGGTCCTGCTGCGCATCAGCGGCTCGAGCGCGGTCTGGATCAGGCGTTCCGATCGAGTATCGAGGGCCGAGGTCGCCTCATCGAGAATCAGCACTCTCGGGTCCTTGAGAATCACCCGCGCGATCGCGAGTCGTTGCTTCTCGCCACCCGACAGCCGGAAGCCACGCTCGCCGACGACGGTGTCATAGCCGAGGTCGAGTTCCATGATCCGATCGTGGATCGCGGCCGCCTTCGCCGCGGCGACCAGCTCGTCGTCGGTCGCGTCGGGCCTGCCATACCGCAAGTTGTCGCGAACCGACGCGTGGTAGAGATGCGTCTCCTGGGTAACCGCGCCGATGACCGATCCGAGTGACTCAAGCGTGACATCACGAACGTCATGGCCGTCGATCGACACAGACCCGTGCTCGACGTCGTAGAGTCGCGCCAACAGATACGTCAGCGTCGTCTTGCCGGCGCCAGAGGGGCCAACGAGCGCGATCAGCTCGCCTGGCCGGCCCTCGAAGCTGATGCCTTCCAGCGTCCACGGCCGGCTCTCGCCTTTGTCGTCAACAACACCGTTGCTCGCGGCGGCCTCGCCATAGCGGAAATGGACACCGTTGTACGCAACGTGCCCCTCGACGCGAAGCGGGTCAAGCGTGACAGCATCGGGTGCGTCGATGATTTCCTGTGGTCGATCCAGATAATCGAAGATACGCTCGAACAACGCCAACGCTCCCTGAATGTCAATCTGGATATTCAGCAGCGCGCCAAGCGGGAAGAACAGGCGAGCCTGAAGCGTGGTGAATGCAACGAGGTCACCGATCGTGAGTGCCGCACTACTTCCCGAGGAGATGATCGAACGGCCGGCAAGCCAGTACGCGAGTGCTGGCGCGATCGCAAAGAAGGTCCCGACAGTCATGAAATACCAGCGCCCGACCATCTGCTGCCGAAGTTGCAGGCCGGAAAGATGATCGTTCTCCGCGCCGAAGCGCTCGATCTCCTGCGACTGGCGGCCGAACGTCTTGGTGAGCAACACGCCGCTGACTGACAGCGTCTCTTCGACCATTGAGCTCATGTCAGCCATTGATCGTTGGGTCTGGCCGGAGAGACGGCGACGTGTCTGTCCGACGCGTTGCGTGAGATAGAGCGCGATCGGCAGCAACGCAAACGACAGCAGTGTCAGCCGGCCGGAGATCAACGCCATCGCGACGACTGTCGAGATCACGGTTGTCAGATTCGCGACGATACTGGCGGCCGTGTTCGTCAGAACCGACTGAACGCCACCAACGTCATTCGAGAGCCGCGACTGGATCTCACCGACGCGGGTATTCGTGAAGAAGCTGAGGGACATTCCCTGAAGGTGCGAGTACAGCTTCAACCGGATATCTCGCATCACTGCCTGGCCAACACGATTGCTGAGGTATGTCTGGCCGACGCCGATCAGGCCGGCGGCAATCGGGGCCACGATCATCAGAGCGACGTACAGATTGAGCAGTGACATGTCACGTGAAGGAATCGCGTGGTCGATGATCTGCTTGAGCAGGAGCGGATTGACAAGGCCAATCGCCGACGACACCAGGATCGCAAACGCGATCACTCCAATTTGGGCGCGATATGGGCCGAAGACGCCGATGACTCGGCGAAGTGTTTCACGATCCTGGTTCGGGTTACGTGTCGTGCGCGGGGTTTCCGGGCTATGGTCTGGCCCGCCCCGATTGATCGGCATTGGCCGTAGGTACGCGTATTCTCGCATGGCAACTCCTCTGATCCATCAACGATGTCAATGATGATCAGTCTAGGAGTGCGGGCTCAATCAGGGACCCCGCCATTCGAGCAGGTGAAGGATCGCTCGTCCGGCCAGCTCAGTGAGTAGTCGTTGGTGTGTCGAGTGGAAATGTCATACAGACGTTCGTCCCAAGGCCGGCGGAACTGCCGACTCGGAGTGAACCGCCCAATCTTTCCGCCCGTTCCCGCATACCCTGGATGCCAAAGTGATTCGAGAGGCGCTCGTGCTTGAGCGTGGTCGTGTCGAATCCTGGCCCGTCATCGCGAACCTCAACACAGATCTCAGTATCGATCGTGATAGAAATCGACACGTCAGCGTCGTACGCATGCTTCCGGCAGTTTGTCAGGCACTCCTGAACGAAACGGTAGATCGTCGCTTCCATGTGATACTGCAAGAGCGGCAACGCGAGCGGCGCGTTGATCGTGACTTGCGTTTCGACATCGATCATATGCTGCGTCGCGAGCTCCTGGATCGCTTCCTCGAGTGAGTGGTGCTCGAGTGGCGCGGCGCGCAAATCAAAAACGGAGCGGCGCGCCTCATCCAGATTCGCCCTTGCCAGCCCGAGCGCCCGGTCGACTCGCTCGACGAGCGGTGAGTCCCCCAGTGTGGCGCCAATCGCCTCCAATTGCAGGATAATGCCGACGAGTCCCTGCGCGATCGTGTCGTGGATCTCGCGAGCGAGGCGATTCCGCTCCTCGGAAACAGCAACGTCAGACGCCTGCTCGAAGAGCACTGCGTTCTCGATCGCCACGGCTGCGACGTTGGCAACTGTTGCAAGGAGCTCGATATCGCGCGCTCGATAACTGTTGGGAGCATATGACTGCGCGCTGATACTTCCAATCACATCGTTCCCTCGAACCAGGGGAGCGATCAGAACTGACTGGATCCGCACAGACATGTCGCCATACCGCTCCCAGCCCTCGAAGTCAGCCGCCAGGCATGCTTCGACGATCTTCGGCTTCCGCTCGGTCATGGACTCGTAGTACTCAGGCGGAAGGTGAACGTCGTGGCGTGGCGAGAACCTCTGGCCGAGATCCGAGATGTAGACAAGGTCGTTCGTCCCGTCCGGCTGGCGCAGCACGATCAGGAACGCATCTGCGACCATGATTCGCATGATCTCGTGATGGATCGAGCGATAGATCTCGGAAAGGTTCAGCGAGGACGACACGACGGCAGAGACCCGGTTGATGATCTCCATTTCGGTGATCTGCGCTTGCGCGTTCTCGAATAGTCTCGCGTTCTCGATCGCGACCGCGGCATTGTCAGCAAAGACACCAACGATCTCGGCATCCGTGTCCGCGAAGGAGCCATTGAAGATGGAAATCGTCAGGACGCCAATTGATTCGCCGCGAACCCGCAGGGGCGCAGATAGCAGCGACACGGTCCATCGCGGCTGTTCGACTCTATCTTTCGCGCCTGTCCCGGCCACAACATCATTAGAGATAACCGGCCGGCCGCTCCGATAGCAGCGTCCCGCGAGGGTTGTCTCGACCGGCGCGAGTGTGCCTGACAGGGCGTCATCCGGATCTCCCGATGAAGCAATCAAACGAAGCTCCTGCCCCGACTCGTCGGCCAGCCGAAGTCGCGCAGTTGCGCCGTTCATCAGGGTGGCAGCTTCGGTGACAATCGTCTGCAGCGTCGCCTCGACCGCGAGTGAGCTTGTCACTGCCGCGCCAACACGTTGGAGTGCCAGCAGGCGGGCGCGACTGGTGGCTTCGGCGGCCGCTTTGGTCTCGAGCTTTCCGGTGATGAGCGATAGCGCCGTGGACGCGAACTCGCGCACGAGCCGACGGAGAACGCGTTCGCTCTCGATCATCGCAGGTGAGTGACGGTCGGCGGGATTCAGGCCGCGGTCGAACGCATCGCACCCGCCCATCAGCCCGGCAAGGAGATCGTCGACGCCCATATGATCTCGATCGATCGCCCGTTCAAGTCTCGCGAGGAAGCGCCGTTCAGTAGCTGCGTCGCCGCGCGTTGACTCGATGAGCGCGTCGATGACTTCACCGATTCGATCTCGCAGAACAGACTGGCTCATCCGTTGATAGGCAGGGCTTACGTCCCAGGCAACATCGCGCCACGCGGCAGCAACCGCGTCGCGATGCCGAACCAGCGGATGGTTCTCGAAGCTAGTCTCAGCTTCAGGCTCTGTCATTACAACGCCGAGCGTCTTCCTGCGATCGGTTCCGCGCGTTACCGGTCATTGCGGAACACCGCCTGTATCCCCGCATAGGGGTAGGGATTCTACCTGATTCCGCACGATCGGAATGTCCGAACCGATCGCGTGATGGGGATATACTCGGAGCGACGACCGATGATTCGTTGTCAGTAAGGAACTGCCGTGGTCTCCGCCCCGTCGAAACCGGATAAGAAAGCCTTCAGACGCCGCGTTGACGCAGCGGTTGCGGATGAGCAGTTGCGGACCGCCCTCCAACGCGCCTTACCGGAGTTTGGCCGGCGGCGCGTCCGCGCGTTTGAAGATCAGGATTTCTCCGCGCGCCGCCGCCGCGTTCACGACATCAAGGCCAGCGCGATGGCTGAACTGCCGGATCTCATAGAGCGTTTTACTCGCGAGGCCGAGGCCGTTGGCGCAGTCGTTCATCGCGCCGCAACGGCCGAGGACGCGCGCAGGATCATCTGCGACATTATCGACGAGCAAGGCGCGCGACTTGTCGTCAAGAGCAAGTCCATGGTCACCGAGGAGATCGAGCTGAATCCGGCGATCGAGTCACGAGGCGTCCGTGTCGTCGAGACCGATCTCGGCGAATGGATCATGCAGCTCGCGGGGGAGCACCCGTCCCATTTGATCGCGCCGGCCGTCCACAAAACCCGTGAGCAAATTGCGGAACTGCTCTCGAAAGAGGTTGGGGAGGAGCTGCCACCAGACCCGGATCAACTGGTCCGGGTTGCTCGAGAGCGGCTGCGCCAATCATTCATCGACGCGGACGTGGGCATTTCTGGCGCGAATATCGCCATCGCCAACAGTGGCACGCTCGTTATCGTCACGAACGAAGGCAATGGCCGGCTAGTCACGACGCTCCCGCCGGTCCACATTGCAGTCCTCGGGATCGAGAAGATCGTCCCGACGATGGAGGATGCAACCGCGATCCTCCAGGTCCTTCCACGCTCTGGCACCGGCCAGAAGATCACCAGCTATGTGTCGTTCATGACTGGGCCCAGCCGCAGCGCCGACATCGAATTGACACTGACAATCGGCGTACACGGCCCGAAGGAGCAGCATATCGTTCTGCTCGACAACGGAAGATGGGCCGCGCGGGAGGATGACGAGCTTCATGAGGCGCTGCATTGTATCCGTTGCGGCGCGTGCTCGAATGTCTGCCCGCCGTACCAGATTGTCGGCGGCCACGTGTTCGGCCATATCTATACTGGTCCGATCGGGCTGATCATGACGGCAATGCATCATGGGCTCGAGCATGCCGCCGGCCCGCAGAGTCTCTGCGCGTCCTGCAACGCCTGTGAAATGGTCTGCCCGGCCGAGATTCCGATACCGCGACTGATTCTGGATGTGCGTGCCCGCTCTGTCGAAGCATTCGGCATGCCTGCCACCAAGGGATTTGCAATCTCACACTGGGCCGACCCGAAGGCGGGCGAGCGTTGGGCCGGCCTCGCAGCGCGCGCAGCGAGCATCGTCGCCGACAACGATGGAATCGTCCGTCGCATTCCCCTGCAGCCGGCCATGACGAACGGACGAGCGCTCCTGGCGCCGACCACCCGGCCATTCCGGTCCCGGTTCGCCGAGGCGAACGCTGCGCCTGTGCGCGAGCTTGCCAGTAGCCAGGTAGCGGGCAGAACCGCCGCGATCTTCCCCGGCTGCATGACCGACCGCATCACGCCAGCAATGGCAGAGGCGATGGTTCGCGTCCTCCGCGCCTGTGGCTGCGACGTTCGTTACCCGGTCGATCAACACTGCTGTGGGCTGGTGGCACTGAACTCCGGCGACCGACGCCACGGGCGGGAGATGGCGGAGCAGACGATCCGCGTCCTCGAGGCGACCGAGGCTGACTGGGTCGTAACCACCAGCACCAGTTGTCTTGCAGCGATGCTTCAGGATTATCAGCATCTATTCCGGCACGACGAGAGCTGGCGCACACGCGCGGCCAACCAGGCTGCCCGCATCGTCGACATCACCACATTCATTGACGAACACGCCCAACTGGATCCTTCGGACTTTTCGCCACCAGCGACGTCGCCAGTCGTTACGTATCACGATGCCTGCCAGTCGCACAACGCGCTCGGTCTGGGCGCCGGAGCGCGACGTATCATCCTGGATACACTGGGGCTGGAGCTGCGTGAGATGGCGGATTCGAGCGTGTGCTGTGGGTTCGGCGGCGCGTTTTCAATGGACTACCCGAACGTCTCGAGCGCGATCCTCGCCAAGAAGCTTGACAATATTCTCGCGACCGGCGCGGAGATCGTCGTGTCTGACAACCCCGGGTGTCTGATGCAGGTGCAGGGCGGACTGGCCAGCCGCGACAAGCCAGTCCGGGTTCTGCACATCGTCGAGCTACTGGCCGAGCGTATCTAGGGCTCGGCAACGACCGGCGGTCGACGTTTCCAGACCTGTGTTGCCTGCTCGAATGCGCGGGCGATCTGCAGCACGCCGAAATCATCATGCCAGCGGCCGACGATCTGGACGCCGACCGGCAGCCCGTCCTCGGTGAACCCGCACGGAACCGAAATGGCCGGCAGGCCGGTCAGCGTGATGAAGTAGGCCGACTTCATCCAGTCGATGTACGTCTCCATCTGCACCCCGTCAATCTCGGTCGGGTATTCGATCCCGACCGGGAACGGTGGCACCTGATTCACCGCGCAAATCAGGAATTCATAGGATTCAAGGAACTCCGTAACACGGGTATAGAGCTGAGAGCGCAACACCTGAGCCCGGTTGATCTCCAGAGGAGTCAAAGCCAGCCCCTTCTCGGTGTTCCAGATGATCGTGTCTTTGATCAGCTCGCGATGGCTGCGCAGCTTCTCATGATGGCCGAGCGCAAAGTCAAGCGCGCGCAGCGTCTGGAAAGCCTCGTTGGCGCCGGTGAAATCAGGCGTCGCCTCGTCAACCTCACAACCAAGGTCAGCGAACACTCCGCGCTGGCGCTCCAGCACCGACCGCACCTGCGGGTCGAGCGGAAGCCCACCCAGATCAGGCGCCCAGGCGACGCGGACCCCGGCGAAGTCGCGATCCAGTGGCCTCGCGAAAATGCCGCCCGGCTCGTCGATCGAGATTGGCGACCGTGGATCAGGTCCCGCGATCGTGCCAAGGAACAGCGCCACATCGTCGACAGTCCGCGCCATCGGCCCCTTGACGCCGAGATTGCCCCAGGCATTGAACGAGGGGACGACGGGGACTCTGCCAGGTGAGACACGGAAGCCGACCACGTTATTGAAGTTGCCGGGGTTCCGCAGCGATCCGCCCATGTCGCTGCCGTCAGCGATCGGCAACATGCCACATGCAAGCGCGGCGCCGGCCCCGCCACTCGACCCGCCGCACGTTCTGCCCGTGTCATACGGATTGAGCGTCGCCCCGAATACCGGGTTAAACGACTGCGATCCCGCGCCAAACTCCGGCACATTCGTCTTGCCGATGGTGAGCGCGCCGGCGGCCTTGATCCGCTGAATCATCAACGTATCGTGCAACGGCACGTGATCGCGGAATATCGGGGAGCCAAACGTGGTGCGAATCCCGGCTGTTTCCTCAAGGTCTTTGTGCGCGATCGGTAGCCCGTGAAGCGGCCCGACGGCTTCTCCCGCCGCAACCGCGTCGTCTGCAGCGCGCGCCATCGCCATCGACTGTTCGGGGTCGACTTGTGAGACGATCGCATTGACCCGAGGATTGACGCGCTCGATCTGCGCGAGGTGCGCTTGCATCACCTCGACCGCAGAGAGCTCTCGCAAACGGATACGACTCGCCAGATCGCGCGCAGTCGCGAAACAGATATCGTCATTCGTCACAACGCACCCTCTCCATCACGTCACGTCCCGTGGACGACGGACACTATCGTCGCCGGGACAAGCCGAGGATGCAAGCAGACGCGGTCAGAATTTCAAGTGGCTAGTGGCGGCAGGTCGCGCAGAGGCCGAACACTTCGAGCCAATGCCCGGAGATCGCGAAATTGGTGCGCTGGCCGAGCTCTTCCAGCAGTGGAGCGACGGTGCACTCATCAAACTGAACCACCGCGCCACAGTCCGAGCAGATCAGGTGATGTCGGTGCTCACTGTCTCGTTCGGTGCGGACATAGGTGTGGCAACCATCAGGGCGGTGAAGGCGGTCGAGGACACCACTGTTAACCAGCACATCGAGCGTGCGGAAGACGGTTGCTCGCCCGACCGCTTCGCCACGCCCCGCCAGGAGGCGCAGTAACTCATCGGCGGTAAAGGCGCGATCCTGCTCGTCGATAATCTCGACAAGGGCGCGACGCGGGGCTGTGACACGGTACCCCGACTCCTGTAAGATGCTCAGCGCTTGCTCGATCGTATTCATCGTTTGCCGATCCGGTCGTCAACTCTCCCGCAGGGCGAGTGTAACACGACGCCCTGACTGGTGGCCGGATTGTGAGGGTCAACATTGTCGCCCGAAACCGAGGTCGTTGCTCCGGAGATGGATGGCGAGGAACTCCCGCCTGTTCAGCATCGCAAGTTCGCGGCGTTGAACAATCGTCAGTTCCTGCATTTCTGGATCGCCATCACGCTTGCGCTGGCCGGCCTCTGGATCCGGATCACCGTACAGGGATTCCTCGTCTATGACATGACGAGCGATAAGTTCCTGCTGGGTCTCGTGGGCTTTCTGAGCGCGATGCCCGTGCTGTTACTGTCGCCCATCGTCGGCGTCGTCGTCGATCGTTTCGAGCGCCGCAAAGTCCTGTTCGCTACTCAGGCGTTCATGGCAACGAATCTCCTCGTGCTCGCGACGCTCGACGCTTTCGGCGCGCTACGCGTGAGCCACATCCTCATCATCGCGACGCTGACTGGCGCAGCATCCGCCTTCGACTGGCCGGCTCGACTCTCGCTCGTCCCCAACCTCGTCAAGCCGCACGAGCTTCAAAGCGCGGTGGCGCTGAATTCGGCGGCCTTCAACGGCGCCCGAATCGTCGGTCCAGTGGTGGGCGGCATGCTGATCGCCGTTATCGGCACGGCCGCCTGCTTCTATCTCTCTGCATTCGCCTTCCTTCCGTCAATGCTGGTTCTTCTGACGTTGACGGTGGATCGCGCGCTGCCCGCACAGAAGCGCGACTCGGCGATCCGCACGCTGGTCGATGGGTATCAGTACATCTGGAAGTTTCCGACCCTGCGCAGCCTGCTTTCTGTCGACCTCGTTCCCGTGATCTTCGGGATGTCGTTCTTCACGCTGCTTCCAGCGCTCACCCGCGACGTCTACGATCGTGGTGCGGAGGGGCTTGGATTCCTGTACGCAGCAGATGGCGCGGGCGCGTTTATCGGTGTGATGATCATCGCTGCGATGACTTCGCTTCGGCGTCGTGGCTTCTGGGTCATTGTGTTCGTGTTCTTGTTCGCGGTTATCCAGATTCTCTTCTCGTTTGCCCCGACACTCTATATCGGGATGGTCTTTATCTTCGGGCTCGGGCTGGTAAGCGCAATCTATGGGACGCTCGCCGACACGCTGATCCAGACGATCGTCCACGACGAGTTTCGTGGGCGCGTGATGGCGGTCTATTCGACATTCTGGGGGTTGACGCCGATCGGCTATCTGCAGATTGGCATCATTGCCCAACATTGGGGTACCCAGCGGGCAATCCTCGTCAACGCCTGCGTCGTCCTGCTCTACGTTCTCGCGCTGATCAAGTGGAACCCCGAAGTGCGGCGGCTCAACTAGCAGGCGGTGACGGAATGGCGCGATGGGCTAACCGGATCCAGCGAGCGTTGATCGCCGGCAGAGCCCCTCGGCCGGTTCTCACCCGCTCAACGACGATACAGCCTGCGCCCCGAATCGCTACCATCGGGCTCGAGTCCTCCCTTCACGCCTGGCTTCCTGGCGCATGCGATCTCTCGGCCGGCACGTCGGCGCTCGTAATCGATCCCCGGCCCTCATCTCGACCAGCCACGCCGCTCATCGAGATCATCGTCGACTCAGCTCAAGATTCTCCGCTGATCGCAGAACAACACTCATCCTGGTCCCGACTGACCGGACTTCCCGGCGCAGCACTGCAGTCGGTCGATGTGCCCTCCCGGCTCCTCGAGGCCGATCACGTCGTCGTCCTCACTGCCCCCACTCGCTCAGCGGGGGTTGCAAGGCTCTGGATCGACGTCGTTCATCCAAACTCCGCGATGCGGGCGCTGGCTCTGCCACACTACGGCTTCGTCGAGTTGGCAGCGTGGCTGCCGGCGACGTGGGTCGTGAGGCTTGCCGTAGATTCCATTGCCTGGGTTGCCGTGACGCGCAGCGTGGTGATGGCCGAGCTCCTTGCGGTTGGTCTGAACCGGCTGTCCGAGCAATCGGCAGGGATCGAAGCGCTCACGCCATGGGAGGAGCCGGGCGTCCAGCGGCTCTTCGAGTTGCAGCTCGATGGCGCGGACTGCGGAACAACTATCCGCGCGATCGATGACACGGTCGCACAAGATAGCCTGCTCGTTGCGCTGGCGGAAGCCATCAGTGCGACGATTGTCGTGGCAGAGGAAGGTGGGCTGAATTGACCGAAATTCCCGTCTCCCCGATGCAAGGTCGTCCGCAACCAGGCCGGGACGACGTGCTCGGGTCAGACCGCCTCCGAATTCTCAGCGACCCACTCGCTGCAGTCCTGCTTGGCCGGATACGGGATCGCAGCGCCAGCAGCACGGAGTTCTGCGCGCTGAGCGAGCAGATCGCAAACCGTGTGCTGTGGACGGCGCTAGACGATGTGGCTTTGGGGACCAGCCACGTAATCGGGTTCGATGGCCGGGTCATTCAGGTTCCTGCGCTGGCCGAACGTGTTGCGGGGATCGTCATTCTGCGGGCCGGCCTGCTATTTGCTCCGCCATTTCGCGCACTGCTGCCAGACGCGCCGATCTATCAGCTCGGCGTTCGCCGGGATGAGCTCCGCCTCGAAGCGCAAGTCTATACCTCGAACCTACCAGCCAACGTCGGGTGGGCAGATCGTGTCGTCGTGCTTGATCCAATGATCGCGACCGGAAGCTCCGCCTCCTGCGCCGTCGAGATCATTCGACGCACGCACTCGGGTCATATCGTAATCGCATCGATCATCGCCGCGCCGCTCGGTATCGATGCCTTGCTACGCGCCGATGCCGAATGCAGCATCGTGACCGCAACCCTGGACGACGGGCTGAACGAACACGGATACATTGTTCCGGGACTGGGTGACGCCGGCGACCGATTATTCGGCACGAGCAACCCTCCCGGCTGACGATCCACGCCCGGAAATTGGCACAAATACGACACCACCCGCCCGGGACGAGCCCTGGCGGGTGGTGCAAGATTCGGATTCGCGCGGGTGATTGCTACCCGAGCTCGGCAGCGTATTCGTTCTCTGCCTGGGTCAGCGCCTCGTCGGTGATCGCGACCATGCGGTCGATCTCGTCGATCGTGACGACGAATGGCGGCGCGAGGTGGATCGTGTCCCAGACGCGGGTCAGCAGGCCCTTCTCGTTCACGAGCTCGGAGACGCGCTTGGTGAACTGCGCCTCCCGGCCGAACTTCTCCTTTGTCTCCTTGTTCTTGACGATCTCAACGCCGCACATCAGGCCGAGGCCACGAACGTCGCCAACGGACGGATGCGACGACAGCTCCTGGAGCTGCTTCTTGAGGTACTCGCCCTTCTCGGCAGACTGCTGCACGAGATTCTCCTGCTTGAAGATCTCGATATTCTTCAGCGCGGCCGAGCAAGCAACGGCCTGACCGCCGAAGGTCAGCAGGTGACCGAGAGCGACATCGCCCTTTTCCTTGAACCCCTCGAATACGGAGTCGCGGACGGCAACAGCGGCGATCGGCGCGTAGCCAGAGGACAGCCCCTTGGCCATCGTCACCATGTCGGGGACGATGTCGTAGTGCTCGATCGCGAAGTAGGTGCCGCTCCGGCCCCAGCCGTTGATGACTTCGTCTGCGATGAGCAGGACGCCGTGGGTGTCGCAGATCTCGCGCATCCGCTTCCAGTACGCCTTCGACGGAACCTGGACGCCGTTTGCCGTCGAGATCGGCTCAGCGATCACTGCGGCGACCGTGTCAGGTCCCTGGAACAGAATCTCGGCCTCGACGGCGTTGGCGCATGCCACCTCGTCTGCCTCGCCGGTCAGGCCGGGGAACTGCGATCGATAGTTATTTGGCGATGGGACGTGATAAACGCCGTGCATGAACGGGCCGAAGTACGCCTCGTTGCGCGCAGAGGTGAGGCTCATCGCGCCATAGGTCATGCCGTGGTACGAGCCGCGACGAGCGATGACCTTATAGCGCTTCGGAAACCCGCGCATGACCTGCACCTGCTTGGCGATCTTCAGCGCGCTCTCGACGGCCTCGGAACCACCGGAGCAGAAGAAGAGCCGGTTGAGATCGCCAGGAAGAATCTCCGCGATCGTCTCAGCCAGAGCAACCGTCGGGACGGTCGTGTAGTTGGCCGCAGAAACGTAGGCCAGCTTGGCAGCCTGCTCGGCCATTGCCTGGCCGATCTCGGTCCGACCGTGGCCAGCGTTGACAACCCACAGGCCGGCGATGCCGTCGATATACTCTCTGCCCTCGACGTCGTAGAGCAGCGCGCCCTTGCCGTGGTCGAAGACCTTCATCCCCTTCTGGGCGGCGAGCTCCTGCCAGTTTGCTGAGTGAATCCAGACGTGCTCCAGCGCGCTCTGTGCGTACTGCTCGGCCGTCTTCGTCGCGCTTGTCTGATCCTGTGCCATAGTCTGCCTCCCTCGTATTCCGAACGCAGCGCCTGTCGCGACTTCCGCCCTCGTTGTCGTAGCCGCCGGTGCTCCGCCGTCCGCGTCCATGCTCATACGAGTATAGCACCCACACTGCCGTGCGCGGCCACAATTCGTCGTCTTTCGGTACGCCCACGTCTGGCATATTGCCGATTCGGCAGTATCACGGCCTGATGGAGCGCGAGATATCGAACGGACAGGACGCCGTTCGACACAGTGCTACAATGCGCCAAATCGGACAACGATAGCGGCAACAGGACGGGGAGGCGATGGCGTGGCGCATAAGGTACTGATCCTTTCTCGCAAGTTTCGCGAAGGCAATCGCGAGTATCTCGACGAGTTCCTCGCCCGACGTGGATGCGAGATGATCGACCGCGAGATGCGATATCCCATCGACCAGGCACAGCTTTGCGACCTGGCGAGCGAAGCCGAAGGCATCATTACCGGTCTCGAATGGATCTCGCCGCGAGTGATGGAAGCCGCGCCCAACCTCAGGGTGGTGAGCGCCGGAGGTGTCGGGTACGACCATATCGATGTCGAGGAAGCAACACGACGCAACATCGCTGTTGGCATCTGCGCTGGCTGCAACAATCACTCGGTCTCAGAGCTTGCCTTCGCGATGATGATCAATCTCGCCCGCAACGTGCTGGTGGTCGACCGCTCGATCCGCGATGGTGAGTGGTTCCCCTACGACCGCATCCCGCTGGAAGCGAACTCCGAACTGTGGGGCAAGACGCTTGGCATCGTCGGCCTCGGCCGAGTTGGAAAATCAACCGCGCTGCTGGGCAAGGCATTCGGCATGCGGGTGCTGGCGGCAGACATCGCCTGGGATCTGACGTTCGCCAACGAGCACGGCATCTCGTACATGCCGTTTGAGGATGTCCTGCGTCAGTCCGACTTCGTGTCGTTGCACTGCCCGCTTGACGAGTATACGCGCGACCTCATCGACGAGCGTGCGATCGATCTGATGAAGCAATCAGCGTTTCTTATCAACACTGCGCGTGGGCCGATCGTCAAGGAGGTCGCGCTGGTCGAGGCGCTGCAGTCCGGGCGTATCGCGGGCGCCGGCCTCGATGTGTTCCAGTTCGAGCCACACCCTGACAACCCATACACCGAGTTCTCGAACGTCGTGTTGACGCCTCACATCGGTGGCACGACGAAGGAAGCATTTGACCGTGCGCTGTATCTCGCGCTGGTGAACGTCACCAATGTTCTGAACGGCAATCCGCCACACTGCCAGGTGAATCCCGAGGTAACGGCATACCGGGCGCTCGGGGGCAACCGCGAACGCCGCGTCATACCGCCGCCGTCATCGGTCGTCTGATCGCACACCTGGTTTGAGCGAGAAGGCCGCAGCCTACAGGGCGGCCTTTTCGCGCTTCTCCATAATGTTTGTCGAGTGGCCAGGATCGAGACGCGCCGAAGGGTTGATGACCGTCACGCAGTGGTTGACCGCGGTAATGGCTTCAGCCGCGCCGGTCGCAATGAGCTTGAACTTCGCGGGGTACGTAACGACGTCGCCGCAGCCGTAAATCCCCTCGATGTTAGTCGCCATTGTGATCGGGTCGACGCGGATGGTGTTGCGCTCGACCTCCAACCCCCATGTCTTGAGTGGCCCGAGGTCGGCCAGGAATCCGATCGCGACAATCAGATCGTCGGCATCGACCGTCTGCTCGCTCCCCTCCTTCAGATGGTGGAACGTGACAGACTCGAGCCGGTCGTTGCCGTGGACGGCCTTGACCGCGTAGTCGGGGTAGTGGAGGTGAACACCCTCTTCGGCCATCTGCGCGATCGCGCGCTCGTGCGCGCGGAACTTGGATCGGTGAACGAGCCGGACCGACCGAGCCAACGGCGCAAGCGTGTTCGCCCAATCGACAGCCGAGTCCCCGCCACCGACGATCAGCACGTGCCGATCGCGGAAGTCATCGACGTGCTTGGCGAAGTAATGAACGCCGCCCCCACCTTCGAATCGCTCGATGCCCGGAACCTCGAGCCGTTTCGGCTCGAACGCGCCGATGCCGGCCGAGATGATGATCGTCCGGCTGTAATGCGTGCCAGTCGTCGTCCCAAGGATGAAACAGCCGGATGCTTCGTCACGAGTGAGCGATGTGACGGCAGTCTTCAGGACAAACTCACAGCCCATGCCAGCGGCCTGTTCGACAAGCTGCCTCGACGTAGTCCTTGGCGAGCACCTTCGGGAAGCCGGCGATATCGTAGATGTACTTCTCGGGGTAGATCGCCGTCAGCGCGCCGCCGAGCTCTTCAAGCGCTTCGATGACTTTCGTTCGCTGGCCGCGCATACCGCCATAGAAGCCAGCAAACAAGCCGACCGGCCCACCGCCGATTACGGTGATGTCGTAGATTTGATCCACTGGAATCGACACGCTACTCTGTTCCTCATCTGGTCGCCGCGGGAAAATGGCAAATCTCCGCCGGCACGATCGTGCCCGAGCCGGGCCGGTGCCCTGAAGTATACCGACGGAGCAATTCCGCTCATTTGACGCTGGACCGACGAGCTACGTCGCGGTCTTCGGCGCCAGGTTACTTTCGTTGGCGAATCGAATCGCGTTCGGCAGATCGAGACGATAGAGCGCCAGGCGCGCAGCGGTAAGCGCCGCGTAACTCTCAACCGACACCTTGTCGGGCGCATCATAGAGCGCGCCGAACCCGGCGGCGACATTCTGGGCGACATTCCACCAGCTCGCGCCATCGACCCCGTTGACGATATTGCCGGCCAACGGTTCGAGGTAGGCGTGCCACTGCTCCTCGAGCTGCTGCCAGTCGACGCCGAGCACCTGCTCGGGCACCCGTGTGCGATATAGCTCGGTGTAGGCTTCGAGTCCGTATTTCTCGATCAAGAACTGGGAGAACGACCCTGCTGCGTCGTACTCCAGCCTCCTTCGGACTCGCCCCTCGTAGGTTGCCTCATCCCGCAGGAACGCGAGCGTCGGCAGGATGCCGGCCTGATATGCCCAGGCAGCCGCCTGAATCGCCGGGACATAGCCGGCCGCCTGTACGTCGGCGTCCATCTGATAGGTCGCAAACCCCTCGGCGAAGAAGAGACTGTTCGGCAATCCGATGTGGTTCCCGGCGATGACGTGGGCAACCTCGTGTGTGATCAACCCCTGCATCTCATCCGCCGCAACGCTGCCATCCTGAAGGATGAAGATCTGATGGAGGTCTGACGCCGCAAACCCCTGGCAACCCCGGCAGTTCTCGTCGAACATCTCATCCGCCAGAAAGACGGTGAGTGGGGAGTCATCGTGAATGTTCAGAAATGCGCTGACGTTACCGATTCCCCGCTGCGCCATCTCGGCGACCGATGACGCAATCGCCGGGTCGAACGCGCCCGGACGCCAGGCGACGGTCACTGCCCCGAACGTCTGCGTTTCGGAGTAATACTGCTCGACGAGACCGAGCGGTGAGATCGGCGAAACCAGTTGCGGCTTGTTGACGGCGGGAAGCTGCGGCAAGGAAACCGGCACGACGGCGCCGGCCGGGGTCGTACCCTGGACCGCGCCCGTCGAAGGACTCGTGGTTTCTCGCGCGACGGCGCTCTTCGTCGCGATTTCAGCGACCGGATTCGCAGGCGGCCTCTGCTCGCGCGGAAGAATGGCGAAGACGCCGATCATAATCACGACGACTCCAACGATCGAAACCAGTGTTACCAGACCTCGCACGACTTCCGGCGCCTCGTCTCATACAGCATGCCCGAACCGGGGTCCCGACCGTCCGCGACCACGGGAGGGTACAATCTCACAGAGGAGTGCGGCAACCCGGGAAACGTCCAGGGCCGCCCATCGAGGAGGTTTGAGGACATGGTCGAGACTGCCAGTGGCATCGTCGGTTCGCTACTTTCAGAGCGGGCGAAACGCTACGGCCCAGCACGGCTCGGAAATCCCCGCGCCGCGGCATCGAAGATTTCCTTCGTTGCCGGTTTCCCCGATCCCGCCACGCTGCCAAAGGCGGACGTGATCGAGGCGACGCGCGTCGCTCTGGAGCGCGAGGGCGAGTGGGCGCTGCAATACGGCGCGGCCCGCGGGTACGACGGGCTGATCGACGAGCTTGTCAAGAAGCTCGCTCGCGATCAGCGGATTCAGGCAACGGCAGACAACATCCTCATCACCAACGGCTCGTCACAGGCACTGGCTCTCATCGTCGACATGCTGGTCGATCCGGGTGATGTCGTGCTCAGTGAGCAGCCGACCTGGTCGGGGGCAGTTCACAATTTCACGGTTGCCGGCGCCGACGTGCGGCCGATTCCGATCACCGCGGAAGGAACCGACATCGCTGCCCTTGAGCGCGAGCTGGAGACGCTTCGCGCCGAGGGTAAGCAGGCCAAGCTGTTGTACATGATCCCGAACTTCCAGAACCCGACTGGCGTGACGACGACACTGGAACGCCGCAAGCGGATCATCGAGCTCGCTCGGGAACACGGTGTGCCGATCGTTGAGGATGACGCCTACTTCGATCTGCGCTATGCGGGGGAGCGACTGCCGACGCTCTATGAGATGGCTGGCGACGGCTCCGTCATGTACCTCGGCACGTTCTCCAAGATCATGGCGGCAGGCGTCCGGCTGGGCTGGGTAGTCGCCAATACTGACGTGATCCAACGGTTGACGGGGATGAAGCTCGAAGGTGGCACCAGCCCATTTGCCGGCTACGTCGCCGCCGAATTCTGCGCAAACGGGACGCTCCAGGAGCATATCAGCGAGCTCACCGCTCTGTATCGCCGTCGGCGCGACGTCATGCTGGCGGCGCTCGAGCGCGCGATGCCGGCAGGGACAACGTGGACGACGCCTGAAGGTGGGTTCTTCATCTGGATGACCCTCCCCACTGGCGTGACCGCTGGGGAACTGCAGGCGGCAGCCTCCGCGCGAAACGTCGAGTTCCTGCCCGGGCCGGCCTGCCACTTTGGTGGCGCTGGCAGTGGCACCCTGCGCCTCGCCTATTCATTCTCCGATGACGAGAAGATCGAGCAAGGTATTGCGATTCTCGGCGGGCTCATCGAAGAAGCAGCCAGCCGCTAGCGCCTGACCCGCGCCGTCCTGCCCCGGACCAGCCAGACGCTGATCCGGGGCAGCGCATCTGCGGGGTTGTCTCACCTCGGTCAATTCGCGTCGGGGACGGGCTGGCAAATCGGGCAGCGATATGTGCCCCGCGCATCGACGCGTTCCTTCACGATCGGTGTCCCGCACCTCAGGCAGGGGATGCCCTCACGCCCGTGGACGAACGGGAAGTCGCCGCGCTCCGGGATAGCCTTGCCGTTGAGAATATTCGCACCGCCAATCGGGATGGCGATCGCCATGATTTCACCGACAGCGTCAAACAGCTGGTCGATTTCGGTGGGAGCAAGTGTTCGAGCGAGCCGCTCGGGGTGGAGCCGAGCGCGATACAGCACTTCATCGACGTAGATATTTCCAAGCCCGGAGACAAACGTCTGATCGAGCAGGAGCGGCTTCAGCCGAGATTGAGGTCGCCGCGCGATAGCGCCATGAAACCATTGCCGCTCGAAGGCGCTTGAGGCAACGTCCGGCCCGAGTCGCAAGTTGTTGAAATAGCCATCCAGGTCGTCGACCGGCATCAGCCGAACGCGAGCGAAGTGGCGGATGTCCGTAACATACAAACGTGACCCACTGGCGAAGTAAATGATCAGATGTGTCGACTTGTGGGGCAGCTCCGCGCCATAGGCAGGCACGGGATGGCCGGCATCAAAGCCCGGGATCGTCGGGCCACGACCGACCAGCTGTCCGCTAAGCTTGAGGTGAATCACCAGCGCCAGATCACCCGCCAGGAGGGTGAGGTACTTTCCGTGTCGCCGAATCGCTGAGAAAGACAGCCCCACAAGCTGCTCGAGGCCAAGGCCATCACTCGCAACGAGCAGCTTTGGCAGACGAAGATCCACCTCAACTATTTCATCGTGAAGAAGCTGCTCGGCGATGCCGCGACGCGCAGCCTCAACCTCCGGTAGCTCAGGCATGTTACTCCCTGGGTTCGTCGGGCGAATTCGGGCGATTATCTTGCTGCGCCGACGTCTTCGGCGCAGGTTCGGAAGGATCGGCCGGCACATGCGGGCCACGATGGTCGCTGTCACCGAGGAACTGAGTCAGCACCGAGCGCCACGCCGATGCGTGCAGATGTTGACCGACGGGCGCGACCGCAAACTCACGACGCTCGCGTCGCACGCGAAGAGCATCGTAGATGATCACCTGAATGGCCGCCGCGAACGGTATCGCCAGCAACGCGCCAAGCGGCCCCATGAACTGGCCACCGGCAAGCACCGCGAGAAATACCGTGAGGGGCGACAGACCAATGACGCCACGCATCACGCGTGGCACGAGGATGCTGTTCTCGGTGAACTGAAGAAGCACGATAAAGCCAGCGACGATAGCCGCCTTCTGCCAGGAATCAAGCAGCGCCACCGCGAACGCCGGGATTCCGCCGATCCACGGTCCGATTACGGGCACGATCTCTGTGACACCTGCGAAGAGCGCCAGCAACAGCCAAAAACGCAAACCCAGGAGCCCATAGCCAAAGCCGGACGCAACGCCGATGATGACACAAAGCAGCAGCTGCCCGCGCAGCCAATCTCCGACCTTCGCCTCGACATCGATCCAGACCGAGTTCACTCGATCTCGCGTTGCTGGCTGCAGATTCTGGAGCAACAGCCGCTTCACGAGATGCTTCTCCATCAGATAGTAGAAGCCGATGACAAACGTGGCGACAAGCCCAAAGATCACTGCGCCGACGCCGGTAATCAGGCCAATGGCAGTGCCGCCCGTCGGTGGTGGCGGGTTGTCGAGCCGGAACTTCAACTGCATCAGAAGCCGATAGCCCGTGCGGGCTAGCAGGCGACTATCGCTTGTGCGCCACTGATCCGCGAGCTCCTGGATGAGACTCGGCGCCTGCGCCGAGAAGGTCCGTGCCTCGGCGGAAATCAAGGGGACGAAAATGAAGCCGAGCAGCACAAGGCCCAACAGAAGCACGACATAGACAGTCAGGATGCCAACGGCGCGCGGCATTCCGCGAGATTCCAGCCGGAGAACCGGGCGTTCGATGACCGTCGCAAACAGAATCGAAAACAGCATCAGGAGCACGATCGTCTGGGTCTGGACGACGAGGTAGAAGATCAGAAGCACGATCAAGAGGGACGCCGGCGTCAAAGACGGGCGCGATCCTGAATCGCCTGTTGGCCCTCCGTTAAGGCCTGCGCCGGTCACCACCGCCTCGTCATTCGCTGGTCGATTCCCTCGTTGTGGGGGACGGAGACATGCGCTCCGCCGAGGTCAGAAGCTGACCGCGCCCTCTGGAAGCATCGACCAATCGACTTCCCAGTATCGGTCATCGTACGGATCGACGCGCTGGGGTGTGACCTGCGAGTTCCAGATCGTCGGAAATGCATACGCGGCGACGCCGTTGATCGTAAAGGTTCGGACAGTGCCGCCCGGCTGTGACACCGGGAAGATCTCGCGTGGGGGCCGGGAGATGACCTCGCACTGGAACCAGCCATGCTCCGGACAATGGCCGGCATGTAGCTCCCACGGCAACCCGGAAGTGACCGCGCCGAGCGGGATGATCTGGGTATTGTCCAGTCCACGGCTGCAAACCGGGCAGCGCAGCGGCGTTCTCCGTCTCGACGCCATGCTCATCCTGCTCCTCACGGTACGAAAAGCTTCCGAGACACGACGCAGGCGGTATAGAATTTCGAGACGTGCGCCGCGCCGGTATCGTACCATAGGGTTGGGATGTTTCCGGCTCTGTTGCTGTGACTTCCGAGCACCCGTACAATCCACGTCGGGGGGATTAGAGGTAACGGGCTGATGACAGTGCCCGGAGCCACCAGAACTGGAGGGGACAGTTGGCGCACTCCGAAGTGATCGACAGCCTCATTGCGACCTATCGCAACCTGAACATGAAGATTCGGCCGCTAGGGTCCACGACCGCAAGCGATGGCCAGACGGCGCTGTCCGCGATCGCCTCGCTCCGCGAATCGGAGATTCGCGCGTCGCAGACAATCAAGCTGATGACGCTCGGCGAGGTCGGCGCAGCGATGGCAATCCCGGAACCGCCACCTTCTGCGAATCCGACCAACATCCGGACTCTCCTGTCGGAGTTCGGCACCGCGCGCGAGGCGATTCTCGCGACCGTTCGCGAGATGCCCGACGAGGCCCTCGCCGCCGAGCGCACGGGCTTCGAGGGCGCAAGCTCAATCAATCAGGTCCTGCAGCAGCTCATTGAGCGCGATCAGAAGCTGATGCAGTCGATCTAGAAATCGCCACAGGATCGCCAGCGCTGGAGGAGCCGCGGCCGGAACGGTCGTTCGGCGACTCGGTATATCTGGCGATGGATGGGGAAGGTGGGGAGACGTGACGCAGGCAAGAGCACGGGCGCACCTGTCGTGGCTCGGGGGGATTCTGGCGGCGCTTGCCCTCGCTCTGATTATCGTCGCCGGATTCGACTCCAGCGGCGCGAGCGGGGCGTGCGCATCCTGGGGGCAATGCTCCGGCTGGAGTTTCCTCGCCCATTCGGCCGGCCCCATCGGGACACTGCATCTCGTGGTCGCGGGCCTGATCGGGCTGGCGACGATCACCTTGCTGGCGATCAGCCGCCTGGTTCGAAATGACACGCGCGTCAACGCGATCGCTCTGGGCGCCACCACGCTCATTCTGATCCAGCTGAGCATGATTTTCGTCCCGGCGAACGGCGCGGCTGCCATCTGGGCTGCATCCATCCATCTCGGCGCAACAGCACTTCTGCTGGCCTGTGCCCTGGCGCTAATCCAACCTCTTGTTGCAGCGAGCGATATCAGCACAATGCCCGCGACCGCGGCCAGGGCGTGGTTTCGCCCGCTTGTCGCGGGCGCCACGGTTGTCTTGTTCGCCGTTCTGGTTTCGGGCGCCTACCTGGCCGCATCGGATGCCAGCAGCGCCTGCGCCAACTGGCCGGCCTGCGGCCTCTCGATGGGCCAACCACTTGTCGGCCAGATTTCAACGCTGGCTGTTCACCAGATTCTCGTTGGCACTGCGATCGCCCTGCTCGCGCTGGTGCTACTCATTGGCGCCCACCTGCGCGTGGCGACCCCGCTCCTGATTGGTCTCGCGGCGGTATTCGCGGTCGAGATACCGATTGGCGCATTGAACGCCTCCGGAGCGCCGCCGGCTGCAATCTCGACGCTGCATTTCGGGGTGGCCGGCATCGCCTGGGCACTGCTCGTCCAGATCCTTCTGCTCACCAGAACTGCGCCATCGGAGGCCGCCGCAGCGCCGGGCGCAGTGCGCGACGTCCTTCGCGATTACTTCCGTGTCACGAAACCCGCCATCATGCTGCTGCTGCTGACGACGACTCTCGGCGCGATGCTGATTGCCGGGGCCGGCTGGCCCCCACTCAGTCTCATCCTCCTCACCTTGCTCGGCGGGGCATTTGCGTCGGGCGGCGCGAGCGCGATGAATTGCTACATCGACCGTGACATTGACGTTGTTATGTCACGCACTCGCAAGCGACCGATCCCGACCGGGCGACTGACTGGCGACCAGGTGTTCATGTTTGCGCTTCTGTTGAGCGCGCTCGCGGTTGTGGTTCTTGCGCTATTCGTCAATCCGCTAGCCGCGTTGCTTGCGCTGGCCGGAAATCTGTTCTACGTGTTGATCTATACCCGCTGGCTGAAGCGTTCAACGCCACAGAACATCGTTATCGGCGGCGCGGCGGGGGCGTTCCCTCCGCTCGTCGGCTGGGCAGCGGTAACAGGCTCGCTGAACCTGACCGCCGTGCTGCTGTTTGCAATCATCTACTACTGGACTCCGCCCCATTTCTGGAGCCTTGCGCTACTCAAGGCACGCGACTACCAGCGGGCCGGCGTCCCGATGCTGCCGGTGACGCACGGAGATGCGCACACGCGCCGGATGATCCTGCTCTACGCGCTCCAGCTCGTCGCCATCACACTCCTGCTTGTCCCGGCTGGCTATGTTGGCAGTATCTATCTTGTGGCCGCGATCGTGCTCGGTGGCATCTTCCTCAGCTACGCGGCGCGGATGTATGTCGAGGGCACGTCACGTCTGGCCTGGCGGTTGTTCAAGTATTCGAACTACTACCTGGCGGCGCTGTTGCTGGCGATGGTCGTTGACCGCGCGTTGACGCGCTAGCGCCCGAAGCGCCAGACCAGCATCGGGACCAGCATCTCGTCGGCGGTCAGAGATCCGTGGGCGCCCAACGCGGGCGGCTTGTTTTCTCCATGAACGCGATACGGGAATGATGCGTTCGCCCGCGCGAGAAGCAAGAGATCGCCGATGCGACTGATCAGCTCGGGGTGATGCGGGGGAGGCCCGAACAGTCCGTGCAGCATGGCATCGGCGACCGGCACGACTGCGCCGCGTCCGCTGACTGCCGACGCCAGCATTGCCCTTGAGCCAGTCGGGACGGTGAGACCGACGGCACGACGTTCGCCCGTCGGGGGGCCGGCCCATCCTCCGACGACTCGCGCGAGATCAGCCAGCGATATCTGCCGTTCGGGATCGACGGTCGTATGTCCGTGGTCGGCCGTCACGATCACGACAGCATCCTCGCCACGATCTCGAAGCGGGATCAGGACACCGTCGACAAGCGCGCGCTGGAACAACCGGAAGTCGAGCCGAGCGGCGTCGCTCGCGGGTCCCCAGGTGTGGGAGAGCATGTCGACCCCAGCCCAATAGCCGAACACGAATCGTCGGCCCGGCCGGCGGACGGCGCTCGACAACCGAGCCGCCATCTCCGCCAACGTTCGATGCCCCAGATATTCCGTATCGCCCGACTGCGCCAGAGTCAACGGACTACGCTCGTACTCCTGGTGAGAGACAACCACCGAGCCAACCCCGACGTCTCGAAGCCGATCGAAGATGGACGGCGTAACGACCATGGCGCGTGGATCCAGGCGCTTTGAATCGATTGAGCTACCGTCTACCGGCTTGAATCGCACGAGGTTAATGACACGTCCAAGGGCTGGCAGGAAGACAGTGTAGCCGGCCATTCCATGTGAGCCAGGCGACGTTCCATATTGCAGCGACGTCAGCGCCGCAGCAGTGGTTGTTGGAAACACCGAGGTTATCGTCCGTTTGATGACCGGGGGGATGACGTCCACACAGAACGCGTCTCGTTCGAGCGCCGCCGAGCTCAGCCCGTCGACGACGACAAGCACGACAACGCGCGCGTTATCGAGCAGTTCGCGCGGAAGAATGCTCTCATCGAGCGGCGATACGAGGGGATTGACGCAAACCGGCACACCGAATGCTCGAAGGATGGAAACAGGAAGGTTGGCGATCGAGCCGCCATCGTAGGCGGGAAGCACGGCGTCAGGCCAATCTGTCGCCTGGTGAAACCAGGCGTCGAGTGGCAATGAACCCTGCTCGCGGTGGGCGCCTTCAGTCAGACGCGAGTCCTGTCCTGCTTTGACCAGACTGGCCGCGTGGTCTGCTCGCCACGAACAGGGATCTGGTTGCGAACCCGGTCGCGCTCGGCAGTATGATCACAACCCGGGACCGGACAGCGATACAGCAACGTATAGGTCTGCGTTGACTGGTCCGAGAATCGTGTGGGTTTGCCGACATTCTTGAACAAGGTCATCTCGACGCCGTGATCGGGACAGATCGGCGTCCCCTCCTTCTCGAGCGTCGTCCCACGCATCCAGCGCATCAGCTTGATCACTTGCCTGTCACCCTCCGCCACTCTCCCACCAGCGCAGCAACAACAAGTCGATTATCAACCATCGGGCAGCGCCCGGCAACGTCAAGCGTGATCGTGATACCCTGCGCCAGGCACAACATCGACGGCCAGGGGAGACGGATGGCAACGACCGACGAACGCGACAGCACGGCTGCGCCTGCAGACGAACGCGCCACCGAGCCAGCGGGCATGTTCCAGTCGATCAGCGCATATCCTGGTTTCCGACTGTTGTTCCTTGGGACGATGGCGACGAACTCCGCTTTCTGGATGTACCAGATCGCGATTGGGTGGCTGGCGCTCGATCTGACTAATTCACCGCTGTTCGTCGGCCTTACCGGATTCGCTGGCGGAATACCTCTCCTCCTCTTCGCGCTCCCATCCGGCGTCATCATCGATCGGGTCGACCGACGCTCAGTCCTGATGGTGGCACAGGTGGGGATCATGATCGTCGCCACCGCATTCGCAGTCATGATCGCCACTGGTATTGCGAACCGCTGGTCAATTCTCGTGCTCGCGTTTCTCTACGGCACCGTGATGTCCTTCGTATTCCCAACGCGGAACGCGATCGTGCCAAACCTTGTGGATCGGCGCGATCTCGTCAACGCAGTCGCCCTCAATGCTGCCGGCCAGAACTCGACGCGTGTCGTCGGGCCGTCGCTCGCCGGGGTGCTCATTGGCATCATCGGCGTCTCCGGCACGTTCGGGGTTGCCGCAGCCATGCAGATTCTGGCGCTGGTCTGGACGGCCAAGCTGCCGAAGATGGCGTCCGATGTCGCCGCACGGACTACCTCGCTACGACGTAACCTCGCAGAGGGCATCCGGGCCGTCACCCAGGATGACTTCCTGAAGGGTCTGATCCTTCTGGCAACGATCGTCACGGTTCTGATCATGCCGTACATCAACCTGATGCCAGTATTCGCCCGCGATGAGATGGGGCTCGGGGCGACCGGTCTGGGAATCCTGATGGCATGCACCGGTCTCGGCAGCGTAGTGGGCGCGCTCGCTGTGGCCCGCTGGCGCAGGCTCGGATTCCTGCCCGGCATCCAGATCTGGAGCGCGGCAGCCTTCGCCGGCCTCGTGCTCGTATTCTCGCTGACATCTTCGCTCCTGCCAGCGGCGGCGCTGTTGTTCGTCGCCGGAGTCGTCAGCGCCGTGTACATGGCGATCAACCAGACCGTGCTCCAGCTGCGGGTGGATGACGCAGTGCGCGGGCGGGTGCTGTCGATCTATCTACTGACGTGGGGGATGTTGCCGCTCGGTCAGCTTCCGCTGGGCGCGATCGCCGATCGCGTTGGCGCGCCGATCGCAACCGCTGGGGCCTGCGTTGCGGCGGTAGTCCTGATCGGGTTCGTCACACTCCGATATCCATCCTTGCGTAACTGACCACACCCAGAAAGTTGCCCGATGATCCGTCGGGTTGCCTCTCCGATAGATCCCATCGCCTGAACACATACGTATATCGGGTATGTGCGCACTATGGTCGCGGCGTGTTCGGTTTCCATGAGGAACACAGAACCTGCCGGAGCGCTCATGAGGCGCGTAGTATTTCGCCGATAGAGACCATTTTCATCTCAGGCGGCTGTTTGTTATAGTCTGCATGGTTTCTGGCCAATTGAGTTGTCTTGTAGATCACGGAGCCGGCGGCGCGTCCTGCATTCCACGTCCGAAAATCGGGAAGATTTCGGACACTTCGGATTGCGCGAACGTCCGACACGCCTGTATCCACGACGTGCTCGAACGAGTGCCCCTTCCGGACGGAGTGCGCCAGCTCCTCGTTCGGGCGGCTTAAGGATTCGGCGGCTACCGGCGCCCTGCCGGGAGACACGCGCGAATGCGCAGCGACCGGCTATGCCGGCCGCCTGATACACATCTGTCGTTGATAAAGTGCCAAAGGGGATGATCACGGATGGAGAACTACTTCCACGAGATCGATGAGTTGCGGGCCGAGGCTCTCGAGGGCCGTCTGGACCGCCGCTCGGTGCTCAAGCGCGGTATCGCGCTCGGCTTGAGCGCGCCGATCATCGCCGGACTCCTCGCCGCCTGCGGTGGCAGCGAGAAGGCCACGTCTACACCTGCCGCGGCCGCGACAAGCCCCTCGGGTGGTGGCGAGGCAACCAAACCAGCCGCCACAGCCCCATCGGGTGGCAGTGAGGCGACGAAGCCCGTCGAGGCAAGCCCGACAACTGGCGGCGGCTCTGGAGAAGCGACCGAGCCGGGCCATGGCCGCGGCAAGGCGGACCTGCTGCGTATCCTGTACTGGCAGGCGCCGACAAGCCTCAACCCGCATTTCTCGCAGGGCACCAAGGATTCGGCAGCAGCGTCGCTCATTCTTGAGCCACTCATTGACGTCGATATCGCGGGCAACCTGATCCCCGTCCTCGCCGCCGAGATCCCCTCGCTGGAGAATGGTTCTGTCGCGAAAGACGGCACCAGCATCACCTACAAGCTCCGGCAGGGTGTCACCTGGTCCGATGGGGAGCCATTCACTGCCAACGACGTCAAGTTCACCTGGCAGTTCACCACCGACGAGACTGCCGCGACGACGACCATCGCAAAGTACATCGATATCAAGGACATTGAGGTGGTCGACGACCACACGGTGACCATCCACTTCAAGAATCCGACCCCGGGCTGGTATTCGCCCTTCGCGACCGGCTTCGGCGGGCAGATCCTGCCTGAGCACATCCTGAAGGACTTCATGGGCGCAAACGCCCGGAACGCCGCGTTCAATCTCGCCCCTGTCGGAACCGGTCCGTACAAGCTGACCGAGTTCAAGCCCGGCGACGTCATGATGTGCGAGATCAACGACAAGTACCGCGAGGCCGACAAGCCCTACTTCTCCAAGGTCGAGTTCAAGGGCGGCGGCGATGCCACTTCCGCGGCCCGCGCCGCGCTGCAGAGTGGCGAGACCGACTGGGCCTGGAACCTCCAGGTCGAGAAGTCCGTCCTCGTCCCGATGGCCGAGGGCAGCACCGTCGGCGATCTCGTCAACACTCCGAGCGTCAACGTCGAGCGCCTTCTCGTCAACTTCGCCGACCCCAACAAGGAAGTCGACGGCGCGCGCTCCGAGCCCAGCACGCAGCATCCCTTCCTGTCCGATAAGTCGGTCCGTGAAGCGCTCATGCTCGCCTCCGATCGCCAGACCGTCGCTGACCAGCTCTACGGGCCGGCCGGCAAGGCGACACCGAACATCCTCGTCGCGCCGGAGAAGTTCGCCTCCCAGAACACCTCGTTCGAGTTCAATCTCGACAAGGCCAAGCAGACGCTCGACGCGGCCGGCTGGACCGGCAGCCCGCGCGCCAAGGGCGGCGTCCCGATCAAGATCCTCTACCAGACCACGATCAACCCACTGCGCCAGAAGACGCAGGAGATCATCAAGCAGGGCTGGGAGAGTATTGGCGTGCCGACCGAGCTGAAGTCGATCGATGCGGGTGTCTACTTCTCGTCGGACGCCGGCAACCCTGACACGGCTGCCCACTTCTACGCGGATATCGAGATGCTGACCGATGGCCCAGCGAGCCCGTACCCGCTCTCGTACGTGGCTGGCTGGAAGTCGATCGATCCGGATGTTGATCTCGCGCAGAAGTCCAACCAGTGGGCCGGCGGGAATATCCATCGCTGGGTCAACGAGGACTTCAACAAGCTGTACACCCAGGCGGTCACCGAGCTGGACGAGGCCAAGCAGGTCAAGCTCTTCTGGGGCATGAACGACCTCGTCGTCAACGAGATCGTCGTCGTTCCGCTCGTCCATCGTGCCGACGTGACGGCGAACAGCAAGAAGCTGAAGGGCTTCAAGCCTTCGCCGTGGACGCCGGATGTCCACGACATCGCCAACTGGTACTTCGAGGGGTAAACAACGAAGCGTCGTCACCCTCGCTCTCGCCGCAGCAGCCTTCCGGTTCGCCCGGAGGGCTGCTGAAATCTCCAGATCAAGCCACGTGAAAACAGGGGTTGGAGGCACTGGACCGAGTTCCAGCCCAACTCCTCAGTTTGATATAATCGCCCCATATCCTGGTCAAATGAGTGGTCCTGTAGGCTAGTGAACTGATGGCGAGACGCGCGTTCCACGTCCGTGGGCGGGAGGAACCCGGACACTTCGGAACTTGCGCTCGGAGAATGCGCCTGCATCTACGGCGTGATTCACCGTTCGCCGCTCACTGACGGCGCGCGCCAGCGCTTCGTCCGTACAGTTCCGTGGCTATCCGCGTCCCCGCAACGTGTCGGGGACAAGCCTTTGATGCCCAGCTGCCCGGATCATCCGCGGCTGCGCATACCACTCATGCTTACGAAAGAAGAGGGACGACCAGGGATGGACGAACGAACTCCGGGATTGGATGAGATTCGCGCCGAGTTGCTCGCAGGCCGCCTCGACCGGCGAACGGTGCTGAAGCGCGGCATGGCGCTTGGCCTCAGTGCCCCGATCATCGCCGGCCTCCTTGCCGCCTGCGGCGGCAGTGAGAAGGCCACGTCGACACCGAAAGCCGAAGCAACCACCGCCGCCACGCAACCGGCCGCCGCCTCAAGCCCAACCGCCGCAGCCACAGCGCCGGCGGCCACCAGCCCAACCACCGGCGGTACAACCGCAAGCCCGACAGCGCCCGCAGCCGTGCCAAGCGTGCCCGGCCATGGCCGCGGCAAGGCGGACCTGCTGCGTATCCTGTACTGGCAGGCGCCGACGATCCTCAATCCGCACTTCTCGCAGGGCACCAAGGACTCGGCGGCGTCATCGCTCATTCTTGAGCCGCTTATCGACGTCGACATCAAAGGCAACCTGATCCCCGTCCTCGCCGCCGAGATCCCCTCGCTGGAGAATGGCGGCGTCTCGAAGGACGGCTTGAGCGTCACCTACAAGCTCAAGAAGGATGTCACCTGGTCCGACGGGGAGCCGTTCACTGCCAACGACGTCAAGTTCACCTGGCAGTTCACCACCGACGAGACTGCCGCCACCACGACCATCGCAACCTATCTCCCGATCAAGGACGTTGAGGTGGTCGACGACCATACGGTGACGATCCACTTCAAGAACGCCGCGCCAGGGTGGTACTCACCGTTCGCGACCGGCTTCGGCGGGCAGATCCTGCCCCAGCACGTCCTGAAGGACTTCACCGGAGCGAAGGGGCGCGATGCCAAGTTCAATCTGAACCCGATAGGCACGGGTCCGTACAAAGTGACCGAGTTCAAGTCCGGCGACGTCATGATGTGCGAGATCAACGACAAGTACCGCGAGGCCGACAAGCCCTACTTCTCCAAGGTCGAGTTCAAGGGCGGCGGCGACGCCACCGCCGCAGCCCGCGCCGCGCTGCAATCTGGCGAGACCGACTGGGGCTGGAATCTCCAGGTCGAGAAATCCGTCCTCGTCCCGATGGCCGAGAGCAGCACTGTCGGCGATCTGCTTAACACCCCGAGCGTCAACGTCGAGCGGCTCATCGTCAACTTCGCCGACCCCAACAAGGAAGTCGATGGCGCGCGCTCCGAGCCCAGCACGCAGCATCCCTTCCTGACCGACAAGTCGGTCCGTCAGGCGCTTTCACTTGCTGCCGATCGTCAGACCGTCGCCGACCAGCTCTACGGGCCGGCCGGCAAGGCGACACCGAACATCCTCGTCGCGCCGGAGAAGTTCGCCTCCCAGAACACCTCGTTCGAGTTCAATCTCGACAAGGCCAAGCAGACGCTCGACGCGGCCGGATGGACCGGCAGCCCGCGCGCCAAGGGCGATGTCGAGATCAAGATCCTCTACCAGACCACGATCAACCCACTGCGCCAGAAGACGCAGGAGATCATCAAGCAGGGCTGGGAGAGCATCGGCGTGCCGACCGAGCTGAAGTCGATCGATGCGGGTGTCTACTTCTCGTCGGACGCCGGCAACCCTGACACGGCTGCCCACTTGTACGCCGATATCGAGATGTACACCAGCGGTCCGTCGAGCCCGTATCCGATCGACTACATGACGAACTGGAAATCGGTGAACCCGGCTGTTGATATTGCGCAGAAGTCCAACCAGTGGGCCGGCGGGAATATCCATCGCTGGGTCAACGAGGACTACAACAAGCTGTACACCCAGGCGCTAACCGAGTTGGATGAGGCCAAGCAGGTCAAGCTCTTCTGGGGCATGAACGACCTCGTCGTCAACGAGATCGTCGTCGTTCCGCTCGTCCACCGTTCCGACGTGACGGCGAACAGCAAGAAGCTGAAGGGCTTCGAGACTTCGCCGTGGACGCCAGATGTCCACGACATCGCCAACTGGTACTTCGAGGGATAGCCCGACCGTCAGATCGCAACAAAATGGCCCCGCGGGTTTGTCCCGCGGGGCCATTCTCATCTCACACTATGGTTGATCAGGCGCGTCCGCCGGCAGGTTGGGAACCAGATGCGCGTGACACCGCCAGCTCCCAGACTTCGGCGGGCTTGTCGGCCAGCAACACGACGAGATCGTCCGGCCGAGCGTGATCCATCGCTGCTGCCGCGGCGTCGAGCTCGTTCAGAATCACGGTCACTCGATCTTCATTGACCCCGTTCTTGACGAGCGTAGCCTTGATCAGCTCTGGAACCTCGCCGCGCTGCCGGCCACGCGGATTTGAATCCTCGCGGATGATGAACTCGTCGAACACTGGCGCCGCCACCTCGGTGAACCGAATCACGTCCTCGTCGCGGCGGTCCCCGGGAACCGCGATCATGCCGATCGTCCGTGACGGCATCATCCGCCGGATGAACTCGGCGAGCTCCTCCATGCCATGGGGATTGTGACAGTAGTCGACGATCACCCGGAATCCGCCGACCTCCATCAGGTTGAGCCGACCCGGAGCCTGGTAGAACGAGGTCGAGAACGACCGTAACCCGGTCCGAATCGCTTCCAGCGGCAGGTTCGACCCAAAGGCCGCGCCGGTTGCCGACAGGGCGTTCTTGATATTCACGCGCGCCCGGCCCTCGAACGTAGCCGGAATGTAACGAACATCGAGCACCGCGGTCTCCCGCTTACCCTCGATGAGATAGATCACCTCGCCGTTAGCAGTCTGGCGCAGCACTACCGCCTTGCCGCGGGCCCGCAGATGCTCTCGCACCTTCTCGTTGTTTTCGTCCATCGTCACGTAGATCACCTCGCCGCGTGATCTGGACTCCATCTCGATGCACCACTTGTCGTCGGCGTTGAGCACGACGAATCCGTCGCGGAACGTGGCGCCGGGAACGACCGCCTTGACTCGCGCGAGATCACGGATGGTGTTGATTCCGCCAAGACCAAGGTGATCGCCGGCAACGTTCGTAACAACTGCGACATCGCAACGGTCGAAACCGAGGCCGGATCTCAGGATCCCGCCACGAGCGGTCTCCAGGACCGCGTGATCGATGGTCGGGTTCTGTAGCACCATCTGCGCGCTCTGCGGGCCACTCATGTCGCCACGCAAGATCTGGGTGCCGTCGATGTAGATGCCGTCGGTCGTTGTCATCCCGACGCGACGGCCGGCCATCTGCAGAATGTGCGCGATCATGCGGCTCGTCGTGGTCTTCCCATTCGTCCCGGTCACCGCCACAATCGGCACGCGCGACGACGCGCCGCGCGGGAAGAGCAGCTCCAGGACCGGTCTGGCGACATCGCGCTGAACGCCTTCGGTCGGGTGCGTATGCATTCGGAATCCGGGGCCGGCATTGACCTCGCAGATCGCCCCGCCCTGATCCTTGACCGGCTTGTTGATATCGAGCGTGATCATGTCGATGCCAGCGACATCGAGGCCGATGACCTGCGCCGCCTGTTCGGCGATCTCCACATTATCCGGATGAATATCATCAGTCCGGTCGATCGAGATGCCACCGGTCGACATGTTCCCCGTGAGCCGAAGCTGGACGAACGTGCCTTTTTCTGGCACGGAATCCAACGTCAGCCCGTCCTTTTCAAGCAGGGTGATGACTGATTCGTCAACGCTTATTCGTGTCAGAACCTTCTCGTGTCCGATGCCACGTCGTGGGTCGGCATTGGTCACATCGATTAGCTCACGAACGGTGCGCGAGCCATCGCCGATCACGTGCGCGGGAACCCGTTCGGCGCAGGCGATCATCTTGCCGCCGACGACCAGGATCCGATAGTCACGCCCAACGATGTAGGACTCGACGATCACCGTCCCGCTTCGGCTCGCTTCGTACGCTCCCGCAAAGCTTGCCCGCACCTCGTCGTCGGTCTTCAGGTTGATCTGCACGCCGCGCCCGTGATTGCCATCGAGTGGCTTGAGCACGACGGGATAGCGGACCGTCCGCGCTGCCGAGACTGCTTCCTCGGCGGTACTGACTGTCGCCGATCGTGGGACAGGAATCCCGACGCTCCGCAAGAGCTGGTTCGTCAGGCGCTTGTTGCTGGCGATGTCCACGGCGATATCGCTCGTAGCAGAGGTAACGGTGGCCCAGATACGCTTCTGGTGAACACCGTGTCCGAGCTGGACCAGCGAGCGACGCGGATCGAGGCGGATCACCGGAATTCCCCGGCGCTCGGCCTCATCGACCAATGCCTTGGTGCTCGGACCATATGCGATCCGCTCGGCAAGCCGAATGAGCGTTTCCAGCTCCGACTGATAGTTGAACTCAGCGTCATTGCGATAGACGAGCGCGTTAACCAGACGAGTTGCGAGTCGGCCGGCTGCCAGGCCAAGGTCCGGCTGCTGGTATTGAAAGATGACATTGTAGACGCCACGCGCGTCGGTCGAGCGCGTCAGTCCGCGCGTGCCCTCGGAGCCGGCGAGCGACTGGAGCTCGAGCGCCACGTGCTCGACGACGTGGCCCATCCATGTTCCCTCTCGCAGGCGTTCGATGAACCCGCCTGGTCGCCCCAGCGAGCAATAGTGATCGTAGAGTGTCGGCATCAACCCGATCAGGTCGTCCGTGAAGCCTTCGATCAGGTTCGAGGGCCGATCCTCGAGCTCGCCAATATCGAGCTTCAAGACGATCACGGGGACGCGAGCCCAGATGTTCGGGCCACGGTAGACGTGGGAATCCAGGATTTCGACAGCCATCGCCAACCCCCTACAATCCCTGAACGTGCCGCGGGCCCGAGAGGCCAGCAGCTATCAGACATGGACGGTGCAAGCGGGCGTGGATCCTAGCCGACCAGGACCTTACGCTCGCCCATATCAAATCGGCAGCCTTCGGCAACAAAGTGAACCAGGACATTTGCCACAGTCAGCGGATGCTTTCCGTGGCTGGCGAAGACGTCGCTCTTCATATGCGAGCCGTCCACGATCAGGACAGACCCACGACCGACGACTTCCATGGTTCCCTGCGGCCAGATGAGCGCGGCAGTATCTTCGTCGATGCCGAGCCCGAGCAGTCCCGGGTTGAAGCTCACCATTGTCACCAGTCGACCGACGCGGTCACGCTCACGAAAGTGCTGGTCGATGATGACTGAATCGATCAGGCCCAGGCCCGGCGACATCGTCGCGTTGTGCGGGCGAGGCGTCGAGCCGCTGGGCCCGCCAGCAACCATGATGGCGCTCATCACCGATGCCCCGGCGCTCGTTCCGCCGATGGTCGCGCCCTCACGATGCTTCCGAACAATCGTTCGCGCGATCTCGGTGCCTCCCAGGATCGCGGCAACGCGAATCTGATTCCCACCGGTAATGAAGATGCCGGTGCTTTCCGCGACAATGTCGACCAGCTCGCCGCGGTTCGCATCCTCACGGTCTCCGACGAAGACGACATCCGCCGTCGTCGCCCCGAGCTCGAGGAAGATGCCCTTGTATCGCTGGCCGGCGTCGTCGATTGCTGAGGCCGTCGGGATAATCGCAATACGCGCGGCATCCCCGCCTGACAGCTCGACGAACCGCCGCAGTATCTTCCGATTCCCGAACTTGTCCTCAGCGCCGCCTATAGCGAGTAACGGCCCGAAATCGATTTGACCCAACTGCACTCTACGCCCCTGATCCGAATCCCGCTCCGTGCGATGGACTATACGGAAGCATGCATCGTCCGGTCAACGATTCGCGGATGCTGTGCGTCGCGCAGCGTCCGCAAACGGAGAATCATCGTATTGCATACCGTAGGAATCACGCCACGCCTCGGCTTGCGCCGCCGACACACGCATGAATCGGCCCTCTGCCTCAGCAAGCAGCTCCTCCGTGTCCACCTGTCGTATTTCAGCGCGCGTATCGATCGCGCGAGAACGTCGCTCGTCGATGCGGGCTGTTACCCGCACCCGTCGTCCAACCGCAAGCGGTCGTCGATACGTCACCGCCATCCGAGCGGTAACGGCAATATCGCCCTCGTTCGTCACGGCCCAGTTCATCGCCTCGTCGAGAATCGTTGCGGAGATTCCCCCGTGAACCATCCCGAGGTAACCCTCGTGCTCGCGGGCCGGCGTAAACTCGGCCCAGACCCCGCCGCCTTCGAGCGGCCGGAACCGCAGGCGCAGTCCGATCGGATTCAGGCCCCCGCAGCCGAAGCAATGGTGGCCAATCGTATCCTCATTGATCGGCGACGCCGAGGCATCCCAGGGTTCGCTCATCAGGCATCCTGCCCTGAGCTCGATGACGCCGCCGACTCGACCCACGGGCGGGCGCCGCGATCGCGGAGCATCCCGAAGATGCGAAGCTGCTCGTCCACACACATGATCGCAATGGCGTCGCCCGGTTCGCTCGCATCGAGGGCTGCGAGTAGTGCGTCGTACTCGCCGAGCGCCACATCGTACAGCCGGCCGCCAGCGCCGGCCGCCTCGATCACACCGCGCATGATTGCGACACCCTCGCCTGCCGGGCGTCCACGCAGATACTTCGGCGTCTCCTTCAGGTAGACCATGTCTGCGCCAGCGGCCGCAACATGTCCGAGCGCCACGAAGACGGAATCCTGTCGATCCCCGGCAGTGCCAACAATCACCCGCAGTCGGTGGCCAGGCGACATCAACGAGCGGGAGAACTCGATGAGCGACTGCAGGCCGCTTTCATTATGGGCGTAGTCCACGACCACAAGGCGGCCATCGAGGCCATACACGTTGAGACGTCCAACGTTATGTCGCACATCAGGAGTGAACGTCGCCACCCCGCGGGCGAGATCCGCGTGCGAGATGCCGAGGCTTAGCGCAGCCGCGGACGCCGCGAGGACGTTCTCGACCATATGTCGCGCCCGACCTGCGTATGTCATCGGCGCATCGCTGAGATTGAAGAGCAGGGTACGGGATTCGCCTTCCAGGAGAACTACCTCATCGAGGTCGCGCACGACCGCCCAACCACCATCGGCGACATGCGCCTGGATCGCAGGGTTGTTGGCATCCTGGCTGGTCAACGCAATCGACGCTCGCACGCGCGCGCGCTGCGCCAGCACAAGAGGATCGTCAGCATTGAGAACGACGGTTCCCTCCGGGCGCGTAACCTGAATCACGACGCTCTTGACTTCCGCCAGAGTCCCAATCGTCGCAATACCGTGCATATCGAGATGGTCGGCCGACACGTTCAACATCACGCTAACGTCGTTCGACTCGTACCCCAGCCCGCGCAGCAAGATTCCGCCACGGGCCGTCTCGAGCACCGCAACTTCGACGAGCGGGTCCGCAAGCACGCGGCGAGCGCCGGCAGGCCCGGTGTAGTCGCCATCAAGAACGAGCTCGCCATCGATATAGACGCCGGACGTACTGCACCAACCGACGTGCTGGCCCCTCGCGCGAACGATGTGCGACAGGAGGCGAGTCGTCGTCGTCTTGCCGTTTGTGCCAGTGACCCCGACCGCTGGAATCCGGCGGTCCTCGTCGCGAACATACTCGGGCCGGTCGTCGCATCGTTGGTCGTTGGCCAGAATGTCAGGCAACGCATCGACATCGTCTGAGTTCAACTCGCCATCGATTGCGGCCACCGCCAGCTCCGCTATCCAACGAGCCACGCCACGCCATTCCCACGGATAGAACAGCGCAAGGTGGTCGGGAGTGTCCAGGGCTCGCCAGCCGGCTTCTGGTGGCGTGAGGCCCGCGCGCTCGTGCAGCGCGCTGACGACCGCTGGCAGAGCATCGATGATCGTTTCCGGCAACGTCATGCCGAGCACCTCCGACAGCCGGCGTGACGAATCCTCTGGAACTGGCTCATCGGCATCCAGCACCAACTCGAGCTTGATCGCCGGACAAAGGAGAAACATGTTCGGGCCATCCAGGTCGCGGATCTCCACAAGTTCCACGACGACACCGCCTTTGGTTGCGCGAACGGACACAGGGTAGGAGTGATGATACTCCCAATGAGAGTATGGCAGGTATTGGTCCGTGGCGTCAGTCAGTAAGCGTGCGAACGTGGAGCAGGTTCGTTCTGCCGCTCACACGATAGATCGGGATGCTGCCAACAAACAGGGCTTCATCGCCGACGTTCGCATATCCGGCTTCAATGGTCTGCCGGGAAGCGGTCGCGAACAGCTCGTCGATATCGTCGGTCATCGAGAAGACGAGCGCGCGAATTCCCCAGACAAGCGACAGCTTGCGAGCGACGTACGGATCGGTTGTCATCGCGATCACTGGCACGCCGGGCCGGAACTTCGCCACCAGGCGAGCGCTTGCGCCGGACAACGTAAACACGACAATACAGTCGATCGGCGCAGCGTCGGTCATCTCGCGAGCGGCGCGCCCAAGCGCATCGGTAATAATCTGTTCCGGGTCGGTAGCCGGGAGCGTTCGGCTGACAGCCGGGGAACGAATCGGCCCATGTCGCTCGACCTCGTGGATAATCCGGCTCATCATCTCAACCGCGGCAACCGGATGCCGGCCAGTTGCCGTCTCGGCGCTCAACATGACGGCGTCAGTGCCGTCGAGGACAGCGTTTGCGACATCGCTCGTCTCCGCCCGAGTTGGAACCGGCTGCATGATCATCGATTCGAGCATCTGGGTCGCGGTGATCACCGGCGTCCCCGCTCGGTTACACGCGGCAATGATCTCCTTCTGGACGATCGGCACACGCTCAAGCGGCAGCTGAACGCCCATATCGCCGCGCGCGACCATCACCGCGTCGGCAGTTCGGACGATCGCATCCATATCATCGATGGCCGCAGGCCGCTCGATCTTGGCGACGATTCCGGGAGTAATGCCGAGTGTTCGCGCATATTCGCGGGCGACGATGATGTCGTCGGCGCTGCTGATGAACGACAGGCCAAGATATTCCACGCGCTGTCTGGCAGCGAAACGGATGTCGATCTTGTCCTGCTCGGTGAGGCTGGCGTTCTGTAGCCGGACGTTTGGCAGTGTCACACCCTGGCGGCCGGCCAGCGGTCCTCCTCGGCCAACGCCACAGACGACATGGTCATTTTCGATGCTCTCGACCACGAGTTCGATTAACCCGTCGGCCAGGAGGATTCGTGATTCCGGCTGCACAACACTCAGCAGATCCGGGTAGGTGACCCCGAGTTGCTCTCGCGTGCTGATCACCGGCGTGGAGTAGACGCGCACTTTCGTGCCACGCGCCAGCATGGCTGGTTCAGAACCCTCCAGCGGGCCAGTGCGGATTTTCAGCCCGGGAAGGTCAAGGAGGATCGGGATATTCCTGCGACGAGATTCTGCGATCTCGCGCACCATCGCGATCTGTCGCGTCCGTCCTTCGATCGTGCCGTGGGCGCAATTGACCCGCGCGACATCGACACCGGTGTCAATGATCGCTGCCAGGTTGTCCACCTCGCTGACCGAAGGACCGAGTGTCGCGACGATCTTTACCTGACGACGAAACGGGGACCCAGCCGCAAGAATCGATGAAGCAGCCGCATCACGGGCGGTGTATACCATGCAACTCTCTCCGCATGTTCCAGCTCGTCGAAGCCATCAGACAACGACGCCGCTATACTAGCCTACGCGATACGTCCAGCCGACTGGCGCCAGATCGGGAAAGAGCCAACGTGATCGAGGAATTCACTGTCGAGGATCTGCAGTATCTCTACGTCGTCGTGCCGAGCGACGAGGCCGAAGGTACCGAGAATCTCACTGCCGCCGAGATGAGCGACAAGCAATTTCGTGAGTGGATCGTCGGGAAGAGCGAATGGCACGGCATTCAGGTCCTGCCGACGTTCGGCAAGCTCGAGCTCGAGACGCGGGTAAAGATGGTCAACCGACTGGTGCGACGCGGAATCAGGATCCACCTTGCGCCTCGACCACCCGCTCAGGCCTGATCCGCCGAGCTGTCTTCGCTCAGAATGCCGCAGTTGCAAGCCGTTGTCAGTAAACGCTGTACGGTTTCGTTGGTAAGCTGCGCGTCTGGAAGCCGGCTTGTCGTCGTCGCGATGACGCCTTGTCGAGCAAGAATCGTCTTCGCGCTGCCAACGAGCAGTCCGAGCGACTGTGCCTCGTAGACGAGGAACGGCAGGATCCGTAGATAGATCTGTTCGGCCCCTGCCCGGTCGCCAGCCTGGTATGCAGCCCATGCGTCAACGAGCTCGCGCGTCAGGTCACAGCCGGGGATCAGCCCGTCCGCGCCCGAGTCGAGAACATCGAGCAGATAGAGTCCGCCGTGGCCGCCAAGGATGCGGAGCCGGCCACCGGCGACCTTCCGCGCACGGGTCGCGTTGGACCAGTAGGGCAGCGCCTCGACCTTGTATGACCGCACGTTGGGAAACGCCTCGGCCAGCTCCAACACGAACTCGACACCCAGCTCGACGCCGATCGCAAACGGAGCGTCCTGAATCATCACCTGCCCGTCGGTCGCTGCCGCGACGCGGCCGAAGTGTGCGCGAAGGTCATCGCGAGTCCAGTCTGGCCGACGCGGTGGCGCGACCATGACTTCGGCGGCCCCGAGACGGTTGGCCATCGTGACCAGCCGGCAGGCGTCGTCGGTCGTATCTGCCGTGCAGCCCGCCAGAACCGGCAGGTCGCCCGCAGCGGCGAGCACGGTCGCGAGGACCGCTGCCCGCTCCTCGAACGTGAGGTAGATCCCCTCTCCGGCAAGCCCGAGAGCCAGAAGCCCATCGGCGCCGGCCGCCCGTTGTTCACCAACGACCCTGTTGAGTGACGCATGATCGACCTCGCCGTTCGAATCGAACGGCGTTACGATCGCGGGAACAACCCCGCGCACACCTGTCATCGGTCACCGCCCTCGTCACCTATGCGTCGTTCCCAGCCGGGCGCGAACAACGGCAGGAAGTTCTGGGCCTGATACGGATGCTTTTCGACCTCGCTCCAGTTCAGGTCTATGCCGAGCCCGGGCCGATCCGGCACAACAATCGCGCCATCACGCACCACCACCGGAGGCTCCACGATCTCGCGCTCCCAGCCGGAGTTGAACTCATCGAATAGCTCCTGAATCATCAGATTCGGCGTTGCTGCGCCGAGCTGGACACAGACGGCGGTGCAGATCGGCCCCTGGGCCTGATGTGGTGCGACGACTGCGTAGTGTGCGTCCGCCATTGCGCACACCTGCCTCGTTCGCCAGATGCCGCCCATGTTGCCGGGATCTGGCTGGAGTATGTGAACCGAATTGTGCGACAGGAGCTCGGCAAACTGCTGGGTGCTGGTGAAGCTCTCGCCGGTGGCCACTGGAACGGAAATTCGGCGCGCGACTTCCGCGGTGGCGCCGATATGCTGATGAGCGATGGGTTCCTCGAACCAGGCCGGCTCATAATCGACCAGGCGCTCACCAACCCAGATAGCCTCTGCCACGCTGAAACGGCTGTGGCCCTCGATCATGATCTGGATATTCGGCCCGACCGCCTCTCGGACACCGGCTACGATCTCCAGAGAGAGCGTTCGCTCGGCCGGCGACATCACTCGCCAGGCCGCCCCGAAGGGATCGAACTTCAGCGCGCGATAGCCCCTTGCGACGACTTCGGCGGCTCGCTCCGCGAACGCCTCAGGGGTGCGCGGGCCGGTGTACCAGCCGTTGGCATAGACGGGCAACGATTCGTGATAGCGTCCGCCAATCAGATCGTAGACTGGCCGGCCTGTTTCCTTACCAATAATGTCCCAGCAGGCTTCCTCGATCGCTGCGACAGCATTGCCGTGGATCTGTCCACCATCGGAGTAAAGGTCCCGAGTCATCCGCTGGACGATTGTTTCGACCTGAAACGGATCCATCCCCTGATAGCGTGGCGCAAGCTCGTGGATCGCGGTCTCAACGGTGCGACCGAATGCGTTGAGCGTCCCCTCTCCCAGGCCGTAAAGACCCGGCTGATCGGTGTCGAGCCGAAGAAAGAGCCAGTTCTTCCATGGATTCCCAACGAGGTACGTCGTCGCCCGCGTGATCCGTGTCACGTCGCCAACCACCTTCCGATCTGACACGTGCGTGTTTCGCGCGCCCACATCATCGCAGGTCGTCAGGCTGATGTAACTGTCGAGCTGGCAGAGTGGGCCGCGATGGCTAGCCATCCTGCTCCGCGACGAAGCGAGCCGGTAGATCGACCAGAATCTTTTCGAGACGTTCGATCTCGGAGCGCAGCGTCGTGACACGGCGCGACGCGCGATCGTGGTCGATGGGGGCCACCATCATCTGCCTCTCGAGCAGCTGCGCGTAACCCTTGATCACGGCAACCCGGTTCATCAGATCGTGGAGATCCCTCCGCGTGATAACGTGCGTCTGCTCGTCGTTCATTTCACGTGGATCCCCTCGTGCTACCATAGAGACGGTTGCGCGACGCCCCCCGGCAGTCCTTCCGCATCGCGATAGAAGATAGTGAACGCAGCCCGCGTGCCATGCTGGGGATTCAGCACGCCCCGGGTGGCGGGGTGTTCGTGAGGTAACGTCAAGAGGGATATCTTGCCGACTCATTACGATCACATCGCATCGATTGCCGACCTGGACCGACTGCTCGACGAGTCAGCGTCGCGGGTCATCATCCTCTTCAACCACGACCCCTCGTGCCCCATCAGTGCCCGCGCGTTCCGGGAAATGGCGCAGGTATCGCATGACGCTGCGATCGTCGATGTCTCCCGATCTCGTGAGGTCACGGCCGCAGTCGCGCGCCGCACGGGTTTGCGGCACGAATCTCCGCAGGTGCTTGTCCTCTCGGATCGGCGCGGGGTCTGGAGCGCGTCGCACTTTGCGATCTCGGTCGCAGCTGTTGAGCAGGCAGTGAACCTGGCCAGCCAGCCGCCAGAATGACCAGCAACGCAAAAGCGCCGGCCAAGTGGCCAGCGCTTTCGTTGTGAGCCGCGTAGGACTCGAACCTACAACCCACTGATTAAGAGTCAGTTGCTCTGCCAGTTGAGCTAGCGGCCCATCCGTCGGGGCGGCTATACGCCGTCCTGCGACGTCGGGAATCGTAGCAGACGTCGCCAGACCGCGCAATCCCGGCCGCGAAATCGCGCAGAGGGTGGTTACGGTTACGGTTGGTACAATCGCCGTTGGCATGCCGCGATTCGCCCGGCCACTGCATGAGCCAGGCGAGGATGGGTGATGGGATGGTGTCGTGGAGCGAGTCGATCGATTTTTAGCTGCCTGCCACCGTCAACCGGTGGATTGCACGCCAGTATGGTTCATGCGTCAGGCAGGACGCTATATGCCCGAGTACCGCGCGATCCGCGCCCGGCACACACTCCTGGACATCTGCGCCCAGCCCGAGTTAGCCGCCGAAGTGACGCTTCAGCCAATCAATGCGTTCGATGTCGATGCGGCGATTATCTTCGCCGACATCCTGCTGCCGCTCGTGCCGATGGGGATGAATCTGGAGTTTGCGGCCGGCGAAGGGCCTGTGCTTCACAATCCGCTGCGATCGCGCGCCGATATCGACGCGCTTCGCGATATCGACCCGGTAGCCGACCTGAAATCGACGCTCGACGCGTTGTCGATCGTCCGGCGTGAGATTGATGGCAAGGTCGCGTTGATCGGCTTTGCCGGCGGACCATTCACACTCGCAAGTTACGCGATCGAAGGCGGCTCCTCTCGCAACTACCAGATCACCAAATCGCTGATGTATCGGGATCCGGATACGTGGTTCACGTTAATGGAGAAGATCACCCGGATGACATCCGCATACCTTCTGGCCCAGGTAGCCGCCGGCGCGCAGTGCGTCCAGATCTTCGACTCCTGGGCCGGCGCGCTCTCTCCGGATGACTATCGTCGCTTCGTCCTGCCAGCCACGAAGTCGATTGTCGACTCAGTACGGTCGGCCGGCGCGCCGATAATCCTGTTTGGGACCAACACAGCCGGCATGCTCGATGCCATTGCGAGCGCGGGAAGCGATGTCGTCGGCGCAGATTGGCGAATCGGCCTCGACGATGCCTGGCGCCAGATTGGGCACGACCAGGCGATTCAAGGCAACCTCGATCCGCTGCTTCTCTTCGCTCCCGCGGATGAGTTGCGCAGTCAGGTCGCCGCGGTGCTGGATCGCGCCGGCGGCCGACCGGGCCACATATTCAACGTTGGGCACGGTATTCTGCCCGAAACGCCAACGGAGTCTGTCCACGCAGTCGTCGAGATGGTGCACGAGATGACGGCTCACGAGTAAGACGAAACCGCTAGTCACACGAGAATCCGTGAGGGAGGAGCCCCAGGTGAGAACAATTGGCGTACTGATGATGGCGTATGGCGGGCCGAACAACCTCGCCGAGATCGAGCCGTATCTGGCTGATATTCGCAACAATCGCCCGACGTCTCCGGAGCTGCTCGAAGAAATCACCAGTCGCTACAGGCAGATCGGCGGGAGATCACCGATTCTTGAGCTGACCAGGGCGCAGGCGACCGGCGTCGAGCGCGCGCTGAATGACGCGGCGCCGGAGGGTATCGCCTACCGAACTTACGTCGGCATGCGTCACTGGCACCCGTATATCGGCGAGGTCGTGCCGCAGATGCTCGCGGATGGTGTCGAGGCGATCGCGGCAATCGTCATGGCCCCGCACTTCAGCCGGATGAGCGTTGGAGCGTACCTCGGGAAGCTGAACAAGGCACTCGTAGAGCAGGGCTCGACAATCCCGGTCATCCCGATCGAGTCGTGGAAAGACGAGCCGGCCTTCATCGAAGCCGTTGCAAGACGGATCGACGACGCGCTGGATCGCTTCGCGCCAGAAAAACGCGCTGACGTGCCGCTTCTTTTCACGGCACATTCGCTGCCAGCACGGATCCTGGAATCGGGCGACCCCTATCGGGAGGAGCTACAGGCTTCAGTCGCCCTTGTCGTCGAGCGGCTTCAGCCACGCAACTGGCGCTGGGCATTCCAGAGCCAGGGCGCCACAGCCGAGCCATGGCTTGGCCCGACGGTCGAGGACACGCTCGAGGAATTGGCCGCGCAAGGCTTCGACAGCGTGCTGTTCGTCCCGATCGGCTTCGTCTGTGACCATGTCGAGGTGTTGTACGACATCGATATCGAGCACAAGCACCAGGCGAACGAGTTGGGTATTCGACTTGAGCGGATCAACATGCTCAACGACGATCCCGGTCTGGTGGCAGCGGTGACACATGCGGTCTCGCGCGCAGTGATGCAACCGACTGTCGGCGACTGAGTCGGGCCTGGAGCGGCGGCGATCTCACGACGGGGCGAGCCCGACGATCTCGGCGTATCGCGCGACTGTGGCGATATGCTGGTCCGGCGTCGAGCCTTGCCCCATCGTGTTGATTGCCATGTGGGTCGCTCCGGCTGTTCGCCATGCTTCCGTCTGCTCCAGCCATTCCGCCTCGGCAGCGGGTCGGAGCGTGATGCGGCCTTCGAGGCCGATGGACGCAGGATCGCGGCCGGCCATCTCAGCGGTGCGAGCAATCAACTCCTGGTTCCGCCGCAGCTCATCGCCCGGCATCCCGCTAGGGAACCAGCCATCAGCCAGCCGGCCAATCCGCCGCATTGTTGCGTCGACGTAGCCACCCATCCAGATCGGGATCGGTTGCTGAACTGGAAGCGGATTGATCCCGGCCTCCGGAATCCGATGATCGGCGCCGGCGAAGTCCACGACCGGCTCTGTCCAGAGCCGTCGAAGCACCTCGACCTGCTCTTCGATTCGCCTGCCGCGTGTGCGGAACGACTCCCCGAGCGCCTCGTACTCGACTTCGTTCCAGCCAACACCAACGCCGAGCCGCAGCCTGCCGCCGGCCAACCGGTCGATCTCCGCAGCCTGTTTGGCGACAAGCGCCGTCTGGCGCTGGGGCAGGATGAGCACGCCAGTCACCAGCTCCAGGCACGTGGTGATCGCCGCAAGATAGCCGAACATCACGAAGACCTCATGGAACTGGTGTTCGGTACTGTAGGGACCACCCCAGCCTGGCCGATGCGCCAGCCCGGCGCCAAGCACATGATCATATGCGAGCACGTGCGAGAACCCCGAACCTTCGACGGTCTGTGCATACGCGCGAACTGCCGGCGCATCCGGTCCGATCTCTGTCTGTGGAAACACAACACCGATCTTCATCTCACCCCCGTCGCTGATTTTCTTTGTAGACCCGACTGCCGTTTCATCATTGAAACCGAGCGCCGTTCGTTATACTGGGGCGCATGAGCATCCAGCGCAACATGCCAGCGGACATTTCGCTCCCCGAACCCGCCGCGAGCGTGGCTCGTCGAGCGCTGATCGAGGCACGTCTCCGTGGGCTGCCAGCCGCCGAGGAGTATCGAGTCATCACCGAACGGCTCTATCGGGCCGGGTTTCGGGATATGCCACCCGGCATGCTCGTCAGCTGGATCGAGACCGAAGTAGCCGCCGACTACGAACACCTCCTCGAGATCCGGGCGCTCGGGGAGCGTGTGTTCTCCAGACTCGCGTCAGGCGATCTCGCAGCCGCCGCCTGGGCAATTGCCTGCGAACTGTCGCCCGACGAGCGCCAGCGGCTTACTGCGGGGATCCACCGACTTCAGGAGCTCGACGAGAGCTAGACGACCGGCCAGTGATTGGTTGTCGCCCCTTGCTTCCAGATCCCGGGAGGCATGCTAGGATACGCCCGTTCGACAATCCAGCGAGAAGTGAAGGTGGTGACGACGATGCTCACGTTGACGGTCGACCGTCACGTCTCCGTGCCGATGCGCGATGGCGTGATCCTCTCGGCGGATGTCTATCGCCCGGCCGGCGTCGGTCCATTCCCGACGGTTCTCGTTCGAACCCCGTACGACAAGGGAAGTCATGGCCCGAGCCCACTGTTGATCCGCGTCGCGAGCGCCGGATATGCGGTGATGGTCCAGGATACCCGTGGCCGGTATATGTCGGGCGGCGAGTTCATCCCGTTCGTATATGAGCGCGACGACGGATTCGACACAATCGAATGGCTCGTCGCCCAGCCATGGTGCAACGGAAAGATCGGGATGTACGGGGGATCGTACGTCGGGGTAACCCAATGGCAGGCGGCGCTGAGCCGCCATCCAGCGCTGAAGGCAATCGTGCCAAACGTCACTGCCTCCAACCTTCATCACGGCTGGGTCTACCAGGGAGGCGCATTCGAGCTCGGCTTCAATCTCTCGTGGACGGCCGCCGGCCTCTCGCACGACACCGCGCTGAAGGCCCATGGCGGCGACATGTCCGCGCCCGATATGCAGGAGCTGCTCGACATTACCGATAGCCAGACAGCCGCCTTCGAGACGCTGCCACTACGCGGCCGCGAGATTCTCCAGCGGCACGCCCGCTACTACGATCAATGGCTCGATCATCCTTCCTACGATGACCTCTGGGAGACGCTCGACGTCAGGCCTGCCTACCATGACCTGTCTGTCGCGGCACTGAATCTGGGTGGTTGGTACGACATCTTCCTCGCTGGCACGCTGGAGAATTTCAGTGGGCTGCGGGCGGCCTCCGCTGATCCTTCGCGCCACCAGCTGATGGTCGGCCCGTGGCATCACGAAGGCCTGCGCAGCGGCAACCCGATCGGCCGCATGACCTTTGGCATCCGATCGACTGGTGGTTATGTCGACGAGGGCGGGATGCACCTGCGGTGGTATGACCGTTGGTTGCGCGACGAGGACAATGGCGTCGAGGGCGAGCCTCCGGCCCGCTTGTTCGTGATGGGCGCAGGACGCTGGCGGACAGCCGATTCCTGGCCATTGCCCGGAACCGACTTCCAGGACTGGTTTTTCCATTCCGGCGGGCGCGCCAACAGCGCCAGCGGCGACGGCGTGCTGTCACGCGACGCGCCAAGCGAGGAGCCGCAGGACAGTTTCGTCTACAACCCACGCAACCCTGTGCCAAGCGTCGGTGGGCCGCTGTGCTGCAACAACGTCTTCACCCTTGGCGGCGCGTTCGATCAGCGCGCGGTCGAACAGCGTGAGGACGTGCTCGTGTACACAACCCCTCCACTCGAGCACGACATCGAGGTGACGGGGCCGCTGAAGGTTGTGCTGTTCGCCGCGTCGACAGCGCCCGACACCGACTTCACCGCCAAGCTGGTAGACGTCCACCCGTGCGGTCTGGCACAGAATCTCAATGACGGGATCATCCGGGCACGCTACCGACAATCGATGCGTGAGCCGATGCCTATCACGCCAAATGAGGTGGTGGAGTACGAGATCGATCTCATCGGAACAAGCAACATGTTCCGCGCCGGTCACCGAATCCGCGTCGAGATTTCGAGCAGCAATTTCCCGCGTTTCGACCGCAACCCGAACACCGGCGAATCGATTGCGACCGCAACCGAGCTGGTGAACGCCATGCAGACGATCCATCACTCCCCCTGGGCGCCGTCGCGTATCGTGCTACCCGTCGTCGAGGCGTAATCGGCGCTCGGCCAGCCAGCGTGTGCGATGATCCGGCGTGTGAGGCGGCGAGAGGATAACGGAAGGTATGCCAACTGTGACTGATATTCTCGTGCGCGATCTTGCGCCGGATCTGATCCTCACCGGTGGACGCGTAGTAACGATGGATCCGGACCTGCCGGAGGCAACGGCGCTGGCGGTCAAGGATGGCCACATCCTCGCTGTCGGCGGCGATGTCGCGATCGAGGAGCTGGCCGGCCCGGGAACGCAACGGTTCGCGCTCGGCGGCCGGCTGACAATCCCCGGAATCATCGACACCCATAACCATATGATCTCGATGGGCACTGTGCTGAACGAAGTTCAGCTCTACGCTGCCCGGTCGATCGACGAAATCAAGGAGCTCGTAGCCGACCGGGTGCGGACCTCACCGCCGGGCGCGTGGATCCTCGGACGCGGTTGGGACGAGAGTCTGCTGGCCGACAAGCGCTTCCCGAATCGCCACGACCTGGACGAGGTCGCGCCGAACAACCCGGTCGTCCTCGATCGCGTCTGGAATATGCTCCTCGCCAATAGCGCCGCACTTCAAGCGGCCGACGTCGGGCGGCACACACCGGACCCTCCGGCTGACGCGCTATACGCGGGTCGGATCGAGCGAGACGAGCGAGGCGATCCAACCGGTATATTCCGTGACCGCGCGAAGGAGTTGATCAAGCGCGCCGTGCCGGTCCCGACGACCAGCGACGTCGAGCATGCTATCCGGACTGCTTGTCGGGAGTTCAACGCTCACGGCATGACATCCATCTGTGATCCCGGTCTTTTCTCCGACGAGATCCATGCCTACTACAACGTGCTGTCCGCCGGTGACCTGACCGTCCGCGTCGGGATGTGCATCGCGGGTTGGGGGTTCGGAACGGCAGACCAGGAAGCGACAATCGAGACGAGGGTCGACTCGACTGGCGTCGCGTCCGGTTACGGCGATCCCTTGCTGAAGTTCGATGTCGTCAAGTTCATGCCCGACGGCGGCGTCGGCGATCGAACGGCACTGATGTTCCAACCCTACCTGAATGAGCCGAACAACTGCGGGCAGTTCGTCTTCTCCGAACGAGATCTGTTCAACCACGTCGACTGGTGCCACGACCGTGGATGGTCGATCGACTGCCATGCCTGTGGTGATCGGATGATCGAGCTCGTTGCGAAAGCGTATGCCGCCGCATACGAGCGCCGGCCCGACGCGCGCATTCGCCACCGGCTACACCATGCATACCTGCCAACGCCGACCGCTCTCGAGCTGATGCGGGAATATCGTATCCCGGCGCTGGCGACGATCCCGTTCCTCACAAACCTCGGCGAGAGCTTCGTCACCAGCCTGGGGGAGGATCGGGCATCGGGGATCATGCCGCTGCGAAGCTACCTCGATGCGGGCGTTCCGCTCGCCCTCAGCTCGGACGCGCCGGTGACCACGTTCAATCCATTCGTCGGCTTCTACAGCGCGGTTACGCGCAAGACGGTATACGGACGCACATTGGGTGCGGACGAGCGCATCTCCCGCGAGGAGGCGCTACGACTCTACACACTCGACGCGGCGCGGGTGACGTTCGAAGATGACATCAAGGGATCGCTCTCCCCGGGCAAGCTCGCAGATATTGCCGTGCTCGACCGCGACATCCTCACTGCGCCGGAAGACGATCTCGCCGGTACTCGCGCGGCGCTAACGTTGATCGGCGGCCGGGTTGTAGTGGACAAGCTGTCTGGCACGATAGCCGGCCAGGGACAGTAAGGGAGGCGCCGAGTGCCGCTCTGCTATTTCCGCCCTCGGGAGGCGGCTCACGACTTCCATGTACTTGGCTGGGTCGACATCGCGGCGAATCGCATCGTGCCAATGGATTCGTCGCTCGCCGACCTTCTCGAGATGCCGGCCGGCCAGCGTGCCGAGCAGATTCACGAGGAGGTCACAACATCTGGAGCGCACATCGCGTTCGATGATGCGTGGCTGCTTCCGCCCATCGACGAGCAGGAGGTGTGGGCGGCCGGCGTCACCTACGAGCGTTCGCGCGACGCCCGGATGGAAGAATCGCAAACCGACGATATCTACGACCGCGTCTACGATGCCGCGCGTCCGGAGATCTTCTTTAAGGCCCCACCCTATCGGTGTGTCGGCCCGTATGAGCCAATCGCTATTCGGCATGACTCCAGCTGGAATGTCCCCGAGCCCGAGCTCGCGCTCGTGATCGATGGACACGGCGATATCGCTGGTTACACGATTGGCAATGATGTCTCTTCTCGCTCGATCGAGGGAGAGAATCCGCTGTATCTCCCGCAGGCGAAGATATTCACGGCATCCTGCGCGCTGGGTCCCTTGATCATGCTCGCCGACGAGATCCCCGACCCACGCAGCCTGTCGATCGCAATGTGGATCGAGCGCGGCGACGCGGTCGTCTGGCGCGGAGAGACGTCTACCGCGAGCTTGCGCCGATCGCTGGAAGACCTGATTGACTGCCTGCTCGTTTCGCTGGAGTTTCCGGTCGGCGTCGTGCTGATGACCGGCACCGGCCTCGTGCCGCCGGCCGAATTCACGCTGGAAGCAAGCGACACCGTCCACATCCGCATCGACGGGATCGGAACGCTATCGAACCATGTTCGACGCCTTGCCCCTCGGCGACGCGCGAAGTAGCCATCCGCGCCGATGGGGCGAGCGGACGGTTGATCTCCACGGGAGGCAACGTCTGGGGGATCAGGCTGTCTGACCTACGCTCCTATCGTCGATCCGGGAAGAATCTGGATCCGAACGATATCCCCGGCCTCCAGTGTGGAATACGCCTCAGGGATGACGATCAGGCAGCTTGCCTGAGCCAGCCCGCCGAGCATGGCCGCCCCCTGCCCGTCAGTGGGATGGACGGTGACCGACCCCCCACTCACCGACGCGATACCACGCACGAAGCTCCGTCGGCCCGCCCGGTCGGAGAGGGCAACGGCGAGGTGAGCGTCCATCTCGGGCAGACCGATCGATGCAAAGCCCAGCATCCGGCGGATGGCCGGCCACCCGAACTGCAGAAACGACACCCATGCGGCGACCGGATTTCCAGGCAACCCGAGCAGTGGCGTCGTGCCCAGAGTGCCGAATGCCAGCGGTCTTCCCGGCTTCATCGACACTTGCCAGATGTCGATCGACCCCTCCTCGCGGAGGACATCCTTCACCAGGTCGTAATCACCAACCGACACGCCACCGCTGGTGATAAACAGATCAGGCATGTCCTCCGTCAGTAATCGATCGCGTATGTCTGCTTCAGAGTCCCGGGCAATGCCGAGCGGCACGACCGTGCCACCAGCCTGGCGGACCAACGCCGCCAGCATAGGAGCATTGGAGTTCCAGATGGAGCCCGGCGTGAGAGACCCTCCCACCTCAACCACCTCGTTGCCGGTGGACAGGATCGCAACGCTTGGCCGGCGTCGCGCCATCACATGGGAGATGCCAGCAGAGGCCAGGCTGCCGATCATTGCCGGCGTCACCTCGGCGCCCGCGCCGGCCACGATCGCCCCTGCTGGGATATCCTCCCCGGCCAGCCGGATATTGTCGCCGGCGCGGACCGATCGCGACAGATCGATCCAGTCGCCATGCTCGTGGACATCCTCGAAGCGGACAACCGCGTCCGCATCACGGGGCGTTGGCGCCCCGGTGGTGATGCGGATGGCCTCGCCTGCCGCCATCGGAGGATCGATCGACTGGCCAGCAGCGATCCGACCGACGACGCGCAGCGTCACCGGTGGAGCGACGGTGTCACCCGAACGAATCGCATACCCGTCCATCGCTGAATTGCGAAAAGGCGGCGCGGCGTTCCGTGCGCGGACATCTGCGGCGAGCGCGCGGCCCAGCCCGTCGAGCAGCGGGATGTCATCACCCGGAAGCGGCGAGAAGAACGCGAGAATCCGCGCCAACGCCTCGTCGACGCCAATCGCAGCCTCGTGATTCCGCTGCGTTCGCTCCCGGGTCATGCGACTCCAGACCTCGTAATCGCGCGCTAGAGGCTCTTCATCGCCTCGACAAGCCCGCGGACTGCGTTGGCCGAGCTCTGCAACGCAGCCTGTTCGGCCTCGCTGAGCGTCAACTCGATGATCTGCTCGACACCGCAAGCGCCAAGCTTCACCGGGACACCGACGTACAGCCCATCGACGCCGTATTCGCCCTCCAGGAGGACAGAACACGGGAGCACGCGCTTCTTGTCGAGCATGATGGCGTCCACCATCTCCGCTGCCGAGTTACCGGGCGCGTAGAACGCGGAACCCGTCTTGAGCAGGGAGACGATCTCCGCGCCACCACTGGCCGTCCGCGCGGAAAGGGCGGTGATGCGTTCCTCCGACAGCAGCTCGGTGATCGGAATACCGGAGACCGTCGTGTAGCGCGGCAGTGGAACCATGGTGTCGCCATGTCCGCCGAGGACGAGAGCCTGCACATCCTCAACCGAGACGCCGAGCTCCATCGCCACGAAGGTGCGATAGCGAGCCGAATCAAGCACGCCAGCCATGCCGATCACGCGCTCCTTCGGGAAGCCCGCCGCGTCAAATGCCGCATGACACATCGCGTCGAGGGGATTGGAGACGACGATGATGACAGTATCGGGAGATGCCGCTACAACCTGTTCCGTGACGCTGCGAACGATGCCCATATTCGTCCGCAGGAGGTCATCGCGGCTCATCCCGGGCTTGCGGGCGATGCCGCTAGTGATAACGACAACATCGGAGCCGGCCGTCTCGTCGTAGGAGTTCGCGCCGGTGACAGTCGAGTCGTACCCGACCACCGGGCCGGCCTGCATCAGGTCTAGCGACTTGCCCTGCGGCATGCCCTCGACGATGTCGACGACGACGATGTTCGCGTAATCGCGTTTGGCCAGCTCCTGGGCGACGACGCCGCCGACCATGCCAGCGCCGACAACTGTGACCTTACCGCGTCCTCGCATAGTGCCCACATCCCTCCACAGGTGATTCGTCGCACGGGCGTGGCCCTGGACAGTTGGACAGGCCACGCACATGCATGATAGCATCGGCGCCGCGCCGGTTCGGAATGGCTTGTGCGGTATCCCGGCGTCACGGTATACTCTCCCGTGCTCGCACTCGGAGAGCAAGCTTGCCCAGGTGGCGGAACAGGCAGACGCGCTAGCTTGAGGGGCTAGTGCCCGTTAAGGGCGTGGGGGTTCAAATCCCTTCCTGGGCACCGATAGATCATCAGGTTGTGAGGGCGATTAACTCAGCTGGAAGAGTGCCACGTTTACACCGTGGATGTCAGAGGTTCGAGCCCTCTATCGCCCACCGTTGGGTGAAACAGGTACAATCCACCAACATGCCGAGGTAGCTCAGTCGGTAGAGCATACGACTGAAAATCGTAGTGTCGGCGGTTCGATCCCGCCCCTCGGCACCACCAGAGACGCGGGAGGCCACAATGGCCTCCCGCTCTTCGTTGCTTCCTTGCGCATGATCCATCGCACAACTCGCTGACAGCCCCCCGACCGAATCTGTATACTGGCCGAGGCCTGCGAAATTGGGGGCGGGTTCTTGGTGCGTTCAAGCGGGGGGTTACCAAACGCGTGACAACTGTTGAGTGGGGGTTATTAGCGGCGACCGTTGCCTCGGTGGCCGCGATTGTGTACGGGCTGATTCTTGCCCGATCGGTTCTCAGCCGGCCTGCTGGCAATGCGCGCATGCAGGAAATCGCAAAGGCGATCCAGGAGGGCGCTGAGGCGTACATGCGCCGTCAGTACACACTGGTTCTGCCCGTCGCGATCGTGATCGCAGTCGCGCTTGGCCTCGCGATCAACTGGACGACGGCAATCGGGTTTCTGATCGGGGCGAGCGCCTCCGCTGCTGCCGGCTTCATCGGCATGAGCGTCGCCGTCCGCGCCAACGTCCGCACCGCCGAAGCGGCGCGCACCGGCCTCGGCCCGGCGCTATCCACCGCATTCCAGGGTGGCACTGTCACCGGCCTGTTCGTCGCCGGGCTTGGTCTCGGCTCAGTGACCGTCTTCTACTGGATCACACGCGACGTCAACTCGTTGATCGGACTCGGCTTTGGTGGCTCGCTGATCTCGGTCTTTGCCCGAATCGGTGGTGGCATCTACACCAAAGCGGCCGATGTCGGCGCTGACCTCGTCGGCAAGGTCGAGGCCGGCATCCCCGAGGACGATCCGCGTAACCCCGCCGTCATCGCGGACAACGTCGGCGACAACGTCGGCGACTGCGCCGGCATGGCGGCCGACCTGTTCGAGACCTACGCCGTTACCGCGATCGCGGCGATGCTGCTTGGCGATCTCGTCTTCGCCAACGCCGCCCCGGCAGTCCACGACAAGGCCGTGGTCTTCCCGCTGGTCCTCGGCGCGGCGTCGATCTTCGCGTCGATTATCGGCACGATGTTCGTCCGCACCCGCGAGGGCGGCTCGATCATGGGCGCGCTTTACAAGGGTCTTATCGCCGCCGGTGTGCTGGCAATCATCGCCTTCTGGCCGATTACATCCTGGCTGCTGGGCGACAACGGCGTGATCACCGACGACGCGATCTCGATCTTTCGGCTCGACATCGCGATGTCGGCAACCTGGAAGATCTTCTTCGCCGCTGTGATCGGCATCCTCGTCACAGCCGGCGTCGTCGTCATCACCGAGTACTTCACCTCGACACGCTTCAAGCCGGTGCAGGGTATTGCCGAGGCATCGGAGACGGGCCATGGCACCAACATCATCGCCGGCCTCGCGCTATCGATGAAGTCGACCGCGCCGGCCATCCTCGTCATCGCGTTCGCGATCTATGCCGCCTACGAGTTGGCTTATTCGTCGACTGACCCAACCACGGGCCTCTACGGCATCGCCGTCGCGGCAATGGCGATGCTCTCGATGGCCGGGATCATCGTCGCGATCGACTCGTTCGGGCCGATCACCGACAACGCGGGCGGTATCGCCGAGATGGCTGAGATGCCGGACAACGTCCGTGGTGTCACCGACCCTCTCGATGCCGTCGGCAACACCACGAAGGCGATCACGAAGGCCTACGCTATCGGCTCGGCCGGCCTTGCGGCGCTAGTGCTGTTCGCCTCGTTCTTCCTGGAGCTCCCCGCGGCCGACCGTGTATTTGACCTGTCGAACCCGAGCGTGCTGATCGGTCTGCTCATCGGCGCGGCCCTGCCGTATCTGTTCGGCGCACTGCTGATGGAGTCGGTCGGACGGGCTGGCAGCGCGGTCGTCGTCGAGGTTCGCCGCCAGTTCAAGGAGCTGCCCGGCATTCTGGAGGGCACCCAGCGACCGGAGTATGGCCACGCGGTAGACATCGTCACCCGCGCCGCGCTGCGCGAGATGATCCTGCCGGCGCTCCTGCCCGTCTTCACCCCGTTCATCGTCGGACTGCTGCTCGGCAAGCAGGCCGTTGGTGGCATGCTGATCGGCTCGATCCTGACCGGCCTCTTCGTCGCGATCTCGATGACAACCGGCGGCGCAGCCTGGGACAATGCCAAGAAGTACATCGAGCTCGGCTTCTACGGCGGCAAGAACTCCCTGGCCCACCAGGCTTCTGTTACCGGCGACACGGTCGGCGATCCTTACAAGGACACAGCCGGCCCAGCCATCAACCCGATGATCAAGATCGTCAACATCGTCGCGCTGCTGATGATCGCCATTCTCAACTGGAGCTAGACACTCAAGCAACACGACGAATCGAAAGGGGCGCGCCGGTTGGCGAGCCCCCTTTCGATTCGTAATAGAAACCAGTCGGTTCGTGATTCAGGCGCCCGTGTGCTGCTTGTCCTCACGGTTAGCAGAACGCTCGCGAAGGATGCGATACATCTCCGGCTCCTCACGAGGTTCGCGACCGATCGTCAGCCGGTAAATGAGCGAGACGACAATCGATGCCGGCCCCCAGAGGATGGCGAAGGCGCTGAAAATCAGAATCGCCATCACCGCGTAGAACATGGCGAACCAGATGAGCGTCATCAGCACTTCGCTCACCACGCTCCAGTCCACTCCACGATCCGACAACGGTCCGACAAGCTCGAACCGCATCCGGAAGCTGTTCAGCGCGAAGAACATTACGACACCGGCCGGCGTCACCACCACCGGGATCAGGTAACCCCGCGCATAACGAGCGTAGAGGTATGCCGTGCCAAGGATCATCAGCCCCAACAGGATCCAGGTCACCATCCGGACCGCGTCGGGCGGCGGGGGCAACAGGTAGGGATCGCTGCGCCAGCGCTCCTTCTGGTTCACGAGAAAGCCCAGCAGTTGCCGCCAGTTGTCGACGACCGTTACCCAGAGCAGAAACACGCCGACGGTGCCGATCGCCGTTCGGGACGCTATCCGCGCCCACGGAGTCTTGTCGAACCACATCCACCGCAATGTCGAGGTGTTTCGCCGCCAGCCGAACCACAGCATCACCAGCACGGTGAGCAAGATCGGATAGTCACTCGCCAGGAACCTGAACATCACCGTGTCCCGCATCCGTCCATTTCCGGCGATTCGCCGGCCCACCCCGCATTCAATGTATTGGAGTGTACACCCGGCAAATCCTCGCGGGAGCCTCGCCTGTCGACGACAGTGCTTCGTCGTGGTCTTGACGACTGCCTCGCCCGCTCGGTACAATCGTGCCGCACAGACGAAGACGCGGAAGTGGCTCAGTGGTAGAGCATCTCCTTGCCAAGGAGAAGGTCGCGAGTTCGAATCTCGTCTTCCGCTCCAGGACGGGCCGAAAGGCCCGTTTTTCTTTCCAGTCGCGCTGCCGCGGAAATGGCGGAATGGCAGACGCTGCGGTCTTAAACATCGCTGGGCTTACGCCCGTGCGGGTTCGACTCCCGCTTTCCGCACTCTTCTTTTCGTCGAGAGTTCAGGTTCACAGGCGGCATCACAAGCCGTTCTGCTTCCCGGCCTCGGCTGCTTGCCACGCTGATTCATCGAACACGCGGGATGGCGATCACCTCCACAGCAGCGCGATCTCGGAACTCCTCCAAATGGCGTCGCATCGCGTCGAGTTGTGAGTTCCGGAGGCAACGTGTGGCAATCTGCCACTCCGCGTCGGTCAGGTCACCGTAGACGAGGACCATATTCAAGGCGCCGACGTGTGCAGCAGCCTCGGTCTGGAACTCGTTGGCGCCACCTGGGTGGCGAACGACGTAGCCGTCACCGTCCCGCTTCCCGCGCCAACTGCCGAAGCCGATAACGTTGACTCGCGTGTTGAGATCGCGATCCAATTGTTCGCCGAGTCGCCGTCTTGTCATCATGTCCACAGTTCACTGAAGAGTCGATTCACTTGACTAAGCGGGTCGGTATACGACCGCCCCGCCGCAAATCCAGTGTATGCGTTTCGTCGCTTTCGTCGCTGTCGGTCCGGCCCCTCGATCGAAGCCAGCCCATTCCGCATACCGTCGCATCGCCCTACACTACTCAGCAACCGAACGTATCAGCGACGTGAACGGAGGTCATCACACATGCTCGACGTGACGACTGCGAGGCGCGGCACATTGACCAACATCGAACGACTCACAAGCACCATCGCGAACGGGCCATACGACGCGGTTCTTGTTATGTCTCCTGAAAACGTTCCCTACTACAGCGGCTTCTACAACATGGATCTTCGATCGATTCCGGAGCGCGTGCATCTCGTCATCTGGCCGCGCGACGGAGAACCAGCGTTTGTCGTGACCGAGCGGCGAGCAGAGGCGCTCCAGCCTGGCGACACGTTCCTGTCGGACATCGTCCCCTACCAGGGCGAAGAGCTCGACTCGATGCGGGCAGTCGCCAACACGCTGGCGCGTATGCGCGTCACCTCCGGCCGCGTCGGGATCGAAGGACGCTTCTTTCCAGCCAATCACCTCCGCGAGCTACAGCGATTAGCGCCGGACGTCGAGTTCGTGGACGCGTTCGCGTATCTGGAGTCACCGAGGGCGATCAAGACGCCGGCCGAACGCGACCTGCTGGTTCAGCTTGCGCATTGGACGACGACCGCAATCGACACGGCCTTCGCCGCCGCCCAGGTGGGCGATAGCGAGCGGTCGATTTCCGCCCGGATGCAGCATGAGCTGCTCCGCAACGGAGCGGACATGATCGCCCTGCCCGTGTTCGCCGCCGGCCCGCGCGCCGGGCTGTTCCATCCGCTGGCGACTGACATGCCGGTCGAAGCGGGAATGATGGTAATGACCGACTTCGGTGGCTGGAAGGACGGCTACTTTTCGGACATCGCTCGAACCGCCGTTATGGGCCGCGCGACGGATCGGCAGCGCGACCTTTACGCGCGGATTAGCGACGTGAAGCACGCCGTGGTTGAGTTCATCAAGCCAGGGATGCCCGCGTCGGAGGTCGCGAGATTCGCGCGAGCGGCGTACGCGGCTCGGAATCTGGAGTTCAAGTGGTCGATCGTGGGCCACAGCGTCGGGCTCGGAATCCATGAGTCGCCCCAGATTTATCCCTGGGTGGACGACCCGATCCTGCCGGGGATGGTCATGATGATCGAGCTGGGATATCACGATCATCCACGCGATAGTATCCATGTCGAAGACATGGTCGAGATCACCGACCGGGGCGCCGAGTATCGCACCGACTTCAGTCGGCACGAGACAATCTGGGAGCTCGGCGTCTGATCGGGTCGGGAATAGTGCTGCTGGCAGGCAGACGCGTGCCGGGCGATCCAGGGGGGTGCTTGCCCCTGGGGCCCGGACACGCGTCAACCGGTCGTCTGGCCGGCCGGTTTGCGCTCGGAAGCGCACAGCCAGCCGGCGGTCGGCGTCGCTCGGCGCAACCAGGAGTCCACGTAGTCGCTATGGAAACGCTTCGGTCTTGCTGACGGCCCGATGGTCGAATGCGTCGAAAGCTCGAGCCGCCTGATCGACGCTGATGCCTTCACGCTCGAGATACCACCACCAGCCGCTGCATTCGTACTCAAGAAAGTAGCGACCGTCGGGGGCGAAAAACAGGCCGATCCTCACGACGCCGTCAATGAACGGCTCGACCGTCGAAGCGATCAGGCGGGGCGTGCTGCCGACGATCGGATCGCTCGTTGGACGTGCCTGACGTCTGGTCATTGATTCCTCCGCTTCATCATTGAATCGCTCGGCCCGCCCGGGGTGCGGTATCTGGAATGAGTGTGGTCCGGAGACTATTCCAGCCTCCGGACCACACAGGATAGCGGTAGGGGTAGGTAGTTACTGACTCGGAAGCTGCGCGATGCTACGGAAGTGATCGAGCACCATCTGAGTGTCGAATGGGAGCGTTGTCGTCGTTGCTGCCATGCCGGTCGGCATGTTCGTGCTGATCACGGTGACCGTGAAGTTCGCAGTAAAGCACGACGCACCACAATCGGACTCGCCCTGCTCCCCAGGTATCGAGATGGATCCAAGGGTCAGGTAGTCAGGCGGGAAGGTGACATTGAACGCGAACCCCATGATCTCACCGGGCAGGGGGATGCCAACAACGTCATCATTCTCGTACGCGCCGAACGCGAACACGAGCGGCGTGAACTCCTGAAGAGTCACGGTGATCGATCGGTTAAGGTTCAAGGTGTCGCCATCGTCCACCGCATCGTTGCTGAATACCTGGCACTGGACACCATTGATGGTTTGGCCAGCGAACCCGCAGCTGCCATTGGGGTCGAGGACGGCGAAGACCATCGGATCCCACTCGGCGTTGCCATCAATCCCGTCCTCACCCGCGTGGGAGACGTTGACGGAGTTAAGCGTCACCTTGAGGGTCGATTGTTGCGGGACGACTGTCACCGTCTTGTCCTGCGTGTTGTTCGCTTCGGCGCCCGGACCCGGCTCGACGACGGTATTGAAGACGTCGACGATCGCGCGACTGGTATAGGTGTCGGTCACGTAGTACGTGCCCTTCAGGGTCACGGTCCGCGACTCACCTGGGTTCAGGCCGTTAATGAACTCCAGCGGGCCGAATGCGTCAGTGTTCGAGAGCAGCCACTGGACGGCGAAGTCGTTGGCGGGCCACGGCCCATTATTCTTGACGGTTATCGACGCCGTCGCCTCGACTCCACGCACCGGGGATGCCGGATTGATCGTGAAGCCAGTGATGATCAGATCAATCGGCGCAGGCTGAACCGTCACGTTCAGAATCTTGAGGTTGTTGTTCTCGGCCGGCCCGAACTTGTTGCTCTCAGCGATGTTGTTGAATGCGTCCACATTCCCGAGTAGCCGAACGTTCCCGGAGACCGGGTAGGTGTACTGGAACGACACAGTCGTGGTTGCGCCGGCCGCCAGTCCGTTGACCTGCTTGGAAATCGTCTGCGGGCCAGGCGTGAACAGGAACAGCGAATCCGGGTTCAGCTCGACCATGAAGTTGCCGGCCGGTGTATTCCCCAGGTTCTTGACCGTGAGGTTGACCGTCGCTGGTTGTCCCTGCGTCGGCGATCCGGGGGAGATCGTCATGTTCGTGATCGTCAGGTCGATGTAGTTCGGCCCGACTGTCACGGTGACCGGCTTGGCGTTGTTGTCCTCCTTCATCTCCCAGACAAGCTTCGTGCTATCGACGGTGACTGTCCCGTCGAACTTGCCGGGGAGCCAGTACACGTAGTTGAACGTCACATTCGTCGACGCGCCCTCGGCGAGGCCGTTCACCTGAATCGACACTGGCGAAACGAGCCACCACGGCTGCCATTGCACACGGAATGGTCCGGCGTCGGCGTGGCCGATGTTCTTCACGGTCACCGTTGCGGTGGCGATCTGGCCCGGCACTGGAGCAGCCGGGTTAATCGTGAAGTTTGTCGAGACCAGGTCCGGCAGCGCCGGGTCGACAACGACCGATTTTGCGAACGTGTTATTGGTCTCGTCGGTCTCGAACACCCAACCGCCTGAATCGACGGTTGCCCAACCATCGAAGGTCGCGGCCCACCAATAGGTGTAGCTGAACGTCACGGTCGTTGTCGCTCCAGCGCCCAGGGCGTTGACCTGAGTCGTTAACGGTGACTCCATGAGCCATGGGTACCACTGGAGCTGGAACGGACCGGCATCAGTATTCCCGTTGTTGACAATCGTGATCGTTGTCGTAACGGGGCGGCCGGCGACCGGGATCGGTGGATTGGAGGACGGATTCACCGCCGATACCACCGTGATGTCGGTGATCTGGAGATCGATCGTCGCGGGCTCGACGCTCACCGGGAGAATTTCGAGATTGTTCATCTCGTTGGTCTCGTTGACCGCATTCCCGGTGTCGACGTTGACGATCGTCATGAAGTTCCCCGAGTTGGGGAACGCATACACCAGATCGACGACCATCGTCGCGTTCGCGTTCAGGTTGGCCACGGATGTCGATGGCCCGGCCGGCGCGAACTGGTCTGATTGCCACTGCACGACGAAGGCCTGCGCGGCGCAAGTACCTACGTTCTGAATGGTGATGTGGACTGTCGCGTTCTGGTTCTGAATGGGTTGGTATGGATCTGTCGACATCGCGATGATCCGAAGATCCGCGCAAGGCGTCGCCACCGCGGCCACTGGAGACACGGTCCCGAACACCAGTGAGAGGAGAACAACGACAACAGCAAGACGGCGGAGCAACGCTGCGTGCACCGACCCTACCCGTTCTACTCGGGATGCCCGCACGCAGGACGCAACGCAAATCCGGCGGACACTACCGAGCTACCGTAGAAAGACGTTAAGTACGACGATGGCGTTGTCGGTTTCGACCACCGGAAACGCTCACGTGACACAATTGCCTCGAGACGATCCCACTGTAACGACGACCCGCGCGAATGTCAATAGGGTCGCGTCGCGAGTGGTTACATGCGTTTACCGGGGTCCACGTCGGGCGCTCGATGTGGCAGCCGCGGGGTGAAACGACCGCGCAGACGTCTCTGTGCAAGGTGTCAGCGACACTAAATGCCGCAGGGATTCATTCGTCAGACCGAGCCGGGGTTTCGCCTGGACTCTCCGGCAACGCGTTACGTCGAGCGTCCTGGCTGTTCCCGTCTCCACACACAACGTCGATCTGATCCATGAACAGCCCCAGGAAGCTTCTGGCAGCATCGTCGTCGAACAGCACGTGTCGATATCTGAGTGACAGGCACATGCGGTTGCGGAACCGAACGACACCGATCCCAAGTCCCGGCGGCATCGACGCAGGTGTCGATCCCCACAGCTCGACGATCGAGCCGGCGGTTCCAAGGCTATCGAAACCACGTAGCCGGCCAACGTTCGACATCAACGCGGCCACCTGTCTCCGACGTCGGATGCGGGGCTGGCTGAGCAACAGGATGAAGAATGGGTCCAGGCGTCGCAGCCACGACGGACGGCCACGAAACGCCGCTGCGCTGTACTTTCGCAGGAGCTGGGTCTGGTCACAGACAACGTCCATCAGCACGGTGGGATTCACTCGTTGCTCGGCCGTCGTTTGCACGACGCCATGGCCGACGACGTTGGCAACGACCTCGTGCAGCCACGCCGCAGGACGCAGATTGACCGGCATCAGCACCATCACCCGCTCGGCGGATTCGTGCTGGCGTTGGTTCCACTCGGCGATCGCGAGGTGCAACGCAGCAACGAGGACATCGTTCACCGTGATCGTCGAGCGATGCTCGTGGAGCAACCGCAGGTCGAACGCATCGACGTCACGCGAGGCGTAGCACATCCCGTAGCCGGGCTCGACCGTCGGGCGTAACGGACAAACCAATGTCGGAAGGTCATTCCAGCGGGTCACCGGAGCCGACGGGTCAGCGTTCGCCGCCTGATCTTCCTCCGGATCAAACCTCAGCTCGCGAGCCGCGAGCGGGTCAACGTCCGGGACCGGATCTGCTGCCCCCTCGTAGTGACGCACCACCGACCGGAAGAATCGGATTCCACCCATGCCATCGGCCATCGCGTGGTTCCAGGCGTAGAGCAGCGAATCACCGCCCGGCCGCCGGACGAGTAGCAACCGGATCGCGGGTGGTTCACAGAGATCAATGAGCTGGCTGGTGAACGCGGCTCGAAGCGCGGAAAGATGCTCGTCATTGTCAGCGTCGGTTACCTGGATGACCTTGCCTGGATCGATCTGGCCGGGTGCGCGAAGCTCCCACATCGGTGGGCGCAATACCCGACGGCCCGCTGCTCGTCGAGCGCGTGCCATCGGGTGCGTCGCCACCGCTGCCGCAACTGCGTTCGTGAGCTTCGACACGTCGATCGAGCCCGACACACGAATCTCGATGCAGGCGTTCTGCGGCTGATCCAGCCGATTTCCGAAAGCGAGGATTTCCTCAGTGACGGTGAATGGGAAACGCACGTCGTATGCTCTCGTACTGTTCCGAACCTGTTCCGTCGATCATCCGGCGGATGCGCGGATCAGCCGGATGTGTCGGAGGGGCGTGGGAACATAGTGCCGTCCCCACGCCTCGCCAGTTGATTGACGCCTCAGGTCAACTCAGTGACAGGTGCTCGCTCCGTAGCTCACCTGCCGGCCCAGGCGCATGATAATATCCCCAAGGTCCTCTCGCGTCGTCTCACTCGTGATATTGACTCCCGAACCCGACGTTGCGTACACCTGCTGCTGCAGGTCGTCGAGGGACTTGGCAGCCACGTTGCAAAAATTCTTCGAGGCGGCCCACTCGGCGCGCTTCAGCGTCGCGAGCAGCGTCTGACTTCCGTCAGGCGCCACATCGCCCCGCGCGGCCGCGTCGGAGATGCTGGACCGAACCATCGCGAACGTCACCGCCTGGCTGGCAGTCTGGGACGATGTCGTGTTCGATGGATCCGACGCTGTGCCGGACGCCGACTCAGCGACGATCTGATACGCATACTGATTGCCGGCCGCCGCTGTTGTATCCGTGAAATGCGTGTCCGAGGTTGTCCCGATTTCGGTGAATTGACCCGGGACAAGCACCGCGTTCGTGCTATCGCCGGTCGCGACCGCCGGCGGCGGGAAGTCAGGAACGAATCCCCGGTTGCGCGTCACCGTGCGATCGAAGGCGAAGCCCGGGGTCGACGTATACCCGGCTCGCAAGACCCGATAGTTGGCGGCGCCATCGACCGCGTCCCATGACACGACATTCTTGCCATCGACGACCTCGGTCAGCACCCGGCTCGGAGACTGCAATGTGCCGTCTGTCGTCGTCGCCTGGTCGTTGGCTCTCCCGCCTCGCGTCTGCCGCCACGGGAACGGTGTCCGGCAGAAGCCGAACGAACTCCCCTGCCAGATCGCGGTGCCCTGGCCGTGGTTCGCGCTTCCGACAAACCCGCCGGCCGGTGTGTTCTGCATCGTGCGCGCGCCGAAGTTGTAGGTTCCATCGCCGAACGCATTCATCGTCACCAGGTTCCAGTACTGACCATCGCAGCTACTGTAAATGTCGAACCCGAACTGCCAGGACAACAGCGTATTGAAGATCGGCACATCGCGGAACGACCAGCTCCAGTCGTTCGTCCCGACATAGAGCGCCCCGCCCATGTCTTCCATACGCCAGAAGTGCGCGTTGAACACATTCCCGTAGCCATCGGGAAGGCCGCTGATCGGGTAGACCGTCTTTCCGCTCGAAAGCGTCCGGCTATTGCCGACCACGAGCTGCCACGAGTCATCGGAGGCAATTCGGATCAGCTCCGACCCGGGGAAGACGGTCGAGTACCAACCGCTCGCGCCGACATACAGACGATCACGGAACACGTGCATCGACACCACCGACGTGATTGCCTGCCCCCGTCCGGCGCCGTTGGTCACGATCGGCGTGAAGCTGAAGGCCGAGCCCGGCGTCGAAAGGCTCGCTTTCCAGACTCCGTACCCGGACGTGGCCGACCCGGTGCCGATATACAGCGCGTTATTGAACGTCTCGAGCTCGAAGACGCTGAGGTCCGACGGGCTGACCTGCGTATAGGTCGGACTGCTCCCCAACGGGTCCTGTATCTCGAGGACCGCGCCATCACCGGTGTAGCTCTGGCTCGCTGTCGCGAACAATCGTCCTTGCATGACGATTATGCCGCGATATCCGATGACATCGTATGCGCCATATGACGTGTGAATCTGTCCCGGCGCTCCAGGGACTGCGGTGAACGTTTCACCATCCGTCGACTTGAGGAATCGTGGCGGCGCGGTGGTCAGAAGCTCGGGGATGTATTCCCCGGCAGTCACATCGCCGACAACCAGGGTGTCGTTAATAACCGCCATTCCCCGGTAGCCGATATCGCGAGCAATCTGCTTTCCGGGCGCACGCGGGTTGTCAACTGTTTCCGACTTGTAGACCAGCTTCCATGCGTGTGTTCCTGGCGTGAACTGCCAGATCTCCGCTCGGAGGTCGAGATCGTACTTGTCGGCCGCGCAAGTCAGGTCCGGCGCGGGGTGCTCCGGATACAGCCCATACCCGGGATAGTAGTAGTCGAGCAGCGCGTTTTCGACGCATAGTGGGTTGGCGGCTGTGCCAACGTACAGCTTGCCCTTGAACCATGTCATGGACCAGGAGTAAGCGTTCTCCTTGTTTCCGAAACCTCCGGTAGAGACTTCGGAGACGCCCGGGCGGGCGGCCAGACTCGTGAAAACCTGGACCAAGGACAGCAGCGCAAGCACCAATAATGTGCCGACAATCCTGCGCCGGGACGTCTTAGAACTACGTAGCTTCATGTGTCCCCCACGATCTCTCGATCCACAACCCGATCGACGCTACCTTCTCGCTCACGCTTGAGCCACCATACGCTCGATAAGCTGTGCAGCGCCGGGCGGGCCCGGAGCCGCGTTCAATTCCCTCGCAATTCTTCTGGCATTTTCTCGATAGCCCGAGTCAGATAACACTTGTTCCACTGCTTCGCGTAATCCTTCGGGTGTGCATTTGCGCGGCAATAACCGCACTCCCGCGCCGGCCTCGATCACCCGACGGGCATTATCGGGCTTGTCCCAGGTAGTCGGAACGATGACCAGCGGCACTCCGGCCCGCATGGCGCTCATGACAGTCCCATTGCCCCCCGTCGTTACGAGGGCTGAACAGCGTGGAAGGAGAGTATCATGATTTGCCCACTCCGCGACATGGAGATTCGGCGCCAGATTGTCCCCGCCAGGGACCGCCCGCTCGCGTCCGGCCGTCACGATCACCTGCATCGGCCGGCCAGCGAGGCCCTCGATCGCTGCCCGCAAGACGAACGGGTCTTGATAGTGGGACGTGCCCTCGGTGACATGAACCCATGGCTCATCGGTCGGCACCGTATCGAGCCAGGCTTCGCCATCGACCCTTGCAGGCGGGTGCCACATGAATGGCCCAAGGTAATGGACGGTCGCCGGCAGGTCGTGCCGGTCGTAGTCGAACTCTGGCACGTTCCCGACGAGATACAGCGGCAAACGACCGCCGAATTCGTTGACCGAACATCCGAGTGGCGAAAGCCCATGCTGGGCTCGAAACAAGTCAATGCGTCGTCGGAGGCCGGTCGCCACGAAATCTGTCGAGTGATTCATGACACTCGCAAGCAGACGTGACGCGGACGATCGAGGCGGCGCCATCCCGAACCCCCAGACAGGGGCGTCGGGGCCAGGAATCATCGATCCCATCGACGACACTAACGCAACCGGAATCGGCGTAGCCTCCCACAGGACGACCACCGGACCCCACATCGAAAGGTCGGTGACAATCGCGTCCGCCGGCCACACGTCCAGGATCGCCTGTAAGTCTGCGACCTGCTCCGGGATCGACTCTACAATCCAGTTGCGGAACGCCTGATGGCCGACCCGCAGCGACTGGCGCCGACCTCCGGCGCGCTCCTCCAACTCGTGAATCCGCTCCCAGCGTTCAGAGCGCACAGCCTTGAATGGGAAGAAACGGATTCCCGCCGCTTCCACCACGTCACGAGATTCCTCTGCGGTGTAGAGCGCCACCTCACAACCACGCTCTCGCAACGCCAGCGCGATGCTCATGTGGGGAAAGACATGACCAGGAAATGGCCAGCAGGTGAGGAGAATCCTGGCGCTCATTCCGACTCCAATCGCAGACGCAGTGTGTGCAGTCTTGCCCGAATCATCGCTGACGAAATCCACTTCTACCGATCACGTTACGAGATTCAATTGGCCATTGTTACCGCGGCAGGCGCAAGCTCCTCGAGCAGCTCTGCGGCATGCGCCGGCCCGGGGGCAGCGGCCAGTCGTTGAGCCAGGCTCAGCGCGTTGGCCCGATACCGAGGCTTGCTGATCACCTCTCCCACTGCCGCTCTGAGGCCTGCTGGAGTGCAGCGCTTTGCCGGGAGACGGATACCGACACCCGCGTCGACAATTCGCCGGGCGTTATCGGGCTTATCCCATGTTGTCGGGACAACCACGAGCGGGACACCGGCTCGCAGCGCACTCATCAACGTGCCCGCCCCCCCGGTCGTCACCATTGCGGCACAACGCGGGAGCAACGTATCGTGGTTGATCCAGTCCGCGGTGTGAATGTTCTGGGCGAGGTCGCCGAGGTTGAGGTCGGCGATCGACCGTTGCCGACCACTCGTCAGAATGACCTCCATCGGCAGCCCCGCCAGGCCCTGCGCCGCCGCTCGGAGGACAAATGGGTCGCCATAGCTCAGCGTGCTCTCGGTCACGTGAACCCACGGTCGTTCGGTGGGGATCGTCCCCAGCCACTCGGGATCCGTCGATATCGCGGGTGGATGCCAAACCATTGGGCCGAGATAGTGGACGCTGGCCGGCAGGTCCTTGCGGTTATAGTCGAGCTCGGGCAGGCTGCCGATGAGATAGAGTGGCAGCCTGCCGGTGAAGCGATTCATGGATGTGTCGAGCGCCGGAAGGCCGTAGTTCGCGCGGATCTCGTTCACGCGCGCTCGCAGCCGGCGGCCGGCGATCTCCGTCATACCATTGATCGCTCCGGCCACAAGGCGCGCTCCCGCTGTCCGGGGCGGCGCCATCCCAAATCCCGCCGGCGGCGCGTCTGCGCCCGGCGTCAGGCAGCCCAACAGCGTCGACATGATCGCCACCGGGGTCCTGCCGGATTCCGACAGCACGAGGATCGGGCCCCACATCGCTGTCTCGCTGACGATCACATCCGGTCGCCAGTCCGCGATGATCGGCTCAAGGTCGGCGAGCTGATCCGGTATCGTCTCAACCAGCCAGTCGCGGAAAATCTGCAGGACATTGCCAGCCTCCGGCCTGCCGGACGGCGCGGCGGTGTCCATCGAGATCATGCTCTTGGTCGCCCGTGCTTCGGAAACACGCTCAAATGGAAAACAGGTGAAGCCCGAAGCCTCGACGAGCGGCTGTGCCGTTGAGCCGGTATAGAACGCGACATCGTGACCTCGCTCGCCGAGCGCAAGCGCAAGGCTCATGAACGGGCTGATGTGTCCAGCAAATGGCCAGCAGGCCAGCAGGAACTTCGCCATCATCTTGCCTCTCGATCACCTGCACGCGTTAGCAACGAAAATCCCTCACAACCAGGCATCTCGTCAACACAGGCTATGAATCCGAGCCCGTCGCCACCACTGCCTTCGCATCCATCGTTTCCTTTTCGATCCGTTTGATTAGCCCTCCGAAGTAGACGCGCTCGAAGAATGGTTCCGGCAGCAACCGTCGGAGCTTGACAACGGCGGAGGCGGGGCGTCCGACGATGTACCGCATCTTTGGCTTCTCCGCAGTCAGCGCCAGATGGATAGTCTTCGCAACATCAATCGCCTTCGTTCGCGAGCGGGCGACGACCTCATCGGACATCACTTCACTCACCTGGAACATCCGGTAGTACGGACTCTCCCGATCAAACGCGCCGGCCGCGAGGCCACGGTGCGTTGTCCAGCGAGTGGTGTCGATGATGCCCGGCTCGACGAGAATAGACTGCAGACCGAACGGGGCAATCTCCATCGCGAGCGCCTCGCCGAAGCCTTCGAGCGCGAACTTGCTAGCGCAGTACATCGACACGCCGAACGACGACACACGCCCGCCAACCGACGAGATTGTGATGACCCGCCCACGACCTGCTTCTCGCATGTGCGGCAGTGCGGCCTTCGTCACCGCGATGGTTCCGAATACATTCGCGTCGAAGACCCGCCGGATCTCGTCGTCTGCCAGGTCTTCGAGGCAGCCACGGAGACCGATTCCAGCGTTGTTGACCAGACCGAAGATCGAGCCAGATTCGCGGACAATTTGCTCGATCGCCGCATCGATGCTCTCCTGGATGGTGACATCGAGCTCGAGTATCTCGACGTGGACTCCCCGGGCAGCAGCAGCCGCGCGCACTTTCGGCTCGGACACGATGTCCCGCACCGTCGCGTAGACTTTGAACCCCTTGTCGGCCAGATGGAGGGCGGTCTCTAATCCAAGACCGGTCGAGCTCCCGGTGACGACAACAGTATCGAGTGGCTGTCCGGCACTGCCCATCGATCAACCCTCCTTCTCTGATGAGACGGCATCCGCAACCGTCGAGAATCCAGAAAGCGCGGCAAGGATCTGGTCGGCAACGAGCTCAGGCTGTTCCAGCGGCCCGAAATGTCCCCACTCCGACCGTGGCAGCAGGACTGATTCAACGCTGGGCAGGTGGTCGCGCAAGTACGTATAGGTGCCGAGAAACGCGGACCGGTCGCTAAATATCTGAACGACCGGCGTGGTGATCTCGGCGATCCTGTCCAGCGACAAACTGCCGATCTGCATCGTTTCTTCGGCCATCGAGGTCTCGTCGAGCAGGCGCAGAAATGGCCGCGAGTTGCGCGGGAGGCCATTCAGCGGACCCCACTTCTTAGGCACCTCAAGGCTCAGCCGGAATAGATACTCGACATCCGTTCGTCGTTCGGGGGGAACGACATGACCAGCCCGCGCGAGGACATCGGTCCAGTAATCCCAGCCCTCCCAATCATCGCGTTCACGATCGTAGATCATTGCCGGAAGCGCCGCTTCGATTGCGACGATGCCATGAACGCGCTCGGGGAAGAGGAGCGCGAAGTAGAGCGAGATGTCAGCGCCGTAGCTATGCCCGACCAGTGCCGGCCGCTCGATCTGGAGCGCGTCGAGGAGATCCCGCAGGTCTATCGCCATGTCGTCCGCTGTATACCCGCTGGCCGACACCTCGCTATATCCGTGACCGCGCAGGTCATAGGTCGTAATCCGGTAATGATCCCAGAGTAGCGGGATGATCTTCAGGTGCCAGACGGCCAGGTTTCCGGTGAGGCCATGAATCATGACCACATCTGGTCCGTTGCCCACCTGCTGATAATGGAACTTCAGCCCGCTTCGCACGACGATCTTCGGCATTCGTAATCCTCTGTCTCCGGCTATTCGACGTAGCCGAGTGCCCGGAGGCGACTAAGAATCGTCGCTTCGGCGTCTTCATCGAGGAGCGACTCAATTGGCCCCGCTGGGCCTGCCGCTACGGTCAGGCCGGCCTCCAGCCAGCGCGGCCCACGCCGCGACAGTTGGTCCGGCGCTAACGCAGCCTCGGGAATCCGACCGGCAATATCCGTGGGTATCGGCAGGTCAAGGCTATAGAGCACGAGAGGAGCGACGTCCAGCAACGACACCTCCTCGAGGCGCTGACCGGCGCGAATTCCCGGGCCATTGGCGATGAAGATCCCGTCCCAACGGTGGTTGCCGATCGGGAGATCGCGCTCACGAAACAGCGTGTCGGCCCGCAGAATCGAGATTCCAGCGCCATCCGCGAGCGTCAGGGTCAGGTCCGGGGCAAGCTGCTCGTACGGCCCGGCGAAGGCCGCTTCGCGCGTATGGATGGCAGTGACGAACGGGCGGCCAGAAGACGGGTGTCGAATTGACCGGAGCGCGGCGATCAGCTCTTCACGCACTTCCGCCGGGTCACGACGGTTGCTGCTCGCCGAAGACCCGGGGGCACGCGTAACGATATTGATGCCCATACTGCTCGGCGTCGCGCAGTAGGCGACCGTCCGGTCCCAGTCGAGCTCGAAGACATGACGAGTCATGCTGGCGAACCCGACTTGAGGCGTCGCCTGCGATACCGTCTCAGTCGAATCCTTCCAGGCAAGAAATCCTTCCTGCTCGAGCCAGCTATTGATATAGAACACGTCAGACGATGGGCCGAACCCGTGATCGGAAACCACGATGACGGTGACATCATCCCCGGCCCGACTGACGAGATCCGCAAGCGTCGCATCGAGTCGGTGGAAGTACTGCTCGCAGAGATCGATGATCTCCTGCTCCCATGGCGTCGGATTCATCGGCTTGCTGGCCGGGTCGAGAAACCGCCAGCACAGATGCTGAAGCTTGTCCGCGCCGTCGAAGATGACCCCGACGAGGTCAATGTCGTCCTCGGCCAGCAGAAAGCGCAATATCTCGGACCAGCGCTGTTCGCGACGCGTATGCAGGCGGATCCAGTCGGCATATTCCTCGGCAGCGCAGCCCTCGATCGCCTTGGCCTCGAGCGTCATATCGAGCGCGAGCTCTCGCGGATCGAAGCTCGGCAGCGTCTTGAGCTGGTCGAACAGTCCCGGCGGGTAGCAGCCCAGCCGCAATTGCCGCCACGGCATCCAGCCGCCCGGGACGATGTACCCGGCCACCGGCGGAGGTGGAAACATCAGCGGGAAGTTCAGGCTGACAACCCGCTTTCCGTGGGTGCTAGCGATCGACCAGATCGTCTCGCTTCGGACATCCTGCGAGCTGGCGAAGTGGTAATACTCGCTCTCCGGTGACTCCTTCTGAAAAAAGTCGAACACTCCATGCTGCCCGGGACGCTTACCGGTCATCACTGATGTCCACGCCGGCGGCGTCAGCGGGGGCACGATGGAACGCAGAGGAGCGCGAACTCCACGGTCGACCAGGCCGGCCAGAAATGGCATGAGCCCGCGCTCCATCAATGGATCGAGCACGGTAAACGTCGCGCCATCGAGACCCAGCAGCAGCGTTCTGGCCATCCTCAACGCTCCCTGACCGCTATCGGCCGGCGATACTGGCACACATACTCAACGAGCTCGCCGACGGTGATATCTCGCTCCGCGATCGGGCGATTGCCGATCTCCGCAAGGAACTCAGCGAAGGGGAGCTGTCCATAGCGCTGCTGGAGCAAGGTGCCGAGGATCACCAGATCCAGTGACTCGAGGCCCATATCGGCCAGGAAGCGGGTACCCTCGGTGACTTCACCGGAGTACTCCCAGTCGTCGGCCATCTGATTGATCATGTTGAACACTTCGGCCAACACAGTCGGATCGCTCGTTATCATCGTCGTGCTTCCCTCGTTATGAAATCCATCGACGCGCCCCATCAAGCAGGATCGTGCAGAACCTTGCCCATCACCCAACGGTTACGGCGCTCACCAGGTCACCGTGCAGGGCTGTGTCAGCAATGATTCGCATACTCCGCGCCATGTCATGATTCTCCAGGCGTCCACGGCGCTCGATCTCCAGACGACCGCTCGCGCGATCGATTCCCACGACCGCGAGCGAACGCGGCCCGTCGCGAAGTCCGGTCCCCAGCGACTTTCCCACCGCTTCCTTCGCGCACCAGCCGCGAAGCATCCATTCCGCGTCGCTTGGCGCGCTCGCTATCAACGCCCGCTCGGCGTCATCAAACGCGATCTCGGCATACCCTTCGGGGCGATTCCTGACCCGCTCAATGTCGATACCTGCGCGACGGCCATCCGCCGGGAGCATCGCGAGCGCAACCGCAAGCCCGTTCGTATGGGAGATTGATACGAGTGGCGCCTCACCGACCAACGACACCCAGGGGCCACCGACCAGTGGCTGTCCCTCATCACCGATACCGATTTCGATGTCGGCTGGGCGCAGGTCAAGGCCGAAGTGACGCTTCAGGAGCGTCTGCACCGCCTCCTTGGCGGCGGTTCGCCCACCGAGCCATTCGAGCTGACGGTTGTCAGGAAGGCGCAGCGCGGCAAACAGCTCGCGCTCGGTCCGCCCGAGCACGCGTCTCGCCCAGACGCGTTTCCAGAAGGCATGATCCGACGAGATGGTCGTTTCAACGGCGCGGCAAGCCAGCCAGTCGCTTCCTGCATACGACGCTGCGCCATCTGGCCAGTCGGTTGACACGGTCGCGTCCTCCCGCGTCAGGATCAGCGCGTGAAGGTGGGACGGGACATCAAAGCGCTTGTCTTCCCAGCCCGTCAATCGCATCCAGGGGGTCCCGTCCGCGAGGCAGAGCTCGATATTGGATCGCACAAGCTGGTCGCCAATCAGCCCGATCGCCGCGGCGCAGCCGATCGGGGCGCCGAACCGGCGATGGCGCGCTGAAGATGTCCAGTGCCTTCAGGCGGAAGGGGAAGATCACGCTGGCGGATTCCAGGTGCTCGGTAGTCCAGAAGCCGATAACCTGTCCCGCGGCGTCGAGCGCGACTGGATCCAGCACGAAGTTCGGGACCATGGCGTCATCGAAAAACCGATCGGCCGGCAGGCGCTCCAGCCGGGCAATAATGCCGTCTCGCCCGGTCGATTCAATCGCCTTCACACCTTGCCAGGCCGGCCCGTGAAACATGACATCTGCATAGAGCCGATCGCTGGTCCATCGTGACGGCCGCGCCTCTGTCGGGCCAGAAATCCTGCGACCGTCGGACGTCGGGTACTCATCGGCCAACACGACAACGGCGTCGACGATGGGCGTCGGAGCGACATCGCCTGCGGCCAAATTTCGCAGCTCGACGTGGACAAGGCCGCCATCGAGCTGTGAGGCGGCCACCTGAAGTGTCAGCGGCTCGTCCTCCCACGCCAGCCACTGGCTGGCGTAGACATCGCGCATGCCGACGACGATCTTGCCCGGGCAAAGATACGATGCTGCCTCGGCCAGGATCTCGAGACTCATTGTTAGCGGCATGATCGCGAGCGCGACGAGGCTATCGTCAGTCGTTGACACTGTCCGGCCGAGGGTGTGATCTCGCAGATAACGGTCGTAGTCGAGATCATAGACTCGCTCGGCGACCAGCCGCTTCCCCGGCTCGCATGTGACGACCGTGCCCAGCAGGGGATAGTCACCTGTCGAGCCGTGGGCTGAATCGTCGCAACACCAGATGGCTGAATCATCCTCGGTCGATCCGACCCCACGGAGATATGCCTCCATGATCTCCTGCTGGGAGATGAGGAATCGATCCATGATGCCGAGATGCGCCGCCAACACTCCCTCGACATCCTCGGCGGGAAGTAGCGGCGCCACCCCGAAGACCGGTTCGTCCACGGAAACCAGCGACGGGTCCTCAGGGAACGAGGGCGCCTCGTCGCGCGGGGGCGGGATCACATGAACCTCCGCCGGTGCCGAATCGGTGAGAGGGTCGGCGCTCGCTTTCTGAGGCTCGGTCGTAACGTGCGCCGGCATGGCTCTCACCTGCTCTACGACTGCCTCAGACAAGCGCAGCATCGGCCACGACGAAGAAAGCGGCATCGGACTGGAGCGTCGAGCGACGCCCTCCGGCTCATGCCAGTTGATCTGACGGGGCAGACGGCGAGCGTACAGGTGATCGAAGATTCAGGCTCACTCCATGGGCAACCAGGAGACCGATCAGGTGATTCAGTTGGGTAATGCCCGATCGTCGCATCACATTTGCTGGAACGACGCAGGCCGGCCGGCCGCGAAGAATATCCTCGACAAACGCGGAGAGGTTGCCTCGCGGGCCGACCTCGACGAATACGCGCGCGCCATCCTCGTAGAGTGCGTCGATGGTGCGCTGAAACTCCACGGGGCGCGACCAGTGATCCAGAAACAGTTCCCGAATCGCCCCGGGTTCAGCGGGATACGGACCTGCCGTCGCGCACGAATAGAGCGGGATGCGCGCCTCGCGAATCGGCGCTTGCTCGTAGAGGCGCTGAAGGTCGGCAGCGTACGGGGCGAAGAGCGGCGTATGAACAGCCCTGTCGTAGGCGAGCTGCTCAAAGATGAGACCATCGCGCTTGATGATTGCGATGGCGCGCTCGGCTGCAGCCTGTTCGCCGATCAGGATCGCCTGATGCGGGCAGTTATCCACGGCAAGGTAGATATCACCACCTGCTTCGCGGGCAACCTCTTCTACTCGGTCTCGTGACGCCCCGATCGCCAGCAACACCGCCCTGGGGACGTCGTCGTGCGACTCGGCGTCGGAGTAGTACTGATAGAGCGCCCGCCCCAACGCCATGAAGCGGTCGTCGTCGTCGACATCGAAAACACCTGCCGCGTATGCCGCCGCGTACTCGCCGCTGCTGTGTCCAACGCAGACATCAGCTGGCAGGTCCAGATTGCGAAGCAATGCCAGCATCGCCTGATTTGCCGCCTGAACCGCTTCGATGGCGAGATCCATCTGCATCAGCCGGTTCTCGGCACGTCGGCGATCGGCGTCGGTGAAGGCCGGCCGAGGGAAGATGTAATCACTCGGCAAATCCCCGCGCGGATGGCCGAAGAACATCCGGTCGTACCGATCGAAGACTTCGCGCACCTCCGGAAAATGCAGACACAGGTCGGCAAACATGCCTGGGTACTGCGCCCCCTCACCGGGGAACAGCAGCGCGACCTTGCCGGCCAGCCCAACTGGCTCCGAGAAGTAGTAGATACCCGAAACATCCTTGATCTGCTTGCAGGCCGGGTCTTCGAGTCGCTTGGCGACCCGCTCGAGCTTTGCGCGTAAGTCGGCAATAGACGTCGCGACAACCGCGACGCGCGCGCCACCGCGGGGCTCGCTGCGTTCGAGATTGAGCGTGTAGGCCACATCGGCCAACGCAGGCTCGTCTCTCGCGCCATCCTGTGCATCAGCGAGTATCGTCGACACGTGTTGCACTCGCGCGAGCAGGTCGGCGGGACCGGCGGCGTCCAGGATCACGACCTCGCTATCCCATGGCGGAAGATGGCCCACGTCCGGCAATCTGGCCGGGGAATCCGGCAGATACTCTTCGAGGATGGCGTGAGCATTGATGCCACCGAAGCCGAACGCGTTGATGCCGGCCCGGCGCGGCGCTGGCCCCCCATGGATCCATGGTCGGGTCTCCGTGTTCAGGTAGAAGTGTGATTTCTCCAGCTCGAGCTTCGGGTTTGGCTCGGTCACGTGCAGCGTTGGCGGCAACACCTTGTGATGGAGCGCCAGCGACAGCTTGATCAGGCCGGCCACGCCGGATGCCGGGATCGTATGGCTGATCATCGACTTGACCGTGCCGAGCGCGCAACGAGGCAGCCCAGCCTCGCGCTGCCCGAAAACACGCGTCAGTGCCTGTGCCTCGACGACATCTCCAACCGAGGTTGCTGTGCCGTGCGCTTCGATCAGCCCGATTGTGTCGGGCGACACGCCAGCATCCTCGTAGGCTCTACGCAGCGCAAGCACTTCGCCGTCGATGCGCGGCGCCATGACGCTGACCCCGCGGCCGTCACTCGCGACACCCACTCCGCGCAAGACCGAATAAATTCGGTCACCGTCGCGCTTTGCGTCCGCAAGGCGCTTCAGAACGATCATGCCGATCCCCTCCCCGAGGAGGGTTCCGTTGGCGTCCTTGTCGAACGGGCGGATCTGCTGATCGCGCGAGAGCGCACCGAGCTGACAGAAGACGTTGAGCGCGGCTATCGGCATCCAGACCTGCGAACCACCCGCCAGCGCAAGATCGCACTCGCCATTCAGCAAGTCACGCATCGCAAGCTGGACGGCAACGAGCGACGAGGCGCATGCGGCGTCGACAGTATATGAAGGCCCCATAAGATCGAGGCGATTTGCAATCCGGCCAACGATGATATTCGGGATCAGGCCTGGAACCGTTTCCGGCCCGATCGGCGGCAAGACGCGCTTCATTTCCTGGCGCAATAGCTCGATCTTGTCGTCGCCAAATTCGGGATTCAGCTTCTTGACCAGCTCGAGCGTCTGGCCGACAACCATCGTGCGTTGAATCGCCGTTGCGTTGCCGCCGTTGAGATACGTGCCTTTGCCAAGGACGATCGCGGTGCGATGCCGGACATCTTCGGGCAAGTCAGTGCACCCGGCGTCAGCCATCGCGTCATACGCAAGCTTCAGCGCCAGCCACTGGTCTGGCTCGCCACCGACCGACATGGGTGGAATGCCGTAGGCCAGCGGGTCGAACGACACGAGCGACCCAAGATATCCCCCACGTTGGCAGTACACCTTATCGGGGTCGGAAAACGTCTGATCGTAGTAGATATCTGGATCCCACGCCTCGGGCGGCGGACCCGAGACGGCGTCCACCTTGTTCAAGATGTTCTGCCAGTACGCATCCACGTCTCGGGCGCCGGGGAACAGGCACGACATGCCGATAATTGCGACACCATCGCGCTCACCAGAAAGGTTCGTGTTTCGGCGATCACTCATATTCTTCATTACACCTCCGGACAGGGAGCCGGGCAGCGACGTTGCGTCCGGTCGTTCATTCGTTTGCGACTGCCACACGGTTGAGCGCGCGCGACCCGGCTCCCACCATGTTGGTGATCGTTCCGGCGAGGGTCCCATCATTCAGATAGAAAGCGTGGTCTGCGTGGCACATCGGCATTCTGCTTTCCGGTCGGATGTGGAGTTCGTGCCTGAGAGCCGATTGTGAATTGTCTGCGGTTGCCGCGAACGGAACGAACAGCGACATCGTCCCGAGCTCGTTCGGCAGTGGCGTCATGTCCCAGCGCAGGCGAGTCCAGAGAAGCTGCATCTGCAACGCGCTATCGACGACGACGGGATCGATAATCCAACTCGCGCCCGACACACCCCGAAGGCATGCCGACGGCGTCGACGGTACGATGGACGCCACAGCGCCATCCGCGCTGATACCGTCGATTGACACTACCCCGTGGAACAGCGGACCGTGAAACAGATACGAACGGTAAGCATTCGCGACAGTCATCGGGAATGGCTCGAGACCCACCGGCGTGCCGGCGACAGGAAGCGACCGGGTCGCCTCGCCAAGCTCGACCGTCCCGCGATAGTGGATCCTCGATGACGTTGTCGACGAGAGCGTGACATCGACGATCGCTCGCAACGCGGTGGAGTCAGGCCGCGGTCGGGCAGTGACTCGAATCAGCTGCGGGCTCGCGACGGTGATGCCATTGAGCAGCCGCACGTCGCGCACGACCGCCACCGGGAGCTGTGGGACCGTGACCGCAGCAGCCTCGGCGATCAGCTCCAACGCGACCGCGAACGGGACAACCGGGGCGCCGTCGATCCGATGATCCTGGAGATAGAGGTCGACATCGGGGTCGAAGGCCCGGATGATCTCAACCCCACCGTCGGCCAGCGACATGAGATCACTCTTGATAGACAGCAGCGGCAGCGCCGCGCGAGTCAGCTTCTGCCCGCCCGATGGTTGATCCGAGGCAGGCAGAGTGATCGCGTCGTGGGAGTCACCCCCGCCCAGTGGCTGCCGGCTACCGCCGACAACAACCTCCACCTCGCCCTTTCGGCCGAAGCGCAACTCTTCGATGAGTCGGTCGCAGCCGACCGAGAGCGGGATCAGCTCGACGCCCCGCTCGGCAAACTGACGCTGGACACCCTCCGATACCATGCCGGTCTTCAGCCAGGGTCCCCAGTTGATGGAGGTTACGTGCGCAGCCCAGCGGCCGTCCAATTCCTGGGCAAGCTTGTTGAGAACCTCGCTCGCAGCGGCGTAATCTGCCTGCCCGCGGTTTCCGAACCGACCAGACACGGACGAGAAGAACGTCACGAAACGCAGCGACTCGGGACGAAGCGCAGCCGCCAGAGAGAACGCGCTGTGGGCCTTGGTGGAGACCACACGCTCGAACGAGTCGAGCTGCTTGTCCCGGATCAGCTTATCCTCGATGATCCCCGCGCCGTGGATCACGCCATCGATGCGTCCGTGTCGCAGGTAGATATCATCGATGACCGCGCGGAACGCCTCGGCGTCCCGCACATCACAAGACAGGTATTCAACGCGTGAACCTGCTCGTCGCAGACGAGCGAGGTTCTCCTCCACTTCTCGCTGAGCGATGAGGCGACGATACTCCCGCTCGACCGAGCCAGCCGTCGGTGTCTCGCCGGCTGCGCGCTGACGATCCATGATCGCCTGCTTCAGCCCCCGCTCATCGCTGAACGACGCGGTCGCCGGCTCTTCCTGCTCGATGGGCGTCCTGCCGACGAGCACCAGCGTCGGCCGGTAGCGTTCGGCCAACCTCAGCGCCGCCTCGGCTGTGATTCCCCTCGCCCCGCCAGTGATCAGGACAATCGAGTCATCGTCCAGCGGCTCGACCGCTTCGCGGCCGGTTATCGGCGCTGGCGCGATCGTCACGCCAATCCGCGTGCCGGCCTTGTAGCCCACCTCAGTCAGACCGTCGGCGGCGAACAGCTCGTCCATTACACGCTGGGCGGCGAGACCTGGATCATCCGTTTCGACATCGACGACTTTCGCCCGAACGTCAGCCCACTCCTGCGGAATCGTCTTGATGAAGCCCGAAAGAGCGCCATCTCCGGAAAACGATCCGTCGGGCACACCCCCGATGGCGAGAGCGCTACCCTGCGCAACAACTCCGAGGACCATCGCCCCGCCCCGTGACGCCGCCGACTCCAGATCCGAACGCAGCGCCTGACTGATGAGGAACATGGCGTTGAGGTGATGGTCGAGCTCCTGTGCCGCCAGGTCTGGCTCGCTGAGCGCAATCGATCGATCACGTGCCAGCGTGGCGAGATGCACGAGCGCCACGGCCGGTCCATGTTCGGCGCGAAGTGACGCGACCAGTGAGCTCGCCGTATCGGCGCTATCAACAGCGTTTGCCCGGGTATCGACCCGAACCGCTGTATATCCATCTGCTAGAAGGCTTTCTGCAAGCCTGGTTCCGACTTCACCCCTATCATCGATCAGGACGATGGCCCCGCCTGGCGCGAGCTGGCCAGCTCGGTTCGCAGCGCCAACCGGGTGTGTCTGCACCATGAACCGGCCGATCCGTGCGCCGGCCGGTTCATGGTCAAAAGGGCGGCGATCCTCCTTCGCAGCGACGAGCGATGGTTCTCCATCATCCATCGGCGAAAGCAGATCTTCCAGCGCGTCAACCACCTGATTGAGCGTCTTGCTACTCGTGATCCGTTCGATATCCGGCGTTGATCCGTCCGGGAAAGGCAACGTCTGCATCAGCGTCCCGGCTATCTCAACCCGCTTGATTGAGTCGATACCGAGGTCTGCTTCGAGATCAGCATCGAGCGACAGCATCTCCGGCGGATACCCCGTCCGATCGCTGACGATCGTCAGGAGCCGTTCCAGCAGCTGACCGCGACTCAACACGTCGTGGGTGTCAGCCACCGGAGCCACAGGCGGAGCCGTCGGTTCGGGTGCAGCTTTCGCGGCCGGCGGCGCTGGTGGCGCGACAGACGCCGTTGCCGCAGGTGGGGTCGGTGGCGTGGCTGCCATAGTCACAACTGACGCCGGAATGTCGGTATGCGAATGCCCATTCGTGATCGGCGCTGCTACCACGGGAGCGGGCGGCGGAAGCTCGACAATCCGTTCCCTCGGGGTTGCGCGCGCTTCGATTACCCGCGACTCGGCCGCCGGGCGGTATGCGCCGAGATACGCAAGCATGACGCTTCGCTGTGTTTCAAGGAATTGCTGCATCACCTGCTGGTGCCGATTCACGACATCACTCACGCGATCGGGACCAGCGAGCGGCGCGGGCTGCGAGCCCAGAATTGCGGGCAGGTCGCGCCGATCGATGGGCGGACTCTCGGGCTCATCGGTGTGGGCAGCAGATGCTCCATTCTGCATCGTCGCTATCATCGTCGTGGATCCCTTCCTTGGCGTCATGGGTCCGGGTGGCGACCCATTGGCGTCGAAATGACCGTTTGTCGAACTGATCTGGGTGGTCAACCCGTTCGTGTGACCCGACCTGTCAGACGGAGCGCCGGTCTGGAGAGTCTCGCCTGACGGGCGAGACAGTGAGACTGTCAGCGGCGGCTGCCGGCCGGCTCCTCGTGGCGGCGCGCTTGCGGGCCGCGCGCCGCTGCCATTCACGAACCAGGTTGAGGCAGAAAGCGCCGGCTTGCGATTACTACTGGCGAACGCCGACATATCGACACTCGTGACCGGGCGGCTCTGGAACAGACGATCGAGCCGGACCGGCACGCCTTCAACCACAAGCGCCGCGAGGCAGTGCAGCAACTGGACGACGCCGGGACGGCCCGACTGGTCGACCGAGACCGCCAGATGCGGGCGTCCTTCCAGGATGCTTCCCACGAGGCTGGTCAATACATTCCGTGGGCCGACCTCGACGAAGACCCGCGCGCCCGCTGCGTACATCGCCTCGATTTCTGAGACCCATTCGACTGGGTGCGTCAGGTGCTCGGCGAGCAAGCTCGCGATCGCAGCCGGGTCGTCGGGGTACAGCCCTGCGGTGGTGTTCGAATAGACCGGGATGCGTGGTGGCGAGATGGGCGTCTGCCGAAGCATTTCGGCCAATCTCCCCTGCGCCGGGGCTACATACGGCGAATGGAATGCGCAGGCCACCGGGAGCCGTCGTGCGCGAAGGCTATGGGCATCGCACCACTCGATGGCGCGACCGATTGATACCTCTCCGCCCGAAATCACTGTCTGCTTCGGCGAGTTGAGGTTCGCGAGAGTGATGTCTGGATCTGTCAGCAACGGGGCGAGCGCCTCGCGGGGAGCATCGACGGCCGCCATTGTCCCGCTCTCGCCCGTCGCGCCCTCGCGCATGAAGCGCCCCCGGGCCTCGGACAGCCGCAGCATGTCTTCCTCGGTGATGCTGCCCGCGGCGGCCAACGCCACGAATTCGCCGTAACTATGGCCAGCAGTCATCTGTGGCGTCACCCCAAAGGTGGCCAACAACGAGGCGATGGCAGCATCGACGACGCCTAACGCTGGCTGGGCGACGTTTGTCTCGGTGATCGCAGCGCGCTGTTGCTTCTCCTCTTCGGGCGTGAAGCTCGGCGGGGGGTAGATGTAATGGCTGAGCGGTTGCTGGAAGTGATCCGACAGGAGGTCGTCCGCACGATCCAGCGATTCGCGGACGTCGGGAAACGCAACTGCAACGTCACGCCCCATATTGGCGTACTGCGAGCCCTGGCCGGGGAAGACGAACGCGACCTGGTGGTCTGTCGCAAAGCCACCATCTGCGAAATGAATCCCGACTGGGAGGTGCTGCCTCGACAACTCTCCGACCACAACGCCGCGAGCAGTGCGAAGCTTGGCAACCAGATCGGCGATGGACTCGGCGACGATGGCGAGCGCCGTGCCGCGGTGAGTGTTGTCACCAACAGAGAGCGAATAGGCAAGGTCGGCCAGCGACGGCTCAGCGCCGGCCTCGAGTTGAGCCAGCAGCCCATCGACTGACGCAAGCAGCTCGACACGCGACGCTGCGCGCCAGATCAGAAGCTCGGCAGGAATCCGGCCGATCATCGCAGGAGACCCGGCAAGAAAGTCGCCGTCATATTCCTCGAGCGCCAGGTGGAAGTCGGTGCCACCAAACCCGAAGGCGCTCACGCCGGCCCGCCGCGGATGAGAGGTGGGCCGGATCCACGGCCGCGTCTCACTGTTGACGTATAGCGGGCTGTGCGGGAAGTCGGCCTTGGGGTTCGGGCGGGTGACTCCGAGCGTTGCCGGCAGGACACGATGATGCAGCGCCAGCGACGCCTTCATCAGGCCGGCCACGCCAGCAGTAGCCTTCGTGTGACCTATCATCGACTTGATCGAGCCGAGCGCGGACTCCTGCGTGCCGGCTCCTGCGCGTTCCAGCACGGTTGTCAGTGCCTGCACCTCCGCCTGGTCGCCTGCGACAGTGCCGGTGCCGTGAGCTTCGAACAGGCCCACTGTCGCAGGGGAGTAGCCGGCATGCGCGTAGGCCCGGTCGAGCGCGCGCATTTGCCCTTCAGGCCGGGGCGCAGTCATGCTGCGGTCGCGACCATCACTCGCCGCCCCGACGCCCTGGATCACCGCATAGACCCGGTCGCCATCCCGTTCGGCGTCGCTCAGACGCTTGAGGACCAGCGCCGCGAATCCCTCGCTGATCGCAATCCCGTCGGCATCGGCGTCGAACGGCCGGCATCTGCCAGTTGGTGAGAGCGCCTGCGTTTTGCTGAAGCACAGGTATGAGAACGGATTCTGGATCGCGTCGACACCTCCGACGATTGCCATATCGCTGTTGCCGGTTTGCAGATCACGAATCGCGAGATACACCGCGGCCAGCGACGACGCGCACGCAGCGTCGACGGTGAAGTTCGCGCCACCAAAGTCGAAACGATTAGCGATCCGGCCGGAGGCGACATTCATCAACAGACCAGGGAAGCTGTCCTCAGTCCACTCCGGAAGTAGCCCGTCAGCGTTGCGGTTGACTTCACTGGCGGATTCGCCGAACAACAACGGCAATGTCGAGCGCACCATGTACCCTGCCGTCAAGTCAGCGCCGCCACCACCCGCTCCGAGCACAACAGATGTCCGCTCGCGGTTGAACGGCCGGGTCGCATACCCTGCGTCGGCAAGGGCGGCCTTGACCACTAGCAATCCGAGCAGCTGGAATGGCTCGATCGACTGGAGCGAGCGTGGCGGCATGCCGAACTCAACCGGGTCAAACGGCACATCATCGATGAAGCCGCCCCACTTCGAGTAGATCTTGTCTGGCGCCGAGCGGTCGGGGTCGTAATACTGTCGCCAGTCCCAACGGCTTGCCGGGATCTCGGTCACAGCGTCGACCTTATCAACGATGTTTGCCCAGAACGTGGCGCTATCTGACGCGCCGGGCAGGATGCTGCCCATTCCGACGATTGCAATCTGGGCAGGCGGTTGCGCCGCTTCTGCTGGTCCGTCGGGTAGCGCCAGCTGTCGGAGCGCCTCGGCCGACCCGGACGACACATTCGCATGAAGCGTTGCCATCGAGATCACTTCGTTTCGAAGCGCCGCAACCTGGCCGATCATGTACATCCCGCGAGCCCGTTGCTCGTCGACATCGACCTCGATCAGCTTCGGCGCGGCGGGGTCTCGCCCGTAGTCCGGGTGACGATCGACACCCTTCGACGCGATTCGCAATCGGCCGATGTTCAACTCCTCAAGGCGGTTGCGGATCTCCTCACTCGACGCAGTCGTCTGCAACAACGCGAGCCGCTCGCCGATGAAGTCATCCGCGAAGGGAGTCGGAAGGCACCGCGTCGCGTGGCCGGGACCGCTCTCGAGCAGAACCGTGTCGACGCACGAGACCGCCGCCGACTGAAAGCCCGGGGTAATCGCGGTCGATGCGACAGCCTCCTCAGTGAAGAGGTAGGCAGTGCCGAGCAGCACGCCCACGCGCATCCCACGCGCGACGAGTGGAGCGGCGATTGCCGCAACCATCGCCGCCGACTGCGCATCGTGGATCCCACCAGCAAACAGCACGTGAACTTCAGTCGGGTCGGCCTTGGCCGGAAAATCGGCAAGCAGGCCTCTGACCATCGTATCCCAGAGAACGAAGCTGGTCCGCGGACCGACGTGCCCCCCGCACTCTCGCCCCTCGAAGACGAATCGGCGGGCGCCATCCGCAAGGTACAACGTCAACAGTCCGGGAGACGGGACGTGCAGATAGGTGGCTATCCCGTCGGCTTCCAGCGAGCGAGCCTGGTCTGGCCGGCCTCCGGCGATGAGCGCGAACGGCGGCCGATAGCGCCGGATCACCTCGAGCTGCTCCGCTCGAAGCGCGGCCGGAACGAAGCCGAGCACACCAACTCCCCACGATCGATCGGCCAGCAGGCGCGCTGTCTCATCCAGCAACGTCTCGACCTCATCGGCGCGCATAAGCGCCAACGCAAGGAACGGCAGCGCCCCGGCAGAAGCAACCGCCGCGGCAAACTCCGCCCGGTCACTCACTCGTGTCATCGGCCCCTGGACGATCGGATAGCGCGTCCCGTGGGAGATAGACAGAGACGACCCCTCGACAAGCGGGCTCTCCAGCTGCGCCGCGCGGACATGGTCGATAGCGCCGGCCTGGATCGCGCCAACCACTCCGCCGACAGTGACAAACCTGTCGGCCAGGTGGGCGGCGAATACGGCATCCTGTCCGATGGCCAGTGCCTGGCGATCGGGATCCGACCAGCCAACGGCCCGGAGAAGCTCGCTGCGCCAGCGTTCGAGCGTCTGCGTTCGGTCCTCCGCCACCGCGATCGCCGTCGCGGCAGCGCGGAGATCGTCGACTGCCGCGATGCCGGGTCTCACGTAGACACGGAATTGCGCGCCGAGGTCGCCGCCGAGGCTGGCTGTCTCGCTGCCATCCATCGAGCGAATTCGCTGGCGCGCCGCCTTCCCCAGTGGGGACTCGCGGGTCAGCGCCAGCTGACTGTCGAGGACAACGCCCGCCGCGCCGCCAGCAAAGCACGCCGCCGCTGTGTGGAGCCCCACTCCGCCCCACGCCCAGACTGGCAGTCGTAGCCGGCCAATAAGGCGCTGAAGGAGGACGAAGCTGCTCTCCTCCCCGATCCAGCCGCCAGCCTCGTGGCCCTTGGCAATCACTGCCTCGGCGCCTGCAACCTCCGCCGCGCGACCGATTTCCTCGGATGTCGCGACAACGAACGCACGACGACGAGCGGCAAGCACATCGGCAACGGCCGGCGCGACTGCTTCTGGAGAGCGTGCGGCGATGCACACGAACTCGATAGATTCAGGCAACGTCGCGAGCACCGTCGATCGTAGCTCGGAGTCATCTGCGTCGAGCAAGACTCCGAGCCGACCGCGACCAAATGTCGCCAGCCGGTCGATCGCGGCAATTGCAAGGATGGGGTCCACAACGAACTCGAGGTTGAGGACTCCAATGGCTCCTGCTCGGCTACCAGCTATTGGGAGAGCGGGGTCTGGCGCGCCGGGCAAAGAACAGACAACAGCGTCAAACGCAGAGCGAGAATGCACGGTCATTGTCCTCTTCGTCTGGATTGGAAGGTTGTGTTACGTCTCTACATAGCGTCCTTGAAACATGAGGACACAGAGGTCGGGTGCATCTCCAAAGATGCGGGGCAGCGCCGGCTGGGGTGCCTCCAGCAGTCGCGATCGATCGGGTCGACTCATTCACAATAACACTCATCTTCGCCGTGTCAATCAAATGCGACAATTGCCTTTGCGCCACACTCAGCAGGATCAGGGCCACGACCACGCTGGTTTGACGTATACCTTGCTGGCAGGCGCGCCGTGTCCGTCGAGCGCGCTTCGGCAATCGTTAGCTGCGACACATGCCGATATTCAGCTGGCATAACTCCGATCGCCCGCCGCGCGAAAATGAAGGAGGAGCAACGTGAATCGACGAGTGGCCGTCATCGGTCTCGACTGCGCGGAGCCGTCACTCATCTTCGACCGGTGGATCGAGGACCTGCCGAACCTCCGCTCGCTGATCGAACGCGGCACATGGGGCCAATTGCGGAGCGTTGACCCACCGATCACGGTGCCGGCGTGGAGCTGCATGATGACCAGCCGGGACCCGGGCGAGCTCGGCATCTACGGCTTTCGCAATCGGGCCGACCATAGTTACGACCGACAGTTCGTCGCCGACTCGCGAGCTGTGCCAGTCCCCAGGTTATGGGATCATCTCGGCGAAGCAGGGAAGCATGTGATCGTGCTCGGTGTGCCGGGCACATACCCGCCCGCTCCCGTCGCGGGGGAGCTGGTCTCCTGTTTTCTAACGCCGGATCCCCGTGTCGACCAATACACCGAGCCGGCATCGTTGCGCGATGAAATCGAGCGCCTTGTCGGCCCATATCAAGTCGACGTGCGGAACTACCGCCGCGCGGACCGCGATCGCATCCTCAGCGAGATCTACGAGATGACCGAACAGCACTTCGCGGCTGCCCGGCATCTGCTCGATACGCGCCCGTGGGATTTCTTCATGATGGTCGAGATCGGTGTCGACCGCATCCATCATGCATTCTGGAGCTTCCACGATCCGACCCATCGGAACTATGAACCCGGCAACCGCTACCGCGACGTTATTCGCAACTACTACCAGTACCTCGACGACCAGATCGGAGAGCTCCTGGAACGCTTCGGCGATGACGACACGGTCATTGTCGTCTCGGATCACGGCGCGGAGCCCATGCGGGGCGCGGTCTGCATCAATCAATGGCTCATTGGCGAAGGGTATCTGACGCTGCGGTCGACCCCGGAGACGATTACGCCGTTCGACGTCACGAACGTCGACTGGTCGCAAACGCGCGTCTGGGGTGACGGCGGCTACTACGGGCGTATCTGGCTCAACGTCCGCGGCCGGGAGCCGGACGGGATCGTGGATCCGTCCGAGTACGAAGCGCTTCGCGACGAGCTGATTTCGCGACTGGAGGGACTACCCGATCCCGACGGCCAACCGATCGGGACGCGGGTGTTCCGTCCGGAAGACCTATGGCTGGAGCAACGTGGAGTCGCGCCGGATCTGATTGCCTATTTTGGCAACCTCGCGTGGCGCAGCGCTGGCAGCATCGGCCACGCTGGATATCACACCTTCGAGAACGATACCGGCCCCGACGACGCAAATCACGCCCGCAACGGGGTGTTCATCATGGCCGGCCCTGGCGTCCCAGCCGGCCCTCGCGACGGGCTGAGCATCCTCGACGTTGCGCCGACGATCCTCGGCCGCTTCGGCATACCTCCGATCGAGAGGATGCGCGGCCAGGTCATCGATATCCACTGAGTCACGACAGGGATCCATCTTCCTGTCAACTCGAGATATTTCGCGACCACCAGCCCACTCACACGTTACAATATTGTAAGAATCGGTGTCACGTTGACGCTTCGAGCGGGCGTGGCTCCGTAGTCGTGACCAGGGGGTATGTGTCACGGCGACGCTGCCGCGATGCGCGGCAGGGGTGGGGTAACTGAAGAGGTGGGGTAATGACACAACATACGTGGCGTCTGAGGGACGCCGCCCGATTTGGTGTGCTCATCGCCGTCGTGTTGGCTGGCTGCATGGGGGCAGTTACGCCAACAACAACCGCCGCGCCAGTAAGGCCGGAAATCTCGTTCGTGGACTCGGCAACAGGCGCCTGCAAGGTGACCGAAGCGAAGGCAATGGTCACCGGCGGCGGGGATCAGGACTGGTCGCACACGACAGACCGCATCGTGTACGACCAGCTCGACGCAAACAGGATCTTCCAACTGAACACGATGAAGTCAGACGGATCTGACACGAAGTGCCTGAGCTGCGCCGCCCGGGCTGGCGCTCCAGCGGTGAACCAGCACAAATTCAACCCATCGTGGCACCCATCGGGGCAGTACATCGTCGTCCAGGTCGAGATGAAGAGTCACTGGCTATCCTGGCTGAAGACAGATCCAATGACAACCGAGCTCCTGCAAAATGGACTCTGGAACGATCTCTATCTCGTGAGCGCCGACGGGACCTCGTGGCAGAAGCTGACCAACACCACTGCGAGTGTCACTGATGGGGTGCTCGCGCCGGTGTTTTCTCCGGACGGCACGAAGCTGATGTGGTCGAAGATCATCGCGCCCGCCTCGAAGACCCAGCCATTCGGTGTCTGGCGGTTGATGATCGCGGATTTCGCCATGTCCGGTGGAAAAGCCAGCCTGGTGAATATCCGAGACATCACGCCGGCCGGGGCGACATTCATCGAGGCCCACGGGTTTGCGCCAGACTCCCGATCCGTCCTCTTCACGACCGACATCGGCGTGACAAGCACCTGGGAAAAGCACATCTGGTCGATGGATCTCGCAACGGGCTCGACCCGTAACGTGACGCCCAATGTGCACTGGAACGAGCACGCCTACTACAGTCCGGACGGATCCAGCATCACGTTCATGTCGAGCCTTCCGTTCCTCTGGTCGTTCATGAAGACCGAGGTCATGCTAATGAATGCCGACGGCAGCGGTGTCGTCCGGCTGACGCATTTCAATTCCAAGGGCTATCGAGAATCGACTGCGGAGCAAAGCGCCGCTACCCGGGTGCGCTGGAATGCTGCCGGCACGAAGATGCTCGTCACCCAACAAATGGCAGACACCTATCCGGCCCGCAAGATGTGGATGCTCACGTTCGCGGGCGCATGCGGGATGGCGTCTGGAACATAACACCCAGCAGCCGAGGGTGCGGCGACACACCGCCGCACTCTCGGCCCGCTCTGACCCCCCGATTCGGCTGCGGATATTTACAGATGGCCTGCGAGGTGCGATGATGCGCGAATGAAAACGCACCCGGTCGGTCGACCCCTTGCGATCTCTGGATTACGGCCGAGCGTTTCCAGAGATCGTGTTGTTGTTACTACCAGTGTTTCTGGCGCCCTTTCCTCGGCGAAGCGCTCTGAGCGCCGCCAGCACCACAATTGAATACCCCTCTGACCGTCCAGGGCTGCGACACACCACACCGCGGAGGGAGCCATTCCGATGTCCTCGATATCGAACGAACCACGCTTGATACGACCATACGGCGGCCAGCTCGTCGATCTGATTGCGACCGGCGACGCGGCTGACGAGCTCCGCGCACGCGCGAGAGAGATCCCCTCGATTCAGATCTCGGAGCGAACGGCGTGCGACCTGGAGATGCTCGCGATTGGCGCGTTCTCGCCACTGGATCGATTCATGAACGCGGCAGACCACGCGCGAGTCCTCGATGAGATGCGGCTGGCCGATGGGACGCTGTTTCCGATGCCGCTGATTCTGCCCGTCGAGCCATCGGACGCGATCCGTCAGGGCCGCGATGTTGCGCTGCGAAGCGCAAAGAACGAGTTGCTCGGAATCATGACCATCGACGAAGTGTTCGCGTGGGATGCCGACGAGGTGTCGGACAAGGTGTTCGGGACACGCGATCCTCGCCATCCGCTCGTTTCCGAGATGCGGCGTTGGGGCCCACTGGCAATCAGCGGCCCGCTCAAGGTCCTTCAGCTTCCAGCCCATTACGATTTCCGCGACTTGCGACTGACTCCCGCCGAGGTGCGCGCGCGGCTGGATGCGATCGGCCGGGAAAATGTCGTCGCATTTCAGACACGCAATCCGCTCCATCGCGTCCACGAAGAGCTGACCCGGCGCGCCGCTGAGGCGATCGACGGGGTGCTGTTGCTCCATCCGTCAGTCGGAATGACCAAGCCGGGCGATGTCGACCACTACACACGGGTTCGCACATACGCCGCGCTGGCCGAGCGGCACTACGAGCCAGGTCGCATCCTCCTCTCCCTGTTGCCGCTGGCGATGCGCATGGGCGGACCACGCGAGGCGCTCTGGCACGCGATCATCCGCCGCAATTACGGCGCGAATCACTTCATCGTCGGCCGGGATCACGCGAGTCCGGGCAATGACTCGAATGGCCGCCCATTTTATGGACCATACGACGCCCAGGAGTTGGTGTCCCGGCACAGCGCCGAAGTGGGCGTGACGGTGGTGCCGTTCAGCGAGCTCGTCTATCTGCCGGACGAACAACGGTACGAGGAGGTATCACGCATTCCGGAAGGGACGCGGACTGCCAAGATCTCCGGCACCCAGGTGCGCGAAGAGTTCCTGAATCTCGGGCGCAAGCTGCCGGCATGGTTCAGCCGGCCGGAAGTAGCCGACATTCTGGCCGAGACGTATCCACCACGCCATCGTCAGGGCGCTTGCATCTGGTTCACCGGTCTGAGTGGCGCTGGAAAGTCGACGACCGCCGAGGTGTTGACCGTGCTACTGCTGGAACGAGGCCGGCAAGTGACAGTGCTCGATGGAGATGTCGTGCGGACTCACCTGTCGAAGGGGCTCGGCTTCAGCAAAGAGGATCGCGAGACAAACGTCCGGCGCATCGGATTCGTGGCAGGGGAGATTGTTCGCCACGGGGGCGTCGTGATCTGTGCCGCCATCAGCCCCTACCTCGCCACTCGCGATGAGGTCCGCGAGATGATCGGCGCGGACCACTTCGTCGAAGTGTTTGTCGACACGCCGCTGGATATCTGCGAAGCGCGCGATTCAAAGGGTCTCTACGCCAAGGCGCGGCGAGGAGAGATTTCTGATTTCACCGGCATAGACGATCCATACGAACCGCCCGTCACGCCTGAAATCACGCTCGATACCGTCACAAGCACACCCGAAGAGAATGCAAAACGCATCGTTGCGCACCTTGTTGCGCAGGGGTTCGTTCGGTCCGACGAAGGTTGGGTCACCGAGATCGGCGCCCCCACAGCTGCCCGGTCCGTTTGACTTACCACCGGCGACCGGTCAGCGCTTTTTCTGGCGCTGACCGGTCACTGGTTGATGCGTCAACACAGCGCCACGCCCCCGATGCGTGTCGTAGTAGGTGAAGTTCCCGGGATATTCCCGAACAAGCCCGCCGTCGAGCTCGATAATGCGATTGCAGATCCGATCGAGAAAGTACCGATCGTGCGAAATCGTGAGGATCGTCCCGCCGAAATCGAGCAACGCGGCCTCGAGCTCCTCGATTGATGGCAGATCGAGATTGTTGGTTGGCTCGTCGAGCAGCAGGAAGTTGGCGCCACGGAGGATCAGCAGCGCGATCTGCAACCGGCTGCGTTCACCACCACTGAGCTTCCCGACCTGGGTCAGCGCGTCTTCGCGAGTGAACAACAACCCGACGAGAAAGCCAATGGCCGACTGCTCGGTCATCGCCCGCGCCGAACGCACGAGCTCCAGCGGCGTGCGAGTCGGCTCCAGCGTCTCCTGTTCCTGCGCATAGTAGCCCGTCACAATCGACGGCCCGATCCGCACACGTCCGGTGGTCGCGGGTTCGTCCCCAAGGACAAGCCGGAAGAGCGTCGTCTTGCCCGCTCCGTTGTCGCCGACGATCCCGACGCGCTCACCGTGCGTCAGCTCAAAGTCAAACGGTCGCAAGATCTCACGGTCGCCGTACGATTTCGAAAGCGCCTTCATCTCCAGGACAAGCGACGAGCCGCGGTCGGCAGAGAACTCAACGTCGATACGGCGACGGTCGATCACCGGGACGGGCTTTTCGGCGAGCTTCTCGCGTTCGATCTCGAGGATGCGCCAGCGATTGCCGGCGCGCGCGGCGAACTTGTGATTCTGCCGCGCCCATTGTGTCAGTTGTTCCGCGCTCGCCTTCAGCTTCTTCAGCTCGCGTTGGTGAAGCTCGTACAGTTGGGCGTCGCGCTCCAGGCGCTCCCGCTTCTGCGTGGTGAACCGACTGTAGTTGCCCGCGTATTTCGATACCCGTCCATCTTCCAGCTCGACGATACTGGTTGCGACGCGATCGATGAAATAGCGGTCATGTGAGATGATGACCGTCCCACCCTTGCGGCCGGTGAGATAGCTCTCGAGCCACGTCTTCGCGTTCGCATCGAGGTGATTGTCGGGTTCGTCAAGAAGCAGCAGATCCGGTTCTTCAAGCAGACATTGTGCCAACCCGACGATGCGCTTTTCGCCCCCACTCAGCGTCTCGATCGACAGATCCCAACGGTCGTCGGGCAAGCCAAGGGCGCTGAGCGTCTGCTCGACGCGCGCGCCAACAGGCATGCCCGAAACAGCATCGGCCCGCTCGATCAGCTCAGCATGTTCGACGAGCACTGCCTCCAGCTCAGCATCGGACAGATCCTCCCCCATGCGCCGCTCAAGCTCGTGGAGTCGTTCGTCGAGCGCGGCCGCGTCGCCGCTCGCCAGTGCTACGACATCTCGGACGGTATGACCCGGGGTGAACATCGGCTGCTGCGGAAGGTATCCTGTGCGCAACCCTCGCTGGCGGGCGATCGAGCCTGTGGTGGGCTGAACCTCGCCGGTAAGTAGCCGCAACAGCGTGCTCTTGCCAGCGCCGTTCCCCCCGACGAGGGCGACGCGCTCGTCGTCGCGTACCTCGAAGGTCAACTCCTCGAACACCAGGTGACCACCATAGATCACGCCGACTTCGCTCGCCTGCGCCAGGATAGCCACAATGCCCACGCTTCCCAACAATGCCTGATCAACAGAACGGCCGGCCCTCGCGCTGGCGCTTGATGAGCGTAACACGGCAGGCAGACGAGACGACTGGCTCGGGCGCGAATTCACCCGCCACGGCCGATCGACGAGGATCTCGAAACAACGACCCCCGGCGCCAATTGCTGGACGCCGGGGGTCGTTTGGGTCTGAGCGCGCCGGGGATCGGGGTTAGCGAGCCTTGCGCAGGATGGCGAGCCAGTCGCGCTTGCCTCGGGCACGGTTGAGCTCGGACTGCTTGTGTTCGACCATTCGCTCCAGCAGGTAGTTGTCCATGTTCATCTCCTCGTCTTCTCGTTACTAGCGCATCGTCGGGACGTGCGGATCGGCGGCTCGTTGCAGATAACTGCCTGCCGTCGCCGGAGCCGGCAGATAGTCTGAATCCCATAGAGATTCGGACCGTATCGTCGTAGGCTTTCGGTAGACAATCACTAGCGCCTCCTATCTAGACCAGATCATACGATTACAGGAAGTGATTGTCAACTGTTTCTTATGATTCAGTTCAAGATTGGGAACCATCTGCTGGGAATCAGTCCGAATCACGGCTGACAGCGGCCAATTCGTCATGCGTCGCCCGGTATCGACGGGTTACCATTACGCCGGCTGGCGCGGCCCACCCGCCTGAAGCACCCGGAGGTAAGCGCAGACCGTGCTTCTCGAGCTCACGATCAACAATCTGGCGGTCATTCGCGAGACGCGAATCGCGTTCGGTCCAGGGCTGAATGTGCTGACTGGCGAAACCGGCGCCGGCAAGTCGATGGTGATCGATGCGCTCGGCGCGGTGCTCGGCGCGCGCGCTTCCGCCGAACTCGTTCGCACTGGGACCAGTAGCGCCCGGGTCGAGGCTATCTTCGACATCTCCGAGGACATCGCGCGCGATCGGATCCTTGCCACCCTTGCCGAGGCCGGCATCGATCAGGCCCCTGACGAGCCGCTGATCCTCAGCCGCGATATCAGCGCCGCCGGCCGCTCAACAGCGCGAATCGCCAACCGGGCTGTCACCGCTGGCCTTCTGACGCGCATCGGCGAGCTCCTGGTCGATATCCACGGCCAAAGCGATCACCTGTCGCTCTTACGCCCGGCTATCCAGCTGGATCTTCTCGATCACTTCACCGGGACCTCCGAGCTCCGCGCCGAGGTCGCCTCTGGCGTCACAAGCTGGAGTCAGCTACGTAGCCGCATTCGCGACTTCGACCAGGAACAGCGCCGAACAGCGCAGCGACTCGACCTGCTTCGGTATCAGGCAGAGGAGCTGTCGGCGGCCAACGTCCAGCCAGGCGAGGACGATACTCTCCAGCAGGAGCGCGCCCGCCTCGCCAACGCCGAACGCCTGCTCCGCGCATCCGCGGACGCACAGGCAGCGCTGACAGGTGACTCGTCCGTTGGTGACAACGCCGGCGCGATCGACCGTCTTCGCGCGGCGATCCGGGTAATCAGCGACATCGCCACGCTCGATATCGCGTTCGAGTCAACCCTCACACGCGCGAACGACGCCATCTTTGCGCTAGAAGATGTTGCCGCTGAGGTTCGAGATTATGCGGAGCGTGTCGAGCTCGACCCACGGCGTCTCGAGGCAGTCGAGGAGAGACTCGAGCTACTCCGCCTGCTGAAGCGGAAGTACGGGCCGACGCTTGCGGACGCGCTCATCTACATGGGAGAAATCGCCAGAGAGCTTGCCAGCATCGAATCCGACGAGCACGATATCGACGCGCTGCGAGCCGACGAGGCGAACCTGCGTCAGCGACTGGGAGACACGGCCGCCCGGCTCTCCTCCATCCGTCGCGCGGGCGCTGTGGAGCTCGCTCGTTCGGTGGAGCAATCGATTCGGGACCTGCAGATGGGGAGCGCGATCTTCGAGGTGCGCTTCGAGACGCTACCGGACGACGACGGGGTGCCTCTGGCCGACGGTACGCGCGTCGCGATCAACCACACCGGCGCCGATCGCATCACGTTCTACCTCGCCACAAACAGAGGCGAAACGCTCCGTCCTCTGGCGCGAGTTGCTTCTGGCGGGGAGACTGCGCGGCTGATGCTCGCGCTGAAATCGATCCTCGCGACTGCCGATGACACGCCGGTGCTGGTGTTCGACGAGGTGGACGTCGGGGTCGGCGGACGCAGCGGCCAGGTCGTCGGCGAGAAGCTCTGGAGACTGAGCGATCGCCATCAGGTGATCGTGATCTCCCATCTGCCCCAGATCGCTGCGTTCGCCGACCACCACATCATCTTGATAAAGCAAGAGGAAGAGGACAGGACAGTGACCACCGCAATCACCGTTTCCGGCGACGCTCGCATCGATGAGGTCGCCGCAATGCTCGACGGGTTGCCGATCACGTCCGAATCACGCGCCAGCGCGAACGCGCTCCTTCAGCGAGCAGCAGGCTGGAAGACCGCGGATCGGTCTGCCGCGACGCGCTGATATAATCGCGGCGCCGTCGCCCGAGGCGACACGCCGCGCGACAGAAAGGACTGTCCCTGATGCAGCCGAATATGCGGATGCTGCAACAGATGCAGAATCGGATCCAGAAGATCCAGGAGGAGCTTGGCGAGACAATCGTCGAGGGCACTGCTGGCGGAGGAATGGTCACCGTGCAGGTGACCGGAATGAAGGCAGTCGTCGGCGTCAAGATCGCGCCGGACGCCCTGGGCCCGGACGACGCCGAACTACTCGAAGACACGATCCTCGCCGCGATCAACGACGCAATGGAGAAGGCCGAAGAGCTTGCTGCCGACAAGATGTCGGCCGTGACCGGAGGCATTCGCATCCCCGGGATCATGTAATTCCAGGCAGCTCAGGCCCGAGATCGATAGCCGGCGACGCGCTCGTTCGCCGGCTTTCCGTTGCTCCGCGACAGCGAAAATAGCTCTGCCAACACGACCAGAACGAGAAGGAGTGTCCCGCTGGTCGGAGTGAGCGTGCCGATCCCGTGAAAGATGAGCAGCGCAACGACGAAGCTGGCCGCCAGATATCCCTGCCTGCGGGCGCGAACAACATCGTATCGGCGCGCATCATGTCGATAGAGCCGCAACCCTACAAGGAACGACGCGAGCGTGCAGACGGTTGCGAGCGCGGCCGTCAGCGCAAGAGTGAAGAACAGAAACTGCCCCATCGAAGGGGGTGAGTCCGGCCGGAGGAAGATGAGAGCGAAGCCGAGCGTCGACCAGGCCGCAATCCCCTCCAGATCGTATAGGGGGATGCGTGTCCATCTCCGCAGTGGGATGAATGTCGCGGTCGGAGCGGCGAAGAGCAAGAGATAGGCAATGATCGCACGACCAGAGCGCATGCCATCGACGCCCGCGTCCGTCACTGCAACGAGCCGCCCAAGCGTGATCCATATCAGGCTGATCATGATCAGCGCGATAGCGCCGCCGATGAAACGCTTCATGTGTACGTACTCCCGGTGCGGAAGTGTAACAGGTCCACCATCCCCTCGGCCGATCATCTGGCTATACTTGAGCGATCGTCCATACGCCTATCCGTGGAGTCTTGACCGACCGATGCCAGCCAGCGAACCGCTCCAGGTCTTCATTGGTGATGTGGTCAGGTTACGGAAACCACATCCATGCGGTTCGCACGAGTGGACCGTCGTCCGGCTCGGCGCGGATATCGGGCTTCGCTGTCATGGCTGCAACCGCCGCGTGCTTCTCCCCCGCCGCGAGCTCGAGCGTCGGCTGAAGGGGTTCACCTCACGTGGGCCCGATTACCTGCCGATCCCACATGCGGCGGCAGAGACTGATACTCCCACCGAAATCACCAGCTCGTGACAGCTCGACGCGACGCGGGCGTTGTCGAGGTGCTCCGAAATCAGGCATTCCTGCGGCTCTGGGTGGTCCAGGCAATGTCACAGACGGCCCAGAACATGATCAACTTCTCACTCCTGATCCTGGTTCGTCAGATCGTTGAGACTCAACACCTGTCTCAGGCGAATACCGCAATCTCACTCCTCGTGCTGGCCTTTTCGTCGCCGGCCGTCCTCTTCTCGGCGGTTGCCGGCGTTGTCGTCGAACGCGCCGACAAGCGAACGGTCATGATCGCCTCGAATGCGCTGCGGGTAGTCGGCGTCCTCGGGTTCCTCGTCCTCAATCCTGACTGGCCACCGCTGCTGACGCTTGCTGTGCTCTATTTCCTCACGTTCTTCCTCGGCACAGTAGGGCAGTTCTTCGGTCCGGCGCAGGCGGCCGCGATTCCGGTGATCGTGAATCCGCGCGAGCTGATGAGCGCCAACGCGCTGTTCAACCTGACCTTCACCGGCTCGCAGATCATTGGCTTCGCCGCGCTCGGGCCGATCGCGATCAAGGTGCTGGGCGTGCAGAACACGCTCATCGGTATCCTCGTGCTCTATGTGCTATCCACCGGTCTCGCCTTACTGCTCCCGAAGACTCCCCCGATCCCCCGCGACGAGCCAGACGAAACCGCGGCGCTCCGTCGCTTCATCGATGACGCGCGCGAGGGCGTTGTGTTTGTGCTCCAGAGTCCGTTATTGATAAAGGCGATCGTCTACCTGACGATGGCAACGACGACGTACCTGATGATCGCTGCCCTCGGGCCGGAGTTCATCGTCACGGTATTGAAGCTACCCAGCGAGGACATCGCCTACGTCGTCGCGCCGGCCGGCCTGGGCGTGGTGGCGGGCGCATTGCTGGTGAACAGGGTCGCGCGGTTCATCAGGCCAGTTCGGCTGGTCGACTATGGGTTGATCTCGGCGGGAATCTGGTTGGCGCTATTCGCGCTCAGCGAGCCGATCGGCGGGATCTTCGGCTTCGGCGGCGAAAATGTCGCGCGGGGGATCATCCTCTTCGCCGTCGGTTGCGCGGCGATGCTCGGCATCTCGAACGCATTTGTCCTGGTGCCAAGCCAGACGTTGCTGCAGGCTGGTAGTCCGCAGGAAGGTCTGGCGCGAGTTTATGCCACCTACTTTACGATCTCGAATGTGGCGTCCTTCGCCCCGGTTCTCTTTGCCGGCGCGTTCGCTGATCTGTTTGGCGTGCTGAAAGTCATCATCTTCATCGCGGTATTGCTGGTGATCATCGGCGTCTACAACCTGCGCCACACGATCCCCGGCTTGCCAGATCACCCCGCCACAACGCCCGCAACGCCTGATCCGACCGGCTGACAGGCAGGTCAGGCAGTCAGCAACCGCGGCCCTAGCAGCAGATCCAGCAACGCCATGCGGATGTAGACGCCGTTTCGCGCCTGTCGAAAGTACGCCGCACGCGGGTCTGAATCGACGAGCGTGTCGATCTCGTCAACACGGGGAAGCGGGTGCATCACGATCGCATTCTCGCCAAGCAGCTTCATGTGCTCCGACCCGAGTCGGTAGGAGCCGCTGACTCGGCGGTAGGATTCGACGCTCGGAAATCGCTCTTTCTGGACCCGTGTCATATAGATGACATCTGCGCGCGGCAGCGCCTCTTCGAGATCGTGAAGCTGTTCCCAAGCCACGCCATGAGTCTCCATGTAGGCCAGCACATCGCCGGACATTTCGATGCCGGGTGGCGCTACCAGCAGAACACGCGCGTTCTCGGTTCGCGTCAGGAGCATCGCCAGCGAGCGCGGAGCGCGGCCAAAGCGCAGGTCGCCAACGAGCGCGACCGTCAGGTCGTCAATCCTGCCAAGCTCGTCATAGATCGTATAAAGGTCGAGCAGTGCCTGGGTCGGGTGTTCCCGCGGACCATCCCCAGCGTTCAGAATCGGCACCGACGCGACGGAGGCGGCCGTTTCGGCGGCGCCGGCGAGCGGATGCCGGATGGCGATCGCGTCGGCGTATGCCTCAACGATGCGAATCGTGTCCTCGATCGACTCCCCCTTGACCGCCGATGACGTATGTTCGGCACTCTCGGAGGAGATGACGTTGCCGCCGAGGCGCAACATCGAGGATTCGAAGCTCAGCCGCGTGCGGGTGCTTGGCTCGAAGAAGAGCGTCGCGAGGATCTTGCCGTCCAGACGTTTGTCCCCGCCGGCCGCCACGACCCTGCGCATCTCGGCTGAGTGAGCTAGCAGCTGAAGCAGATCGCCCCGGCTGAACTGGTCGACCCTCAGGATATGCCTCGGTAGCATCGCGCCCCACACTTCCTTCACATTATCGGCCGAGCCAACGTCGATTATATCGGCGGCCCGGAATTTCTAGCGCAGGGTGCTGGGAAGAATATTCAGCTCGGCCCGATACTTGGCAACGGTGCGCCGGGCGATGCGCACCCCGCGACGGTTCAGCAGCTCGACAATGCGCTTGTCTGTGAGTGACTGCTCCTCCGTGCCGACCATCTCCTTGATCATGTCCTTCACGCTCAGCGACGGCGTGAAGAAGTTACTGAATGGGATGACCTGGCGAGTCGGAAGCATGACGAACTTGTTTGCGGTCGCGCGGCTAACGGTCGATTCGTGGACGCCGACCTGTTGCGCGACAGTGGCCCGAGTGAGCGGGTGCAACTGGCGGACACCGGCGCGGAGAAAATCCTCCTGTATCTCTGCGACGCAACGTGAGATACGCCCCAGCGTCTCGTGGCGCTGCTTGACGTTACCGAGAAACAGTCGCGCCCGGGCGACGTGATCGCGGACATGCGCCCGCGTCGCGGCATCCATGTCGCCCGCCGTCCGATTCGTCTGCGCAACGTGTGCCATCCTGTCGTAAATATCGTTGACTCGCAGCCGAGAGTGACGGGATTCGACCACTTCGACGATCAGCTCATTGTCGACGATGCTAATGACGACATCTGGCGCAACGTAGGCGGATTCCACCGGCGATCTCCACTCCTGGGCTTCCTGCCGCTGGAGTGGGAATGGGGTCAGATTACTGCGGATGAAGTCCCGCGCGTCGTCGACGACCTCGGGCGTCACCCCAAGCTCACGGGCGATCAACCCGAACTTGTGCCCGCCGAGCTCATCGAGATATCGATCGACGATCTGTTCGACAGCCATCGGAATCTCGACTCCATTGTCATCGAGGTGGTGAAGTTGGAGGACGAGACACTCGCGCAGATCTCGCGCACCGACGCCAACCGGGGCAAGCGCCTGCACCGCGGCCAGTGCCCACTCAATATCGGTTGTCTCGACGCCGAACAGCGTCTCGACCATCTCCATGTCGGCATCGATGTAGCCCCGCTCGTCGAGCGAGTCCAGCAGATAGTTACCGATTCGCAGCAGGTCGTCGCCAAGGAGTGTCGGGAGGTCGAGAGCGATGCGATCGCGGAGACTGACTGCTTCTCCGACGAGCGTCATCGGATCAAAATCGTCGGAGTCATCCCGGGTGATCGAACTCTGGTAGGCAATCTCCGGGTGGTCCTCCCATGACTCCTGAAACGGCAACTCGGCATGGTTGATCATGCAGGTGGCACAGAAGGTTCCTTCGAGAATGCCACCGCATCGCGGACAGATCGCTTCGTCGGAGACCTCGAGCGCAGGATTCGAGTCGAGCTCCTGGTTGATGACGACTTCCAGCTCCTGGCGGGAGAGGCTCAGAATGTAGTTGGCCTCGATCAGGCTGGGCGACACCCACTGGCGTTGCTCGATATTGAGATCGTACCCGGCCTCCATACGCCTCATCGCGAATCGCCCCCTTCTCCCACAGTCCCGGCTCATCGCTCTGAACGCGGGCTGTATGGACATCGTATCATAGCGCTGGCGCGATTCTTGCTATAGGTAATTCACTCGCTTCATCATCGCTCTGTCAGCGCAGGATGCCGCGCAGGAAACCCCCGAGAACGGGCATAGTGAGTCGTCTGCTATGATGACTTGACAAGTCAGACGCGCGGGCTGGGCCGGCGCGTCCAGCTCAGTAGTGGATCGAGGAACGTGTTCGGCAGAACGATTCCGCTTGGCAGCGCGCGTGGAATCCCGATCAGGGTCCATCCGACGTTCCTGATCGTGATGCTCTGGGCGGTCTACCAGTGGGGAATACGCGCGGAAGCCGGCCCGGCCGGCGTTATCTTCGGGCTCGTGACGCTGCTTTGCGTGTTCGGCTGCGTGCTATTACACGAATTGGCCCACGCAATCGCAGCATTGCGCTACGGAGTCCGCGTGAGAGACATCACGCTCCTACCGGTCGGTGGGGTCGCGCGAGTCGAATACGCGCCGCTGACTCCCCGATCCGAGACAGTCATCGCGTTGGCCGGCCCGGCCGTTAATCTGGCGATCGTCATCCTGTTGCTACCAATCGTCATGGTGATCGCGGCGACGCGCCATGTCAGCGATCCCCTTTCACTGGTGCTTCTGATCGACGAAATCTCGCCGGCCGGCTTTGTCATCTATATCTGGATCGCCAATATTCTGTTGGCCACATTCAACATGCTGCCAGCGTTCCCGATGGACGGCGGCCGCGTCCTCCGCGCCATCCTCGCATCGTTTCGAGGTCAACTCCAGGCGACGCGCATCGCGGTGGCAGTCGGTGGCGCCATCGCCATCCTGCTCGCCACTGCCGGACTGATGATCGGTGACTATTTCATGCCGATGATCAGCCTGTTCGTGGTCGTCGCCGCGTACATGGAGTTTCGTCACGTCACAACCGAGTCGTCACTGCGAGGGCTTCCAGTCGGTCAATATGCGCTGTGGGATGGAGGCGGGATCGGGCCAGACGAGCCATTGGCCCACGCTATCTCCGGTGGGCCGCGCGACCTCGTCGTCGTCGACGGCGGTGTGGTTGTCGGAATGCTCTGGCGGCGTGACCTGCTGGACAATCTGGCCGGCGGCCACCGTCACCTGAAGGTTGCCGACCTCATGGACCGCAAGGTCCATGTCGTCGAATCAATGGATTCACTCTACGATGTCCACCTCTGGCTCAACGAGTCCGAGCTGCCAGCAGTGCCGGTCGTCGAACAAGGACGCTACCGTGGTGTATTCACTGCTGATCGGTTCTGGCATCTCTACGACCACATTCAGGGTCGCAAATTCGGGCGATATCGGCAGCGCATTCTCACGCTGCGGCGTCGGCTGGGGCAGGTCTGACGGCACAGCGCAGGCGACTGGATCCGTGAGACGGCAATGAGACTCAGTTGCAGGAGACAATCATTCGCGCTTGCCCACCCGAACGAACAGGTGTACGATTCGACGAGCACCATCCTGGCGGGATCGCGAAAGGACGCCGCCGCATGAAGATTTCCACACGTGGAGAATACGGGCTGCGGGCAATGGTCGCCCTTGCACGGTCGTACGGCAGCGGGCCGAACGCGCTAGCCTCCGTCGCACACGATTCCGCCGTGCCGCCAGCCTACCTCGAACAGTTGCTCGGCATGCTTCGTCGGGCCGGCCTTGTTGCTTCAACTCGCGGCGCGCACGGTGGTTATGCGCTCGCGCAGCCCCCGGAAGCAATCCGAATCGGCGATATCTACCGCGTGCTCGAAGGTCCGATCGCGCCGATGGAATGCGTGTCCGAAGTCGAGCCGGACGAGCAATGCCCATTGATCGATGGCTGCGCGACACGAGTCGTCTGGCTCAAGGTGCGAGACAACATCATCGACGCACTGGACTCGACGACGCTGGCCGATCTGACCGCGCCTCACGCCGTCCGATCTTCGGAGTCGGTCACAGCCGACGTAGATGCCACCAGTCACGTCCCCGCCTGACAACGTTCGATCCACCGTTGAACAGCCGATAAGGAATATGCCGGTGGAGCGCGCCGACATTTACCTTGACCATGCCGCCACGACCCCGGTCGATCAGCGCGTGCTCGAGGCGATGATCCCGTTCTTCAACAGTCGATTCGGTAATCCGTCCAGCCCATATGCGCTCGGAAGGGACGCCCGCGCTGCGGTCGATTGGGCACGTGGTACATTGGCGGCCATCATCAACTGCGCGCCGTCGGAGCTGATTATGACCAGCGGCGCGACGGAATCAGACAACATCGCCGTCAAGGGTGTTGCCTGGCGGAGTCGCGACATTCAGCCACAACGTAATCGAATCCTCGTGTCCGCGATCGAACACCATGCCGTCCTCCATGCCGCAGATGCGATGAGCGCGCATGGCTTCGTGGTCGATGTCGTCCAACCCGATTCTGAGGGCATCGTTCAACCCGAGGCGGTCGCAGAGATGCTCTCGCCGGAGACATGCCTCGTCTCTATCATGCTGGCGAACAACGAGATTGGCACGATCCAGCCGGTTCGCGAGATCGCGACGATCGTGCGGGAGGCCGGCGCCGTGATGCACACGGACGCGGTGCAAGCCGCTGGCGCCGAGCGGCTTGACGTGGAGAGCCTCGGCGTCGATCTTCTCTCATTGAGCGCGCACAAGTTCTACGGCCCGAAGGGGACGGGTCTACTCTATTGCCGCCGAGGAACACCGATCGTCTGGCAACAGCACGGCGGCGCACAAGAGGGATCCCGCCGGGCCGGAACCGAAAATACGCCCGGTATCGTTGGCATGGCAGTCGCCTTGCTTCTCGCCACCGAGGAGATGGATGCCCGAAACGCACATTGCGCGGCGCTGCGAGACCGGCTGGTCGAGGGCATCCTCGAACGGGTGCCGGATGCGCGACTGAATGGCCACGCCGCCTTGCGGCTGCCGAACAATGCCAATCTGACGTTCGCTGGCGTGGATGGCGAGGCGCTCGTGCTCAGTCTCGACCTCGCCGGCATCGCTGTGTCGAGCGGCTCGGCCTGCACAACCGGCTCTACCGAGCCATCCCACGTCATCACCGCGCTCGGCGTCAGTCAGAATCTCGCAGGCGGCTCGCTCCGGCTGACCGTTGGCAAGGACAACACTATCGCAGAGATCGACGCGGCCATCGTCGCGATCGCCGAGACTGTCGCCCGTGTACGCGAAATCACGAGCATCACAGATTGATTCCCGTCGTGTCGCCGGCCTGTGTCTCCTCGAGCGGCGGCAAATCCTCTAGCGATGTCATCCCGAAAAACCGCAGGAAGGCCCCGGTCGTTCCATATTCCACGGGATTGCCGGGTCCAGGCCGACGCCCACGCGCCTCAACCAGCTCTCTCGCAACAAGCGTCGCCAGAACTCCACTGGAATCAACCCCACGAATCGCCTCGATCTCGGGTCTGATGACTGGTTGTCGGTAGGCGACAATTGCCAGCGTCTCCAGAGCAGCGCTGGACAGCTTCACCTGTCGCTCGATGCCGAGCAACCGCTCAACTGCCCGGCCGTATCGCGCAACGGTAACCAGCTGAACGCGATCGCCGTTGCGCTGAAGCGCGATGCCGCGAGGGTGGGCGCGGAGTTCTTCTTCGAGTGCGCTCAGCGCGCGACGAACGTCACTCTGGCCCCACTCCAACGCTGCGGCAAGCGTTGGCACGTCCTCGGAGCCGCCAGAGGCGAACAACAACGCCTCCAACGCTGGAACGGCCTCTTCGATTGGAACAATCTCCAGCGACAGCTGGCGATCGGCGTCAACCATCCGTGGCCTGCGATTCCAACGCCGATGGAACCACGTGGATGTCGGAGAACAGCCCATCCTGATGCACATCAACCACTCCGCGACGCCAGAGCGTTAGCAGTGCGATGAATCCGACGACTGTCTCGTCACGATCGCGCGGTTCGACAAGGTCGTGGAAGCGTTGAGGATGGCGAAACCGCGCCACTCGGCCGGCGATTCGATTCAGCATCTCGTCAAGCGAGATCACCCGCCTCAACGGGATCGCTTCCGCCTCGTCCCGGACACGAGCCAGCGTTCGCAGCAACGCGCGTCGCAGATGCCCGACGGGAGGAGCAACCAGCACCAGACGGGTCGGAAGGATCGCGGCGAATGGCGGGCGCCCGAACGATCGCCAACCCTGCTCTTCCGTCGCTCGCAATGTCGCCGCCACGAGCTTGAGCTGCTGGTACTCGCGGAGCTGTCGCGCGAGGTCATCGAGGTCCTGCTCCTCGTCGGTCACTGCCGGCCGTGGGAGCATCGCTCTCGACTTCAGCACGAGTAGCCTCGTCGCAATTCCCACGAACTCCGCCAGCAGTACAGCAGGCGGGTTATTCATCGCCTCGATATAGGCGATGAATCCATCGGTGACCGAAACCAGCGAGAGATCGGAGATGTCCATCCGCTCGCGCTCGATCAGCGTCAACAACACGTCCAGCGGCCCCTCATAGCTCGGCAACCGCAACTGGTAACCAATCAGCAAACCATCGCCCCTGGCAGCGCTCATACGACGCTCCCTTCGTCGGCCCGTCGCAGAGCGGATAGTCCAGTGTCGTCGGCAGCGCCACCGGCGCCATCGTGCCACCGGATCAGCTCGCACACCCGCCGGTTCGCGCCAGCCTCGTGTGCCAGCGCAGCGCCTTCTTTCGCGTGGTGGATGGAAAGCCAGACTCCACGCCGCAGCCAGCGGCCGTGCTCGCGCGCAACTCGGCCGAGCAGAGCCGGCATCCAGCGCTCACCGAGGACGTAGATAACTCGGTGCGCCAACCAGACACGCCCGCGATCGTTGGCCTTGCCGACATCGTGCAGAAGCGCCGCCCTGAGGACATCCTGGTCACCACATCCGCCAGCCACCAACGTGTCGTAAACGGCCAGGTGGTGCGCACGGTCGAAGCTCGAAAGCCGAGCCAGTAACGTCCACTGCCGCTCGTCGACGACGAGCGAGCACAGTCGTGCATCGACTTCGCGATCCGGCCGGATTGTGAGTGCCGTGAGTCCCTGCCTGAAGCGTCTAATCGCCGCAACGTGGGCGGCGTCGCGCCAGGGCCATCTCGCTGGTCGAATGTCACTCACAACGGCAGCGACCCAACGATCACGGTATGCAGAAGATCGAAGACGGGGGCATACATCGCGCCGATCACCTCGGCGCCAGCGCGACCGCCGATGATGACAACGGCGAACAACACCACAAATCCGTATCGTTCCATCGGCGCCGTGAACTGATACCAGAACGGGGGAAGAATCCCGTTCAGGATCTTCAGACCATCGAGCGGCGGTATCGGGATCATGTTGAACGCCGCCAGGAGCAGATTAACGAAGATCATCTGGGTAACAAGGACATCGGCGAAGCCAACCGGCTGGGTACTCAGCAGCCGGAGCGGCAACACAAACAGGATCGCCAGCACGACATTCGAAAGCGGGCCCGCCAGCGCCGTCAACGCCATCCCACGATGACCCCAGCGCAGCAGATTCGGATTGACTGGCACAGGCCGACCCCAGCCAAACGCCGGCCAGCCAATCGCAATCATCATCAACCCGATGAACCCGATCGGCTCGAAGTGCGCAATCGGGTTGAGTGTGATGCGGCCCATGCGCGCGGCCGTCGGGTCGCCAAGCTGGTAAGCAGACCAGGCATGACAGAACTCATGGATTGTGACTGCGACGACGAACGCGATAACCCTCGCGAGAATCACGTCGCCCGGCAGAGTCGTGCCGAACATGACCTGGTGCCTCCAGCCTCACGGACGATCGTGCGCCATTCCGAGTAAACACCAGACATGACGACGAGTGCCACGGTTCTTCTCCGTGGCACTCAGTCGTTGTCGCTGGTTGCGGCTGCTAGGCGCTAGCGCCAGTCGCCTGATCGGCGCCAGACCCTGGGTAGAGATGGCAGGCAACAAAGTGCCCGTTCCCCTGGTCAGAAACGAGCGGATCGATCTCTCGGCACACCGGCATCGCGTACGGGCAACGGGTATGGAAGTGGCAGCCAGATGGCGGATTGATCGGGCTTGGCACATCTCCCGTGAGGATGATGCGCTCGCGACGCCTCTCGACGACCGGGTCGGGAATCGGCACAGCCGAGAGGAGTGCCTTCGTATACGGGTGAAGCGGATCCTCGTAGAGCGCGGCTCGGTCGGCAAGCTCAACGATTTTGCCGAGATACATCACCGCGATACGGTCTGAGATGTGCTTCACGACAGACAGATCGTGGGCGATGAACAGATACGTCAGGTTGAACTGCGACTGGAGATCCTCCATGAGGTTGACGATCTGTGCCTGGATCGACACGTCGAGCGCCGAGACAGGCTCGTCGGCGACGATGAAGTCCGGGCTTGCCGCCAGCGCCCGTGCGACGCCGATCCGCTGCCGCTGCCCACCCGAGAATTCGTGCGGGTAGCGGTTTGCGAAGTACGGGTTCAGGCCGACTGTTTCCAGCAGCTCCTGAACGCGTCGGTTTCGCTCCTCGCGCGCGACGAGATTGTGAATCTGCATCGGCTCGGAGATGATCGATCCAACTGTCATGCGGGGGTTAAGCGATGCATACGGATCCTGGAAGATCATCTGCAGGTGGCGACGCATCTTCCGCATCTCGCCACTGTCGAGCTTCGTCAGATCTCGACCCTGATAGAGGACCTCGCCAGATGTTGGCTTGTAGAGCTGGAGGATCGCGCGTCCGGTCGTGCTCTTGCCGCAACCCGACTCGCCGACGAGGCCGAGCGTCTCACCCTTGCGGACTGAGAACGACACGCCATCGACCGCCCGCACTGCGCCAACCTTGCGTTGAAAGATAATGCCCTGGGTCAGCGGAAAGTGCATGAAGAGGTTCTTGACATCGAGCAGAACCTCCTGATCCTTCACGTCCGCGTTCGCCTGCTCTGGTGCCTGCGTTGCCATTATGTTCGCGGTCCTTCCTTGCTGACTTCCTCCCAGAACCAGCACGCAACCCTGTGGTCCGCGTTCACGTTCGTGAGCAACGGGTTCTGCTGTCCACATTTTTCGCGAGCATAGTCACAGCGCGGCATGAAGGGGCACATGTCGGGAAGATCGATCAAGTCGGGCGGGAGACCCCGAATCGGCTCCAGCTTTTCCCTGCGCGTGGAGTCCAGACGTGGGATCGAGTTGAGCAAGCCGACCGTGTACGGGTGCCGCGGGTTCGCGAACAGCTCCTCGGTCGATGCCGTCTCGACGATATGACCTGCGTACATCACCTGGATGCGGTCGGACATGCCGGCCACAACTCCGAGGTCGTGGGTGATCAGCATGAGTGCTGTATCGTGCTCGGCCTGCAGGTTGCGCATCAGGTCGAGGATCTGCGCCTGAATCGTCACGTCGAGAGCCGTCGTCGGCTCGTCGGCGATCAGCATCTTCGGGTTGCATGACAGCGCCATCGCGATCATCACACGCTGACGCATACCACCAGAGAACTGGTGAGGATATTGATCGACGCGCTGCTCGGCATTCGGGATACCGACCATCTTGAGGAGCTCGATCGCGCGGTTGCGCGCCTGCCCCCTGCTCATGCCCATGTGCAGCTCGAGCGACTCGCTGATCTGGCGATTGATCGAGAGCACCGGGTTGAGCGATGTCATCGGATCCTGGAAGATCATTGCGATCTTGTTGCCCCGGACGTGACGCATCTCCTCGTCGCTCATGCCGAGGATATCTTCGCCCTCAAACATGATCGACCCGTTAGCGATCTTGCCAGGCGGGCTTGGAATCAGACGCATCAGCGACATCGCGGTGATGCTCTTTCCGCAGCCCGATTCGCCCACGACGCCAAGCGTCTCACCAGGCATGATCTCGAACGACACGTCATCGACGGCTCTGACAACGCCGTCCTGCGTGTGGAACTGGGTCATCAGGTTTTTCACCTGGAGTAACGGTTCCATCGTTGCCCCTTCGCCTCCCGCCCTACACGTCGAGGGTGATTGTGCGACCTGCCACCAACCAACCGAATGTTACTCAACTCGTCACCACCGCGATGGCTATGCCTGCATGTGGCGACTCGTTGCAGCGCGACCACCGGTAGCGCCGACTGCGTATTATCCGGATATCGTTCTGTGCTGGCCTCTGGCGCAGTATAGCACGGTCCCAAAAAGGCCAGCAAACGAATGAAAGCCACGATCCCGCCATGACGGAAGCCCCCGGAGAGGTGACCGTCTACGGCCGAACCGGCACCTTTGTCAACAAGTCACGATACTTGTTGTCCTCGCCTCGGACACAGGAGAAGAACACCTCCTGGATCCGTGCGGTCAATGGCCCTCGCGCGCCATTTCCCACTGGCCGGCCATCGATATCGCCAACGGCAACGACTTGCGCCCCTGTGCCACACAGGAACGCCTCGTCGGCAATGTAGAGCTCGGATCGGTCGATCTCTCGCTCCTCAATGGCGATTCCCATGTCCTCGGCGAATTTCAGAACCGAGCGCCGGGTGATCCCTTCAAGGATATCGCCGGTCACCGGGCTCGTGATGAGTGTCCCGTTCCGGACGATGAAGAAGTTCGCTCCGCTCGCTTCGGCGATCTTGCCACGCTCGTTAAGCATCAGCGCGTCATCGAAGCCGGCTTCAGCCGCCTGATCCTTCGCGAGGCTGGAGTTGATGTAGCCGCCGGTGATCTTCGCGCGACTGGGGATGATATTGTCGGCGATCCGCGTCCACGACGACACCATCAGACGCAGCGGATGATCCATCGCGAAATAGTCGCCGAATGCGATGACGTAGATAGCGATATCGTCTCTGACCCCCTTCAGATGGGGTGTCAGCTCAATACCGGCCTTATAGATGAAGGGCCGGATATAGATATTGACCTTCGGATTGTTCTTCGCAACCAGATCCTGTATTACCTGTCCGAGACCATCCGCATCCAGCGCGAGATTCGACCTCAGGATCCGCGAGCTGTTCATCAGGCGGCGAGTGTGATCCGGCAGACGAAAGATGTTGATCGTCTCGCCACTGACATCCAGATAGCCACGAACTCCGCCGAACGCCCCGGTTCCATACTGCAGCGCGTGAGTCGCGATACTGACTTTCGCCTGGTCGGACGGGACGATGTTGCCTTCGAAATAGGCAAATGGCTGGAGATGCATCTCCACGCCGGTCTCCAATCTTCTTCCACACATGCGGGTCGCCCATCCCGGGCGGACGTCCTGCCCGGTCTCGCCACGCTGGGGCGCGGAGGCCGGGTCGCCGGCATTCTAGCACCGGTCATGGCGTTCGTCGTGCCATAGTATTATCGTCAGTCACAACCTTCGTCCGCCTCCGAGTGGTACTCGCGCGTCTCGCGCTGAAATCCCAGCTGATTGACTGTCGGTTCGACGGCTCCGTATAACTGCGCGGCTCACTGTCAGATCTTTGGATCCATGGAGAGAGACGATGTCCGACACCCTGAATGACGATGCGCGCGAGGCAAAGGAGCTGACTCCATGGTTGGGGTTTCAGCGAGTGCCGGGCATCGGGCCAGCCCGGCTCGGCCGGCTTGTCGAGCTCTTCGGTTCAGTCGCGTCTGCCTGGGCGGCGCCAACCGACGACCTCCGGGCAGTCGGAGTTTCAGACGAAATGATCCGGGCGATTGATCGGGTGCGCAACACACTCGACATCGAAGCAGAGCTCGGCCGAATGCGCCGCGCCGGCGTCCGCGCGATCCCGTTGAACAGCGACGAATACCCGCGCCTTCTGCGCCACGTAACGTCGTCACCGCCACTACTGTTCACACGCGGGCAGCTCGCGCCAGAGGACGATGTCGCGGTCGCGATTGTTGGCACGCGGCGCTCGTCGAGCTACGGAATCCATATGACGACGATGCTCGCGAGCGGTCTGGCCGCCGCTGGAGTCACGATCGTGAGTGGGCTAGCCCATGGCGTCGACACGGCCGCTCACCGCGCTGCGCTGGAGGCGGGCGGTCGAACAGTTGCTGTTTTCGGAAGCGGGCCAGACGTTATCTATCCGGCTCAGAACAAGGATCTTGCCAGGCGAATCATCCAGTCGGGCGCAGTAGTCAGCGAGCACCCTGTTGGCGTCAAGCCCGACGCGCGGAACTTCCCCGCCCGCAATCGCATCATCAGCGGGATGTCGAGAGGGGTTCTCGTCGTCGAGGCGCCAACCCAGAGCGGCGCGATGCTCACTGCCTCCTTCGCTGCCGACCAGGGACGTGATGTCTTCGCTGTCCCCGGGCAGGCAACTTCTGACAAGAGCGCGGGCTGCCACGCGTTGATCCGCAACGGCGCGACCCTTGTCACGAATGTAGAACAGATCCTCGAACAACTCGACCTCGCGTCCGCGAAGACGCAGAGGCAGACCAGAATGGTGCTTCCCGAGACTCCCAACCAGCGCATCCTCTATGCGGTGCTCAGCACCGAACCTCAACATGTCGACGACATTTGTCATACTTCGGCGCTGCCGATCCATGAGGTGAGCGGCACACTCCTGGAGATGGAGCTCAAAGGATTGATCCGGCAGACGGCGCCCCAGCATTACGTTCGGGCATGATGGATCCGGCATCGGAAGGACGTCCTGGGGAATGCGCGAAACCGCATGGCGACAAAGGATCGGGATGTGACAGAACAATTCTTCGCCGTCATCCCAGCCGGGGGCAGTGGCACCAGGCTCTGGCCGGTCAGCCGCGCGAATCGACCGAAGTTCCTGCTGCCGCTCCCTGGTCCACGCACCATGATCCAGGCGACCGTCGATCGGCTCGCGGGGGTTGTTCGGCCAGAGAATATCCTCGTGATCACCGGAGCATCGCATGTCGACGAGATCCAGCGGCAGCTTCCCTCTCTCGACGCCGAGCAGATCATTGCCGAGCCGCTGCCTCGCGGTAGCGGCCCTGCAATAGGGCTCGGCGCGGCGATCGCGCTGGCTCGTGACCCCGACGCGATAGTCGGGTCGTTCGCGGCCGACCATGTCGTCACCGAGAATGACCGTTTCGAACAGGCCGTTCGATCCGCCATCGAGATCGCGAAGCGTGGCTATCTGGTGACGATCGGGATCAGGCCGAGCTATCCGGAAACCGGGTATGGCTACATTCACTCCGGTGCAGAAATCGGCACGCAACACGGCATCGATGCCCGTGAAGTCGATCGATTCAAAGAGAAGCCCGATATCGAAACGGCCGAACGCTACGTCGCATCGGGCGAGTACCTCTGGAACGCCAGTATGTTCGTCTGGAAGGCGGGCGTGCTGATGGAAGAGATGCGGCGCTACCTCCCCGACCTCGCGGACGCGCTGGAGCGCATCGCCCGCGACTGGGACACTCCCCGCCGTGAGGCAACCCTTTCGGCGATCTGGCCGACGGTCCCCGACATCACAATCGACCACGGTATTCTCGAACATTCGACGCGGGTTGCAGTCGTCCCGGCGTCGTTTGGCTGGACGGACCTTGGAGACTGGAACGGGCTTGGCGCGATGAGCGCTGGATGCGACGATGATCCAGACGAGAATCTCGCGATCAATGCCGAGCTGATCGTGCACGACTCCCGAGGGAGCTTCATTTTCGGCCAGGGGCGACTCGTTGCTCTTCTGGGTCTGGAGAATGTTGTTGTCATTGACACGGACGACGCACTGCTGATTTGCGATCGGTCGCGCACCCAGGAAGTCAAGCAGATCGTCGAGCAGTTGCGGGCACGGGGCTCGACAACGTTGCTATAGTCAGAGAATCGACGCCGTTCGCGCCATGACAACATCACGTCACACGAACACCGTATCGACAGCGTTTGCTACGACGTAGTTGGGTAGAAATGACCACGAAAACAACCGCGACAAAGACGACGAAGACCGCGACTGAAACAGCTCCCGCGAAGAAGACCACGGCGAAGACCGCGGCTGGAGCAACTCCCGCGAAGAAGACCGCGGCGAAGACCGCGGCTGGAGCAACTCCCGCGAAGAAGACCGCGACGAAGACGACGACCGGGGCAACTCCCGCGAAGAAGACTGCGGCGAAGACCACGACGACGAGGAAGACAGCCTCGAACGGGACGACCGCGACCAGCGGCCGGCTTGTGATCGTCGAGTCGCCGGCCAAAGCCCGGACGATCGAGAAATACCTCGGTCGGGGCTACTCGGTGCGAGCCTCGATGGGTCACGTCCGCGACCTGCCGAAAAGCACGCTTGGTATCAACATCGACGACGACTTCGCGCCGAAGTACACAGTTCCGCGGGACAAGTCGAAGACCGTCAAGGATCTGAAGGCGGCTGTCCAGAAAGCGCGCGAGGTGATCCTGGCGACCGACCCCGATCGCGAAGGAGAGGCGATAGCCTGGCACTTGGCCGAGGCAACCCAGCCGGACCCAGCCAAGGTCAAGCGCGTCGTATTCAACGAAATCACCCCCGACGCCGTCCGGGCGGCGATGGAGCATCCTCGCGCGATCGACATGGACCTCGTCGATGCGCAGCAGGCGCGCCGCGTGCTCGACCGATTGGTCGGCTATAGCATTTCGCCGCTGCTCTGGAAGAAGGTGAAGCGCGGACTATCCGCCGGCCGCGTTCAGTCCGTTGCGCTGCGCCTCGTCGTCGAGCGAGAGCGTGAGATCGACGCGTTCATTCAGCGCGAATACTGGTCGGTCGAGGCCGAGCTGAATAAGCACGGGGCCGCGGTGACGAAAGCCAACGTCTTCGTTGCCAGTCTCGCGAAGATTCACGGTGACAAGGCCGAACTGCCCGACCAGGACACGACCAACCAGGTGTTGGCGGGACTTGACGGCGCAGAGTATGTGGTCGCCGACGTCCAGACGAAGGAGACCCAACGTCGTCCATCGCCGCCGTTCACCACGAGCACACTCCAGCAAGAGGCATCACGCAAGCTGAAGTTCGGAGTGCGGCGAACAATGCAGATTGCCCAGGAGTTGTACGAGGGTGTCGATCTCGGCGCTGAGGGGGCGCAAGGGCTCATCACCTACATGCGGACCGACTCGACCAACGTCGCGTCGATCGCCCAGCAGATGGCGCGGGAAGCAATCACGGCGAAGTTCGGCGCAGAATTCCTGCCGGAAAGACCGCCCGTTTACACGCGGCGCGCCAAGGGCGCCCAGGAGGCGCACGAGGCTATTCGCCCCACCGACCCGCGCCGTACCCCGGAGATGGTGAAAGGCTATCTGAGCGGGCCGCAGCTCCGGCTGTACGATCTGATCTGGAAGCGCTTCGTCGCCAGCCAGATGCGCAACGCGATCTTCGACGCCACCGGCGTCGATATCGACGCCGGCCGGCCGGGCGAAGACAAGCCGTATCGCTTCCGCGCGACCGGCTCCGTGATCAAGTTCGCCGGATTCATCCGCGTCTATCGCGAGGACCGCGACGACGACGAGGTGGACGAGATCGACCGGGCCGCGTTGCCAGCGCTGACGGCCGGAGCCATGCTCGATCTCCTGAGGCTGACACCCGAGCAGCACTTCACGCAGCCTCCCCCGCGCTACACCGAGGCAACGCTGGTCAAGGCGCTCGAAGAGAACGGCATCGGACGTCCAAGCACGTATGCGCCAACTATCGCGACGCTCGTTGCTCGCAACTACGTGACAAACGAGGCAAAGCGGCTCACGCCGACCGAGGTGGGGACTGTCGTCAACGACATCCTCGTCGAGCACTTCCCGTCGATCGTCGACATCGGCTTCACCTCAGGGATGGAGCAGGAGCTGGACGAGATCGCGTCGGGAGAGCGGCAGTGGGTGCCGGTGATCCGGGAGTTCTACAGTCCATTCCAGGAGACATTGCAGCACGCCGAGCAAACCATGGAGCGAGTCAAGGTTCGAGACGAGCCGACCGACGAGGTCTGCGATCTATGCGGCAGGCCGATGGTGATCAAGCTCGGCAAGTACGGCCGATTCCTCGCCTGCACCGGCTTTCCGGAATGCCGGAACGCAAAGCCGCTCCTGGTTCGAATCGGCGTCAACTGCCCGAAGTGCCATGTTGGTGATGTCATCGAGCGCCGAACCCGGCAGGGTCGTGTGTTCTACGGCTGCAGCAACTGGCGCAAGGACGACCCCGCATCTTGCGACTTCACATCGTGGCTCAAGCCGACCGGCGAAACCTGTCCGCAGTGTGGCGAGCCGCTGGTCTACACCAATCGCAAGGAGACCGAGGTCAAATGCGCATCGTGCGGCTTCAGCCGCCGAGCAACCAGAGCTCGCGTTGCCGACGCGGTCCCTGCCTGACGATTACGCGCCAGCCATCAAGCAGCTGGTGGCTGGCGCGCCGTCTTCCTCCGCGAGATCGACCAGGTTGCCGTCACTGATTGAGTAGAATTATCAGTTGGCGCAGCGTGGCCGATGGAATCATGCTGCCGCACACATACAGGATTGGCAGTGATTTCGAGCGTGAGCTTCCAAACCCAATCTCCGACCCGTTGGCACGCAACCACGATCCTCGGTGTCGTTCGCGACGGTCAGGTCGCGATTGCTGGCGACGGCCAGGTTACCTTTGGTGACATGATCGTCAAGCACGGCGCCCGCAAGATCCGGACGCTGCACGATGGCACAGTCATCGCCGGCTTCGCAGGGGCCGTCGCCGACGCAATGACGCTCTTCGAGAAATTCGAAGCGCAGCTTCGCGAGTGGAAGGGCGACCTCCGCCGAGCCGCGGTTGAGCTCGCCAAAGAATGGCGCACCGACCGCTACCTCCGAAGACTGGAAGCGCAGCTTATCGTCTCGGACGGCGAGACTCTGTTGATCCTCTCCGGCGAAGGGGACGTGCTGCAACCCGACGACGGCATCGCCTCGATCGGCACCGGCGCGCCATATGCAATGGCCGCGGCGCGAGCGCTTCGCGACCACACCCAACTGACCGCGCAGGAGATCGTCGAGCAGTCGATGAAGATTGCCTCGGAGCTGTGCATTTACACAAATTCGCAGATCACGGTCGAGACCATTCGACTCGAGCCCGACGACGAACATCCCGCCGAGGACGTATCCGCAGAGGACGTATCCGCAGAGGGCGAGGCGGGAGCATGAGCGACATGACGCCAAAGATGATCGTCGCCGAGCTCAACCGCTTCGTCGTCGGGCAGGACGCTGCCAAGCGCGCGGTGGCGGTGGCACTACGCAATCGCTGGCGCCGGCAACAGCTCCCGGCCGATCTGCGCGACGAAGTGATGCCGCGCAACATCCTCATGCTGGGCCCGACTGGCGTCGGCAAGACCGAGATCGCCCGAAGAGTCAGCCGCATCGTCAACGCGCCATTCGTCAAGGTGGAGGCGACGAAGTACACCGAAGCCGGCTACGTCGGCCGCGATGTCGAATCGATGATCCGCGATCTCGTCGAAGTCTCAATCACGATGCTCCACGACGAGCAAATCGAGGCTGTCCGTGAGGAAGCGAACAGCGCCGCCGTCCAGATATTGGTCGACCTGCTGGTCGACCAGCTCGAGCAGGAGGCTGCTACCGGAGCATCCGCCGATGAAACACCCGGCGAGGCGCCATTGTCGCCAGCCGCGAAACGCCGGCGGACGCGACGCCGCAACAGGGTGATCGAGCAACTCGGACGGAACGCGCTGGAAGAAGAGACAGTCGTCATCGAGGTCCAGCCGGAGGATGACCCGTTCCTGATGCCGGTCGAGATCATCACTGGCGTGGCGCCCGACGATCTACCCGAAACGCTGCGCGACATCATGCGCGCGTCTGGCCCACGCCGGCAGCGGCGCAGGGTCTCGGTCGCCGAAGCACGACGGATTCTTGTCCACGAAGAGGCCAGCCGGCTTGTCGACCTCGACGCAGTTATTGAGCAGGCTCTGAAGCGCGTCGAGGAGACCGGGGTCGTCTTCATCGACGAGCTCGACAAGACAATCAACGACGGCGAATATGGCCCGGATGTCTCCGGCGAAGGAGTCCAGCGCGATCTGTTGCCGATCATCGAAGGATCGGTGGTTCCTACGCGCTATGGACCCGTGCGGACCGATCACATCCTGTTCATCGCCGCCGGCTCATTCTCGGCTCACCGCCCGAGTGACCTGATCCCGGAGCTCCAGGGTCGATTTCCGATCCGCGTCGAGCTCGATAGCCTCGACGAGGACGATCTCTACGCGATCCTGACGACGCCTGAGAATGCACTGGCGAGGCAGACGACCGCGCTGCTGGCGACGGAAGGCGTGACACTGCAACTGGGCGAGGATGGGCTCCGCGAGATCGCGCATATCGCATCCGAGGTGAACATCCGAACTGAAGACATCGGCGCCCGTCGGCTGTACACGATCGTCGAGCGCGTGCTGGAAGAAATATCGTTCGACGCGCCGGAATGTGCCGGCCAGTCGCTCGTCATCGATGCCGCCTACGTCCTCGAGCGTGTCGGAGATATCGCAGCCGACGACGACCTCAGCAACGCAATTCTTTAGGCGCTTGCCGCGAAACGCCACAGGGAGAACGGGGACATGGGGTCAACGCCACTAGCGCCCGACATGATTATCCCAGCAAGAAGCGAAGACGATATTGTCTTGAGCGTGATCGTGCCTGTCTACAACGAGGAGCGCACGATCACTGAAATCCTTCGCCGGGTTCGGGCGGTCCCTATCGCGAAGCAGATCGTCGTGGTGGACGACTATTCGACCGACGGAACGCGATCCCGGCTCTCCGAGGAGGCAGCACACAGCGACACAATAGTCGTCTTGCACGAGCGCAATCTCGGCAAAGGCGGGGCTGTCCGGACCGGGCTGGCGCACGCGACGGGCGATATCGTGCTGATCCAGGATGCCGACCTTGAGTACGACCCGCGCGACTACCATGCTCTGATCCGCCCGATTCTCGAAGGGCGCGCGAAGGCGGTCTACGGCTCCCGTTTCCTCGGCGAGCATAAGGCGATGTACTTCTGGCACGCGCTCGGCAACAAGCTCCTGACGCTCGTCACGAACGTCCTCTTCGATACGACGCTGACGGATATGGAGACGTGTTACAAGGTCTTCACCGCTGACATTGCCCACTCGCTCGACATCCAGCAGATGCGCTGGGGTATCGACCCCGAGATCACGGCGAAGATCCTTCGCGACGGTCATCGGATCTACGAGGTGCCGATCTCCTACAATGGGCGAGAATTCTGGGAGGGGAAGAAGATCTCGTGGAAAGATGCCTTTGTTGTCCTGCGGACGCTGCTGCGGTATCGCTTCTTCCGCTAGTCGGCAAACAAGAGGTTGGAGGGTAGCGATGGCTCGTCTCGCACTGGCCGTCGACCTGGGGGGCACGAATCTGCGCGTTGCCGTTGTCGATGACACCGGCGTCATCCAGGACGAGGCACAGCAACCAACTGATGCCGCCGAAGGGCCACAGGCGATCGTCGAGAGAATCGGGGAGTCGGTCAACGAGATGGCCTCGAAGGCCCAGATCCCGACCGATGTCCCGATCGGCGTCGCTTCGCCCGGACCGCTCGACCCGCGCACTGGCATCGTCTACTTCTCGCCAAACCTGGCTGGCTGGACAAACGTTCCGATCTCCGAGTGGCTTCGCGCAAAAACCGGTCGCAACGTGCTCTTGAGCAATGACGCCAACGCCGCTGCCCTGGGCGAAGTCTTCTTCGGCGCGGGCCGCGGTGTGCGCAACCTCGTCTACGTCGGCCTCGGCACCGGTGTCGGAGGTGGGGTGTATTCCGAGGGATTGCTGATCGACGGCGCCCGCGGGATGGGCGGCGAGCTCGGTCACGTCACCGTCGATCTGAACGGTCCTCGCTGCACGTGCGGATCCGCCGGTTGCATCGAAGCGTATTGTTCGGCCTGGGCGCTGACGCGCGATGCGCACGAGCTCATCGCAAGCGGACGGGGAGCAGCGATCCTGAAGGCGGTCGGCAGCGACGCGAACGCCGGGCCAAAGGCGATCGGCGAAGCCGCGCGACAAGGAGACCCAGCAGCCATCGCGCTGCTAGATCGTGCCGGGCGGGCTCTGGGCGCTGGGCTTGCCAACTTCGTGAACATCTTCAACCCCGAGATCATCGCGCTCGGCGGTGGTGTCGCCCAGATCGGCGACTTGTTGATCGACCCCGCGAAGCGCGCGCTGGACGCATTTTCCATGCCGATCATTCGAGACAGTGTCCGATTTGTGCCCTCCGAGCTGGGCGTAAAGACCGGGATTTATGGGGCGGCGGCACTGTCATTTTATGACGCCCGGCACTAGGCCGGCCTGACGAGATCGTCATTTCCACCTGATCGATGCCTACTGCCGCTTGACACCGCTTTTCGCATCCGTGTATAGTCCGCCCCGAACGAATCGCACTACCAAGCTAGATCGTCTCGGCTCGACCAGCGCCTCGGAAGGCGGGTTAGCCGTACGCAGTCAGAACCGAACGTCGCCAGATCCCGCAACGAAGCGAGATCGACACGGCGTCAGGCGGTCAAACTGGATGAGTGACTGACCCGGCAGGGGGTTACACGCAATCCATTTGGACCGACGACTGCTCGATCGTCCTCGGGCGAATGCCCGATCGTTCCCGTAACGCGAGTGCCCCGTCCGGATTGCGGCCGCTCAGAGGAGGGAATCCCCGAAGATGTTCGCATTCATGATTAAACGTTTCCTCTGGTTCATACCAACCATTCTGGCGATCGCATTGGTTACCTTCATCATGATGAATCTCACCCCTGGCTCTCCGTTTCAACCCGCCGGCGCAAACAACCTCCGCGAAGACATCATCAAGCAGATCGAGAAGCAGTACGGCCTGGACAAACCCCTGCCGGTGCGCTTCGTGATCTACCTCGGAAAGGCGGTTCGCGGGGATTTCGGTGAGTCATACACTCGCCGGCCACAGAAGGTGAACGACATCATTCGCCGCGGCTTCCCGATCTCATTTCAGCTTGGCGCGATGGCGTTGCTCGCCGCGTCGATTGGCGGCATCATCCTCGGCGTCCTCGCAGCCGTGAACCAGAACGGCTGGATCGACTACCTTTCGGCGACGTTCGCCATCATGTTCTATAGCGTCCCCAGCTTCGTCCTCGGCATCCTTCTGTTACTGCTCTTCGTCATCTGGATACCCAACTGGACGGGTGTGCGCCTGTTTCCGTTGGGCGGCTGGGATAGTCCCAGGGCGTGGGTATTACCAACGATCGCGTTAGGAGCCGGCCCGTTCGCCCAGCTTGCTCGATACACCCGATCCAGCATGATCGATGTCATCCGCTCCGACTACGTCCGAACAGCTCGCGCCAAGGGTCTTGCCGAGCAGAAGGTCGTCCTCAAGCACGTACTGAAGAACGCGCTGATCCCGGTGATCACCCTGATCGGCCCACTGTTCGCCGCGCTTGCCACCGGCTCGTTCTTCGTCGAGCAGGTGTTCAACATCCCGGGAATTGGCAAGTTCTTCGTCGTCAGCATGGCTTCGAAGGATCAACCGATGATCATGGCGGTCGTGCTCCTCTATGGCACGTTCCTGGCCGTGATGAACCTCGTCGTCGACATCCTGTACGGGGTGATCGACCCGCGCATCCGCATGAGCATCCGAGGAGATTAACGGATGGCAAGCCAGCAGGACCGCAACGCAGACGCCATTTCACAAGCGCAGCTGCTCGCAGAAGCTGCCGAGGTCGTGCCGGCTCGCCAGGCCAGCCTCTGGGGGGATGCCTGGCGACGACTTCTGAAGAACAAGCTAGCCGTCGTTGGCCTCGCCACTGTGATCCTTCTCGGCCTCCTCGCGGTCTTTGCGCCGTTGTTGGCGCCGTATGGGCCGGCGGAAGTCGTCTCACCGGATCTCCGGCTGATGAAGCCCTCGTGGAACTTTCCGCTCGGGCTGGACCAGAACGGGCGCGACATGTACAGCCGCATGTTGTACGGCGCTCGCGTCTCATTGCTCGTCGGGGTCGTTGCGCAGTTGATCGTCCTCGGGATCGGGGTGCCGATCGGAGCAGTGGCCGGCTATTACTCCGGAACCGTCGACAATGCCCTCATGCGAACGGTCGATGTCTTCTACGCGATTCCGCAACTCCTGCTCGTGCTGTTGATGGTCAATATGCTCGGGCCCGGGATGAAAAACATCTTCATCGCGATCGGCCTCACGGGCTGGGTGACGATGGCTCGTCTCGTTCGGGGGGTCATGCTCACGAACCGGGAACAGGAGTATGTCAAAGCATCGAAGGTTGCCGGCGCTGGCAGCGGCTATATCATCTTGCGCCACATGTTACCGAACAGCCTGACGCCGATTATTGTCGCGCTGACGTTCGGCATCCCGCAGGCGATCTTCATCGAAGCATCACTCTCGTTCGTGGGCGTCGGGATCCGGCCTCCACAGCCATCATGGGGGCAAATGGTCGGCGCGGGCCAGCAATATATCCAGTCCGTCCAGCACCTGATGTTCTTTCCGAGCCTGGCCATCGCGATCACGATGCTCGCGTTTACGTTCCTCGGCGACGGCCTGCGCGACGCACTCGACGTCAAGATGAACGACTGAGCCACGGGGGCGAGAAGGGGACGCTGGTGACGCTACGCGGCCGATGCCGCGCTTGCAGGACGAGGTGGGGTACCGTTGGCTAAGAATGTCCTCGAGGTGAACAACCTCAAAACCCAGTTCTTCACACGAGCCGGTATTGTCTACGCGGTCGACGGGGTTTCCTTCCACGTCGGCGAAGGTGAGACACTTGGCATCGTCGGCGAATCGGGCTGTGGCAAGAGCGTCACCGCAACATCGATCATGCGGCTGATCCCGAGCCCACCCGGAAAGATCGTCGACGGCGAGATACTGCTGTCCGATGCCGATGGGACGGTCGACCTGCTCGAGCTCTCGGATAGCGAGATGCGCCACGTTCGCGGCAACAAGGTCGCGATGATCTTTCAGGATCCGATGACATCGCTGAACCCGGTCCTGACCGTCGGCGACCAGATCTCGGAGCCGCTGATATTGCATCTGGGATTGAGCAAGAGCGAGGCGCGACAACGCGCAATTGACCTGCTCAAGCGCGTCGGCATCCCGGCCGCCGAAGATCGGATCAACGCGTACCCGCACCAGTTCTCGGGCGGCATGCGCCAGCGCGTGATGATCGCCATCGCGCTGTCATGCAACCCCAAGCTGCTGATCGCGGACGAGCCGACGACAGCGCTCGATGTCACGATCCAGGCGCAGATTCTCGAACTGATGATGCACCTGAATCAGGAATTCGGGACGGCCATCATCATGATCACTCACGACCTCGGAGTGGTCGCTGAGATCTGCGAACGCGTCGTCGTCATGTACGCCGGCCAGGTTGTCGAGACCGGCGCAGCAAAGGATCTCTTCACGAACCCGCAGCACCCATACACGATCGGGCTGCTCAATTCGGTCCCGCAGATCGGCGAAAAGGTCAAGGACACTCTTGTGCCGATTCCTGGTCTGCCGCCAGATCTTCTCGCGCCGCCGATCGGCTGCCGGTTCCGGCCGCGGTGCCGGTTCCGCCAACCGAAGTGCGAGGAGTCGCCACCGCTGGCAGTGGTTGCGCCCGGCCAGATGGCGCGCTGCTGGTTCCCACAGGGGCGAGGAGCAATCCCGCCGACCGACGCGGCCGTCTCAACTCCGGCCGCTGCGCGAGACTGACAGACGACGGCCGGAAGTAATTCGGAGAATCGAGACAAGCGTGGCGACTTCAGTCCAGGAAACCACCGCAGAAAAAGCCGCGAACGAGGACTATATCCTCGAAGTGAAGAACGTGAAGAAGCACTTCAGGATGGGCGGGGGGATGCTGTCTCGCGGCAACGAGATGAATATCCGGGCCGTCGATGACATTTCGTTCTCGATCCGCCGTGGCGAAACATTCGGGCTGGTCGGCGAATCGGGCTGTGGAAAGACGACGCTCGGCCAGACGATCATCCGACTCTACAACCCGACAGCCGGACAAATCGTCTTCAACAATGCCGACATCTCCGCTCTCAACGCCGCCGACATGCGTAAGCACCGTCGTGGCATGCAGATGATCTTCCAGGATCCGTCGGCATCGCTGGATCCACGTATGACTGTCGGTTCGATCATTTCCGAGCCACTCAATATCTTCGGCATCGGCTCACGCGAAGAGCGAAGAGACCGCGTCCGCGAGCTACTGCGTGTGGTCGGGCTGAATGCGTACTTCGTGAATCGCTATCCGCACGAGTTCTCGGGTGGCCAGCGGCAGCGGATCGGTATCGCGCGGGCGCTCGCACTGCAGCCAGAGCTCGTTATCTGTGACGAGCCGGTGTCGGCACTGGACGTTTCCGTGCAGGCCCAGGTGTTGAACCTGTTGCGACAGCTGCAGACGGATTTCAAGCTAACGTACTTGTTCATTGCCCACAACCTCGCCGTCGTCGCGCACATCAGTGATCGGGTCGGCGTCATGTATCTCGGCAAGATGGTCGAGATCGGTGAAGCCCGCGCTATTACCGAACGGCCGAAACACCCGTATACCCAGGCGCTGATCTCGGCGATTCCAGTCGTCGATCCAGGCCGAAAGCGCGACCGGATCATTCTCGAAGGGGACGTGCCAAGCCCGGCCAACCCACCATCGGGCTGCCGGTTTCACCCCCGGTGCCCGATTGCCCAGCCGTATTGCTCCGAGGTCGAACCTCAATTGCGCGAGCTGGAGCCGGGGCATTGGGTCGCCTGCCATTACGCGGAGTAGGCGCGTGTCGGTGTCAGGCACTGTCGATCAGGCACGCGCGCTCGCAGAATCAGTCGCGCGTGACAGGTTACGTGAAAATCTCGACAATCTGGGCAGCGATCTCTTGCCAACCCGCGCGAGGGTGTGTTACATAGATTACGTCGTGCCACAGGGGAAGTCGGGGGCCAACACGGTTGCATCACGTATGCCACTGTCCTCGCGTATGTCGGCTATTGATAGTCCGCGCATGGGTACAGTGAGCGTCGAAGGAATGCAATCGGCCCGCCGGGGTGGTCGACACGTTGTGGGGCTGTTGGCTTCCTGGGGGCAGGCGGATCGGCTGGTCTGGAGGGAACCAGATCCAACTCACAATACGTATACCCAGGTACTACCACCAGACACATCAGCTCGGCCGAGAGCGTCCAGAGAGAGGAGGGCGAGGCTCCGCGAGCATGTAACGTCACCAGTGTCCCGAATCGGACAAGTTGACCGATCGCAGACAAGCGGCTGAGATCGTCCACGCGCGAGAGTCGCGCGAAACGCGACCACGGATGGGGTGGGACGCCTTCAGCCAGCAACCAGGAGGAGTAACCGCGAATGGTTGTCATCGACAAAGAACAGATTCGACTGCTCGAAGAGCGTCTGCGCGGCGTTGGCGTCGATCGCCGAACGTTTCTCAAGTTCGCGTCCGCGGCCGCGGCCGCGCCGATGGTAGGAACAATCCTCGCCGCCTGCGGAGGGAGTAGCTCCACGCCGACCGCGACGACCGCCGCCGCCGCGCCAACCGCGACGACTGCTGCCGCCGCCCCAACTGCGCCTGCTGAGGCAACCAAGGCCATCGAAGCGACCAAGGCGCCCGAGCCGACCAAGCCTGCGGCATCGCCAACCACCAGCACGACTGCCGCGCTGGATGCAAAGCAGATCATTCACACCATCGGGGCTCGCTCTGACCCGTCATCAAACGACTTCAATGCCGATCTGTATTGCGGTGGCACAGCCGAGATCTGGGCCGGCCTGCTGACGTATGACGTCGACTTCAACGTGATCCCCGACTGGGCCGAGAAATGGGAGCACAACGACGACGCGTCGCAGTGGACCTTCTACCTCCGCAAGGACAACAAGGGTTTCTCCAACGGCGATCCGGTGACTGCCGACACATTCATCGGCTCCTGGGCCCGCCTGCTCGATCCGGCGACGAAGGGCGCCTACGCGTCGATCCTCTTCGACATCAAGGGCGCCGAGGACATCAATCTGAATGGCGCAGCCGCCAGCACGCTCGGCTGCAAGGCAGTTGATGACTGGACGCTCCAGGTCGACATGGTCGGTCCGCGTGGCATGTTCCCGGTCATCGTTGGCTACGCCGCGACGATGCCCACCCACCTGCCGTCGGCAGCCAAGGGCGGCAACTTCACTGACCCCGGCGAGGTCGGGCACCCGATCATCGGCAATGGGCCGTTCGTCCTCACTGCGTGGAAGCACGACGAGGCCCTGACACTCGTGCGCAACCCCAACTACTGGAACACGGACATCAAGCTCACGGATGTCGACTGGCGGATTATCCCGGCCGAGCAGGGAATGCTGCCCTTCGAGGCAGGCGATGTCGACTGGGCTGTCGTCCCTGGCGCCGATCTGCCGCGCGTCCAGGCCGATTCGGTGATGAAGAGTCAGGTTCAGAAGTGGGTCGAGCCGCTGATCTGGAAGATCCTCCCCGGCACCAACGTCAAGCCGTTCGATGACATCGAGCTGCGACGCGCGCTCCAGCACGCGATCGACAAGGACCGGATCAACACGCTGACCAACGGTGGCGGCGACCCGGCCTACTGCCTCGTGCCGCCAGGCATCTTCGGCTTCTTCGGCGAAGATTTCAAGGAGTTCTCGGACTTCGATGTCAAGAAGGTCAAAGAACACCTTGACAAATCAACGTTCGCCGGACAGACACTGCCGAAGGTCACCATGATCCTTCGCAACGAGGCGCAGCTGAACTCGACCATCATGGTTGAGGACATCGCGGCTCAGGTGCTGGCCAACATGGGGATGCAGATCGAGCTGCAGATCATGGACTTCCAGCCATTCCGGGCTCTGCAGTTCCAGAACACCTACGAGCTGTGCTGGATCCGCTGGTACTACGACTATCCGGATCCGAACAACGGCTACTTCGATATGTTCTACTCGAACAAGGAGTCCGGCAAGCGCCAGGCGTGGTCGAATACGGAGTTCGATGACTGGACGATCAAGGGCAAGGAACTGGCCAAGCCCGAGGATCGACTCAACGCCTACAAGAACTGCGAGCGGATCATGAACGAGGATGTAGCCTACATCCCGATCGTGTACCGCAACGCGTACGACGTCTACAAGGACTGGGTCAAGGACGTCCCAGTCAACAAGCAGGGCTACTGGATTCCGAATGGCAATATCTTCGTCAACATGTACCAGTACGTGTACGTGTCGGGACGCAAGTAAGAGCCAACCAGCAGCCAGATCCGAGATCGATGGGAGAGGGGAGCCTTATGGCTCCCCTCGACCGTTTCTGGCGTAACCGTTATCGCGTATCCGGCGATTGGACGGCTTGGATGATGCCGATTTGGCCGTTTCTCGTCTCGGATTGTCTGCTATGCTACCAGCGCAACGGCCGATTGGACGGCGGACGTATCCGCCGGACGGGAATCGAGAAGGGATCCTGCTTGTGGCGACTGGGAAACCGACCTATCTGTGGTGGAAGGGCCAGAGGATGGCCTGGGACGATGCAAATGTCCATGTGACCGCGCTCGGCTGGTCAACTGTCGGGGCCATCTTCGAGGGCATCCGCGCCTACTGGAACGCCGACCACGACGAGCTCTACATCTTCCGTCTCGACGAGCACATGGACCGCTTCCGGAATTCCATGAAGCTCGTCCGCCTCGACGAGACCCACGATATGGAGACTCTCAAAGAGGCGATCGTCGATCTGTTGCGCGCAAACGAAACGCGCGAAGACACCTACATCCGCCCGCTCGCCTATCGCGGCGGCGATGGACGCGGCGGCTTCAGCGGGGTCGGTGGGACGACGGAAATTCTGATCAACACCAACCCGAGCCCGTCGCATCTGTTCTCCGGTCAGGGCAAGACCGCCTGCATCTCCTCGTGGCGGCGCATCTCGGAGAACGTGATGCCCCCGCGAATCAAGAACATCTCCAACTACCGCAACGGGCAGCTAGCCAACATGGAAGCCGCCCAGAATGGTTACGACACCGCATTGATCCTGAACGAGAACGGCAAGGTAGCTGAGGGCGGCGGCGCGTGTGTCGCGTTCATCCGCGACGGCAAGTTCGTCACGCCGGGCGTCACCCAGAGCATCCTGGAGAGCATCACGCGCGACGCACTGATGCAGCTCGCCAAGGATGAGCTCGGACTGACGGTCGAGGAGCGCGAAGTCGACCGCACCGAGCTGTACATCGCCGATGAAGTCTTCATGATGGGCACTGCCGCCGAGATCACGCCGATCGTATCGGTGGACCATTATCAAGTCGGCACCGGCGAGATCGGCCCAATTACCCGCAAGCTCGAAGGGCTTCTCGACGACTGCTTCCGCGGCAAGACCGGCATCCGGCCCGAGTGGCGGACCACGGTCGGCGTCGGCGCAGCAGTCGCGGCCGACTAAATCACGGTAGCGCGACAACGAACGACGAGCGGGGCGGCAATTGCCGCCCCGCCGTTGTGTCTGGTTCGTGTTATGTAGCGTCCTCTACAGCAGACCCTCGGCATGCATCCGGGCGATCGTGCGCCCAAACCCTGCCACGGTTGCATCGATATCGTCGGCAGAGTGAGCGGCGCTGAGCCAGCCCCCGCCAAACGTCATATCGGTGCCTTCGAGCATCATCCCCGAGACGAAGCTACTCTTGTGCTTGCCAACCAGGCCGCTCTTGAGATCCATCAGCGACCTCCCGGCCGGCCGGCGAATGTCACCCGCATGCATGTTGTCGCAAGTCTTGCCGAGCACGAGGTGGAAGACCGATGATTCGCCGTAGCAGAACCCCGGCAGACCCTGCTCAACGAGTGTTGTGTTGAACCCGATCCGGAGCCGCGCGGCCATCTCGTCGGATGTCCGTTGCACCTGCGGATCTTTCACGAGCTCCAGGCATGCCGCTCCAGCGACCGCCGAGAGCGGGTTGGCATTGTACGTGCCTGGGTGTGGGATCTTCTTGTGCTTCGGGTCGTCGCGAAACTCGAACACGCTCATGATGTCGCGCCGGCCACCGAAGCAACCGCCCGGCAGCCCGCCAGCGACAATCTTCGCCAGTGTCGTCATGTCCGGCTTGACACCGAACCGCTCCTGCGCGCCTCCCGGCGCCCAGCGGAAGCCGGTGATGACCTCGTCGAAGATGAGGATCGTATCGTACTTCTCAGTCAGCGCGCGGAGGTCCTTCAGGAAACCCTCGGCCGGCGGCAGCGTCGCCCAGGATGCTCCACTTGGCTCGAGGATCACGCAGGCAACATCGCCCTGCTGCAGGTACGCTTCGACCTGGTCGAGATCGTCGATCGAGGCGACCAACGTCAGCGCAACCACCTCGGGCGGGATGCCGGGCAGATCAGTCTGGTCGAACGGCGGGCGTTCTCCGCGCTGGACGTAGTCGTGCCAGCCATGGAAGTGCCCCTCGAACTTGAGCACCTTGTTCTTGCCGGAGAACGCGCGCGCGGCGCGGATCGCCAGCATCGTCGCCTCAGTGCCAGACGAGGTGAACTTGAGACGCTCCAGCGACGGAATGAGCTGCTGGATCTTGTCGGCCCAGATCAGCTCCTGATCGTGGCTGGCGCCGAGGTGCGTGCCACGGTCGAGCTGGGCCTTGACGGCCGCAACGACGTCCGGATGGTTATGACCGAGGATCAGCGAGCCGTGACCGACGGCGTAGTCGGTCAGCTCGTGGCCGTCGACATCCCACTTCTTGGCGCCCTGGGCGCGTTCGATGTAGATCGGGAACGGCTTGACGTACCGCGCATCGTGCGTCACGCCGGCCGGCATCAACTCGAGTGAATGCATCGCGCGCTGGCGCGAGCCGCTGAACTCGTCAATGAACTCTTGCTCGATCGTCTTCGTCTTCTGTGCCATCTCGCTGGCCTCCTCCTTCGTCCGGACGGCCCTGCCGGGTATCAGGGTGCCATTATCGCGAAGGCTCGGCTGCCTGTCCATCCAGACATGCCGGATTACCGGCGCAACCCTCGGTTCCACGCAGCGCCGCGATATCGGATACGATCAACAGAAGCTCTAGACTGGACGAACGAGGGAAGGAAACGACGCAATGGGACTCTCCGCGCACCCGCGATTTCGGCTGGCGGCGCTGCCAACGCCACTACAGTACGCCGAGCGGCTGACTGCCGAGCTCGGCGGGCCGAAGATCTATCTCAAGCGCGACGACCTGACCGGGCTGGCGATGGGCGGCAACAAGACGCGCAAGCTGGAATACCTGGTCGCCGACGCGCTGGCAAACGGCGCAACGCACCTGATCACCGTCGGCGCAGCGCAGTCGAACCATGCCCGCCAGACGGCGGCAGCGGCGCGGCTGGCCGGACTCGGCTGCCATCTCGTGTTGAACGCGAGCGACCCCGAGCCAGACGTGCAGGGCAACCTGTTGCTCGACAAGCTCCTCGGCGCTACGGTCCACATCGTCACCAGTGGCGCAGAACGACAGGCGAAGGTCGATGAGGTCGCGGCCGATCTGAGCGACGAGGGGGGCGTTCCGTACGCAATCCCGGTCGGCGGGTCGAACGGCATCGGCGCGCTCGGCTACGTGGCAGGCATGCTCGAGCTCGCCGAACAACTGTGGCGCGCCGATGTGGCGCCGAAGGCGATGTACTTCGCAGCTGGCAGCGGCGGCACCCAGGGCGGCATCGTCCTCGGCGCGCAGACGCACGGCCTGGATTTCGCGCTCAACGGCGTGCTGGTCGAAGGCAAGAGTGCGGATGGCATCGACCGCGCCGTCGAAGTCGGCGGTTGGGCGGCCGCCGAGCTCGGCGTCGGGGCGCCACCACGCGAACGGTATCTTGCAGACGACGGACACGTTGGCGAGGGCTACGGTATCCCGACCAAAGAAGGCATCGAGGCGATCCAGCTACTGGCGCGAACCGAGGCGGTGCTGCTCGATCCGGTGTACACATCGAAGGCGTTCGCCGGGATGGTTGCCGACATTCGTGGCGGCGTGTATTCGCCGGACGACAGTGTCATATTCCTTCACACGGGTGGCTCACCAGCCCTCTTCGCGCAGCGTGACCTGCTGCAGGCGGCGTTGAGCTGATTCTCAGACGCGGCCGGCCTGTGCCGGCCGCGTCGGCTTGCGGGCGGATGTACACTCCTCAATATGAACACATGTTCTATACCCTTGCCTGGCCGTTATGTCGAGGTCGCACCGAATGCGCGCCTCGCAGATCGTCGCGCAACACTCACCTATCGCGTGCCGGAGGCGCTCGAAGCCTCGACTGAGGTCGGCCAGCTGATCTGGGCTCCACTGAAGAAGAGGATTGTGCTCGGGATCGTCGTCGAGCGCCACGACCGCGAGCCGGCCACTGAACATATCCGCGACATCCATGCGCCTGTTGAACCGACGTTCTGCCTCACCCCACTGCAATGGAGGCTGGCCGTCTGGATCGCAGAGCAGACAGTCTGCACGCTCTACGAGGCCGCATCGGTGATGCTGCCCCCCGGCGTTGGCTCGCGAGCGGTCGAGTACCTGTCGCTGAAACGACAGCCCCAGACCGACGAGATCGACACGTTGACGCCGTCGCAGAAGCGCCTCGTCGCGTTCCTCAATGCCGAAGGGGAGACGACACTGGAGCGGGCTCAGCGCGCTCAGCAATCGTCGCTACGGACGATTGTGCCGGCGCTCGAGGAGCGGGGCATCGTCCAGAGAATCGCGCGGGTCCGCAACCGGCCAGAGCCAAGGATGACACGCGCCGAGCAGGTTCGCCTTGTCCCAGACTCCATGCCCCCGCCGGAGCGGGCACATCGCCAGGTCGAGGCGTTGGCGTGGCTCACGCCTCGCTTACGAGCACGACCCGACCTCGCGATGCCGATTGAATCGATCGTAGCCTCATCGGACATCACTCGCGCGACGCTGCGCGCGCTGGCGGCGCGCGGCTGCATCATCATCGAACCGCTCACCGAAGCCGCTACGGACCATTCGGGAGGCAGCGGGGCGCCGCCCCTGACGAATGAGCAGTCGGTCGCCTGGGAGCAAATTCGCCCGCGCCTCAATCGGGAGGCTGCCGCGCTGGCCATACTCCTACACGGCGTCACCGGCAGCGGCAAGACCGAGCTCTACCTCCGTGCCGCGGGGACGTGCCTCGCCAGCGGTCGCTCAGCGATCGTGCTGGCGCCCGAGATCGGACTCAGCAGCCAGATTGCTCAGCGATTTCAGGCGCGCTTCGGAAACCGCGCGATCATCCTTCATTCGGCGCTCGGTGACAGCACGCGGGCGGCAAACTGGCAGCGAGCCGGCGGTGTTGACCCCGTCGTCGTCATCGGCCCACGTTCGGCGTTGTTCGCCCCGCTACACGATATCGGCGTCATCATCCTCGATGAAGAGCACGATAGCTCGTACAAGCAAGACAGCATCCCTCGCTACCACACCCGTGCGGTAGCCGAAGAGCTCGCGAGCTACCACAACGCCTTGCTCATCCTCGGCAGCGCGACACCAGACGTCGAGACGTTCTATCGCTCAACCACGGCCGGCTGGCAACGTATCGAGCTTCGCGAGCGTGTCGGCCAACGTGTGGCGGCTGGCGGCGGGCAGTTGATCGCCCGCCCGATCCCACTTCCAGACACCGTGGTCGTCGACATGCGGGCAGAGTTACGCAGCGGCAACGAGTCGATCTTCAGTCGGCGGCTGATGGAGGTCGTCAGTCAACGGATCATGGCCGGCGAACAGATCATGCTGTTCCTGAATCGGCGGGGCATGTCGACGATCGTGCAATGCCGATCGTGCGGCGAAGTGACCCAATGCCCCTACTGCGATATCCCGTTGGTTTACCATCGCACTAGCGGACGAGTTATTTGCCATCGTTGCGGACATCGTCGTCTCGCGCCGGCGCGCTGCGAAGTGTGCGGCAGCGACGCCATCGGCTACTTCGGCGCCGGAACACAGCGGATCGAGAGTGAGGTTCAACGGCTGGTCCCCCACGCTCGGGTTGTGCGCTGGGATCAAGACGCACTTCGGGGCGGCGTAACCCATGAGTCGCTGCTTCGCCGCGTCCTGAATCACGAGGTCGACATCATCGTTGGCACCCAGATGATCGCCAAGGGGCTGGATCTTCCAGACGTGACGGCGGTCGGCGTCATCAATGCCGACACATACCTCTATTTGCCCGACATCCGCGCCGCCGAGCGCACATTTCAGATGGTGACCCAGGTGGCTGGTCGAGCAGGTCGGCGCGTCTCGGGAAGCGAGGTCGTGCTCCAGACTTTTTCACCGGAGCACTACGCCATCAGCAATGCCGCCCGCCACGACTACGCCTCCTTCTACCGCGAAGAGATCGCCTTTCGTGCTCGCCATGGTTATCCCCCATTCAAGCGTCTGGCGCGACTGGTGATTCGTCACACCGACGAGGATCGCGCGCGAGGAGAGGCCGAGGCGCTTGCCGGAGTGCTGGAAGCCGAGATACTGAGTCGACCCGAGATCCAGGGAATCGATATTATCGGGCCGGCGCCGACCTTCTCCGCGCGCGTGCGAGGCCAATACGGATGGCAGATCATCATCCGCGGTGGTGAGCTCCTGGAGTTGCTGGCCGACCTGAACCTGCACCCGGGCTGGACGATCGACATCGACCCGGTCAATCTCCTGTGACCGGGATGGCCGAAACACCCTGCTCCCCATCGGTATAATTCTCCCAGGAGAAGGAGACGGCGACGCGGAATGACGACCCTCAAGCTTGTAACTGAACCAGATCCACGATTCGGCGCAATCAGCGATCGGTTGCGCGGGCCATTCGACAAGGTCACGAAATTCGACGAGTCGCTTCGTGACATCGAACACGATCTCTATGAAACGCTGGACGTGGCGAATGGCGTTGGACTGGCCGCGCCACAGGTCGGCATCCGACAGCGGATCTGTATTGTCCGAGTTCCCGCCTGCTACGAGTACGAGGATTCGCCTGAGACGCGCCTCACGCTGATCAATCCCGAAATCGTGCGGGCTGGCGGTCAGGAGATCGACGTCGAAGGATGTCTGAGCTTCCCGGATCTGATCGGCGATGTCCCTCGCTACCTGGCGATCACCGTGCGGGCGCACGACATCAACGGCAAGGTCGTCAAGATCAAGGCTCGTGACTATGTGGCTCGGGTCATGCAGCACGAGATCGACCATCTCAACGGCGTGCTCTTTTTTGATCGCATGACGGATTGGTCGACGCTACACTACCCGCAGTCTGACAAAGCAGAACCCGTCACAGCGAGACCTCCCGCTGATTGACCTTGAGTTGCTCAGCAGCGAAGATCGCCATAATGTCATCTATCGCCCTGTCAACCTGATCTTCTTCGTTGAAAACGCGGTAGTCGAATTGATCGACGCACGATAGCTCGTTCGTTGCCGTGTCGATTCGCTGCAACACAGCATTTCGAGCATCGGTCTTGCGCGTCCACAGCCGCCGGGTCAGCGCCTCCATATCGGTGGGCATCAAGAAGATCATGATTGCGTCACCCGTGAGCGCCCGGATCGTTGCGGCGCCCTGGACATCCACCTTGATGATCGCATTCCGCCCAGTGCGCAGTGCGGCACGGACTCCACTCTTCGGCACGCCATACAAGTTGCCGTACACCTCGGCGTGCTCCATGAACTCCCCATCATCGAGGTGTCGCCTGAACTCGGCGGGAGTTATGAAGAAATAGTGCACACCATCGATCTCACCCGGCCGCCGCGGGCGCGTCGTCGCGGTGACCGCGAAATAGAAATCGGGCAGGCGCAGACGAAGTTGATCGATGATCGTATCCTTGCCGACGCCGGACGGCCCTGATATGACGTACAGGCGTGGTTGCGCCGAGGCACGGATCTCGGCGATCAGATCATTACCACGGTAGCCCATCGACCCGGTCGACCCGAATTGCTCCGTCAGACGTCGATCAATCATTCGCTACCTGCTTCCGGATCAGCGGCGATGCGACGCCGACACCCGCTTATTCGTGTTCGAGCAATACCGCTCGCGAGATAGCCTGTTGGAGATGCCCGTGTACGATGTGCTGACGATCGCTGCGATCGTCGATGAATGTGACAAACTCCTCATCGGCGCGAGAATCCAGCAAGTGCTCCATGTCGACGCCCGGACCATCGCGTTCGAAGTCTACGCCGGCCATCGCCGGCGCTGGCTCGTTATGAGTATCCACCCGGACGACGCGGGCTTCTGGCTCTCGACCAAGCGGATCGACGCGGATCCAGAGCGTGTCTCCCCTCTCCTGCTGTTGCTCCGAAAATACGCTCGCGGTGGCCGTATCGTCGCCATCTCGCAACCACCGTTCGAACGCATTATCCGACTCAGTATAGCCAAGCCCACCAGAGCGACCAACCGGGATGACGACATCGAGGATGACAACGATGATATCGATCTCACAACCACCGAGCTCTATGTTGAGCTGATGGGCCGGCGCTCCAACATCATCCTCGTCGACGACGAGGGGCGCATCCTCGATTCGATCAAGCGCGTCTCGCCAGAAATGAGCCGGGTTCGCACCGTCCGGCCACGTCAGATGTACATTGCGCCGCCGCCGCAGAACAGGATCGATCCGGCGCAGGCAAACGCGGCTTCGCTGACAGGTAGCGAACAACCCCAGACGATCGAACGACAACTGATCGCGACCTTCCACGGCATGAGTCCAGCGCTCGCGCGCGAAGCCGCGTATCGGGCCGGCCTCGACGCGACCGCCAGCATGACGACTCTCGACGATAGTGAACGTCAGCGCCTGGCAACCGCCGTCCGTGGGCTGTTCGAGCCGCTGGAGACGGGCGCATTCTCGGCATGGACGTATCAACAGACCAACGGACGCTCCGACTTCTCGTCGGTCGAGCTGGCTTCGCTGGCCGCCAGTCCCGACGTCGAGGCGACGCCGGCTGCCAGCGTGCTGGAGGCCGCCGAGCAGATCGCGCGATCCGAGCGGCCCGAGGCCGCGCCGCAACGCCACGCCGCCCGCCGCGAGCGGCTGCTGGAAGAGATCGACCAGGCACGCGCGCGCATCGACAACCGGCTTCGCTCACTCGCGGAGCAGGCAGCTCGCGCCGAGGAAGCGGAACTGTGGCGAGCGATGGGAGAAGCGATCTACATTCACGTTGCCGAAATCGTGCCCCGTCAGGAGGTTCTGCGAACGGAGGACGGGCTCGAAATCCCACTCGATCCATCGCTGACGGCCAGCCAGAATGCCCAGGAGCTCTTCGAGCGATATCGCAAGGCTCAGGCAGCCGAGCACAACGTCCCGCAACTCATGGAGGCAGCGCGTCAGGAGCTCGCCTACGTCGATCAAGTTCGCGCAATGGCGACGCTCGCGGAGGGATTTGATGATATCGAGGCAGTACGGCTCGAATGGATTGAGCAGGGAGTAGTCGCCGCCAGGGCGCCATCGCGGGCAAACCGTCCCCGTCCATCACGGGAGGCTCGCCGGCCGCGGACGTTCAGAACGCGCGACGGCGACACGATCCTCGTCGGCCGAACCGGGCCGCAGAACGATCAGGTGACATTCACCATCGCGGCGCAAGGCGACCTCTGGCTCCATGTGCGGAACATGCCGGGCGCCCACGTTATCCTCCGCAGCCACGGTCCCCACCACAACCGGGCGATTGAGACGGCAGCCGCGTTGGCAGCATGGTATAGCGATGGACGCGGATCGACTGCCGTTGAGGTGGACGCCACCGAACAGAGAAACGTCCGGAAGGTCAAGGGCGCCGGGCCAGGGATGGTCACGTATCGCAACGAGCGGACGATCAACGTCCGACCCGCCTCAGAGCGCGAACTGGGGTTAGAGCCGCTCACCTGACGAGATCGTCCCGCCACTGCCAGGGGCGGGACGATCTCACGTCATGTCCTGTCGAGGTCAGGCCTCTTGCGTCATCTTCCCGCGTCGCGCGATACGGGATAGCAAGATACCGACCTCGTAAAGCAGATACGTTGGCAGCGCCACCAGCATCATGTTGAACGGGTCTGGTGTCGGGGTGATGATCGCAGAGACGATCATCGCTAGAAGAAATGCGTACTTGCGAAATTTCCCGAACAGCTTCGGCGTTGTGACACCGATCAGCGTCGTCGCATACATGAGCACTGGCAGCTCGAAGATCAGGCCGACTCCGAGCATCAGTGTCAGATAGAACGACAGAACCTCCGACGCCCGCGGATTCCATTCGAAGACACCCGAGCCGAACTGGGACAGGAACGAAAGCGCGCGAGGGACGAGCAAGAAGAAGGCAAACGCCACACCAGCCGCGAACGAGACCATGACGAACGGGATCGCGATGATCACATACCGTCGTTCGCTCGCGGTCAGGCCCGGCGAGATAAAGCCCATGAGTTGATAAATCAGCACCGGCATCGCAATGGCAATCGCGATATAGAGCGCGACGCGCATATAGACGGTGAATGGCTCGGTCGGGCTGATCGCCTGCAAGCCACTGACGTTCGCCTGCTCCCGAATTGTGTTCATGACCGGGAAGGCGAGCCAGAGCCCGACGACGAGCGCCAGGAGTATGGCCACCGCGGACTTGAGGATCCGGGAACGAAGCTCCTCCAGGTGCTCCTGGAGGGTCATCTCGACGAACTCCTCCTGGGTCTGGGGCGGAGGAACAGACTGCGGCGTTTGAACCCGGTTGCGCCGGCCGCGCGTCGGCAGCGGAACACGGTCGAGGATGCTTGCCATGTCGTCTCACGATCTCAACGGGCAAGGCTGGACTACCTCGATGAGGCGCCATCAGCCTCTCTCACCTGCCATAGCGAGCAACGCCGCCGGAATATAGGTCTACAGTCCGAGCACTATCATCGGACGCTGACTGATTGTACGTAACTCGGCGCGCCGCCGGCAAAAGAGAGGGCGTCGAGAGCGTTGCCGCTCGACGCCCTCTCAGTACAGACTACGTCGCCGGCCGCCCTTGCGGCCGTCTCAGTTATGCGCCGTCGTGATCCTGGATGAACTCCATCGCGTCGCTCACCTTGACGATCTTCTCGGCATCCTCATCGGAAATCTCGACGCCGAACTCTTCCTCGAGCGACATAATGAGCTCCACCAGATCGAGCGAATCGGCGTTCAGGTCCTGCACGAACTCAGCATCCGGCGTGACCTTCTCCAGGTCGACACCAAGCTGCTCGGCCACGATCGCCTGAAGCTTGTCAAAAGTGGCTGACAACGCGACTACCTCCCACTGTAGAGTCGAGCCAGCGGCCGCTAGCAGCCGTGGCATGGGACGACTCGTCCCCCTGATGTCCATGCGATCGTGTCACTCGTCTACCGCACCACGGTGGCAGGCCCCCGACGACACGATACGACTCCCCACGTTCCGGCGTATTATGCCTGAAATCCAGGACCACTCGCTATGTACCCGGCAAGTCCGCGCGTGGTGACTCTTCAGAGATGCCAAGCGATGTCCCGCCGCGCGCAATCGTGCCAAGGACGCCGTTCACAAATCGGCTGGAGTTATCCCCGCCAAACGCTTTCGCCAGCTCGACTGCCTCGTTAATCGCGACCTTGAGCGGAACATCCGACTCATATCGCAACTCGTAGATCGCCACGCGCAGGATGTTGCGATCGACGGCAGGCAGCTGAGAGACGGGAAAGGCCGGCGCGGCTATCCCGATCTCGGTGTCAATCTCCTCCCGATGCTGAGACACACCTGTCACGAGCCGCTCCAGGTAGTGCCTGACCATCGGCGGGATGCTCAGGTCGTCCGCATATCGCCGTGTCACGTCGGGCAACTCGTGCCCGGTCAGATCCCCTTCGAAGAGGATCTGAAGCGCGAGCGTCCGCGCCTGTCGGTTCTCAAACCCCAGGCTTTTCCGGCCTGACATGGACAGTCCTCCACCCCGGCTCGGAATCTTCCGGGCGACGGGAATCAAACGATCGGGCAGGCCAGCCCTGGCAGGCTCTCGAGTATCCCGGCCGAATTAACGTTGTTCAGTAGTTCACCGATCAGACCTGTGTGCACCTTGCCGGCTCGAAAATCGGCATGGTTCAGGACGAAATGGTGAAACGGGATCGTCGTCTCGACGCCGCTGATCACCGTCTCGGACAGCGCCCGTCGCATTCGCGCGATCGCGTCATCGCGTGTCGGGCCCCAGGCAATCAGCTTGCCGATCATGGAGTCATAGTTCGGCGGGATCCTGTAGCCACTATACAAATGTGAATCGATCCGGATACCCGGCCCCCCCGGAGCGTGATAGCCGGTGACAATGCCGGCCGACGGGGTGAAGCCCGTCAGTGGGTTCTCCGCGTTGATTCGACACTCGATCGAGTGGCCGGTCATCTGGATATCGTTCTGGCTGAAGGATAGCGGTTCGCCGGCTGCGACACGGATCTGCCAACTGACGATGTCAATGCCAGTCACCATTTCAGTCACCGGGTGTTCCACCTGGATACGGGTATTCGCTTCGATGAAGTAATACCGCTCCTCCGAATCGACGAGGAACTCGAAAGTCCCCACTCCGGTGTACTTGATCGAGCGGGCCAGCTTGATCGCCGCCTTCTCCAGATTGGAACGGAGCCGTCGGGAGATATTCGGGGCGGGCGCCTCCTCGATGAGCTTCTGGTGGCGGCGCTGAAGAGAGCAATCCCGTTCACCGAGCGAGAGCACCTTGCCATGATTGTCGGCAATGATCTGCACTTCGATGTGCCGGGGATTCTCGAGGAAACGTTCGGCGTAGACAGCGCCGTTGGCGAACGCCGCCTGGGCCTCAGCCTGCGCGAGCGGCAGCAGCCGCAAGAGATCACGCTCATCACGGGCGATTCGCATGCCGCGCCCGCCGCCTCCCGCGGCGGCCTTGAGCATCAGCGGGAATCCGATCTCCCGGGAAAGCTCACGGACATCGACGGTCATCGGTAGCGGATCGGGGGTCCCGGGCAGAACCGGAACACCGGCCTTCTTTGCCAGCTGACGCGCTTGCACCTTGTCGGCCATCATCGAGATCGTCTCGGGCTCAGGTCCGATGAACGTCAGATTCACGTCCCGGCAAACATCGGCAATGTATGCGTTTTCGGCCAGGAAGCCGTAGCCCGGATGGATGGCGTCGCAGCCAGTCATCAGCGCGGCGCTGATAACCGACGGGATATGGTTGTACGATTTCGCCGCTGGCGCAGGGCCAATGCAAACTGCCTCGTCTGCAAGCCTGACCGGCAGGGAATCGCGATCGGCTTCGCTGTATGCAACGATAGCCGGCACACCGAGCTCGTGGCAGGCGCGCAATATGCGGAGCGCGATCTCGCCCCGATTAGCGATCAGAATCTTCTCAAACATCGGTCACCTATGAGCATCGCGGGACCGACAGTCCATCTGCCGTCCGGCGACGATTGCGCTGTCCCTGTCGTCCTGTTACATCGCCATCCCGCCGTCGACGGAGAGGGTTGTCCCGGTGATGTAGCGTGCGGCCGGCGAGACGAGAAAGCCGACTGCGCTGGCCACGTCCTCTGGCGCGCCGAAGCGCCCAAGCGGGATGCGTTCCAGCATCGTACTCTTGACGTCGGCGGAGAGCACATCGGTCAAGCGTGTTTCAATGAATCCGGGAGCGACGGCGTTGACGGTGATGCCGCGAGACCCGACCTCGCGGGCAAGCGACTTGGTGAAGCCGATGAGTCCTGCCTTCGCGGCCGAGTAGTTGGTCTGCCCAGCGTTCCCGATGATGCCAACTACCGACGTCAGATTCACGATCGACCCGCTGCGTTGGCGCATCATCGGGCGGATGGCAGCCTTGCTGCAGAGAAACGCGCCCTTGAGATTCGTCTCGAGCACGGCGTCCCAATCATCCTCGCTCATCCGCATCAGAAGCGTGTCGCGGGTGATGCCGGCGTTGTTAATCAGCGCATCGAGCCGGCCAAACGTGCTCAGTGTCTGGTCAATGAGCCCGGCAACATCGGACGCGATGGTGATGTCAGCTCGCACCGCGAGTGTCTGTGCGCCCAACGCGCCCAGCTCGTCGCAGAGCTCAGCCGCCACGCTCTCATCGCCGCGATAGTTGACAACCACCGCGAATCCATCCCGCGCGAGCTCGTGGGCGATCGCCCGGCCGATGCCGCGGACCGCGCCGGTCACAATCGCAATTCGCTGCCCGGTGTCCTGCATGCTCTCCCTCAGCTCCTGGTAGCCGTCGATGCCAGCAGACGATCCGACGCCACCGTCGTCACCGATTTGTTGATCCGGCCGATTAGCCCACTGAGCACCGAACCCGCGCCGATCTCGTAGAAGTGCGTCACGCTGAGCTCGATCATCGTCTCAACCGAGCGCATCCACTGCACCGACGCGCAGATCTGGTCGACGAGCTCACGCCGGATGTCGTCTGGATGGACGATCGGTTCGGCAGTCACGTTGGAGACGAGTGGCACGCGCGGCTTGGTGACCGCTGTCCGGTCGATATCATGCCCAAGCGCTTCGGCCACTGGCTCCATCAGCGACGAATGGAACGCACCGTTGACCGGCAACCGCACAATACGGCGAGCGCCACGGGCCTTGGCAGCGATTTCTGCGACCGCGATCGCGTCTTCCGAGCCGGACAACGTAATCTGGCCCGGCGCGTTGAAGTTCGCGATCTGCGTCCCGGTCTCGTTGGCGACGAGCCCCAGCGCAGTCTCATCAAGACCGAGGATAGCGATCATGCTACCGAGCGCATGTTCCTCCATCAGCTCGCCTCGACGGCGCACCAGCCGGATTGCATCTGGCAGCGTCAGCGCATCCGCGGCAACGAGTGCCGAGTATTCGCCGAGTGAGTGGCCCGCGACGTAGTCTGGTTCGGGCAGCAGATTTTCGGCGTGAAGCGCGCGAAGTGTTGCCACACTGGTCGCGACGATGGCCGGCTGCTGATTACTGGTGCGCGTGAGCGCCGCCTCCGGGCCATCCCAGCAGATACGCGAAATCGAAAATCCAAGCGCCGCGTCTGCCTCGGCAAACGCCGCGCGAGCATCTGCGTCCGCCTCGGCGACCGCCTGACCCATTCCGACTGCCTGCGAGCCCTGGCCTGGAAAAACCCAGGCCACGCCCGCGCTCATACCCGGGCCAGCCGGGCGACGCCTGTCGATCCCCACCGCACTACCCCCGCTGCCCACGTCAGGCCGCCGCCGAATGCGACGACGACCACGTTCATCCCGTCACGAATCGCGCCCGCCTCAAACGCCTCGACCAGACCAATCGGCACCGACGCAGAAGATGTGTTGCCGTAGTCGTGGACGTTGACCCAGACACGGTCTCGCGGCAGCTCAAGTCGCTTCGCCGCAGCATCGATGATCCGCAGGTTTGCCTGATGCGGCACGAGCAGATCGACATCATCAAACGTCAGGCCGGCGCGCGCGATCGCCTCCGCGGCCACCTCGCCCATGACCTTCACCGCAAAGCGATACACCTCGGGTCCGTTCATTCGAATGAACGGACGCTCCATCGTCCGATTGCCGTTGAGCGCGACCACGCTCTCGGCGTCGCCGAGCGTCAGATGATGGCCTGCCGATCCATCCGCGCCAAGCGCGATCGAGAGGACTCCCTCATCCGCATCGCTAGCTTCAAGCACTACCGCCCCGGAGCCATCGCCAAACAGCACACACGTGCCCCGATCGGTGTAGTCGAGAAAGCGTGAGTTGATATCGGTGCCGATGACGAGAACCCGCTTGTAGAGGCCGGACTCGATGAACTGCGTCGCAGTTGCCAGGGCGTATACGAAGCTGGTGCAAGCTGCGTTCAAGTCAAACGCGGCGGCGCGACGCGCGCCGATCTGGTTCTGTACTTGACAGGCGATCGATGGCATGTACTGATCTGCGGTGAACGTCCCGACAACGATCAGATCGAGCTCAGCGGGGTCCAGGTTCGCCTTCTCGCACGCAAGCCTGGCAGAGGCGGTGGAGGTCGAGGTAACCGTGTCCGTCGACTCGGCGATTCGTCGCTCGCGGATCCCAGTCCGTGAGACGATCCACTCGTCGTTCGTGTCGACCATTCTGGAGAGGTCGTCATTGCTGAGCACGCGCTCGGGCACGTACATGCCCCAGCCGGTTATTGCTGCACGCGGCATCTGCAATGGCCTCCTCCACCAGCCCGCATGCTACTCGCCAGCATGGGCACTGGACGCGTCGCGCGCGACATCCTCGCGCGCGGATCGCACGATCGCAGGCTCAGTCGTTCTCGCTGCGCCGCTGCTTGACCTTGATCTCCACGACCTGACGACCAGCGTAATACCCACAATGCGGGCAGATATGATGCTGACGCTTGACCTGGCGGCACTGCGGGCACATCATCACGGATGGCGTCTTGATCTTGTGATGCTGGCGATGAAGACCCTGCTTGGCCTGAGTTCGTCGTTGTTTTGGAAGCGCACCCATTCGATTCGTCCCCTTACTTGTTGATGGCGCGTTGGCGCCGTCACGTCAACCTTGTTGTTTCATTCTCTTCGAGCAACCCACCGAGGACGCGGAAACGTTGGTCGCCGGCATTGTCGTCGTCTTCGTCTACCCGCGCGATCCCGGGGCAATCCTCATCACAGATCGGCTTGATCGGCAGATCGAGAATCGCCACCTGCCGAAACGGCTCACTCAAGTCAAGCTCGTGCGACTCGTCGATTACGCCCAGCTCTTCGGCCGGCGCTGGTTGCGCGACAGGAGTACCGCTCCTCACATCGATCAATGGTCGGTACTCGTGATCGAACTCGGCCGAGAACGGCTGATCGTACATCTCGAGACACCGAGCGCATTCCACGATTGCCGTGCCGGCAACCGTCCCCGTCGCCAGAAGCCCGTCGCCGATCCGGGTCAGCCGCACGCGAGCTGTGACATCGTGCGACATGGTGTCCTCGTCCAGCGCAAACCAGCGGAGCGTGAGGTCGTAGGTGCGATACGCACCGACGTCCTCCTTCATCAACTGGGCGACATTGATCCGTGTGTCGTCCTTGAGCTGCATCATTCGCCTACTCTTGAGACCCCACGAAGCATCCTGACCCCGTCACTCGAAGGCACGCACAGATAGTCGCGCCCGCGCGCAACCTGAGTAGTATAGCCATCGGGTGACGGGCCGGTCAATGACCGGCCAGCCGCCGATCAGGCTCAATCGGATAGTCGCGACCGCGCTTCCGCGATCTCCGAAAGGTTGCGATTCATGGCCGCCTCGACATCATCGAGCATTTGCTGGGCGAACCGCTTCATCTCGATCATGGCCGAGTCAGCGTTGTCGTGCGCATGGCGGAGGACGTTTTCGCCAACATAGCGTGCTTCGGCGGTCAATCCACGTTCGCTGAGCAGGTACTCTGCTCGCTCGCGGGCGGTGGCGACGACCCGCTCCGCCTCATCCTGCGCGCCGAGAATAATCTCCTGGCGCTGCTGGATGACGCGACGGGCTTGATGCAGCTCGGCGGGAACGGCCTGACGAAGCTGATCGAGGAGAAGGAAGAATTCGTTCTCGTCGATCATGACCTTGCCCATCACACGCCGACCAGCGACGACCTGTGATTCGAGCCGTTCGATGATGTCCATGATGCCAGGGCTGGCCGGCGTCTGTCGATCGTTTCGTCGCGGTCCATCTGACGTAACGAGGTCAGATCCCGCCGCTGGGCGTGTATACATCGGCCGATCTCTCTTCCGAAACTGCTTGCGTGTCACAGGACAGAAAGCGCTCGCCGAGCGCCTCGACGACGGGAGGGGGGACGAGCGTGCTGACATCGCCGCCGAGTGAGGCGACCTCTCTGATGAAGCTGGATGAAATGAACGAATAGTTCGAGCTTGTCATCAGACAGATAACCTCCAACTCTGGCGCGAGGTGCTGGTACATATGCGCCAGCTTGAACTCGTACTCAAAGTCGGATACGGCCCGCAGGCCTCTCACGATCGTCTGTGCTCCCACGCTTCTAGCGTAGTCTACGGTGAGATTTTGGAAGGTGTCAACGTCGATATTGTCCGCGCCGTCGATACTCTCGCGAACGAGCCTGACCCGTTCATCAACGCTGAACAGATGCCGTTTGTCCCCGTGAGTGCCGCCAGTGTAGACGGCGATGATCAAGCGGTCGAACAATCGCGCGGCCCGTTTCGCGAGATCCAGATGACCGTTCGTGATCGGGTCGAAGCTTCCCGGATAGACCGCTACTCGCATCCCTCACCCCTCTACCGATGGTTCCTCCACAGTCGCCGTCGGCTGATCCTCATCCGTCTTCAGCACCACATCGTAGACCGCGAAGCACGAACCCCCATGGCAACGCTCGCGCAACTGCACGAGGGTCCCCAGCCGCTCGGGCATCTCGACCCGCGGCGAATGGCCAATGGCGACGATCGTCCCATCACGCACCGCGCCTGACTCCGATAGCGCCACCAGTGTGGCATGAATCTCGGGGTCGGCGTAGGGCGGGTCGAAGACGACGAGGTCGTACGGTTCACGAGCGGAGCGGATCGCCGTCAGAACCGCGATCGGGTGAACCTTCCCACGGTCGACAAAACCAACATGTGACAGATTATCGCGAATCGCGCGGATTGCGTGCTGGTCGCGATCGACGAAGTCGCACCAGGTAGCGCCGCGAGACAGTGCCTCGATTCCGACCGCGCCAGAGCCAGCGTACAGATCGAGCACACGCTCGTACTCGACGCCGAGCGACGCAAGGACCGAGAACAGCGCTTCCTTGATCTTGTCGGCCATCGGCCGCGTCACGCCTTCAGAACGCGGCGCCTTCAGTCGCCGGCCTCGTGCCTCGCCGCTGATCACTCGCATCGTCTAGCTCACATCCACGATCGCGCGGGCCCAGAATGCATCGACGCGCGCTCGAAGCAGCGCGTAGCGGGCGCTGCCGAGCGTGGGATCCTCCTCAAGGATCCGCTCGGCGACGGCGCGAGCGCGTTCCAGGTCGCGCACGTCGGCAAAGGCGGCCAGCTCCAGCTCGGGCAGGCCGCTCTGGCGCGTGCCAAGAAAATCACCTGGGCCACGGAGCTCAAGGTCAATCTGAGCCAGCCTGAATCCATCCTGCGTATCCACCATCGCCTGTAAACGGGCGCGTCCGTCGTTGCTCGCATCACCCGAGACCAGAAGACAATGCGACTTTTCGGCGCCACGGCCGACGCGACCGCGAAACTGGTGTAGTTGGGACAGACCAAAGCGGTCAGCGCCATCGATCATCATGACGGTCGCGTTGGGAATATCGATACCAACCTCGATGACCGAAGTCGAGACGAGGATATCCAGGTCATGGCTACGAAACCTGGCCATAACTGCATCCTTCTCGGCCGGCTTCATCCGACCGTGAAGCAGCCCCAACCTCAGATCAGGGAATACCTCGCCGCTCAGTCGCTCGTGCTCGACGACAGCAGCCCGGGCATCGACTGCTTCGGACTCTTCCACCAGCGGGAAGACGATGAAGGCCTGCCGGCCCTGCTCGACCTGTGAACGCACGAATCGATATGCGTCGCTACGCCCGCGTTCCTCCACCCAATACGTCTCGATCGGCTGGCGACCCGGCGGAAGCTCGTCGAGTGTCGACACATCGAGGTCACCGTGTAACGTCAATGCCAGCGTGCGAGGGATCGGTGTCGCCGTCATGACCAGCATATCCGCGGAGGCGCCTTTTCCGCGCAGGAGCGCTCGCTGCTCGACACCAAAGCGGTGCTGCTCGTCGATAATCGCCAGCCCGAGGCGCGTGAACTCGACCCCTCCCTGAATCAGCGCATGAGTGCCGATCAACAGGTCGACTTCGCCTGTCGCCACCTGGGCGTAAAGTTCGGCGCGCTGCGCGCCGCCCACACTGCCAGTGAGATAGCCGATCCGCGGCCGGCGCTCCTCCGGCAGCAGATCGAATACCTGCCGCAACCCCCGCGCGTGCTGCTCGGCAAGGATCTCGGTCGGCGCCATTAACGCAACCTGAAAGCCATCCCGAATCGCGACCCAGGCTGCCAACGCGGCAACAATCGTCTTGCCTGAACCGACATCACCCTGCAACAGGCGCGTCATTGGCTGTGGCTGGGCCATGTCATGCAGGATCTCGCCGGTGGCGCGATCCTGCGCGCCGGTGAGACGGAACGGCAACACGCCAATGAAATCCGCCAACGCCTGCCGGTCAACCGCGAATGCAGTGCCCGGCTGTGATTGCCATTCGTGCTTGCGGCCGAGAAGTCCAAGCTGGAGCGACAGGAACTGATCGAACGCGAGCCGATGCTGGGCGGCATGAAGGTTGTCCGCCGCCCCCTCGCGTGACTCGCCATCGGGGAAATGCACCCACTCCAGCGCCTGCCACAGATCGCTCAGCCCTTCCGCCTCCCGAAGGTCGCGCGGCAGCGGATCGACGATCAGATCCCGTGTCGCGTCCAACGCCAATCGGACCAGGGGTCGAAGCATCTTCTGGGAGAGGTTCTTGACCAGCGGATAGACCGGAATAATCCGTCCGGTGTTGAGCGTCTCCTGGCCGAGTATTTCCCACTCGGGGTTCTGCAGGCAGAGGTTGCCGCGCATCTGCTCCACTCGTCCGGACATCGAGACCGGGACGCCAGGGAAGAGCTGCCGCGTGACCCACGGGTTGAACCAGAACGCATGAATCCGCCCGGTGCCGTCGTCAATGACGGCATCCACCAACTCTTTGCCAGTCGCAGTCCGACGCTTCTCGATCGAGGACACGACGCCCTGAATCGTCGTCATCCGGCCAAACAGGCTGCTCGCGATCGGCTGAACGTTGCCGTAATCGATATAGCGACGAGGGTACAGATGGACAAGGTCGCCGACCGTCTCGACTCCGAGTTGCGCGAGAAGCTTCGCCCGCCCTTCCGCAACCGCCGGCAACAGCCTGACTGAGTCGGCCAGAGACGCGATACGGACGGGTGACGCCTTCCCCGAACCGGGCTTCGCCACACGAGCCGGAGGCGACGCCGTCGGCCGGCTTGTCCGAGGTTGCGCCTCCGTAGCGGGCGAAGAGGACTCCGCAACTGGAGGTCGCTGCAGATCGCCAAGGATGCGCCGCGCCTCGGCGATGACGGCCGGCCGGTTGGCCGCCGGGACGGAGGAATATTCCGCGAGGAGCGCTTCAAGGTCCTGGATGCGACCTCGTTCATCGGCGTCGGCGATCCGCAGCAGCCGTGCAACTCGCTCACCGACGAACCGCGCAATGCCGTTGCTTGCCGCGTCGTCGCGATAGCCCTTGCGCTCCTCGAGCCCAAGCACCTTATCGATCTGGACCATGTCCGGGGCATGCCCGATGTCGTGCCGTGTATCCATACCTGAAGTCTTCGCGAGGCTGGTGAGTGGTGTCAACTATGCGAGCCAAACCAGTTTGGTGGCGCGCTCATTCACGCCCCAACCTTGATACGGATCGTGATATAGTTGTGAGTAGTTTCTGACCTGTTCGGATGGGTCAGGCGATCGCCCTGGCAACCTCCGACCATGGTATCTCGCCAGCGCGATGGGGCGCCAACACAGGGCGGCGCGCCGCTGAATCGAGACGTAGATTACGCATATGCCAGGAGGTTTTCATGGCGAGAAAGACGCAAAATCGGAGGCCTGCGCGCGCGCCCGCGCCGGCAGCAACCGCAACGCCCGACGGTCCACGCACGCGAGCCAACAGCGATGCTATTGCGGTGGTGGGCCGCGTTACTGATGCGTTGCCTAATGCGATGTTCGGCGTTGAGCTCGAGAACGGACACACCGTTCTGGGCCACCTGTCGGGCCGTATGCGGAAGAACTTCATCCGCGTGCTCCCCGGGGATCGGGTCACGGTCGAGCTCTCCCCCTACGACCTGACGCGAGGCCGGATCACATACCGGCACCGGTAGCGTAACGACTCCGGGGCGATCCCAACGCGAAGTACTCCGGGCTGGCGTAATGCCTCCGGAGATTCTCGTTTACCATCGATACCGCACGAACCTCCCGGGTCGCGTCGATACTTTGTGGCGCGGCAGTCGTCGGCAACACCGAGAAGGCCGCCGCGCCCGACGATCCGATACTCAGGCCCACATCGCCTTCGCGACATCGGCCTCTACACGGGCGTCACCACCAGAGAAGCCCATTGGAGCGCCGTCAGCCCGCCAGCAGGCTGCGCCATCCATATTCCCGCTGTCGGGGTCGATCAGGATGCCGTTCATCCCACCGGCGACCTTGAGCGGAGTCTCGACGACGTGGCCGCGATGCTCCAGCTCAGCCTTGAGGTTCGCCAGGTCGTCGAACCCCGTCTCGATCTCCAGCGCCGGGCCACGATCCCACAGCCGTGGCGCTTCGACCGACTCCTGGAGTGTCATGCCGTGGTCAATGACATTGATGATGCCCTGCATGACAGTCCCGAAGATCCGCACCCCACCGGGAGTCCCGATCGCCATGAACGGCTTACCGTCCTTCAGCACCAGCGTCGGCGACATCGATGAGAGGATGCGCTTGTCCGGCGCGATCGAGTTCGTCCGGCTCGGCGTCGGGTCCATCAGATGCATGCAGTTGTTGAGCAGCATCCCGGTTCCCGGCACGGTCACCTTCGAGCCGAACCCGCCATTGAGCGTCTGGGTCGTCGCGACGATGTTGCCGTCGGCGTCGGCGGCGCAGCAGTGCGTTGTCGACACGCCCTCGCCCTCGGGCGCGACGGCCGCGACATACTGCTGAGCCCGCGCGAGGTCGATCTGGCCGGCACGCTCGGCCGCATACGACTTCGAGATGAGCCAGTCGAGCGGGATGTCGGTTGTCGCGGGGTCGGCCATGTAGCGGAACCGGTCGGCAAAGGCTATCTTCATCGCCTCGGCGATCAGATGAACCGTATCAGGCGAGCCGAAGCCCATTGCGCCAAGATCGAAATGCTCCAGGATATTCAGCATCTGGATGATATGCGCGCCGCCCGATGAAGTAGGACCCATTGAAACGATCTCATAGCCGCGATAGGTTCCAACAACAGGCGGGCGCTCGAAGATACGGTAATCGGCAAGATCTTCCATCGTAATCAATCCACCGTTGGCAGCCATGTCAGCGGCGATCGCTTCACCAAGCGGGCCGCGATACAGGTAGTCCGGCCCGTGCTCCGCGATTGCGGCGAGTGTATCGGCATAATCCGCGCGCACGATGCGGTCATCCACGGCAGGGATCTGGCCATCCGGCAGGAAGACGGCAGCGCTGGCAGGGAAGCGCGAGAGATTGTCGCGCTCCATCTCGACCAGCTGCGACAGATACGGGCTCACCCGAAAACCAGCGCGGGCGTAGCGAATCGCTGGCGCCATGACCTCGGCGAGTGAAAGTCGGCCATAGCGCTCGACTGCGGTCGCCCAACCGAGCAACGTGCCGCCGGTCGCAACCGCGAGGTAGCCGGTGCTGTTGAGACCACCGACGACGTCGTTGTCGAGATTCCCGGGGATCGGTTCGAACATGTCGGCGCTGGCGCGACGTGGGACGGTCGCATAGTTGTCGATCGTCGTGCAGGTTCCGTCGGCCAGCCGGATGTTGATGAATCCTGCGCCGAAGATCGTCGTCATCATCGGCTCGACGACCGACAAGGCGAACATGGTCGCGATTGCCGCGTCAACTGCGTTGCCGCCCAGCACGAGAATCTCGTTACCGGCGAGTGACGCGAGGGGGTGATTCGATGTCACCATCCCCTTCGCAGCCGTTGCTGGCTGCTTCTCGGTCGCCCGCGTTGTCTTACTTGCCACTGAGACTCCTTCCGCGACATGGGGAGAGGGGTACGGGCCGCGCGGGAAAAATCTCGCCGCCGCGCCCCGCACCCCGATGAGCTCACCGCTCGTATACGACCTCACCGCCGATGATCGTCGTCGTGACGCCCAGATCGGCCAGGGTGGACGGATCGACATCGCGCGGATCCTGCTCGAGGATCGCGAAGTCGGCGAGCATCCCGGCCTTGATCTGCCCCTTGATGTCCTCCTCGAACGTCACGTGCGCCCCGGCGACGGTGTACATCTCGAGCGCCTCTTCGACGGTGACCGCCTCCTCCAGCGCATACGACTGATCGGTTCCGGTGCGTTCGGTGACGGCTGCCTGGATCGACTTCATCGGGACGAACGACGACACCGGGCAATCCGACGAGAACACCGGTCGAATCCCGCGGTCGAGGAACGAACGGAACGGATACGTCAGCTGGATGCGCTCCATGCCCAGGTGCCGGATGAATCCGTCGCCATATTCGAGAATGAAGACCGGCTGCGTGACAGGAATGACGCCCAGCCGCTGGATGCGGTCGAGGATATCGGGCCGGCAGATCCCGCAATGCTCGACGCGGTGTCGATGATCGGCGCGTGGGTGAGCGGTGAGCGCCTTCTCATAGGCGTCGAGCACCCAGTCGATGCCACGGTCGCCAATGGCATGGACTGCGATTTGATAGCCCATCGCATGAGCGCGCATCACGTAGTCCTCGAACTGCTCCTTCGGCATCATTGTCAGCCCGAGGTTGTCGTCGCGGGGGTCGTTCAGAAACGGCTGGGTGACGGCGGCGGTGCGACCGATCAACGAGCCATCGATGAATAGCTTCACCGGCCCGATCCGCAGCCGGTTACTGCCAAATCCCTGGAGTGCGCCGAGCCCATCGAGCTGGTCGATCAGTGTCTCGCGGATCATCATGCTCGTTCGCAGCTTCAGCACGCCGCGCTCCACCGCGATCTGATATGCCCGGACATGGTTCGCCGTCAGCGAGCCAGCATCTTGCGACGAGGTGATCCCCGAGGCGACGTAGGCGTCGTTACAGCGCCGCAGCGCCTCGATGTGATCCTCGACGGTCGGCACTGGAATCTGATCGCGGACAGGTTGTTGTGCGGTCTCGTGGAGCACGCCGGTTGGTTCGCCATGCTCATCGACAACGAAGTGACCACCCTGTGGATCGGGGCTGCCATTGCGGATGCCGGCCATGTCGAGCGCCTTCGAGTTGACCGCCGAGAGGTGACCGGAACCATTGACGATCATCACCGGGTGCTCGGTGGTCGCCGCATCGAGGTCGTGGCGGTTGGGATGACGGCGTTCGTCGAGCTTGTTGTCGTCATACCCACGACCGATGATCCACTGGCCGGCCGGCGTTTCGGACGCCTTCTCGCGAACCGCAGCGACGATGTCACCGATCGACTTCACGGTCGGAAACGCAGCGTCGATCTGACCCAACGCTGTGCCGTAGCCGATCATGTGATTGTGGGCTTCGTTGAAGCCGGGAATCATCGTCCGTCCCGCCAGGTCAACCCGACGGTGACCTCGCGGCAGCGCCGCCTCAACCGCCTCACGACTCCCCGCCGCGACGATAAGCTCGCCAACGACGCCGACCGCCTCGACCTCTGGCTGGCTCGGATCCATCGTCAAGATCGTCCCACCCGTATAGAGTTGTGCTTCTGTCCTCACTCGTGCTGTCCTTCCCCAAGGTATTGCATCGCGCCACCACAATCCAGTCGTCGCTCGTTATGTCGCCTTCGCTGCCTCGACGGCCGCGCGCAGGTTCATCGCCGGCGTCGCGACCGGGATGACACAGCCCGGCGCGATCATCAGCCGGCGGTTGCCGGTCGCGTCGCGCGCCTGGGCGACATCGGCTGCGACCGCCTCGGGCGTCATCCCGGCGATCGCTTTCTCGTTGATCCCGCCGGCTACACAGCAGTCAGGGTAGTTGCCCTGCACCGTGGCCAGATCGGGGCCGACCGCCCGGTCATGCCAGTTCAGCATGTTGCATGGATAGCTGGCCATGAGGTGAAAGAACGTGTTCGCGCCGTGGATATGGACCATCGTCACCTGGCTACCGGCCGCGACTGTCTCTTCCAGCACCTCGAGATCGTAGTTCGTGCCGAAGTCGAGGTACTCGGCTTCAGTCAACACATCGGCGGTCGCCAGTTGGCTGGCGAAGAAGACACCATCCGCGCCGGCAGCCAACGACGCGCGCGCCATCTCGACGGTCACATCCCGAATCGCGACGAGTGCCTGGCGGACGACATCCGGGTGAGAGCGCAAGTGCTCGACAACTCGCCCGGCCGACATCTTGTTGGCGATCGTCAGCGGACTGAAGATCGTCTGCACAACCGGCACATCCGGCCCGACTGCCTCACGCACCAGCGCACAGGCACGCACGACTTCCGCGTTGAACCCGGCATCAACTGGCACCGGCGCGATCCGTCTCCAGTCTTCGGCCGTCTCGATCGGGTACTTCGTTGTCTCGCGGGTGCCGCCGGCCGCTCCCTGGTATTCGCTCTCCGCCCCCCAGTCGATCGTCGCATAGTCGCCGGGCGGCATGAGCTTGATGAAGTCGAGCGCGTACGATTCCTGCCAGGCGCGCGTAACCGCGGCCAGGTCGGCGGCTGACTGATCCTGGTTCGGGAAATGCCGCCAGATACTCACCGGCGGCCTGTCGACGGCCTCGCCACGTAGCGCGGCATCCACCCGCTCTCGTGGCGTCATTTGCTGGCTCACCGTGTCTGCTCCCTTCTCACCTCGACTGCTCAACCGCGCCAGCGCTGAGGTAGCGCTCGTACCAGGCGATGACGCGATTCATCAGATCGATCTGATGCTTGCGCTCGCGAATGCTGTGCCCCTCGCGTGGGTAGGTCACGAACTCGACCGGCAGACCGAGACTCCGCAGCGCGACATACATCTCCTTGCCCTGCATCGGGTTGACGCGATCATCCGCCGCGCCGTGGAGGATCAGAACCGGCGTCGTAACGTTGCGAATGTAGCGGATCGCCGAGCGTTCCCAGAATGGCTCCGGGTTCTGCGCGGCGGACTCCGAGAAATACGAGAGATTGGCGCTCGGGATATCGCCGATGTAGTTGTCGGAGACCATATTCGGCAGGCCAGCCCCCATCACCGCCGCCTTGAACCTCGTAGTCTGGCTGACAGTCCAGGCAGTCATGTAACCGCCCCAACTCCAGCCGCCGATGCCAAGACGATCGGGATCGGCAATACCGCGCTCGATCAATGCATCGACACCAGTCATCATGTCACGGTACTCGCCGCCACCAATGTCGCCCGCGTTGGCGTTCATGTACTCCGAGCCACGCCCGGTGCTGCCGCGCGGGTTCGGCAACAGCACTGCGTAGCCACGGCCGGCCAGCATCTGTCCCCAATCGTGCCAACTCCCGTGGAACCAGCGCGACCAGGCCCACGTCGGCCCGCCGTGCACGAGCGCAATCGTCGGGTAGCGCTGGCCCTCGACGTAGCCATGCGGCAGCACGAGCAGGCCCCCGACTTCGATCCCTTCATCACTCGTCCAGCTCACGCTCGAAACGGTCCCTAGCGCCGCTGTTGTGATCCCGTTGTTGAAGTCAGTCACCTTGCGCAGCGCGCCGGCGCGACCGTCAGCCACCTCGGCGACGTGGACATTTTCCGGCTCGACCCCGGTCTGCCAGACGAGTCCCAATCGCCGGCCATCGCAGCTGACACTCGCAGGCACGTCCGCCCAACCCTCCTGTCGCGACAGGAGTGGCGACATCTCGCCATCCCAACTGAGCCAGTGGGCGGCGAAGTCGACACCCTCGGCACAGGAGAGCACGAGCGAGCTGCCGCCATCCGGCGACGAGAGTCCTTCGACCGTCCCGCTGTACCCTTCAGTCAGACAGACACGGTCGCTGCCGTCGGCGTTGATCCGATAAACATGCTCACCATGAACGACCTGGCCTGCGGAGGATCGGTAGACGAGGTAGCGTCCATCCGACGACCAGGTGAGATCCGAGGCGACGCCGGTCAGCGTGCCGATCGATGTTGGTTCACCACCCCCTCGGGGAATGATCTCCAGCTCGTTCTCGGTGAAGAGATCGTCGATACGCGCGTTCCCTGTGGCGCAGATCACGAATCGCTCCGCGTCCGGCGCCCAGGCGTACGAGCGAACCTGACGCGCGTCGGGAGAGACACAGGTCGCAGTCTTCGCGTCCGGATCGATGACCCAGAGCCGCTGGTACTTCTGTTCGTGATCCCAGACGTTCGCGTCGTCGCGGTCCTCCTTGCGCTTCTTCTCCTCCGCGGTCTCTGGTTCGGTGAAGAGCACGGCCAGGAAGCGGCCATCCGACGACCAGGTGAGACCGCTGAGCTCTCCCTGTTGATCGAACACGCGAATACCCTCGCCACCGTCGGCTGGCATCACGTATACGCTCGACTTGCCCCGTTCGGCGCGATCTGAGAGAAACGCGATGCGGCGGCTGTCCGGCGACCAACGCGGCGCGCGATCGTTGGCCAGTCCGCTGGTGAACTGACGGGCTGCGCCTGCCGACGTGGAATCGAACGGCGCTATCCAGAGCGCAGCCTGCTCGTTTTCGCCATCCTTGCTGGCCTGGTCAACGACAAAGACGACGGCTGTTCCGTCCGGCGCAAGACGCGCGTCGCCGACGCGTGTCATCGTCGCAAGCTGCTCCGGCGTGAGCGGCTGCGGCTCGGTGCTGGTTTCGGTCACGGCGGCGGTATCCCTTCGATATAGTCTCATCAACTCCGCCCGGTATCGTCGCTCAGGATCACTACCCGCGCAAGCCACGACTGATGACTTATCATGACTGTCTGGCCACCGACCTGGGGTTGAGAAGGACGCCAAATGCGCTTTACGCTAGACGACATCCTTGCCGCACGACGGCGGCTCGTGGACGTGGCGATCCGCACCCCGCTGCTCCAGCTTCACGAGGTAGACGACGTCTGGCTCAAGCCGGAGATCCTCCAGCCGATCGGGTCATTCAAGCTGCGCGGAGCGCACAACGCGATTGCAGCGCGGTTGGAGGCGGGGCCACTCGACGAGGTAACGACGCTCTCCGCCGGTAACATGTCGCAGGCGGTCGCGTGGTCCGCGCGCCGGCTGGGGCTACGGGCGACCGCGATCATGCCGGAGAGCGCCCCCGAGTTCAAGAAGGCCGCGACACGAGGCTACGGCGCTTCAATCGAGCTGATTCCACGACCTGAAGTGATGGCTGCGATGCAGGACGGCCGGTTCAATGACCGTCCGGGCTTCATTCATCCATTCAACGACCCGCTGGTTGCGGCCGGGAATGGGACTATCGGGCTGGAGATCCTGGAAGACCTGCCGGATGTCGAGACGGTGATCGTGCCGGTCGGCGGCGGGGGTCTGGCCCTCGGGATCGCGTCTGCCATAAAGGCCAGCCACCCGGATGTCCGCGTCTTCGGTGTCCAGCCGCTCGGCGGCAGCGCTCTGGCCGTTTCGCTGGCGGCCGGTGAGCCACGCACCACGCCCTACGACACGTTCGTCGACGGCGCGGGCGCGCCATTCGTCTCGGCTGATGCCTTCCCCGACTTACAGCAGATGCTTGCTGGCTGTCTGACGCCAACCGATGACGAGACGAAGTCGGCCATCGCACGGCTCGCGCTCAGGAACAAGCTGGTGACAGAGGGGGCCGGCGCGCTGGCTGTCGCCGCTGCACTGGCTCTGTCACGCACGGAGCGCGGCCGGACGGTCTGTATTCTCAGTGGGGGAAGCATCGATCCTCCGCAGCTCGCCGAAATCCTCCGGCAGCATGGTGGCTAGTCATCCGTATCCGAAAGACTTCCTCTCATGACCCAACCCGAATCACGCCGACAGCTCACGCTCACCCTTCCCACGGCAACAGACCCAGCAATCGCGCAGTGGCTTGCCGCGGCGCAGGATGCTCGCGCACGCACCCTGCAACTGCTGGATCGGGTCGACGACCCCGCGCTCGACTGGCAGCGCGACGATGAAAACACGATCGGCACGCTGCTCTACCACATCGCCGCAATCGAAACAGACTGGCTGTACGTCGAGGTGCTGACCGAACCATTCCCGGATGACATCGTCGCCCTGCTGCCGTGGGACGTGCGTGACGCCAGTGGCCGGCTGACGCATGTCAGCCGGCGAAGTCTCTCTGAACATCTGACGGTTCTCTCTGCAATCCGTGACCGCCTGATCCTTGGTTTCCGGGAGATGACGATCGAAGACTTCCTCCGGCCACGCGCGCTGCCCGAATACGACGTGACGCCGGCGTGGGTGCTCCACCATCTGATGCAGCACGAGGCGGAACATCGGGGGCAGATTCATCTGCTTCTCACGGCATACACCGGCCGCAACATCTGACGAACGCGCGACATCGGGCGGAGTCGTGTATTCTCGCGCCACGCAGCCCGGATCACGGGCACAAGAAAGACAAGGAGCCGGAGGAGACATGTCGTCGACTGGACGAACAAGTGAACCCCTGTCGTACTGGCACGCCACCGGAGCGCCACTCGTGCCTGGCGACTCATTGCCCGAGGCAACCGATGTGGTTGTCGTTGGAGGCGGAGTTCTGGGTGTCTGGGCAACCTACTGGCTGGCGAAGGCCGGCGTTGACGTCACGCTGATCGAACGCGACGCGATCAGTTGGGGAGCCACGGGTCGAAACGGTGGGTTCGTCGGCGCGGGTCTGGTCGCCGGCATCGGGCCGACAGCGGAGCGCATCGGCGAGCAGGCCGCATGGGACCTCTGGAAGCTCACCGAGGATGGTTGTGAGATCGTCCGCCGGGTGGTCGCCGAGGAAGGAATCGACTGCGACTACCGGGTGCCAGGTTCGCTCGGCTTCATCCTCGGCGACGCCGACCTCGATGCCAGGCGCGCTGGTCTGGGCGAGCTCGCCGCGCGGGGCATCACAGCCGAAGTTCTCGATCGCGACGCGCTGCAGAATCTGGTGAAGACCCCGCTCGGCGACGAGATCGCGGGCGCTATGTTCCAGCCGAATTCCGCGGCAGTCCATTCGTCGAAGTATCTGTCGGGCGTCGCTGCGGCAGCCGGCCGGCATGGCGCGCGCCTCTGTCGGGCGGCGGTCACCGCGTTGGAGGCAAGCGGGAACGGCGCCCTGGTGATCACCGATCGCGGCTCGGTTCGAGCTGGCCGGGTCATCGTCAGCGTCAACGCCTGGACCGACGAGCTCGTCCCGGCACTGTCGGGGCTCGTTGTGCCGGTTCGCGGCCAGATCCTCTCGTACGAGCCATTGCCTGAAGTGTTCACGACCGGCGGCGGAGCGGCGGTCACCCCGACCGGCGAGTACTGGCAGCAGACGCCCGACGGTTCCATCGTCATCGGCGGCTGCCGAGACGATGCGCCGAACAAGGATGTCGGGGTTCGCGACCCGGTCCCGACGTCGGGCGTCATCTCCCGAATCGAAGAGGTACTCCCCCGCCTCTTCCCAAAGCTTGAAGGACTGCGGGTCGCCCACACCTGGGCGGGGCTGATGGCGTTCACCAGCGATTTCCTGCCGGTCGCTGGCCCCGCGCCGGGCATGCCCGGCGTCTGGGTAGGTGGTGGATTCTGCGGAGGCGGGATGTCGTTCGGGCCGCGCCTCGGGCAGCTGCTCGCCGAGGCCGCAACAACTGGCGCAACCCCGGCGTCAATCGCGCCGCTGAGCGCCGAGCGTTCCTCGCTCACGCAGTTGACCGACACGGCGATGTACGAGTAGCGGAAGACATGGATCGGGAAGGGCGGACCCGCCCTTCCCGACTCGCGTGATGGCCCCCACAATCGCGCTCTACCATTACTGCAGCCGCAGATCGGGCATTCCGTCGACGGCTCGCGTTGCCGCGCCTGTTATCACAGTTGAGGGTTGACATCGATTGATATGGCGGTAGGCTGGTGGAAGCCGGGTTTACGCTCGACAGCATCAATCCACTGCATCGCTACCGGGAAATCAAAGGAGCGTTCATCAATGCGGTCGTCAGCCTCCCCACGGCTCCTGCTTGTCATCTTCCTCCTCATGACCTCCCTCGCATGGGCTGCGCCTACCGCGGCCGCGCGAGGAGGGCTACCGCGATCGGTGGACTATTGGGCGCTCGGCGACTCGATCGCCGCTGGCACCGGGTTGGGTGACGATGCGGCGGGTCTTTCGCTAACACCATGCGCCCGATCGTGGGATCGCGCGTACCCGGAGCGCGTTGTCGCGGCGCTCGGCGCGCAGATCTCCGACGTCCGGTTCCCGGCGAGCCAGTTCCTCGCGTGCTCCGGCGCGCGCGTCACCTACGACGCGCAGGGAGCGGTCGATCGATGCTTCCAGAAGTACTGGTTTAACGCAGATTGCAAAAACAAGTCGTTGCACTACCAGGTGGATGCCGTCGTCGCGCGTCTGGAGTGGAACAGATTGACGCACGTCACGCGCCCAACGGTCGTCACAATCACGGCCGGCGCGAACGATCTCGATTACACCGACCCACTGACTGTGTATCAGGCAATCTCATGGGGAGACGACTGGTTCAACGCGTACGTCCAACAGCGGGCAGAGGGAGTTCGGCTCGGAATGACGGCCGAGATCGCGCGACTGATCCGCTACCCGAACGTGACGGTCGTCGTGACCGACATCCATAACCCGTTCAATACCGACAGCTTCCTCTTCCATCTTCCCGGCAGCCAATGCACCGTCGCGCCACCTCCATATCAGGGCGCCGCATCCTACGATTGCTACCAGCGGACCGAGACTGCCATCCACGCTGTGAACCAGGCGATCGCCATTGCCGTCAGCCAGACACAGAGAACTGGATCGGTCGGCTCGGCGACGATCCACGATCTGTTCCATGGGCACGAGTCGCCTCAGGCGAGCGGCCCGGCCGGCGTAACGCAATGTGGGCTAGCGTCGCCGGGCGTGGCCGACACCTGGGTGCAGTACGCAACCGACCCGGATTCCAACTCACGACCGTTCCTGTTCAATGGTCTGGCCCAGGCGCTGATCCCCGGAACGATCCAGTGGACGGGTGACTGCATCCACCCGAACAACGCGGGGGCGCAGCAATATGCGAACGCCGCCACAAGCGCGATCGTTCAGATGCTCTCTCGGTAGCGGCCACGACGGCGAGCGGTATCAGACAGCGTCGCGCTTAAGGAACCCTGTCATGCAATGGACGCCGCCGCCGGCCTTCATCAGCTCGCTGATGTCCACCTCGATGACTTCGAGGCCGGCCTCAACGTAACGTTCCGCCGAACGGACGCCGCCCTTCGGCATCAGCAGCTTGCCGGGCTCGATCGCGACGAAGTTCATCGGCATTAGCTCGTGCGCTTCTTCCTCGACCACCGGCACGATCCTGAAGCCTCGTTCCTGGAGCGTCCGAACGACCGGCGATGGTGTCCGGTAGGGCCAGACAATCGCGACATCGGTATCGGCAAGAGCCAGGACGCCGTCGAGATGCATCGCGCCCCAGGCAAGCTGCACCCGAATTACTTCCTTGACGCCGATCTCACGCAACATCCGCTCAACCTGGTTTGCGCCTTCGGTGTTCGTCCGTAGTCCCTCCGCCAGGAAGCAGAGGTCATCGTCGACCCAGAGACAGTCAGCGCCCTCGAAGGTCCCGGAGCCATGGACGGACATCAGAATCGGCACGCCGTTGCGAGCTAGCGCTTCGGCAACGAATCGTTCCTCGCCCGCGCGGACGGTCGACGCGGGTCTGGTGATGATCGCGCCCTCCGGCGTCATCAGCATCAGGTCGCGGATGAACATCTGGTTCGGCTTGTCGTTGCGGCTATTCTCGACGTAGTAGACGCTGACGCCGTTCGCCTCGTAGGCATCAGCCATCGCGTCGTGCTGTGCGCGCGCCAGATCCGGGTTCAGGTCAGCTCGCATCTGGACTGCATCGAAGTCCACGATGTCATCGAGCTCCGATCCCGGCCGGCGCAGCAGCACGGATCGGAGCCGGCCCACTTCCGATCCGGATCCCCAGTCTCCCCAGTGGCCTGGCATATCGGCGCGCATGTCGTTGGCGCGCTGCGACCATTTCTCACCACCGTATGCGGCAGTCAGGCTCACGCTTGATCCCTTCCCTAATGACGACCGATCGCGAAGGACTCTACTGCGGAGGAGTTTCCACGCTCGAATCGCGGCGCGGACGACGTCGGCGATTACGCATCTCCCGCGTGGGTTCACCGACGACGATAACCCCGTCGGGCGACAGCGTCACGGACTCACCAGTCTCAAGGCGGACCGTCACAGTCTCCTTGAGGATCTGCATGGCGTGAATGTAGCCGGGACCCTGCTCGGTCATGACTTCCTGGCCAAGCCGCGGCAATCGGGAACGCAGCTGCCGATACTGTTCCTGTTCGTAGGAGAGACAGCAGAGCAAACGACCGCAAATACCCGAGAGCTTATCGAAATTCGGAGACAGGTCCTGATTCTTGGCCATCGTCATCGAGACGTCGGCGAACTGCGGAAGCCAGGTTGAGCAACAGAGGGGCCGGCCGCAGCGGCCGAGACCGCCCAGCAGCCGCGCTTCGTCTCGCGGGCCAACCTGCCGCAGCTCGATCCGGCAGGTGAACCGGCGAGCAAGATCGCGCACCAGCTCACGAAAGTCGACTCGACCGTTGGCCGAGAAGTTGATCGTCAGTCGCGAGCCGTCAAAGGCGTATTCGGCCGAGATCGGCTTCATCGCCAGCCCATGGTCGCGCGCCATCGCCGCAAACGTGCGCAGCGCGTCGCCCTCGCTTTCCCTGCGACGGTCGGACTGATCCAGGTCGTCATCAGTCGCGCGACGGGCAACCGAGCGAACTTCGCCGTCGAGCAGCGCAGCGATCACCTGTTGCGGCGCGATCACCACCTGGGCCAACTCGGCCCCGCGGGTGGTATCGACGATGACCCAGTCGCCCGATTCCATCGTCACGCCATCTGGATCGACGTAGTACGTGCGACCAGAGTCGCGGAAGCGCACCCCGGCGACCTGACGCTCGTCCATGTCGATTTCCGCGCCCTCGATCGATGGGAGCGCGTGTTCGCATCCATCGCATCCGCAATCAGCGATCATGAGGGTCGCTCGGAACCTGGACGCGACGGGCGCAAGCATCACTCGCTCACGGAACCGCCGCCTGGCATCCTCGTAGGACGGCTCTCGTTGGGGTTCGCAGCAGCTCAATCCGGCCATTGCATCACCATCGCATGCAGCGCAATCCGCGCCTGAGCGTTATTCGAAAGGTCGATGAGACACTGCCGGCTCGCATCGAGCGCGCGATGGAGGTCGCGCAGCTCGTGACTGGCCGCCCATGGCGGCAACCGGTCGGCAAGGTCAGGAAATACTGTGCTTTCCGGCAGGCCGGCGCGGCTGAGCAGGGCGTCGCGCCAGACGCCGGTGATCGTATCCAGCAGCGCAAGCGTCTGGTCGCGTCGCCGGGAATAGTCCCGCGCTACAGCGCCGCTCAGGGCAACGCGGCCGACCGGAGTCGTTACGTGTTCCCACGCCATCTCGACCATCTCTCGGTACGCAGTCATCTTCGCCGGGGTTGCCGCCATGTCCAGAGCCCAGCCGACTCGCCCGTGAGCGGCGCGAGCGACCCGCTCTGCAGAAACTGGCTCGACGCCACACTCACGAAGGGCTGCCGATATACGCTCACGCGAGACACTGCCCAACTCGATGACTCGACACCGAGAGCGGATCGTCTCGGTGACACGGTCGGCCGACTCGGCGACCATAACGATGACCGCAAAGGGCGGAGGCTCCTCGAGCGTCTTCAGGTAGGCGTCGATCGCCGCGTCGGAAAGGAGGCCAGCGTCGTCGATGATCTGCAGCTTGTAGCGTCCGAGCACCGGGCGAGTGATGATGTCTTTACGGAGATGATGCACGGAATCGATCGAGAGTTCCTGGCGTGGCGTCGAGCGATCTGGTCGTCTCTTCGGTGGCACCGTAATATCCTGCCAGGCCATATTGACGACGGTGACATCCGGGTGGCTGCCTCGTATCGTCCTCCGGCAATTCTCGCAAACCCCGCAAGGTCGCTCGGACGCCGCAGCGGTGCAGTTGAGTGCCCGGGCGAAGGCAAGCGCCAGCGTCGTCTTTCCGCTACTGGTCGGCCCGGTGATCAGATAGGCGTGGCTGACATGGTCCGCCGCAACCGCGTATGCCAGGGCCTCGACCTGCTCGTCATGGCCGATGATGGCCCAGCGATCGCTGGCCGGCGTGCTCATGCCGCGCGCACCTTCTTCTTCGGTCTCGATGAAGCTGAGAGATTCGTCTCGATGTCCTCTCCCTGCGAGAGTGCTTGCGCCAGATCATCGCGGCCCTTTGTGGAAATGGTCGCCTCGTTTTGTGCCAGCTGTCGAACGTAATCGTGCAGCTCAGCCGCATGGAGGACCGGTAGTGTCGGATTCTCGATATCGACCTCGACTTTGTCAGCGACGAATACAATCGCGCCTGTGACGTTCGTCGCGAGCTGCTTTGTCTCAAGGAACGAGGTCAATGCCTTGATCTGCTCCTCGCTTTCGATCGTAGGATTGCCAAGCTGCGGGCCGCCCAGGAGCAACATGCGAGTCAGTGGATTACCGAGCTTGCGCCAGGTGCGCTCCTTGACCTTGACCGACCCGGTTACCTCACGTGATGTCAGCGCCAGCACGCCGTTTGGCATGATCAGCACGTGATCCGGCCGGCGCCCCGGCACGTCGGGGTAGTGGACGATCGTGTAGCGGTCGTTGAGCCGATTGAGGTCGGCGTCAATAACCTCATCGTTCCGCGGGCGACGCGACCAGCGCGATAGCTGCTGCATGCCACCATTGAAGAAAATGAACCCGACGGCCAGGCCGGCCGTCGCCAGCAGAAAGAGGGATGGGTAGAGCAGGGTGATGACCCAGGAACCGATCAGCAGCCCGAGACCACCCGCAACGATCAGCTTGCCGGCGCGCTTGCGGCGCTTGATGTATCCGGTGTTCCGCACGATACGCATGGGATGCGACCGACCCCTCCCGGCCACACCCGGCCGGCGCGTGGCTGGGCGCGGCGTAGTTGATGCCCGACTACATGTCGCAGGCACGACGACGGACGCCAGCGCACGGCATCGCATGGAGTCTAGCACGGGCGCTCGGGCCAACCAAAGCCCGCTCGGTCTCCACCCGATCGCTGCCGAATCCGCCCGCATCCCGGGTGATCCGGAGCCGACCCGATGAGGCTCGATCTGTCGATCATCGTCGTTCACTGGAACGTCCCGGCATTGCTTGACTCCTGCCTGCGCTCGATCGCTGCCGAGCGTGAGCGCGCGGCGGAGCTTACGTGCGAAACGATCGTCGTCGACTGCGCGTCGCCGTCGGACGCACACCGCGCCGTCGTCGCCAGGCACCCCGGTGTGACACTGGTCGAGCTGGCCGAGAACCGCGGCTATGCCGCGGGCTGCAACGCCGGGATGGCGGCCGGGCAGGGCGATGCGGTTCTGATCCTCAACCCCGATGTCGAGCTGGAGGCCGGTTCGCTCGCCACGCTGCACGATGGCTTGCAGATCGCCGAGCACATCGGGATGACCGCGCCGTTACTGCTCAACCCCGACGGATCGCAGCAATCGGCCGGGTACTCCTTTCCGCAGCCAGCCAGCTTGCTGCTCGACTTCCTGCCGATGCCGGCCCGCTTGCTGGAATCTCCGCTCAACGGGCGCATGCCGACGGGAGATGGAGCGCAACCGATCCGCATCGACTACCCGCTCGGCGCGGCAATGTGCGTCCGACGAACCGCGGCAGACGACGCCGGGCCGTTGGACGAGGGCTATGGGATGTACAGCGAGGAGATCGACTGGGCACGACGATTCGCCGAACGACGCTGGACAATACTGCTCATGCCGAACGCGCGAATCATCCATCACGGCGGGCGCTCAACCGCGCAACGCCCCGACGCCATGCGCGAGGCTCTCTGGGCCAGCCGGGCACGCTATGGAGGCCGGTGGTGGGGAGCGCGGCAGCGCAGGCTGGCGGCGACACTCGTGTCGTTCGGAACCCGGCTGGACGACCGGCATGCCGATGAGCAACGAAGGGCTGCCAACTCGCGCATTCGCGAGACCTTCCGCGAGGCGGCGAGACCGTGACGATGCGCGACGATCTCACCGCGATTGTCCTGACACTCGACGAGGAGGGGCATCTCCCCGGCTGCCTGGCATCGCTGGCACAACTGACGCAGAAGGTGATCGTCGTTGATTCCGGCTCGTCCGACCAGACCGTCGACATCGCTCGCGCAGCCGGAGCCCACGTCACGACGCGTCGGTTCGACGGTTATGCCAGTCAGCGCAACGCAGCCCTGCTGCTGGCCGACACGCCATGGGTCCTCTTCCTCGACGCGGATGAGCGACTGACGCCAGAGGGCGCGATCGAGCTCACAGCATTCCTCGACGATGCCAGCGAAGAGGTTGTCGGAGGTCGGCTTCCACGCTACAACATCGTCTTCGGTCGAGCGCTCCGCGGGGGAGGCTGGTGGCCCGACCATCAGACACGCCTGCTCCGGCGCGCCAGCGCTCGTTATGACGAGCATCGCCAGGTCCACGAGGTTGTGATACTGGACGGGCAGGCGGTCGATCTCGTCACACCATTGGTGCACCTCAACTATGAGACCCGCGGAGAGTTCGTCCGCAAGCAACGGATCTACTCCCGACAGGCAGCAGCCCAGTTGGTGGCCGGGGGCCAAATCCCCCGACGGCGGTCGTATCTTTCCGCTCCAGCTCGCGAGCTTGTGCGACGATTTGTCATGCGCCACGGCTACCGGGACGGATCTACTGGTCTCTTCCTCGCGCTGGCCCTGGCGTACGAGCAAGCGAGAATCGTCTGGCTCGTCCGGCATGGAGCGCGCCGATGACTCCGAAAGTCGACGCTGTCGTCGTCTCATACAACGTCCGCGACTTGCTCGTGGAGTGCCTCGCGTCGCTCGTTGTGGCGCAAGCCGCCGGCGAGATCGCCCGGATCGTTGTTATCGATAACGGCAGCAGTGACGGAAGCGCGGACGCCGCACGTCGCGCCGGCCCGAACATTCAGGTCGTTGAGGCGGAGAACCGCGGCTATGGCGCCGGGGCCAATGCGGGCATTGCGCGTAGCGACGCCGAGTACGTGTTGGTGCTCAACCCGGACACCGTCATCCCGGCCGGGTCGATCGCGACGCTGACCGCCTGGCTGGATGCCCATCCATCGCACGCGGTCGTCGGGCCACGCCTCCGCCGGCCAGACGGCTCGATCCAGTCGAGCCGACGTCGCTTTCCGCGCCCGTGGACCCCGATCTTCGAAAGCTCGGTCATTGAGGAATGGTGGCCGAGGAACCCGGTCGCCACGAGCTACCATCTGTCCGACAGGTCAGACGACGTTGTGCAGGATGTCGACTGGATCGTTGGCGCGACGATGCTCGTCCGGCGAGCCGCACTTGAGCAGGCCGGCGGGTTTGACGAATCATTCCGCATGTATGCTGAAGAGGTCGAATGGTGTTGGCGGTTTCAACGACACGGTTGGCGAGTTGGCTTCGTTCCAACTACCGAGATCGTCCATCATGAGGGGGCCAGCGCGGCGCAGGATCTTCCGCGCCGGTTGGCAGAATTCAACGCCAGCCGCGTTCAATTGACCGGGCGACTGTACGACAGGCACTGGGAGTCCGTCGTCCGCGTCGCGATTCTGCTGGATTACGCGATCCGGCTATCGCGCGAATCTGCCAAGTGGCTGCTCGGGAATCGACGCCAGTTGCGCATGGAGCGAATGAGGTTCTACGCGGCAGCGCTCCGCCGAGGGGTACGAAGAGGCTGATGGCGGACATCCACGTGTTGCTCGTGACCGGCGAATACCCACCGATGGCCGGCGGAGTCGGCGACTATACGGAACGCCTGGCGGCATGGCTAGCCCGGGAGGGCGTCGAATCAACGATTCTGGCGCCAGTCGGACAGCGGGAGCAGGTCATCGGCTTCGGCAAGTGGGGTTGGCCGGCGGCGCGGAAGGTCGCTGATATTGCGACCCGGGTTGGCGCGAACGTCGTCCATATCCAGTATCAGGCCGGCGCATTCGATATGCACCCATCGGCGAATCTGCTGCCGTGTCTACTGCGCGACAAGTTCCCGACCCTGACGACTTTTCACGATCTCCGTCCCCCCTACCTGTTCCCTAAGGCCGGGGTCCTCCGGCGTTTCGCGATACTGCGCATGGCCCGCGCATCCACACGAGTTGTTGTGACAAATCCATTCGACGCTGCGACGTTAGCCGGCCGAGGAATCGACGCGATCGAAATCCCGATCGCGCCTAACCTTCCGCCTCCCGACCTCGATCTCCCTGTCGATCGCGATACGGTCGCGTTCTTTGGACTGCCCAGCCGCGCGAAGGGGATTATCGAGCTGATCGAGGCGATCGGCCTCATCGATCCTGTCCGCCGGCCACGCCTCATGATGATCGGTGACATGGGGACGGCATCCGCGAACAACGACCTCGTCCCGCTCGCCGAAATCGAGCAACTGGCAGCCGATCTGATTGTTCGCGTCGACCGCACTGGCTACCTCCCAGCACAGCAGGCAAGCAACGCGTTGGCCCGATCCGGCGTCGTTGCTCTCCCATTCCAGCATGGCGCCAGCTTGCGCAGCGGGTCGCTGCTGGCTGCCTTGCAATCAGGGAGGCCGGTCGTCACGACCGAGCCACATGCGCCAACTTCGCTGAACGATGTGGGCAGAATGCCGCAACTGCAGATCATTCCACGCAACAACATCGGTCGTTTGAGCGGCGCTTTGGAGGCCGCGCTGGCGGCAGAGGACGGAGTCGGGCCGCTCCCGTGGCCTTATCGCTGGCCGTCGATCGCGGCTGAGCACGCGAGCCTGTATGCGTCGGTCATCGAGGGTTGGGAGCTCCGGGAGCGATGATCGCAGTGGCGCGCGAACGATTCATCGCGAAGGCTGTCGCGCATGCCGCGTTGATCCACTACCTGGCTTTCGCGGCTGTTGTCACGGCTGGCGCATGGCTGCGACTGACCGGGCTGGGTCGACAGAGCCTGTGGTTCGACGAGGTCGATGTCGTCGTCCGCGCTCAGCGGTCGTTCGACCAGGTGCTGCGAACATTCGTCGCAGCCGGTGAAAACGGCCCACTCTACAACGTCATGCTGGCAATCTGGGTGCGGATGGCTGGCATCTCGGAGGTCGCGGTGCGGTTACCCTCAGCCGTCGCCGGCGTCGCAACGATTCCGCTGCTCTATCTGTTGGCGAGGCGAGTCGCTGGCAGTCGAGTCGGGTTGCTGGCGGCGGGACTGCTGGCGATCTCGCCTTATCACATCTGGTACTCGCAAGAGGCCAAGATGTACACGATCGTCGTTCTTCTCTCGGTGCTATCGACCCTGTTCCTCGCCGAGGCGCTGATCCGTAACCGCGCCGTGTGGTGGATCGTCTACGTCGTGATGACCAGCCTGATGTTCTATACCCACGTCGCAACGGTGCTGGTGTTCGTCGCCCAGTCGGGGTACGTGATCCTCACGAGGACAAGGTGGCGCGGACGAGAACGCGGTTGGCTTCTGGCCGCCGCGGCGCTGACCCTGCCGTATGTCCCGATCGCGCTATGGGCGATCAAGGTCATTGGCGGTGGCGTGGCGACCTGGCAGCCAGATGTCAGCCTCTGGGACGCAGTCCGCATCCTCGGCGTGAAGCTGGCCGTCAATCGCTCCACACCCGGCATCGAGCGCGGGGGCGCGATCTTATATGGCTTACTGGCCGGTGGAGGGATCCTCACGCTGCGCTGGCAGCGGCGGCCGGCCCGATGGTGGCTGTTGCTGAGCGCGCTGGTCGTAGTTCCAATCGCCGGGCTATGGGCCGTCTCACTGCGACAGTCTGTATTTTCTGACCGCTACGCGATCGTCGCGCTGCCGGCCTACCTCATCCTCGTGGCTGGTTCCGTCGGGGCACTGATCGCCGGCCGTCGCGCCTGGCCCCTCGGGTTGCTCAGCCTCACGCTTCTGCTGGCGTTTGCCTGGGCGCCGATCCGCGATGTCGATCGAACGCACGCGGCCGTCAAGGAGGATTGGCGCTCGGCCTACGCCGACATCGCGCGTCGCGCCGAGCCAGGTGACGCGATCATCGTCCATCCGGGCTATCTGATTACGACGCTCGACTACTACGCACAGCGCGAACCGTCGCTGCGACAATATCCGGTTGCGACGATCCCGACCTTCAAGGTCAAATGGCTCACGCGCGACCTGATGATCGAACAGATTCGCGACCAGGTCGGCGGAGCCCAACGCCTCTGGCTGGTCGAATCGCCTGACCGCGTTCCCGACGAAGACCCCGACAACGTGCTTGGTTCGTGGTTAGCAACGACCGGGACACTCCTCTACTCCCACGAAGTCACCGGCGTGCGGGTATCGCTCTTCGAGATGCCACCGGGCTGGTAACACCACGCCCTCATGTGTGACTGCCAGTCGCACCAATGTCGTGGCAAATCCTTTTCTTGCAGGAGCTTCTGTGGCTTACTATCGTACGTACACGTACGTACACTGCCACAAAAGGAGTCTCCCCGGATGCGGAGTATTGTCGCCAGCGTTATCGTGTTCCTGGTTGTCACGATCGTGCTGCTGCATCGCACCTCAGCACACGACGCCGCGACGCCTCCCTCCAGCGCGATAGCTCCAGCGACCGCGACGGCTTCAGCCTCTCCGCCCCAGGCATCGATGATGATCGGGCAGCCCGCGACCCCGCCTTCGGCCCTTCAACCGACTGCCTCGGTTGCCCCTGTCGCGACGAGGCCAGCGCCAACTGCGACACCACAAGCGAACCCTGAGGCATCACCGGCTGATGACAACGAAAGCTCAGCGACCACCAGCCATGAGACGGAAACCGAAGAGTCGGCATCGACTTCACGCACGCAACTAGCCGCAGACCCGTCCGAAGTTGACTCACTGCGATCGGGTGGCTGGGCTGACGCGATTCAGACACTGGATGGCGGCGTGATGGCAATGGTCATGTCCGGTTCCGCCAACGTTCGCTCGGCGCCGACGGTCAACGCGCCGGTCGTGGCGGAACTCCACACCGGCTGGCCGATCGCGCTCTACGGGGTTGAGGTCGGCGGCAGCGCGGCCGGCACCGATCTCTGGTACCGCACCTGGTCAGGCAACTACATCTCGGCCGCGACAGTGGGGCCATTCGTCGCGCCGCACGCTCCTGAAACATTCGCGGGGCACTGGGTCGAGGTGAACCTCACGACGAACTATGTCATCGCATGGGTCGATGACACGCCGGTGTACGCCGCGACCTCGATCACCGGGAAGCCGGGTTTCGAAACGCCGACCGGGACCTTCTCGATCTTTCGCCGCAACGAGATCGACACGCTCGATAGCGCGACGACCGGGATTGCGGAGGGCGACGTGGAATCCTACCGGTTGGAGAATGTCCCCTGGGTCCAGTATTTTGCGGACGGCGGATTCGCCCTGCATGCGAATTACTGGAGCGACCCGTGGGAGTACGGTTATGCCCGTAGCCACGGGTGCGTCAATCTGATGGTAGATGACGCCGCCTGGTTCTGGCAGTTCCTCTCGATCGGGTCCACTGTCTCGATTCACGAGTAATTCACGGCATCCGTTCTGCGACGCCCGTTGGAGGACACGCCTCGCAACACGGATGGAGCATGCCGATGTCCGAAGCACCATCGATCGACAGCCCCGACGACGCCAGCCGGCCACCAGTCATGTCTGAGTTGACGATAACGCAAGCCCACGAGCTCGAACGATACTACGAGCTCAAGAATCGCTCCGAATGGGATCAGCGCACGCGAGATTACGGCTGGTCGTCCGAAGAAAGCCAGCGAGTCTGGGGCTGGTTTGAAAATCGAGCCGGAACGCGAAGGAGCTTCGACCGCGACCTCTAGAGGTCAGGCGCCGATTCACACCTGGGCAAGCATTCGAGCCAGAACCTGAAGGAGGAGGATCGCGAAGATCGGCGAGATGTCGATCATACCGATCCGCGGCACCACAGATCGAATGGGGCCAACGATCGGCTCGGTCAGCTGGACGAGAAAGCGGGAGATCGGGTTCGTCCCCTGTGGGTCAACCCACGAGATCAGGGCGCGCCCGACGACTGCCCAGGTCATGACCTGCAGAAAGGTAATCGCGATCTGGAGAATCTGCGTCAAGCCCGGCACCTAACCACTCACCAAAACGCCGCCGAACGGTCTCGGTGGCGTAACCTTGCAGCCGAATAGTATCAGTTTGTTCCTCGTGGACCTATCAGCGGCCGGCCCGTCAGGGTTGTTTCTGCTGTGCGCTCCGCCCGCGCTGGCGGCGACGGTGGCCGGATTTCTCGATCTCACCCTCGAAGCTGTCCTGCAACCGCTCGCGATGCGTTCGTCGGCGCTTTTCGTCGGCGTCACCGTGTTCCATCGCCGCCTGATCCCAGATCAGTTCCGCTTCGCCGATATGGATGACATCGCCGGGCTCGACGCCCAGATCCTCGAGCTTGTTCGAGATCCCCGACGCCTCGAGAATGCGTTGAAACCGGTCGGCGGCGTCCTCGCTGGAGAAATCGGTCATCACCAACGTGCGCTCGATCTTGCGCCCGCGCACCACGAAGTGGTGGCTGGACACGCGCTCGGCGACCCAGGCAGTGTCGTCCAGCTCATCCAGCGTGTAGATGCGGCGACTCTCCACCGGGACCAGATCTGCAAGTCGCGGGATATCCTGGAGGCGTTCCTTGATGGCAGCCATCATCTCCGGAACTCCCGCGCCGGTCACACCCGATACGTCGAAGACCCTCTCAACCCGGCCGTCCAGCGCCTCATGCAATCTCGGCAGATTCTCGCGGGTCTCGGCAAGATCGATCTTGTTGATCGCGAGGAACCGTGGCTTGGCGCCAAGCTCATCGGAATAGGCAACCAGCTCAGCATCGATGATCTCAAAGTCGTCGATCGGGTCACGTCCTTCGAGGCCGCCGGAGCCGTCGATGACATGCAGGAGCAGGCGCGTGCGCTCAACGTGACGAAGGAACTCGTGGCCGAGGCCGACCCCTTCGGCCGCGCCCTCGATCAGACCGGGGATATCTGCCAGGACGAAGGTTTCGCCACGACGTCCGCCTACCTCGACGACGCCAAGGTTCGGCTCGAGCGTGGTGAACGGATAATCTGCGATCTTCGGACGCGCGGCGCTAGCAGCGGCCAACAGCGTCGACTTTCCGGCGTTCGGAAAACCAACCAGACCCACATCGGCAATCAGCTTGAGCTCGAGCCGGATCCAGCGTTCCTCGCCTGGCTCACCCAGCTCAGCAATGCGCGGCGCCTGTCGAGTCGAGCTCGTGAAGTGCGAGTTGCCCAGCCCGCCCCTGCCCGCGCGCGCGACGACGATCTCGCTACCCGCCTCGACCAGGTCGGCGACTGGTTCGCCGCTCTCGTCGTCGATGACGATCGTGCCGGGAGGAACGTCAATGTACTTCGTCTCGCCATTCTTGCCGTGCATCTTCTGGTTGCGGCCGGCCTGACCATGGCCGGCACGGAAGTGCGAGGCATACTGAAATGGCAGCAACGTCGCCAGGTGGGGATCGACCCGAAGAATCACGTCGCCGCCCCGACCGCCATCCCCGCCATCCGGGCCGCCCATCGGAACGAACTTCTCACGTCGAAACGAGGCGACCCCACGGCCGCCATCACCAGCAGTGACCTGAATACGCGCGCGATCAACCAGCACCCGAGTGACTCCCTCATCCAGCAAGGCCAGTGTCCGGCCTTCGTGTTGCGCCGGAAGCGTGCCACATCCGGCACTCGAGGCCGTGATAGAGACTATTCGAGATAGTCGCGCAGCTGGCGGGACTTGGTCGGGTGACGGAGCTTGCGCAGCGCCTTCGCCTCGATCTGGCGGATGCGCTCGCGGGTGACGCCGAATTCCCGGCCCACTTCCTCCAGTGTCCGGCTACGACCGTCCTCCAGACCAAAGCGCAGCTCAAGCACCCGGCGCTCGCGTTCGGAGAGCTGGCTCAGGACGCGCTCCATCTGCTCCTTCAACATCTGTTGTGACGCGGCATCGGCAGGCGCGAGCGCCTTCTGGTCCTCGATAAAGTCGCCGAGGCTGGAGTCTTCCTCCTCACCAATCGGCATATCGATCGATATCGGCTCCTGTGAGATCTTCTGGATATCCCGCACCTTCTCAGGCGTGAGATCCATCTCACGGGCGATCTCCTCGGACGTCGGCTCGCGCCCAAGCTCCTGCTGTAGCCTCCTCGATGTCCGGATCAGCCGATTGATCGTCTCGACCATGTGGACCGGTATGCGGATGGTGCGCGCCTGGTCGGCAATCGCTCGAGTGATCGCCTGACGAATCCACCAGGTTGCATATGTCGAGAACTTGAATCCTTTATGGTGCTGGAATTTCTCGACGGCGCGGATCAGCCCGAGGTTGCCCTCCTGAACGAGGTCGAGCATCGACATCCCGCGCCCGACATACTTCTTGGCAACGCTGACGACCAGCCGCAGATTCGCCTCGGTGAGGTCTGTGCGGGCCACATCGCCTTGCTCAACTCGCTGCAGGTAAGTCTGGCTCATCTGTGGCGCGGCTTCGGTCAGCAGCGCAGATGCCTCGTCCTGGTCGATCATTGCGTCCGGCGCGGCGATCCGGCGCTGGATGGAGCGCGGCAACAGGTCCCACTCGACCCGGCGACGGCGTAGCTCCTCCTCAAGCGCTCCGGTGGTGATCCCGAACCCGTCGGCAACGGACTTGAACAACGCATCCGGAAGCTGGGTTATCGGCAAGACAGCGGCAAGCATCCGCATCTTCGAGTCGGCGCGCTGGTCGGGGTAAGCCTCCTGGTAGAGCACCTCAGCAAATCGCCAGCCTTCGGAGAAGGAGAGATACACAGTTCGGCCGATTTGCTCGGCGAACTCGCTGACAGCCTGGCGGATGCGGATATCGGGTCTCTCGGCCCTGCCTTCGGTGAGTCGCAACGCCAGGCGCGCCAGGTGGTCCCTTCGTTCCATCCGCTGTGCCAGATCGACCTCTTGTTGGGCAGTAAGCAGTGGCACACGCCCGATCTCGCGAAGGTACATACGCACTGGGTCGTCGAGGCTGACACCTGAGAGGTCGATATCAGCGATCCGCCTGTCGACGAAGAGATCAAGGCGGCTCTCCCCTTCATCTTCATCGGCATCCTCGGCATCGGCGCTCGGGCTGTCGATCTCATCGGCGACATGACTGTCACCACCGATCGAAATACCGAGCTCCGTGAGCCGCGCCTCGACCGCGTCGCGTGTCGCTCGATCCTTATCGACATCGACGAGTTGGCGAATGTCATCCCAATTCAGGGCGCCATTCGCTTCGGCACGCCGGACGAGCTGATTCACCAGCGATTCATCCACCTCGAAAGCGCCCGGTGGCGGGTCAGCTATGGGGCCGGGATCTGCCTTACGGTCGTCTCGATTGCTCAGATTGTCGGTGTTGTCTGGCACGAAGGGGTCTCCCTGGAGCTACTGGATGAGACTGACCGGTGAACGCCGATCTGTAATGCTGGTCGATCGTCAGCCCGGCGCTTCCCGGGTGACGGCTGAGGGAGGCGGCGCATCGTCGATATCGCGCCGGAGCAGATCGTCGACCGTCTCCCGACGCTGTGTCAGGCGGCTCTCGCCATCTTCAACGAATACAACGGCCGGACGTAGCGACTGGTTGTAATTGCTGGCCATCGCCAGACAGTACGCGCCGGCTGCCGGAATCGCCAGATAATCCCCTCGGGCGAACGGTGGCAGCGCGACACGCTCGATGAGAATATCGCCCGACTCACAATACTTGCCGGCAATCGTCACAGCCGCGAGGTCTCCTTCGCTCGGCCGGCCGACGAGCTCGGCAGTATACGCCGCGCCATACAGCGCCGGGCGGATATTATCCGCCATTCCGCCATCGACGGAGACGTATGTCCGGACGCCAGGAATCTCCTTGCGCGCGCCGATCGTATAGACCGCGACGCCGGCCTGACCGACAATGGTGCGGCCAGGCTCGATTGTCAGCACGGGCGGGGATATTCCGTACTGCGCGGACGACTCTCGAGCGCAGGCTGCCAACGCGGCAACATACTCCTCCACTCGTGTATCGGGATCCGTCGCTTCATATGGGATACCAAGGCCGCCGCCAGGGCTGATCTCGCCGATCTCGACGCCATGGGCATCACGCATCTGTGCCGCGAAACCGAACAGTGCTTCTACGGTGTCGACGAACGGATCGATCTCGAAGATCTGCGAACCGACGTGAGCGTGGAAACCGTTCAGCTGGAGCCCCGGAATTCGCTGGATTCGGCGGACGGCCTCCTCCGCTTGTCCATTCTGGATCCCCAGCCCGAACTTCGAGTCGGGAATACCGGTCTTGCGATAATCGTGGGTATGAACATCGATGCCGGGGTTGACCCGCACCAGCACTGCCTGCGGTTGTGGGCGGCCGGCAGCGAGCTCCGCCAGCATGTCGATCTCGTCGAAATTATCGACGACAACCGTGTCGATCCGGCTATCAAGCGCTAGCCGCAGCTCCGCGGCCGTCTTGTTATTCCCGTGGAAGTGGATCCGATGTGCCGGGAAACCACAGGCGAGCGCGTACGCGAGCTCCCCGCCCGAGACGACATCAAGCCAGAGTCCCTCGTCAGCGATGATTTCGAGCAGTGCCCTGGACATCCCGGCCTTGCCGGCATACACAACGCGCGGACGAACCCAGGCATCTGCGAACGCGCGACAATATCTTCGACATTGCTCGCGGATCGTCGCTGTGTCGAAGACATAGAGTGGCGTGTCGTAGGTGTCCACTAGCTCGGAGAGTGAGACATCAGCGATCCGGAGTGCGCCACTGGAATCGCGCATAGCCGTCATGGGCCAGAGCATCAAGCCCCCTTTTTCGTATCTCCGCGCCGGGTCGGCTTCGAAGAACCCGAAGAGGACGCCGGCCCGTCTGCGGTGATGCAGTCGTCCGAGCCGCGGCGTGATCTCTCAAGTGGCGCAAAGTATACGCCCGCTCGTGCCTCGATACGGGCAGAACTGGCAGTCTCCATCGCTCGGTTTCGTACACTACGATCGACGGCCCGCCATGGACAGGGCGGGGAAGAGAGACCCGGGAGGGAACGAGCATGGCGGGGGACACGAGTCAGGCCACGAGGACCGAGCGCGACTCGCTGGGCGAGCTGCAGGTCCCAGCGGACGCGTATTACGGCGTCCAGACGATGCGAGCGCATCACAACTTTCCAATCAGCGATCTGCGCTTTCCGCGACGGTTCATTCGCGCGCTGGGGCAGATCAAGGGCGCGGCTGCGCGAGTCAACAACGACCTCGGTATCGTCGATCCGCGACTCGCGGACGCGATCGTCCGGGCAGCAGCCGAGGTTGCCGAGGGGACGTTCGACGACCAGTTCATTCTCGACATCTTCCAGACTGGGTCTGGCACGTCGACGAACATGAATGCCAACGAGGTTATTGCGTCCCGCGCCAACGAGATCCTCGGCGAAACACGCAATGGAACGACTCCGGTCCACAAGAACGACCATGTCAACGCCGGCCAGTCGTCGAACGATGTCATCCCGACTGCGATCCACCTGGCGGCCCTGTCGGCAATTGCCGAGGATCTTCAGCCAGCGCTGGAACGGCTCGAGACATCGCTAAGAGCCAAGGCCGGCGAGCTGATGCCGGTGATCAAGACCGGGCGCACGCATCTGCAGGACGCGACGCCAATCCGCCTCGGGCAGGAATTTCTCGGCTATGCGGGGCAGATTGAGCGAGGTCGAGCGCGCGCAGCGGAGGCGATCGGGGAGCTTCGCGAAGTGGCCCTCGGTGGCACGGCAGTCGGCACCGGGATCAACACGCACGCGGAATTCTCCGACCGTGTCTGCCGCATTCTGAGCCACGAGGCCGGGGTTGAGATCGTTGAATCCACGAATCACTTCCAGGCACAGAGCACGCTCGATGGCGTTGTCGCGGCCAGTGGCGCGCTGAAGACGATCGCGGTGTCGCTGCTCAAGATTGCCAACGACATCCGCTGGCTCGGCTCCGGGCCGCGAGCTGGCATCGGCGAAATCGAGCTTCCCGCGGTCCAGCCTGGCTCGTCGATCATGCCGGGCAAGGTGAACCCGGTCATTGCAGAGTCGGTCGCAATGGTCTGCGCACAGGTGCTTGGCAACGACGTCACAATCAACATCGCCGGCCAGTCAGGCAATTTCGAGCTGAATGTGATGATGCCGGTCGCCGTCTACAACCTGCTTCAGTCAATCGAGCTGCTGGCCACCAGCTGTGAGAACTTCGCCGAGCAATGCATCGACGGGATCGTCGCAACAGGCCGCGGACCCGAAATGGTCGAGCGGGGCCTGATGATCGGCACTGCTCTCGCGCCGATCGTCGGCTACGACGCCGCGGCCGCGATCGCGAAGGATGCCGCAAAGACCGGACGGACAATCCGCGAGGTCGCGCGGGAGCAAACCAGTCTGTCTGACGCTGAGCTCGACCGTATCCTCGACCCGGCGCAGATGACCGAGCCGGGGACGACGCTGGCCGGTGGCGGGGGCTGATCGGACAACAGAGTCCGACTGCTTGCTCCGGAAGAGGTGATTCCCGACGAGGTCCGCCTGACCGCTGGAAGGCGGACCTCGACAGGCCGGCCGCAAGACGTCCCGGTCCCACGACCCACCGTTGGGAAATCAGCGCTGACCAGGAACGCGACACCGAATACGGCGCCGCGGACAGCGCAACGAGGGAACATCGTCGTACCCTCATGGGAGCCTGGTATCAAGTAACCGGTCTTCGACGCGGCTGGGAAGCTCCCGGGTGAACGGTAAGCCACCGTCGATTGTCAGGGTATCGTGTAATGTACGTATTTTCTATCGCTGAACGATCTAAATGAGATGCCGTTCGACGCCGATTCTCGTCGCCGCAGCGCGTGCCGAGACGCCGAGCTTGCGGTAAATCGACGACAGATGCGTCGTCACTGTTCGGCGGCTGACGCTGAGCTCGTTCGCGATGTCGCCGTCGGTCAGCCCTTTGGCGACAAGCCGCAGGACTTCGGTCTCACGCCGGCTGAGATGGCGCGGCTCGCCGCCATTCTCTGCAATACCCCACCACCCCCGAGTTCGAGAAACAAAGCCCGACCAGGACGTTGCGCCAATCTGGGCGAATGTGTCGACCGCCTCGTCGAGTGTCGAACGCGCCGCCGTGCGGTCACCTCCACGGTTCTGTAGCTCGGATAGCATGATCATCCCGATCGCCTCCTCGAGGCGATGTCGACACGCCCGCGCCAGATCAATCGAGCTATCAAGCTCGATTCGCGCCTCGGCGACCCGTCCTGCGTGTATCAACGAGCGGGCGAGCAGCCGGTGTGCCGTCACCAGCACAATGGGCTGGCGTGGCGACGATGCTAGCTGTACCGCCTCGTTCGCATACCGGTCGAGATCCGGGAGGTTGGCTGTGGCGAACGCATGGACGGTCCGTGCCACGGCCAGCTCCGCCCGACCCGACACAGCGCCGCTCCAGTTCAGCCAGCGCTCCATCGCATCGATCCAGATCGGCGCTTCCTCCGCGACGCTCCAGAGCACGCAGCGCAACGCGGAGAGATAGAGCAGTTGAAACCCAGCAAGATAGTGGGTCGTGCCCGGGAGGGTCGCCGCGCCGGCCGGCAGAATCTCTGCAACGACGCGAGACAAGAGCTCGCGATCCTCCGAGTGAATGGCGATCGTCGCCAACGCCGGCACGACAATCCAGTTCAGGCGGTCGGCCGGGTTGATCTGCCCGGCTGTCTCCCGCACCGCTTGCCAGTCGCCTTCAATCACCCGAAGCGGAAGAGTTGTTATAGCAGCAGGGGGCATGCCGCCCGAGGGCACAGCGCGGCTCCAGACATCCGCTGCCGCGCGCGCTAGCCAGTCACGCCGCCCGATGTCATCGGCGTAATACGGCAGCGACACAAAGAGCAGTTCGTCAAGATACGACTCACCAAGCTGGTGGCCGAGGCCCACCGAGCCGTAGGCCTGTCGTGCGGCTTCAAAGGCTTCACTCGCGGCCGCAGGCTCGCCGAGCATCGCAAAGCTGATAGCTCGGCCAGTGTAACCGTCGCCAATCCCCGACCGGCTCAGCCCCGGACTCCCGACCGCGGCCGGGGACGAGGCTGGATCGAGGCTATCGGCGAGCGTCAACGCGTCGTGAACGTGGCCGGCAAGGCCGAGCCAGGCAATCAGGGCGCCGCGATGCTCGCCGTATTCGCGCGAACCAAAGCTCTCGACGATCTGCAAGCGACTGTAGTCATCGTCGCTCAGGTGTTCGATTTCAGCAATCGCAGTAGCCATCTCGGCGATGCCAGCTTGCACCTGCCGCAACCAGCATCGCACGAAACCGCGATGGTAGTGCGTTCCAGCAAGAAGCGCCGCGTCGTCCATCGTCAGGGCAACTGAATGAGCCTCGTCAAGCAGGTCGAGAGCACGGTGAAGATCGAGAAAGCGCCACATGAGCGCCGCACGGTACAGTAGCCAACCGACGGCGGCGTCACGGCCCGGGATACCCCGAGTCAGCGCAATCGCGTCCTCGAAGCGCGCCGCCGCAGCGGCCCAGTCTCCCGCCCGCTGGGCCTGCTCAGCAGCTCGCACGAGCCACTCCGCGCCCGCCGGGTCGTGCGCCTGATACAGGTGAGTCGCCACCTCGTCGACGTCGGGATGACCAGCGCTGGCCAGAGCCAATCCAATTCGTTGGTGGAGATCCTGGCGGCGTGTCAGCCCGATACTGTCATAAACCGACTCCCGACCGAGCCTGTGATAAAAGGAAATTGAGCCGGTGGCGGAGACGTCGCGCAGCACATACAGCTCGATTGACCGGTCAATCGTCTGGCGAAACGTCTCGTCGTTAACTCCCGACAGCTCCTGCCAGAGCGGGAAGTGGGCGGGCATGATGTCCTCACCGATCACCGCCGCGATCTCGATCACATCGCGGCCAGCATCGCCAAGTACTGCGATCCGGTTATCGACGATCTGACGGATGAGGGGCGGGATGAGAAGCCGATCCAGCGCCCCGAGACGCCAATCGCCTCCACCGCTCGTCGCCGGAGCCAGCACACCTTCGTCTCGTAGTGTCCGGAGCAGCTCCTCGGCAGCCAATGGAGTCCCCTGGCTCGCGGCGTGGACGTAGTCGGTCAGGCGATCGATATCGGCAGGGGCGAGTGGTTGCCCAACTGTAATGAGCTCGCGTAGCGCCGACCGATCGAGGCGACGCAGCGTGATATGCGTCGCAGCAGACTCACGGACGAGTGAAGGGAGGTGTTGGTAGAGAGGGTGCCCCCGCCCGATATCCACATCGCGGTAGGTCGCAACAATCAATATCGGCATGTCGACGATCTGCCTGGCCAGCTGTCGTAATAGCTCAAGGCTCTGAGGATCTGCCCAGTGGATGTCTTCGAGATGGATGAGGACAGGCCCACGCTGCGCGATCGTCGCTATCCATGCGGCCAATCTGTCCAGCCAGCGCGCGAGGTTATCATCGGTCTGTGAGTCGAGGGCCGGCGCGGCCAGGGCAATAGCATCCGGCGAACGTAGCACATCGCGCCAGATCAAGAACGACGGTGTCTCGCTCAGCTCGTACGCACGACCGATGAACGAGATCGGCGGCTCGTCGGAGTGATCCAATAGAAATTGTCGGACAAGCGCCGTCTTACCGATACCGATTTCTCCGCCGACCAGCGCGAGCAATCCGCGACCCGACCGTGCCGAGCGGAGCGCATCATCGAGGATCTGCAACTCCTGGTCGCGTCCAACTATTCGAGCCCGGCGCTCAGTAGCATTGGATCTATCGTGTGAGTCAGCCATGCGATCGAGCCACGCTCCGAACCCATCTTTCTGGTTTCTCTACGGAACACGTGGCGAGGAGAGCCATCGTCGGGAAGTATAGCGGACGATTTCTCCCTGCTCGGTTCGGCACTGCGGACTTTCGACTATCATCAACTCCGTTAATCGTCAGCCACGTCGCGTCAGCCTCGAAGAACGACAGGAGCCAGCAATGATGGACGATCACCATGTGGCGGAGGCCGTGACGGCAACGAACAACGAGTCAGCCATCGAAGAACCTCCGACCCTGCCTGCTCTCCCCTACCGGGTTGCGCCTGGGACGCGCGTGCGGCTGGACGAGATCAATCCCGACGACATCGGGAATATCGCGACCAAGAAGAAGGCCAAGAAAGAGCTAAAGAAGCTCGTCGGCCAGCTCACATCCCTGCAGGAACGGCTCTACGCCGAGAATCGTCAGAGTTTGCTGGTCGTCTTGCAAGCGATCGACACCGGCGGTAAAGATGGCGCCGTTCGTGGAGTATTCAGCGGAGTCAACCCCGAGGGCGTGCAGGTCTGGTCGTTCAAAGCGCCGAGCGTCGAAGAGCTCGAGCACGATTTCCTCTGGCGCATCCATCAGCGTACCCCGGCTCGACGGATGATCACCGTCTTCAATCGCTCGCACTATGAGGATGTGCTGGTTGCGCGGGTCAAGCATCTCGCGCCGGAAGCAGTGTGGCAGAAGCGGTTCGCGACGATCAACGATTTCGAGCGGATGTTAGCCGAGAACGGCACGACGATCCTCAAGTTTTATCTGCACATCTCGAGGGATGAGCAGAAGCGTCGCTTGCAGTCACGGCTCGACGACCCCGACAAACACTGGAAGTTTGAGCTAGCGGATATCACGGAGCGCGGGTACTGGGACGATTACACGGTGGCGTTCGAGGACGCGATCAGTCGCTGCTCAACCGACCATGCGCCCTGGTTTGTCATCCCGGCCAACGCAAAGTGGTTCCGAAACGTCGCGATCGCCCGGACGGTCGTCCGAACCCTGGAGGCGATGAACCCGCAGTTTCCTCAGAATCCCCAGAATCTCGACGGCATCGTCATCCCGGATTGACCCGCCGCTAGTGGAAGTCGTGCGAGGCCGGCGCGGCAAGGCGCAGCTCGGTCAGCTGCTCATCACTGATATCGCCCGATAGCTCGCCGAGCCGGCCGGCCTGCGAGAGCAGAGCTGCGATCGGCTCGGTCACTTGTGGGCCGGATGCATGTGGCCGGTCGATTGCCACGACATCCTGAGCGATGATATTGACCGTTCCGTCGCGGAGCTGCAGCCGGCCGGTCACGATCAGAAACGGATAACCACGGACAACGGCGCGGTGCTCCTCGTAGACCGGCTGATGAACGATGACATTCGCCAGACCGGTCTCATCCTCCAGCAACATGAACATCAATCCTTTAGCCGTGGCCGGCCGTTGGCGGCAGACGACCAGCCCGGCCAGCCGGACGAGACCGCCGTCGCGTCCACGCTCGAGGTCGGCTGCCCGGACGAGTGGCTGCGGCAGGGCCGGCCGCAGCAGGGCGAGTGGGTGGTGGTGGGGGGAGAGGCCGAGGATATCGTAGTCGGCAATCATTCGCTCCCAATCGGTCATCCCAGCCAGCGCAACCATGTCCTGCCCGGACGGCAGGTCGAGCGCCAGTTGACAGGCGGCCGGCTGCTTGACCGGGCCGACGCGCCGGTCGGGCAAAAACAAGCCAAGTTGCCAGAGCAGCTCGCGGCGACGCAGGCCGAATGAATCGCAGGCGCCAACGATGATGAGATGCTCAACTGCCTCGCGCCGCAGGCGGCTACGACGAGCCAGGTCGATCAGCGACTGGTATGGCCCACCCCGCTCCCGCTCCGCGACGATTGCCCGAGCGATCTCCTCGGAGAGACCGTCCACATGGCCGAGGCCGATCCGTACCGCCTGACCTTCGACAGCGCAGGGGCCGGCGCTGCGGTTGACATCTGGCAGGAGAATGCTGACGCCATGTCGTTTAGCGTCGTTGGCGAAGGCATGCGGCGGATAGAAGCCCATCGGCTGGTTGTTGAACAACGCGCAGGTAAATTCGGCCGGGTAGTAGAAGCGCAGCCAGCATGACTGATAGGCCAACACCGCAAACGCCGCGGCATGGCTCTTCGGGAACCCGTATGCGGCGAAGCCGAGCAGCTTCTCGAACACGCGCAGGGCGATCGTTTCATCGACTCCCTTGCCGGCCGCGCCATCGCGGAACTGATCCCAGAGCCGATCCATCGCTGCCAGCGAGCGCTTGCGGCTCATCGCCCGGCGCAGCGAGTCGGCCTGGCCAGCGCTGAAGCCGGCCAGCGCGACTGCCACTTCCAGCACCTGCTCCTGGTAGAGGATGCCGCCATAGGTCTCGCGCAGGACCGGCTCCAGCAACGGGTGGTCGTAGGTTGCAGTGACGCGCCCCTCGCGGCGCAGCTGCTGGCGAGCTCGGATGTAGGGGTTGACCGCGCCGCCGATGATCGGGCCAGGCCGGACAATCGAGACTTGAACGATCAGGTCTTCCAGGTTGCGAGGCTGCGTGCGCAGCAGGCTCTGGATCTGGGCGCGACTCTCGATCTGGAAGACACCGATCGTGTCACCGCGGCAGATCATGTCGTAGACCTCGCTGTCCTCGAAGTCGATCCGCGACAGATCCACTTGTCCCTTGCCCGTCTCAACAATCAGCTCAAGACACTCTTCGACGAGCGACAACATGCCGAGGGCGAGAAAGTCGATCTTGATGAAGCGGGCGTCGTCGCAGGAGTCCTTGTCCCACTGGCAGACGTAGCGACCCTCCATCGCGGCCGGCTGGACTGGAACCAGCTCGACGAGCGGTTGAGACGAGATGACCATGCCGCCGGAGTGCTGGGTGACGTGACGCGGAAGACCCGCGATCTGGGTCGAAAGGTCGATCAGCTCGCGCCAGAGCGGCGCGTCACGGCGCGACTGGAACTCGGGCAGGCGCTCCATCTCCTCGGCCAGATGGTCGGCTGAGGCGCGTTCGCTGAGCTTGGCCAGGCGATCGAGATCGGTGGCCGGCAGACCGAGCACTTTGCCGATGTCACGGATCGCGCTACGGATGTGGTAGGTCGGGAAGGCACAGACCAGGGCAGCGCGATCGTTGCCGTAAACCTCGTAGATGCGGGCGATCAGCCGCTCACGGATCTCACGCGGGAAGTCGAGGTCGATGTCCGGCACCGACGCCATCTCCTCGTTGAGGAAGCGGCCGATGTAGAGGTTGTGGCGCAGCGGGTCAATATGCGACAGGCCGATCAGATAGCAGATGATCGAGGAGACGCTCGACCCACGCCCGCGTCCCGGCGGCAGGGCGTTGTTCGCCCGCGGCCCGTTGCCACGCACCTCGACGGCCACTTCGCGCGCCAACCGCATGATATCGCGGTAGACGAGGAAGAATCCTGCCAACCCGTGCTTGCGAACCAGCGCCAGCTCATGGTCAAGCCGCTCCCGCGCCGCCGGGTCATCCCCGTATCGCTCAACGAGCAATGCGTGACAGTCGCGGGCGAGGATGGAATCCGGGGACGAAGGGATAAAGGGTTGGGGGCGGGGGACGAGGGACGGGGGACGGGAGTTGTTGGGGTTGTGGGTATTGGAAGTCAGGCGCGCGGGATTGACTACCGACCCTGGAATCTTGTCATCCCGAGCCGCAGCGAGGGATCTCTCCCTCGTTCGCTCGCACCGGCACGGGAGAGATTCTTCGGCTGCGGCCTCAGAATGACAAGACAAGGAAATGGCTGCCGACCGACTGGGCTCGCCACCCTCGACATCCCACACCCCAGGTTCCACGCCCCGCTCCTCCTCGTCCCCCGCATACTCCGGAAACCGGTAGTGCAGGTCTCGCGTGAGGTTGAAGCTGGCGCAGCGCTCGGCGATGCGGAGGGTGTTGGCCAATGCCTCGGGGTAGCGGAGGAAGCGACGAGCGACGATGGCGTGAGGCTGGAGGAAGAATTCGGAGTTTGGCCGGCGTAGCTGGTGCGAGGCGTCCAGCGTCGTCCGGTTGGCGATAGCGACGAGGACGTCCTGCAGGCGGTGGCGGTCGCGAGTGGCGTAGTGAACGTTGCCGGTCGCGACGTAGCCGAGGCCGGCCTCGTCTGCCAGATGGACCAGCCGGGCAATCCGGGCGACGTCGCCGTGCGCGAGATTGTGCTGCAGCTCAACGAAGACATCCTCAGGGCCGAACACCGCGCGGTACTCATTCAGCAGGCGGCGGGCGGCATCAAGCTGGCCGGCATCGACCAGCCGGGTCAACGCGCCATTGCGACAGCCGGTCAGCAGAATCAGCCCCTCGACGTGCTCGCGCAGAACGTCCCAATCGAGGCGCGGCGCCAGCCGGGGGCTGGTCAAATGGGAATGGGAGATAAGTCGTGAGAGATTCGCGTAGCCGGCCTGTGTCTCAGCCAGCAACGTCAGGTGCGAGCCGTCGGCCATCGTCAGCTCAGCACCAGTGATCGGCTGGATGCCAGCGCCACGCGCCGCCTGAGCAAACTCCATCGCGCCATGCAGCCCGTCGTGATCGGTCAGCGCCAGCGCGGCATAGCCCAACTCTGCCCCGCGCTCGACCAGGTCACCCGGCAGCGACGCGCCGTCGAGGAAAGAGAACGCGGAGTGCATGTGCAGCTCGACGTACATGGCGAGGGCCGATCAACCGGCGGGCGGGTGCGAGAGGCCCGTGTGTTGAACCGGAGCAGCGGCCTGCGGGACAGGCCGGATCCTGTCCGCACGAACCCATCGCGCGCTCATCATTCTCCCCAGCGTCCCACCCGCTAATAGCTCTGCTCGAACCATTCGCCTGTGACGAGGTCCTGATAGATCGTTCGTGAGACGCCCCCTTCCAGAACGACCAAGAAGTAGCGCCGGCTGATTTCCTCGCGCCACCACTCGTCGTCGATCCGCCAGACATCGAGGACGCTGGCTACTCGCAGGCGCTGCCGGCGGCGGATGACGCGCCGTGGCAGACCCCGCTCATCGGCCTCGACCTCCAGCTCCTTCGGCTGATTGAGCGTCCGAACCAGGCTCTCGGGATCGGATCTCTTCCTCCGCCGACCAGACAGCGCCATCTCCTGCCTCCCCGCGCCCGGCTACTCACGAGCCAACAACCCCCAGCGGCGCTCGGGGATGCGCGACCATGGCTCGACTGGCGTCAGGCTGAAGAGCGGCGAGAGGCTATAGCGCTGCTTCAGCTCATCGACTACCTCGTCGATATCCTGCTGGCGGCGACGGCGCAGGTCGGACTCGAACAATTGCCGCTGGCGGGCGTAGATAGTCGTCAGGCCGGATAGTTCGAGTGCAATTTCCTCGACTGGCCCCTCGACGGTCAGTCCGGCCAGCCGGCCGGCCAGCAGTCCTGCAAGCCGCTCGGCGTCGCCGATTGCGCCCTTGAAGACAACCACCCGCTCCCAGGAGCGCTGGCCTTCGATCAGCAGCTGGATCCGCGCTTGCCGCGCGCCGCGGCTACGCATCGCATGGCGAGCGCAGATCCGCCGGGCAAGCTGGCGCACGCCGAGCAGCAGCGCATCGATCTGCACGGTTGGCGCTGGCAGCGCCAGCCGCTCAACAACCTGCTCAACCGGCTCGAGCGGTCGGAAGGGAGCGCTATCGATCCCGTTGGCGAGCTCCCAGGCCCGATAGCCATCCGGCCCGAATTGCGCCTGTAGCTTGCCGGCCGGCAGGCGGGCAATATCGCGCAGGGTATAGAGGCCAAAGCGCTCCAGCCGGCGAATCATCTCTAGCGACACTGGCAAGACATCAACCGGATTGCGAGCAAGGAAAGCACGCGAATACACCTCGGGAACCAACCGATAGCCGCCCGGCCGGGCACGCCGCGCCGCGACAGCAGCGACGAACTTGTTCGCCCCCAGACCCAGGCGCGGCCGCAATGCTGGCGGCGCCGCGCCGAGCAGTCGTTCGACGACGCCCTCTAATCCGCCATAGAGCCGCTCCAGACCGCGCAGGTCTATCCATGCAAGGCCGGGTTCACCCTGCTCGATGCCGGGGCTGACATCGAGCAGGGCATCCAGTATCTCGGCGAAGACGGAGGCATAGTAGACCGGGTCGGCGCTCAGAATGACCGCCCGCGGGCAGGCGTTGATTGCGTCACGAACGGTCATGCCGAGCCGGATGCCCTCGGCCGTTGCTTCGGGCAGGCACTCGACAATCAGACGCCGCTGGGCAGTGGCGTCGGTCAGGGCCAGCGGCAGCCCGTCCAGCTCGGGATGTCGTACACTTTCGATCCGGAGTGGAAAATCCGGGACGACGATACAGGCAATGGCAAGGTTGGTCATGGCATTGGTTTGCCACTTATCCACCACGGTACTGCTCCTCAGATGTTCCTGTCCTCAGGGGCCATCTACCCGTCCGTCCACAGATTAGAACACATGTTCTAATTTTACAAGGTGTGACTCATTGTCACCCAGGCGGACAAGCGGGATCGCCGCCCCATGACGACCCGACCAGACATCGACACCAGCAGTAATCGAGGAGGACCAGCCCGGCATGGCAGCCAGCACGATTCTTACCGTCCAGGGCGCGGCCAAGCGCTTCGGCACCGAGACAATCTTCTCCGGCATCACGTTTCAGATCAACGAGCGCGAGCATGTCGCGCTGGTCGGCACCAACGGGGCCGGCAAATCCACCCTGCTCAAGATCGTCGCTGGCATCGAGGACGCGACTCAGGGTGAACTGACGTTTCAGACCGGTCTCCGTGTCGCCTATCAGGCGCAGGAGGCCAGCTTCACCGCCGACCGCAGCCTCTATGACGAGGCGCTCGACGCCTTCGCCCACGTCCGCGCCGCGGCGGCCAGAATGGCCGAGATCGAGCAGGAGATGACCGGAGCCGATGGGGATCGGCTAGAGACTCTCTTCGACGAATATGGGCGGCTCTCGACTGAGTTCGAGACGCACGGCGGCTACGAGATGGAGCACCGCACCGCCGCTGTCCTCCATGGCCTCGGCTTCCCCGAAGAGATGTTCGACGATCCAGTCCGTCAGCTCTCTGGGGGACAGAAGACGCGCGTTGCGCTGGCCAAAGCGCTACTCTCCGACCCGGACCTGCTGATGCTCGACGAGCCGACGAACCACCTCGATCTGCAGGCAATCGAGTGGCTGGAGGAGTTCCTGCGTGGCTGGAACCGGGCCTTCATCGTCGTCTCCCACGACCGCTACTTCCTCGACAAAGTAACAACCCGCACGCTCGACCTGGCTTTCGGCCAGCTGGAGGACTACCCCGGTGGCTACAACCGCTACCTGAAGCTGCGCGAGGAGCGCATGGCGCGGCGACTGAAAGAGTACGAGGAGCAGCAGGAGTTCATCGCCCGAACCGAGGAGTTCATCCGCAAGTACAAAGCGGGGCAGCGCTCGAAGGAGGCACGCGGGCGAGAGACGCGGCTGGCCAGGCTGGAGCGGCTGGCGCGCCCGCAGGAGCACGAGAAGCTGAACCTTCGCATGCGCTCCGAGCTGCGCCCCGCCAGGATCGTACTGACCGTCAAGCCGATCACGATCGGATATCTGCCGCGCCCCGAGATGGGTGAGACCGAGCCGGACGTCATGGTCCAGACGACGAAGGAGCTGCAGATCGAGCGTGGCGACCGGGTGGCGTTGCTCGGGCCGAACGGCTCGGGCAAGACGACGGCGCTCCGGACGCTGGTCGGCGAAATGCCGCCGCTAGCCGGCCGGCTCGAGCTAGGAACGAACGTCAAGATCGCCTACTACGCACAGGGGCACGAGGGCCTCGACCAGTCGCGGACCGTCCTGGAGACGCTGCTGTACGACAAGCCATTGGGTGAAGAGGCCGCGCGGACGCTGCTGGGGCGCTTCTTATTCTCCGGAGACGATGTCTATAAGCCGGTCTCGGCCCTCTCTGGCGGCGAACGCAGCCGGCTGGCGCTGTGCAGGCTAACGCTGGAACGAGCCAACGTCCTGATCCTCGACGAGCCGACCAACCACCTCGACATCGGCGCTCGCGAGGCGCTCGAGGAGGTACTGGACGGCTACGACGGGACGATGGTGTTCGTTTCCCACGACCGGTACTTCATCGATCGGATCGCCAACCGGATCTGGAATATCGAGGATGGCGACATCGCAACCTATCTCGGCAACTACACCGACATGCAGCGGCACCGCGCCGCTCGGCAGGACGGCCACGGGACGATCGCCCCGCCGGCCGCGCCTGTGCGTCTGACCGCCGAGCCTGAGCCAGAACCCCTCGCGCCAGCCGAAGCGTCTGCACAACCTCGCGCCAGCACTCGGCAGAACGAGCGAACACTCCGGGACGCGCAGAAGCGGCTCAACACGACTGAACGCGAGGTCGGCCGACTGGAAGCACGATTGAACGATGTTTCCGACGAGATGACTCGCGCCGGCATCGACCAGGACATGGACGCCGTCACGCGCCTCGGCGCTGAGTATGCACGCCTCGAGGCCCAGCTCGAGGCTGCCTATGCCGCATGGTCCGGCGCCACTGCCGCGCTGGACGCCATCCACTCAGTAGCCGCACAATAGCGCCCAGCAAACGACACCCCTTCTCCCAGCGTTGGGAGAGGGGGCAGGGGGATGAGGGCCGCCATCACATGCGCCGCAAGCACGTCATCGGACTGACCGGGAATATCGCCACCGGCAAATCCACTGTTGTCGATATGCTGACCGACCTCGGGGCCGAGGCGATCGACGGGGATCGGATCGTCCACGAGCTGATGGGGCCAGGTTCGCCGCTGGCGAACGATATCCGCGCGCGCTTTGGCGAAGAGACAGTGAACGCGGATGGCAGCATCAACCGGCCAGCGCTCGGCGCGATCGTCTTCTCCGACCCAGCGAAGCTCCGCGATCTGGAGGCGCTCACCTGGCCCCCGGTCGTCTCGCGCAAGCGTACGGCGATCAACGAGCCCGGCCCGGACGTGCTGATCCTCGACGCGATCAAGCTGTTCGAGGCCGGCATGGCCGACGACTGCGACGAAGTCTGGGTCGTCACCGCTCCCCGTGAACGGCAGATCGAACGGATCATCGCGCGGAACAAGGTGGACCGCGTCGAAGCCGAGCGCCGTATCGATGCCCAACCCCCGCAGGAGGAAAAGGTCGCCCGCGCCGATCTCGTCATCGACAACGGCGGCACGCTGGAAGACACCCGTCTCCAGGTTCTCGCTGCCTGGCAGCGGCTCATCGCTGCGGACACCGCCGCCACACCCGGCTGACCGGGCCGGCGATTCCGTGGGGTTACGCTAGCTCCCCGGCAGCACCTGAACCGACGTCACAACGATGATCGGCTTGCCGGCAAAGGCGGCCACAGCAGGATGGGCCGGATCGAAGCCGGCAATATCCGGCGGGCTACTCGGATCGAAGCGAACGACCGCGCCATTGACGACGATTGTCACGCCGGGGACGACCGTCGCTGGCAACTGATCCAGGCCGCCAACGACCATCAATCCTCCGTCGGCGCCGATCGAGATCGCCCGGTCGGTCAGCCTGGCGACGACCGTGTCGATCACGGTCACCGTCTTGCCTTCCCAGGTGTCCGGCTGAGACAGAATCTCCTGAGAGGTGGCAGTCGGCGCTGACGCAAGCACCGCGACCACGTCGCTCACGAAGACCGGCTTACCCTTGTATTGGTCGAACTCAGGGCCGGAGAGAAACGCGAACGGTTCTCCAAGGTTTGCGATCGTCGCGGAATCGAGCTGAACCACCCGCCCGACGACCTGGACACGAGCTTGTGTGGCCATCTGGGCTGGGACGGCGGCGAACGGCGTTGCGACAAGCATGCCGCTGGCCGCCGGTTCCGCGCCGGCCGGCGCCATGACGAACGCACGGGCGTCGATGACCGACGAAATCTCACCGCCAACGGCAATCGTGCGACCCTCGAAGCTCGCGGCATCGGCGACGATCTCGCCGACCGGCACAGCTCCCGCCCGGATCGCCCCGACCACCAGCGATGATTCACCGGCGAAGCGCGCCACATCAAGGCCATCGAGACTGATATCCAGCTCGCTGGCGGCCTGCTGCGCGTCGAACAGCTCGACCCGGCCAGCAACCTCGACGAACTCATCGACGGTCAGACCCTTTGGAATAGCGCCAGCGACGCCGAGGATGAGCAACTGCTGGCTGGAATCGGTGATGACGACAGCGTTATCACTAAGAACTGTGTCGACGTAGCCGTGCGTCAACACCGTCTGACCCGTGTGACCTGAAGGGTCGGAGAGCAGTTCCGCGACCGTCGCCACCGAGCCGGACAACGTCCCTGGCGTTGCCGAAGATCCGACACCCGCGCCCGGAGTGCCAGGGTGATTCGGAGCCACCGTCGTCGCTGTTGCGGACGCTTCTACACCAGCCTCAGGGGTTGCGGTCGCATTCGTGTCTGAGTTTCGCGAGCATGCGCCGCCCAGCAACAGCATGGCCAGCAGCAGAGCGGCAGGGGTGAGCCATCGCGGGTTACGGGAGATCACGTCGGACTCCTCCTCGCGTCAAGCCGGCCGGTCGCAGCCGGGGCGCCAACTGTGGATGGATACCAGATTCGATAGCGCCGCGTCGAGCGTCGGACTGCGGCTTATCCCCCACCGTTGTCGTCGCTCCAGCCTGGCGGGGGAACCCAGAAGAGCGTGCGCAGGGCGTAGCGCGGCGAGCGCGGCATCTCGTCAGCCGCGCGGGTCGGTGGGTCACTCGCGCCGATCAGCTCCCAGCCACGGGGCAGAAGCAGCGTTGCGATTGTCTCCTGCGTCCACTGATCTGCTTCGAGGTAGAGATCCGGCCGGCCGACAGGATCGAGCTCCGGCTCGACCTCGACCTCGCGGACGATGTCGATGCCCATATCCGTCTCCAGGTAGACGGTGACACGCACCAGCGCCTCACCATCGACGACGACCGGCACGCAGAGCCCCTCGACTTGTCCGAACTTCATCTACCACCTCCGCGAGCCGGCCACTGATGTGATCATACTGTCCCTCGCGATGCGTCAGCGCCGCTCGGCGGCGATTGCTACACTTCAGCGCGACGAAGCATCCGAACAACTTGTACTGTGCGTCGACGCCAACACTCGCGCCGCCACGAATGAAGGATAGCCAGACGATGGAACAGAACCTCCGAGACACGCTCGAAGGGATCAAGCTGCGGCTCGACGAGATCGGGGTGCGTCTTTGACTTACCTGAGATGCGCCGCGAGCTAGGAGAGCTCGAGGCACAGTCAGTTGTGCCGGGCTTCTGGGATGACGCCGGCCGCGCTCAGCGTCTGATGCAACGCCTCACCGGCATCCGCAACCAGATCGACGAGTGGGAGCGGATGAGCCAGCAGGCAGTCGATCTGCTTGAGCTTTACGAGCTGGCAGAGGACGACGAGGAGATGGTCGCTGAGATCACTACTCAGACGAACCAGCTTGCCCATCAACTCGACCAGATGGAGATCCAGCTTCTGCTCAGCGGCGAGCACGACGAGAGCAACGCCCTGCTGGCGATCCACGCCGGGACAGGCGGTATCGACGCGCAGGACTGGGCCGAGATGCTGAGCAGGATGTATCTACGCTGGGCCGCCAAGCGTGACTTCTCGACCTCGATCCTCGACTGGACCGAGGGTGAAGAAGCGGGCATCAAGAGCACGACGATCGAGATTCGCGGGCGTTATGCCTACGGGTTACTGAAAGGCGAAGCCGGCACGCATCGGTTGGTTCGCCTATCGCCATTTGACTCGGCGCACCGACGCCACACCGCGTTTGCGCTTGTCGAGGTGCTGCCGGAGGTCGAGAACGACTCCGAGGTCGAAATTCGCGATGAGGACATCCGCCTCGACACGTATCGCTCCTCCGGGGCCGGCGGGCAGCACGTCAACAAGACCAGCTCGGCGATCCGGATCACCCATTTCCCGACCGGCATCGTTGTTACCTGCCAGGACGAACGCTCACAGCTCCAGAACAAGGAGTCGGCGTTCAAGATACTGCGCTCGCGGCTGGTTGAGCTGAAGCTCCGTGAGCAGGAGGCCGAGCGCGCCAGGCTCAAGGGCGAACACGTCACCGAGGGGTGGGGAAACCGCATCCGATCTTACGTCTTGCAGCCGTACACGATGGTCAACGACCACCGAACGGACTTCTCGACGAGCAATGTGCAGGCGGTGCTCGACGGAGACCTCGACCCGGCGATCGAGTCATACCTCCACCAGCAGCTCCAGGACCAGCAGGAGCAGGTGCGTGCGGACTAGTCTGCGCGCGTTCGCGCTCCTGATCCTCGCGCTTTCCGCCGTCGTTGTCGCCGCGCCACGATCGACGCGAGCTGCAAACGTCAGCTTCGTCGACATGAGCGCAACCTCGATATTCCAGCGATCGATGACGTTCAATCTCACCGCCGAGGCGACCTCGCCGATCGTCGAGGTCGCGCTCTTCTGGCAGCCGGCCGGCGACCGGGTGTTGCAGGCCGCCTACCCTTCGGTCGAGCCCAACCGGCGGATAGTGGTGAGTCATGACGTCGATACGAACGCGGATTATCTGCCGCCGGGGCTCGACATCATCTATCACTGGCGAGTGACCGAACAAGATGGCGATGTCACGGAGTCTCAACCCCAGACGCTCTTCTACATGGATGACGGGCTGGACTGGAACCACGTGACCGACGGGCTGGTCACCGTCTACTGGCATCGGGGAGACCAGAGCTTCGCGCATGACATCGTTGAGACAGCCACCCGCGGGATCGACCGGCTCAGCGAGAAGTTCGGCGTCGTCGCCAGCGAGCCAATCCGGCTCGTCATCTACGGCGACAGCCGCTCGTTCAGTCGAGCGCTGCCGCCGAACTCAGCCGAGTGGATCGGCGGCCAGGCGCATCCGGAGTGGAACCTGATCGTTGCCGAGATCGACCCGGGTAACGCCGCGGCGGCCGAAGTCCGTCGGATGGTGCCACACGAGATATCGCATCTCATCCTGCACCAGGCGACGGCGAACCCGTTCAACACACCGCCCAACTGGCTTGACGAAGGACTGGCAGTCTATAACCAGGAGACTCCTGACCCGCAGTTTCGGGGTGTGCTCGATCGGGCAATCACCGAGGGACGGTTGATCCCCGTCCGCGCGCTCAATTCCAGCTTCCCGAGCGATCCCGATCAGGCGATCCTGTCATATGCTCAGAGCGGATCGATTGTCGCGTTCATTGCCGACGATTTGGGCGAGGAGAAGCTGGCGGCCCTGGTCGCCGTCTTTCGCGACGAGGTGTCCTACGCTGAGGCAGTTGACCGCTCACTCGGGATGACGATTGATGAGCTGGACTCCGCATGGAAGGCTTCGCTTGACTACCAGGGGGACGCTCCGCCGGAGACAAGTACCCCGGCAAAAAGCGGCGGCAGCGAGCTCTCACGTAACCAGTGGTTGGGTGTCGTCGCTTGCACCGGTCTCTTCGCGCTGGCCGGGCTGGCCCTCGGCATCGTCGGCGTCGTCAAAGCCGGCCGGTTCGGGCGTGGCCCGCGAGCTTAGCTGTTCGCGCCAGGCGGCGTCGTGACAAACGCGGCCAGCAGGCGCAGGGAGGCGCCGAGGTCGCGGACGTCGATCATCTCGAAGGCGGAGTGCGTGTAGCGTGTGGCCGGGCCAAGCAGGGCAGTCGGGATGCCTTGCTTGATCAGCGCCGAGCCATCACTTCCGATCTGCTCGTAGACGGCGTGCTGAATCGGGATATCGTTCGCGGCGGCGATATCGGTCAGCCGGTCGATCAGCCGGACATCGTAGTGGACGTGGGCGTCTTTGTAGACGAGTGTTGGGCCGGCCCCGAGGTTCGTCGGCATCTGGCCCGACGAGACGGTGGGGATATCACCAACCAGCCCGTTGTCCAGGGCGATTGCCAGATCGGCATCAATCTCACGGCCGAGCGAGAGCGAGCCGACGAGCCCGATCTCCTCCTGGATCGTCGCCGCGAAATACAGGTCGTAGGTCAGATCATCGGGCGCGACCACATCCAGCAATGCCGTCATCAACGCCAGCGCGACGCGGTCGTCGATGGCCTTGCCATACAGCCGCGTGCCGAGCCGGCGGGCCGGCGGGTTCCAGACGACGCTCGCGCCGACGTGAGCGCCCAGCGCCAGCGCCTCCTCGCGCGACGATGCCCCGATGTCGACGAACAGATCGTCGAGATCCACTCGCTCGTGCTCGCGCTGGCGCGCTGTGAGGATATGGCCACTCGCGGCGGCGAAGAGACCCTCGATCCGCCCGCCTCGGCCGATGACAAGGGCCGGCTGACCAACAGGAAACCGATGGGTAACGTTCGTGCTCGGCGCCTGGCCATTCGATAGCCAGAGAAACCCCCGCTCATCGATCGAGCGGACGACGAACGACAGCTCGTCAGCGTGCCCCTGGATCAGAAGCGCCGGCCCACTGCCGCCGACATGGGCGAGCAGGTTGCCAACCTTCGTCTCCCAGACCCGCTCGCACTTGCCCGCCCAGCGCTCCCGGAGCCAGTCCATCACTGCTGTCTCTCGCCCGGTCGGCCCGGGGATCGCCATCAGCTCGACCAGCATCGTCTCGATGTCCATTCGCGCGCCTTCCTCTGTCCGATTGACAGGCCGGCAACCTGTCCGTCGTTCTGTCATCCACCGCCGGCCACCTGGATGATGTAGACCCGCTCCACGTTCAGCCACTGCGCGCCAGGAGCGATGCCCCGATCGCGACACATCGTCACCTGCAATAGCGCTACTAACCGGTATCCCGGTCGCTCGCCAGGCGTTGGAGCTCGTAGAGGGTCGTCAGCGCATCGAGCGGAGACAGGCCATCGACTTCAAGCTCACGTAGCCGAGCAACCGCAGGGTGAACGCCGCCAAACATCGTCAGCTGCACGGGCGTCGCGGATTGGGCAAGCACGGACTGGCGTCGGTGGTCGGCTGTGCTGGTGGCGATCGCATCGCGCTCAAGCTCAGTCAGCACCTCGCTGGCCCGCCGCACCACCTGCTTCGGCATCCCTGCCAACTGAGCGACATAGACGCCGTAGGACCGATCTGCGCCGCCGGGAACGACGCGATGGAGGAAGGTCACCCGATCCCCGGCCTCCAGGACATCCAGCCGGAAGTTGCGCACGCGCGGCAGTATGTCAGCCAGTGCGGTCAGCTCGTGGTAGTGGGTTGCAAACAGGGTCTTGCAGCCCAGCCGCGGAGTGTTGTGGATGTACTCGACAATCGACGTTGCGATCGCAAGCCCATCATACGTGCTCGTTCCCCGGCCGATCTCGTCCAGCACGACCAGCGAGCGCGAGGTCGCGTGGTTGAGGATCGCCGCGGTCTCCAGCATCTCGACCATGAAGGTCGATTGTCCACTCGCGAGATCGTCCTGCGCGCCGATGCGGGTGAAGATACGATCGACTACGCCGATTCGCGCCCGTGTTGCTGGCACGAACGATCCGACCTGCGCTAGCAGGACGATCAGCGCAACCTGTCGGAGGTAGGTAGATTTGCCGGCCATGTTGGGGCCTGTGAGGATCGCGATCCGGCCGTCTGCGTCGGACAGGCGGACATCATTCGGCACAAACTCGCCGCGTGGCATGTTTGCATCGACGATCGGGTGACGCCCCCCGTCGATCTCCAGCAGATCGTCGTTCACCAACGACGGTCGGGTGTAGCCACGTTGCGCCGCAATCTCGGCCAGGCCGGCCAGCACATCGAGCGTCGCGACCGCCCGCGCCGCATCGCGGATACGGACTGCCTCGCCGACGACGACGGCATTCAGCCGGCCCCAGGCATCTGCCTCGGCCTGACTGATGCGCTCCTCGGCGGCAAGCACGCGCTGTTCGGCCTCTTTCAGATCCGGTGTTATGTAACGTTCGGCGTTGACCAGCGTCTGTTTACGCAGATAGTCATCCGGAACCGGCTCCCGGCTAGCGTTCGAAATCTCGATGTAATAGCCGAACACCTTGTTGAAGCCGACCTTCAGCCCCTTGATCCCTGTCCGCTCTCGTTCTCGCTGTTCCAGCGTGGCGATGTAGGTTCTATCGCGGGCCAGCAACTCGCGTAATCCATCGAGCTCGGCACTGTAGCCGGAACGGATCACCCCGCCGTGGGAAAGCAGGCTGGGCGGATCGGCCGCCAGGGCGCGCCCGATTTCGTCGGCAGCACGATCGACGACGGGTATATCGCGGACGATCGGCGGTGGCCCGCTACGACCGACCAGATCCGCAAGCCCCGGCAGCCGGCGCAGCGACCCGCCGAGCGAAGCCATCTCGCGAGGCTGGGCCTGCGTGTTGACGACACGGTTGATAATCCGCTCGATATCGCCGATGCCGCGGAGCTGATCGCGGAGCTGACTCCGCAGTAATGCATCCTCGACCAGCCACTCTACCCCGTCGTAACGCTGCTCAATATCATCGCGCTCAAGCAGCGGCTGACCAACCCACTGACGCAACAGTCGCCCGCCGAGTGGGCTGCGGGTCGCGTCGAGCGTCTGGACGAGTGTCGTCCCACCTCCACGCGATGTCGATTCAACGAGCTCGAGATTGCGTCGAGTCTGCGCGTCGAGGCTCATGAAACGAGCGGTAGAGTAAGTCGACAACGTCGTGATCTGCCGCAGGCTGGCGATCTGAGTGGATTGCAGATAGGCCATCAGCGCCCCAGCCGCCCGCGCTGCCAGTGGCGCATCTTCACAACCAAATGGCTCCAACGTGGTAACCCCGAAGTGCTCGCAGAGCGTCTCGCTTGCGGCATCGAGCCGCCAGCTACTGGCGGCGACCGCCGAGCGAGTGACTTCAGCGGGGATCAGGGTTGCCAGCGGATCGTCGTCGCGACAGAGGAGCTCGGCGGGCTGCAGTCGCAACAGCTCGCGTCCGATCGCGTCGGCCAGCGCGCCATCGCCAGCGTCCAGCTGGGTCGTAGCAAACTCCCCGGTGGTCAGGTCGGCGTACGCCAGCCCGGCGCGCTCGCCATCGCTGAGCAAGGCGACGATGTACGAGTTCCCCGAACCAGGAACAAACGCGGGGTCTGTGACTGTCCCCGGCGTGACAACGCTTGTCACCTGCCGCTCGATCAGATCACGACCATTTGGCTGGGTGAGCTGTTCGGCAATCGCGACCTTGTGGCCGGCAGCCAGCAGCCGGGCGACGTACCCCTCGGCTGCGTGGTACGGAATGCCGGCCAGCGGTATCCGGTTCCCCTTGCCCATCTCGCGGGATGTCAGCGTAATCCCGAGCACTCGGGCGACCGTCTCCGCGTCGTTATCGAACGTCTCGTAGAAATCGCCAAGCCGGAAGAACACGATGATATCCGGATACTGACGCTTGATCGCCAGGTACTGACGGCGGACGGGGGTCATCGGGCAGCCGATCGGCTCGCTCGACGAGCGTTGTTCGTGGCGTGGCTTCGTGCCGGCATGTGCCCCCCTGCTTCGGTCACGACATGGTGACCAGGAACAACTGCCCGACGACCAATGCTGGTCCAGGCGGCATGCGTGATTCTCCTCATCCCGCGGCGATTGTCAGGCGGAGGCAAGCCCGTTCCGCATGCCAGCTTGACCAACAGCACATCAGCAGACGGTCACCTGTGAGCCGCGGTCGGTCTTGACGACATCGATCCGGGTTGGGAACAGCTCGCGGATCTCGCCGATGTGCGTGATCACGAGGATCGTCTGGAAATCATCCTCGATCGAGCGCAGCGCCTCGATCAGCCCGTCGCGTCCGCGGGCGTCCTGCGTGCCGAACCCCTCGTCGATGACGAGCATGTCGATACTTGCGCCAGCCCGGCGAGCCAGTAGCTTCGACAGAGCGACCCGGATTGCGAAGTTAACCCGAAACGCCTCGCCGCCACTATAGAGCGCGTACAACCGTTCGCCGGCCTCGTCGCGGATGATGATGTCGAGCGTCTCCGCGACTGAATCACGCGACTGTAATTGACGCTGCGAGCGGAAGGACACCTCGAGCTGGCCGGTCGACATCTGGCGAAGCAACCGATTGGCTTCGTCCTCGAGCTCCGGCAGCACGCCCTCGACGATCATCGCCTGGATGCCGTTGCGGCCGAAGGCTTCCACCAGCACCTTCGTCGCGCCGTAGTCAAGCTCCAGCCCCGTTGCCTCGCGATCCAGCTCATCGCGATGGTCCTGCAGCCGATCAAGCGTGTTGATGCGACCATCCAGATGGCCCTGCCGCGCGATCAAAGCGTTCTTCTCTCGCGTCAATCGGTCCAGAGCATCGTTCGCGGTGTCGTATCGATCGCGTAATCCCGGATCGCGTGGGTTCTCGCGCCTGATCCGCTCCAGCTCTCCAACGGTCTCGGAATGGGCCGCTTCGCGCTCGGCAATCTGCATTCCGATTTCGGCGATGACCGCCTCAGCCTGATTCGCGCCCGAACGCGCGTCGACCAGCTCGGCCCTGCGGCTGGCAAACGGAGCGAGCTCACGCTCATTCCGCGCCGCGTGCTCTGCCACCCGAGCATCGTAGCCAAGCGCTCGACGCGCCGCGAGCACTACGATCAGTTGCGATCGCGCACCGGTGGCGAAATCGCCCGCGGTCAATCGTGTCTCGAGACGCTGCTCCTCGGCAATCGCGAGTTGCAGGCGTTGCTCTTCGGCTTCGCGTCCGGCAAGCTGGCCGATAATCTGGCCGATCAATGCGACCCGGCCGGCGTTGTTGTGCGCGACCTGCTCTAGCGCCTTCTGCTCCAACTTCAGTCGCTCGCCCTGTTCCTGAAGCTCTTGCAGCATCACCTCGTTCGCCTGCCCCCGCTCGCGAAGCGATTGCCCCTCGCCCATCCAGCCCTCGCGGATCTGATCGCGGTCGTGCTCGCTCAACGGCCGGCGACAGGTCGGGCAGATAGCATCGATCTGGTCGAGCCGGCCAAGATTCTCATCAATACCCCCCAACTGGGCGAGTAGTTGACGGTTGCCGCCATCGACACTCGAATACTGGCGGCGCAACCTGGTGAGATCCTCGTCGATCCGGGCCAATCGTGCCGTCGGGTCGCCGGCCTCGTCCAGCTCGGTCTGTAGTGTCACTCGCTCTTTCGACCGCTGGTCGAGCCTTGCCAGCTGTTCGTTAGCGGATCGCGCCTCGTGGCGGGCGGCATCGACCGCCCGGCGCAACAACGCCTCCTCGGCGTCAATCGCGCGCTGCGCGTCGTGGGCTATCTGCTGCTGGGCCTGATCGTCACGCCCAAGCGCTGCCAATCGACCGACTTCCGCGCCCCAATGCTGGGATTCCTTCCAGCCGCGCTCGATCTCATCTGCCTGCGCCAGCACCACGCTGAACCGCTCTCGCGCCGAACGTTGCCCGGCCAGTCGCGACCGCAGATCGCCGAGCTCCCGCTCCTCGCGATCCGCCTGCGCCGCCCTCTCAGCGATCTGACGCTGGACAAGATTCTCGGTCTCCAGCTGCAGCCTCAACAGCTGGGTCTGCTGCTGGGCGATGTCCAGCTGCTGCCCGAGGTCAGTCAGCTGCCTCATGGTGACGGCGAGCTCATCCATGACCGATGGTCGTTCCGTCAGCTGGCTATCGAGCTCGTCCATCTGGCCCCGGATCGCAGACAGGCGTTCGCGCAGGGCGCGCTCCTCCTGCTTCGAGAGCTCCTGGAGGTCGTCATACTCGCGCAGATTGAGGATATTGCCGAGGATCTTCTTACGGTCGCGCGGGGGCTTTTCGGTAAACGAGTCGGCTTTGCCCTGCAGGATGAACGCAGAGTTGACAAATGTCTCATGATCCAGATTGAGCAGCCGGCTGATCTTCTCCTGGGTGTGGCGGGCAGAGTCACCGGTGATCTGCGACCAGGTGTCGTCCCCGGGGGCGCGCGCCTCGAGCTCAATCGTGAGCCGGCCGGCGCCGTGTGTCGACCGACGGCGGAAGACACGGTACTCACGGTCCCCGAGCCGGAAGACGAACGTGACTTCCATCTCGATCGCGCCGATCGAAGATGACATCCCGGTCGCTGGGTGTCCTGGTCTCGCCCCAGAGCGCCCAGGTGATCGCGTCGAGCAGAGCGGACTTGCCCGCTCCGTTATCGCCCGAGAGACACGCGATCCGGATATTGGTGAAGTCGATCGTCGCTTCGTCACGGTAGCTGAGGAAATTCCTCAGCGTGAGCTGTAATGGAATCATGGCACTCTACCCAGGTCGATAGTGAGGCAAGAAAAGCCTGCCCGTGTCGGTCAAGTATACTGTTGCCAACCGCGAACGAACGCGAAGAGAGTGAGGCTCTTTCCCCGCCGATGCTGGATATCACCTGGCGCCTGCTGGTGGTTCTTTTCCTCGTGTTGCTGAATGCGTACTTCGTTGCTGCGGAGTTCGCGCTGGTGAGCGTGAGACGGACGCGCATCGAGCCAGCTCGTCGCCGAGGGAAATATGCTGGCCCGGATCGTTCACCGGGCACTGAATGACCCGAACCGGTTCATCTCGGCTGCCCAACTTGGCATCACGATGGCGAGCCTTGGACTCGGCTGGGTCGGCGAACCAACACTGGTGCGGTTGATTGGGCCGGCGCTGGACTCCTTCCTCCCGCAACAGCTCGTATTCATCTCGTCACACGCTCTCGCGGTCTTCTTTGCCTTTGCGCTGATCACGCTTTTCCACCTCGTCCTTGGCGAGCAGGTGCCGAAGATGCTCGCCTTACAGCGCCCCGAGCCGGTCATTCTGGCGACCGCTCAGGTCACCGAGCTCGTCTCGATCGTCTTCCGACCATTCATCTGGATCGTGTATTGGGCGACGGAGCTTGTGCTACGACCACTCGGGCTGCGCTATGAGGGAGAAAAGCACCTCGTCTACACAGTCGAGGAGCTGGAGATGCTCGTGACAGCGTCCGCCGAGGGCGGACAGCTCGACGAGAGCGAGCAGGAGATGATTCACCGCGTCTTCACGTTCGCCGACCTCGATGCCCACCAGGTCATGGTTCCGCGAACCGAGGTCGTCGGTGTGCCGGTCGATATCACGCTTCCGGAGCTCGCAGATATGGTCGCCCTTGAGGGACGTTCGCGGTTCCCGGTCTATCGCGGCTCGATCGACGACATAGTCGGCATCGTCTACGTCAAGGACATCATCAAGGCTCTTCAGCTCGATGCCGCAGAACCATTCCACGTCCGAACGATCACCCGCGAGGCGCTGATCGTTCCGGAAAGCCTCGCGGTGGACGAGGTGCTGGCGGACATGAAGGCGCGACGCATGCACATGGCAGTTGTCATCGACGAGTTCGGCGGCACGGCCGGGCTGATCACGCTGGAGGATATCCTCGAGGTCATCGTCGGCGAGATGCAGGACGAATTCGAACGCCCGGAAACCGATATCGCCATCGCCGCGGACGGCACGGCGCGAGTCAATGGGCTGGTTCTCATCAACGAGTTCAACCGGCGACTGGACGCGACCATCGATGACCCCAATGTCGCTACCATCGGTGGGTTCGTCTTCGGTCACATCGGCCGAAAGCCAGAGCTGGGCGACGAAATCGTCACCGAAGGGCTACGCTTTCGTGTCGAGGCGCTCGATGGTTTGCGCATCGCTCAGCTGACTGTCATTCCAGTTGGGTCGGCAGGGGAGCGGTCAAGTCGCCGGGATGACGCCACGCAGCACGGGTGATCGTGCCTACGCGATCAACAATCCGAGCCTGCGGACAAATTGACGGACATTGATCGTCCAGCCGACGCCCCAGACACGAGGAACAAGCACGCGTTCGTCCTCACGATTCCAGGCTCGTTGGCGCACCCGATCAGGCGTCGGGAGACGAAAGTCGTACGGCACGCCGAGCGCTTCGCCGTGCCAATCGCGATCTTCGGGCGCTCGCCCAAGCTGATCGACGAGCGCTACCCCGACGACCACGGCCAGCGCTATCCCTGCCAATCGACGGATTCGCCGTATCATGATCACTCCTGTTAACACGGAACCGCCGGCCGGCCAGCACGCAGAATAGCGCAGGGCGAGGCGCTCCGCTCCGTGCGTACGTACGTAGTCACCTTGACACTGTCCCAGTCCGGCTTCTAAGATCAGTCAGACACTGCTTGAGTTGTTCAGCCTGAAACAACGGTTGACCCGCGATCAAGCAACGCGCCAGGGTCGGCGCGGTTCTCGAACGTTACCAACTGAAGCCCAAATGGAAACAAGGAGCAACGAGAATGGAATATGTTCTCATTGCGCTCGCTTCCGCGGTGCTGGGCGGCGCCATTGCAGCATTGCTGACGAGAGCTCACTTGCAATCGAGCGCAAGCTCGATGGTCGGCAAGGCGAACCTCGAGGCGCAGCGCATCACTGAGGAAGCAGAAGCGCAGCGACGCGAAACAGTTCTTGAAGCCAAGGACGAAGCGATCCGGATCCGCAACGAGATGGATCGCGAGGTTGCTAACCGACGCCGCGACACCGAACGGATGGAGCGGCGGATCGAGCAGAAGGAAGAACAGTTCGATCGCAAGACCGAACAGGTCGATCGTCGGGATCGCAACCTGGAGCGTCGCGAAAAAGAGCTCGACCAGCGCGAAGGCGAGCTCAAAACCTTTCAGGATCGCCAGGAAGAGGAGCTACAGCGGGTCGCCATGATGACGACCGACCAGGCCCGCGAGGTTCTGCTCCGGCAAACCGAGGATGACATGCGCGATATCCTCAATCGTCGGGTCCACGAGCTCGAGCAGGAGGCCAAGGCAGAAGCAGACCGCCGCTCACGCAAGATCCTGGCGACAACCATCCAGCGTATTGCCAGCGACTACATCGCCGAATCGACCGTCTCGGTCGTCCCTCTCCCGAGTGACGACATGAAAGGACGTATCATCGGCCGCGAGGGTCGTAACATCCGGGCGCTCGAACAGGCGACTGGCTGCGACCTGATTGTCGATGACACGCCCGAAGCGGTCACACTCTCCGGGTTCGACCCGGTGCGGCGAGAGATCGCCCGACGGGCGCTGCTCAAGCTGATACAGGACGGACGGATCCATCCGGCTCGGATCGAGGAGGTCGTCAACAAGACTCGCCTCGATCTCGAGCAGGTCATGCGCGAAGAGGGCGAGAAGGTCGCCTACGAAGCCAATGTCCAGGGTCTGCACCCGGATCTGATCAAGCTGCTGGGACGGTTGAAGTACCGCACCAGCTATGGCCAGAACGTCCTGGCTCACTCTCTGGAAGTGTCGTTGGTCGCCGGGGCACTGGCAGCCGAGCTCGGCGCAGATGTCAATGTCTCGAAAACGGCCGGCCTCCTCCACGATATCGGTAAGGCGGTCGATCACGAGGTCGACGGCCCCCACGCCCTGATCGGCGCAGACATCGCCCGACGACTGGGCCGCTCGGCTCGGATCGTCCACGCGATCGCCGCGCACCACGGCGAAGAAGAGCCACAGACGGTCGAGGCGTTCATCGTCGCTACCGCCGACGGCATCAGCGGCGCTCGACCCGGCGCCCGGCGTGAGATGGTCGAAACCTACATCAAGCGTCTGGAAGCTCTCGAAGCAGTCGCGAACTCGTTCGACGGAGTCGAGAAGTGCTTCGCTATCCAGGCTGGACGCGAAGTGCGGATCATGGTTCAGCCGGAGAAGGTCGACGACCTGGCCGCCGCAAAGCTGGCCCGCGATATCGTCAAGAAGATCGAAGAAAATCTGGAATATCCGGGACAGATCAAGGTGACTGTTATCCGGGAGACACGAGCTGTCGACTACGCACGCTAGTTCCAATCCAGGACACTATCTCGGAAACGCCGCGGTCAATTGACTGCGGCGTTTCCTTTTCTCCACGCTCCGCGTGGTTGACGGTTCGAGCATCATGATGGTATGACTACCGTGACGCTGGGCCGTTGGCCGGTTGCGGTGGTTGGCGCACAACCACGCGCAAGCGCAACGGTATGGGGAAAAGCGTCGTTGGGGGATGGTGTAGCTCCACGTATCGCGGACGAATCCAATGCTGTCCGAGACGGCAGCGAGCGTCGCGAGGTCACGCTGGTCGATATAGCCAGCGGCTTCGGGCTCGCCTTGGCACATCCGTCACGACAGACAGCTTCCGAAAGATTCAGTCTCCCGCCCAAGCCACATCAGCGACGGAGGTAGAGGACTGGAGTAAACGAACAAACACGCACAAGCGCTCATGCTGCAATGCACGCTTCAGAACAACGTTACTGGCACAGAACGGCATCGCCGTCCTGATGGAGGATTTTCATGGATCGGTTCTTCAGCAAGTTGGACCTGCGCGATATCAAGATCGACCCGGAAGCGAAGTTCCCGCCGGATGGCGACTCCCTCGCAGAAGCTGACTACAGCGATAATCACGCGAGTTGGGACGACGCCGAGAATGCCGGCGCGGCGACAACCCAGACGATCGTCAAGGTTGAGCAGCGCAACGGCGAAGTCCTGAAGGTATCCGCGCGTTCCCGGCCCAGCGCCGTCGCTGGCGCAATCGCGGGCGTCGTACGCGAGTCCGGGCGAGCCGAGGTGCAAGCCATCGGCGCCGGGGCCACGAATCAGGCAGTCAAGGCGGTTGCGATCGCGCGTGACTACCTCCAGGAAACCGGCATCGAGGCGATCTGCCTCCCCGCCTTCATCGACGTCACGATCGACAATGAGGACCGCACGGCCATCCGACTGATCGTTGAGCCGCGATAGGGCGCGTTCCGGTGACAAGCCCGCGTCCTCGCCGGGCGGATTTTCACACTCATTCGACGGCATCCGACGGAACTCTCGCCCCCGCCGATCTGGTTTACCAGGCCTCCCGGCGGGGGCTCACTATTCTGGCGTTGACCGATCACGACACGACGCTCGGGCTGGCTCCGGCGATGGCGGCCGCTGCCGACCTGGGCATCAGGCTGATCCCGGGGATCGAGCTATCGACCGATGTCGAGCACGGCGAGATCCATATCCTCGGGTACGGTATCGACCCGGCCGACGCCACGCTCCAGACGACACTGGCGACCTTACGACAGGCGCGCGAGTCTCGCATCGACCGGATGGTGGCGCAGCTGCGGTCTATCGGCATCACCCTGAACCGGGATGCGATCCAGCCAAACACGCCCGGCGGATCGATTGGCCGCCCACATGTCGCGCGCGCAATGGTTGACGCTGGCTATGTTACGTCTGTCCCGGAAGCATTCGCGCGCTTCATCGGCAATGGCAGACCAGGCTATGTTCCCTCGCAACGGCTGACACCAGCCGAAGCAGTCCGCCTCATCGTCGCCGCGGGCGGGCTGGCCTTCCACGCCCACCCGCTGACGTCGCCCCTCTTCCCAGGCAATCTGGACGATCTCATCGCCGCGGGGCTGGCCGGCCTCGAGGCATATTATGGTGAGTACACTCCATCCCAATGCAAGCGGCTCGCCGCGATCGGGCGGGCGCACAGGCTGCTCCTCAGCGGCGGGAGTGACTACCACGGCGACCAGCTCAAGCACGGGCGCGACCTCGGCGAGGTAGACATCCCCGATCGTGTGACGCAGGCGTTGCTCGCGGCACTCGCCGCTCGCACGCGGCACGGGCTGAGTTGAGGCGTTCTTCGACTCTGCTAGACTGCCGCGCATACTCGTTAGCTCGGTCATCTCCGACCGGCGATCTGCCCGCCACGACGACAATCGCCTCCAGAATGGATCAGCTTCGCTGTGCATGAGGGAATCGACAACGAATCGACGCTGCCTGCCGGGCCAGTTGCCGCGATTGTCGTTGCGGCCGGCTCGGGCACACGCTTCGGTGACAGTGAGAAGATCTTTCTCGATCTGGCGGGCCGGCCGCTTCTACTCTGGTCAGTGGAGCGCCTGGCTCGGCACCGGACAATTGAACAGGTGGTCGTGGTTCTCGGCGTACACACCCACGACCGCGGGAGAATGCTGCTCGATAGCGCAGGACTGACAGGTGTTGTGACCTGCGCTGGCGGCGCGACCCGGGCGGACTCCGCGCGATCCGGACTGGCGCGCCTGCCTGACGCCGGCATCATCCTCGTCCACGATGCTGCCCGTCCCTTGCTGGACGCTACACTGATCGACCGGGTCATCGCCGCCGCTCGCCAGACCGGCGCTGCGATCCCGGTCATCCCGGTCAGCGACACCCTGCACCGGAGAGCGGACAGGGGTGTCTCTGGCGGGGTTGTCGATCGAGACTCGCTGGCGGCCGCGCAGACACCCCAGGCTGCGCGGCGCGACTGGCTCGCGAACGCGCTCAGTCACACCGGCCAGTCAACCGACGAAGGGGGCATGTTGCAGCAGGCTGGATATCCTGTCGCGCTGGTGGCCGGGGACACACGCAACCTGAAAATCACCTGGCCAATCGACCTCGTCATCGCGCGAGCGATCATGGCTGCCGGAGAGGAGGCTGAATGATTCGCGTCGGTATCGGCTACGATATTCATCGCTATGCCGCCGGCCGGCGCATGGTGCTCTGCGGAGTGGAGTTCCTCGACGAGGAGGGGCTCGAAGGTCATTCCGACGCCGACGCAGCGCTGCACGCCGTGACCGACGCGATTCTCGGCGCGGCCGGCATGGGCGACATCGGGGACCACTTCCCGCCGGGTGTTGAGGCGTGGCGCGACGCCGATAGCGGCCGGCTGCTGGAACTGGCGATCGACATCGTTCGATCGCGCTTCACGTTGGTGAATATCGACCTGACGATCATCGGCGAGCGCCCCAAGGTGGCGCCCCGCCGCGCCGACATGCGCATACGACTAGCAACGCTCACGGGATTGCCGGCCGAGCGTGTCAACATCAAGGCAACGACGAACGAACAACTGGGGGCGATTGGCCGCGGCGAAGGGCTCGCCGCGCTGGCCGTCGCGCTGCTGGAGGAGCGGACAGGGACATGAGAGCGGTCGTCCAGCGAGTGCGACGGGCGTCGGTCAATGTCGGCGACGAGCGAGTTGCGGAAATCGGCCACGGGCTGTTGGTCCTGCTCGGCGTCCACACCGGGGATACTGCGGCGGAAGGACGACAACTGGCCGCGAAGATCGCCAACCTGCGGATCTTTGCCGATGAGGCCGGCAAGATGAATCTTTCAGCGCTCGATCTGGGGCTGGAGATCCTCGTTGTCTCTCAGTTCACCCTCTATGGCGATGTTCGCAAAGGGCGTCGTCCGTCGTTTGTCACCGCTGCGCCGCCCGATATTGCCTCGCCGTTGGTCGATCTCGTCGCCGCCGAGTGTCGGGCATTCGGGCTGGCGGTTTCCACCGGTGTTTTCGGAGCTGAGATGCAGATCGGGCTCGTCAACGACGGGCCAGTGACGATCTGGATCGACACCACCAACCTCCCTCGCTAACAGGAAGACCGGGGGCAACAACCGATGACGCGCGACGATGAACAACCCGATGCTGGGGCCGACGATCTTCCTGAGTGGCTTCGTGAGAAGCCAGGCGCCGCTGGCGACATCAACCTGCCGGACTGGCTCGATATGCCGGAGGATGAGGACGAGCTCGACCTCGCCCGCGACCGTCAGCCGCCCGATATCGCCGTCCCGCGAGTCTCGCCGGCCTGGGTCGTGCGCGAACCCGCATCTGAGGATTCGCCGTTGCCGCCGAGCGGGCCGGCCAATGTCATGCCCCGATCCCGGCGACTGTTGCCGGGAATCGCGCTCGCGGCAGTGTTGATCATCGTGATGCTACTCGTCGGTTGGCAGCTTCTCGCGTGACAGTCGGCGATCTTTCGGCGCGAGGATTAGCGCTGGTCATCGATATCGCCGACGACGCACTCCGCGGTGTTCTCCTGGCGCGCGTCGAGGGGCAGGCTCGATTCATCACGTCTGCACGATGCGAGCGACACCCATCACTCTCCGCGACGGTTGAGCTTCTGTCGGAGCAGCTGGCCATCCAGACAGGTCTCGCCGTCGCGGATATCCAGAGGGATCCACTCTTCGTCTCTACGAACCCCGACGATCTGACCAATCGGTCGCTAGCCGTCTCCGATCGCCTGTCGATCATCGAGCAGTCCTGCGCGGCAGCCGCTCAGATACGTGACGAGCCAGTCGGGTATCTCGAATCGCGGCTCGCAGATGGACAAGTCGTCGTCGTTCGCGCGACCCCATCGGGCCGGCCAGAAATCCATACGAAACCGGTTTCAGCGCCAAGGCCCGGCGATCCGTCCGCTGCGCTCGCGGCTCAGATCGAAGAGATCCGCCTCGTGTGGAGGGCAACCGGTGGGGGCGTCGGCCTGCTCATCGCCGGTGAGCCATTCTTGACCATGGAACCCAGCCTCGTGTTGCTGACGCTGGCTGACAGCGTTGTTCCAGCCAGCGAGCAGATGGATATCGTCATCGACGCTGACGGACTGGCGCCTGTCGCCGGATTGCTCGCAGACGAGGCGCTTGTTTCCGTCGTCCAGCACGATCTGCTACTCCCATACGGGCGCGTGCTGACAGTGCGTGGCGCTGGGGAGTCCGGGACGCTCGCTATCAGGGGGGCAGTCACCTACGCCGCGACGGTGCGGGCCAGGTTCAGCCTGTCGTGGGGTGGCGTTCGACGAATCGCGCCGAAGTCGCGGCAGGGCGGAACCATCACGATTGCCGGACAACCTGGCGCGACGATCAACGGTCAGCGAATCTATGAGGTCGACACGACGGCGCTTGGCAAGGCCGGCCTGCTTGTGGATGCCCGTGACCCGGAGCGTATACCGGCGGCGAATCCAGACCTGCATGTGTCCTGGCTCGCGGAAGCCGCAGAACTCTGAACAGCATCGTCTGGTGGCCAGACACGAGCGGCCCGTTCTCCGGTTGGAGAACGGGCCGCTTTCGTCAGCGATTAATGGTAGCGGGGATCAGCCGACCTCGCGGAATTCGCCCTCGACGGTCGTCTCGTCCTCGTTCTTGGCCTGCGGTTCCTCGGAGGCGCCATCCGGGCCGGCCTCGTGGCCAGCGGCCTCCGCCTGCTCGTACATCGACGCGCCAGCCTTCGAGAGTGTCTCGTTCATTTCATCGTAGGCTGACCGCAGCCGATCGATGTTCTCGGGGTCGTTGGCCAGGATATCGCGGACTGTGGCGACCTTCTGCTCGAGGTCGAGCTTGACGTCGCTGGAAACTTTGTCGCCGTAGTCCGAGAGTGTCCGCTCGGCCTGGTAGACCATCGCCTCGGCCTGGTTGCGGAACTCGATCGCCTCGCGCCGGGTTCGATCCTCCGTCGCGTGCGACTCGGCCTCCTTGACCATCCGGTCGATCTCGTCCTTGTTCAGGCCGCTCGACGCGGTGATCGTCACCTTCTGCTCCCGACCAGTTGCCTGATCCTTGGCCGAGACGTTCAGGATCCCGTTGGCGTCGATATCGAAGGTCACCTCGATCTTGGGGATTCCCCGCGGCGCGGGAGGAATGCCGTCCAGGATGAAGCGAGCCAGCGTCTTGTTGTCGGCCGCCATCGGCCGTTCCCCCTGGGTGACGTGGATCTCGACCTGGCCCTGGCTGTCCGAGGCGGTCGTGAAGATCTGGCCCTTGCGAGTCGGAATCGTCGTGTTGCGCTCGATCAGCGCGGTGGACACCCCGCCGAGCGTCTCGATCGACAGTGTCAGCGGAGTGACATCCAGCAGCAGGATGTCTTTCACCTCACCGCCGAGGACGCCAGCCTGAATTGCCGCGCCAACCGCGACAACCTCATCCGGGTTGATGCCCTTGTGCGGCTCCTTGCCAAAGAAGTCCGTTACCGCCTTCTGAATAGCCGGCATGCGGATCTGGCCACCGACGAGCAGGATCTCGTCGACATCGCTCTTGCTCAGCCCAGCGTCCTTGAGGGCGGCATCCATCGGCCCGACAGTGCGCTTGATCAGATCGTCGACCAGCTGCTCCAGCCGCGAACGCGTCAGTGTGACGTTGAGGTGCTTCGGGCCACTGGCGTCGGCGGTGATGAACGGCAGGTTGATGTCGGTCTGCTGGGTCGAAGACAACTCGATCTTCGCCTTTTCTGCGGCCTCCTTGAGCCGTTGCAGCGCCATCCGGTCGCTGCGCAGATCGATGCCTTCCTGCTTCTTGAACTCGTCCGCGAGCCAGTCGATGACGCGCTGGTCGAAGTCGTCACCCCCAAGGTGGGTATCACCGTTGGTCGCGAGGACCTGGAAGACGCCCTCGGAGAGGTCGAGGATCGAGATGTCGTAAGTGCCGCCGCCGAGGTCGTAGACGGCGATCTTCTCGTCGCCTTTTCTATCGAGGCCATAGGCCAGCGCCGAGGCAGTCGGCTCGTTGATGATGCGCAGAACCTCGAGGCCGGCGATCTGGCCGGCGTCCTTGGTCGCCTGTCGCTGGCTGTCGTCGAAATAGGCCGGGACAGTGATGACCGCTTTGTCGACCTTCTCGCCGAGATAGGCCTCAGCGTCCGCCTTCAGCTTCTGCAGAACCATCGCGGAGATCTCGGCCGGCCGATACCAGCGGTCGCCCATCTTGATCTCAAGGCTGTTACTGCCGCCCTGGCGCACGTCATACGGGACGAGCTTCAGATCGCGCTGGACTTCCGGTTCGTCGAAGCGCCGACCGATGAAGCGCTTGACCGAGAAGATCGTGTTCTTCGGGTTGGTGACCGCCTGGCGCTTGGCAAATCGGCCGACCAGCCGTTCGCCGTTCAACGACATCGCAACAACGGACGGCGTCAGGCGCTCGCCCTCGGCGTTTGTGATGACTGTCGGCTCGCCGCCCTCGATCACCGCGACGACGGAGTTCGTCGTTCCCAGGTCAATCCCGATAGTTCGTGCCATATGACTTGTCCTCCTCAGAATGACTCCGGTGCGGCCCGCTGCCGTCCCGGCTCTGCTATGCCTCTGGGCTGTTGCCCGTGTTGTTCGGGTTCGCGCCGACCTTCACCATGGCCGGCCGAAGCACCGAGTCTCGAACCAGATAGCCGCGCTGAAATTCCTCGACGACGGTGTCCGCCTGTTCGGCGCCTTCATCGACCATGATTGCGTCGTGCCGGGCGGGGTCGAACGGGTGACCAATGCTCTCCATCGGCTCGACGCCCTCACCGCCCAGCAGATTCCAGAGCTTTCGCTCGACGAGCTGGATGCCCTCGAACCAGGGATCTGCTGCAATCACCTCCGGCACCGACTTCAGCGCCCGCTCGAAGTCGTCGGCGATCGGTAGCAGCTTGCGGACGATATCCTCGGCCGCGCGCTGACGAGAGAGCTCGCGCTCCTGCTCGATCCGCCGTCGGTAATTCGCGAACTCAGCGCGCGAGCGCTGAAGGGTATCAAGCAGTTGCGCGGCGTCGATCCGGAGCTGGTCCAGCTCCGACAAGTCATCCGGCGCCGGGCCGGGCTCCCCGGACACTCCGGGTGAAGGTTGGACGTCCTCTACCACACTGTTCCTCCAAGTCCGATAGTTACGCATCTTGTGCCGTATAGAGATCGCGCATCAGGTCGCTCATCAGCTGTGCCATGTAGCGCACCGATGAAATCGACCGTTCATATGGCATCCGGCGTGGCCCGAGAATACCGAGCAGGCCGGTGACCTCCTGGTCGACGCCATAGGTAGCGACCACAACGCCGAATGGCCAGAGTTCTTCCGAGCGGTTTTCCTCGCCGATGAAGACCTGAATATCGTCGCCGTAGGTCACCTGCGGCAGCAGCTCCGAAAGCAGCGCGCCGCCACGCAGCAGATCGAACAACCCCTGGGCCGCGTCTGACCCGGAGAATTCAGGCTGTTGCAACGCGTGTTCCACGCCGTGGTAATGCAGCTCAGTAGCGCTGGCCTGGGTCGAAGCCAGGGTCGAGACCACATGCTCACAAACCACGCGGTCCAGCCCGGAGAGACCACCACTCCTGCTGCGTGCCTCCTCGGCAGTCAGGTTCATCAGCAGCAGGTTCAGACGATCGGCGCACGCGGAGAGGTTTTGCTGGCCGACTTCGTCGTTGAGATGTAGCACTCCCTGGCGGACGGTACTCTCCTGGGTGACAAGGATCAGCAGCACTGACCTGTCGTTGAGCGACAGCAGCTCGAAGTGACGCAGGCGCGACATGCTCGGCTTCGGCGAGGTGACCAGCGACACGTTCTGGGCAAAGCCGGAAAGGACGCTCGCCGCGAGCTGTAGCCAACTCTCCAGTTGCGTCTCGACCTGCCGGAACTGGTGGCGGATCATGATCTGGTCGTTCGGCGGCAGCGCCGACTCAACAGCATAGTTCTTGACGTAGAAGCGGTAGCCACGATCGGTCGGCACTCGGCCGGCCGAGGTGTGCAGCTGGTGGATATAGCCCATGCGCTCCAGCGAGACCATCTCGTTGCGGACTGTCGCCGACGAGATACGCAGCGGGTAGCGCTCGATCAGGGTATGCGACCCGACTGCGCGGCTGCCCTGGACGTATTCCTTGACGATCAATCGCAGAATCTCGCGTTGGCGGAGCGTCAGCTCGTGCTCGGACGACATGCTTCTCTCACAGACTTAGCACTCTCCGTGGGCGAGTGCTAACGACTGAAAAGGATAGCAGTTGATACGACCAGTGTCAAGGTTGCCGGTGGCCAGGCTGGGAGCGCGATCGTCACGCTAGCGGGGGGCGCTGCCGGCTGAATCGGTGAGCTCGCGACGAACATCAAAGACACCGCGAATGCCCTCGACGCGCTGAAGGATATGGCTCAACTGCTTCACGCCGGCCACATCGATCGTCATGAGCACCGTGACGGTTCGATCCTCATGGACTTTGGTGAGGACGCTCAGCAGATTGACGCGCTCATCGGCGACGAGGCTGGTGATATCGCGCAAGAGCGCGACACGATCCCAGGCTTCTATCCGGATTGCGACCGGGTAGGACCGCGCGGCCTGTTCGCCCCAGGAGACCGGGACCTTTCGGCCGTCCTCGTCCACGTTCCTCATGTTGCTGCAATCGGCGCGATGCACGGTGATGCCACGACCACGGGTGACATAGCCGACGATCTCATCGCCATAGACCGGTTTGCAGCAGTTTGCGAGCCGCGTATAAAGATCGCCAACCCCCATGACCTGCAGATTCAATGGTTGCTGCGTCGGGATGTGGCTGGGCGGCGGGGTGAGCACCTCGGGCTCGCGGGATTCAACCAGGCGGGTGGCTATCTGCTGCGGGGTGATGCCTCCGTAGCCGACCGCCGCGAGGAAGTCATCCAGTCGCTGGTAGGAGTGAAATTGCCGGGCGATGTCGTCGAGCTTCGCTTCGATGCCGAGCCGCCGCAGCTCTCGCTCGAGAATGTCACGGCCCTGGACGATGTTCTCGTCGCGCTCCTGGCGCCGGAACCACTGGCGGATCTTCTCTCGCGCGCCGGCCGTCTTCACGTAACCGTTGGAGGGCATCAGCCAGTCCCGGCTCGGGCCGACTTTTGTCTTGCTTGTCATGACCCGGATGACCTGGCCATTTTGCAGCTTGTAATCGAGCGGCACGAGCTGCTCGTTGACCTTTGAGCCAACGCACTGATGGCCAACCTCGGTGTGAATGCGATAGGCAAAGTCGATCGGCGTGGCGCCGGCCGGCAATTCGACAATATCGCCGCGAGGTGTGAATACGTAGATCATCTCGCGGAAGACATCGGACTTCAGCGACTCGACGAACTCCTGCGCGTCGACGACCTCGTCGCGCCAGTCCATCAGTTGACGCAACCAGCTGATCTTCGCCTCGAGATTGGCGTCGACCTTACGGCCCTCTTTGTAGCGCCAGTGCGCGGCGATTCCGTACTCGGCGATGCGGTGCATCTCGGCCGTGCGGATCTGAATCTCGATCGAATGTCCCTCGGGGCCGAGAACCGCTGTGTGGATCGACTGGTACATGCTCTCTTTCGGAGTAGCGATGTAATCGTCAAACTCACCCGGGATCGGCCGCCACAACAAATGAATCACGCCAAGCGCGCCGTAGCAGTCCTGCTTCTCGGAGACAATGATGCGAAGGGCCAGCACGTCGTAGATCTCATCGAAGCGCGCGTCCTTGCGCTTCATCTTCCGATAGATCGAATAGACATGCTTCTCGCGACCAGTGATCTCGGCCCCGATGCCGGACGCGTCCAGCGCCTTGGTCAATTCGGTTCGCACCCGCTCGATATATGCCTCGCCGTCCGTCCCACGTCGCTCGAGGGCGCGGACAACACCGAAGTACGCCTGCGGGTCGAGATAGCGAAACGAGAGATCTTCCAGCTCCGATTTGATCTGCCAGATACCGAGTCGGTTGGCCAGCGGGGCGTAGATCTCCATCGTCTGCTGGGCGATTCGCTGCTGTGAGGCAGGCTTGAGATGATCGAGCGTGCGCATGTTATGCAGGCGGTCGGCCAGCTTGATCAGCACGACACGGACATCGTCGGCCATCGCCAGGAACATCTTGCGAAGGCTCTCTGCCTGGCGCGCGGACTCACGAGTGGCTCGGTCATCATCGCTCTCGCCGGACCATGGTATCTGGCTTAGCTTGGTGACTCCTTCGACCAGCGCTGCGACCCGCGGCCCGAATTCCCGCTCGATATCGCCGATCTGATAGTCGGTGTCCTCAACGACATCGTGCATGAGCGCCGCCGCCAGTGTCTCCGGGTCGAGCTGCATCTCGGCAAGGATCATCGCGACGGCCAGCGGATGGACGATGTACGGCTCGCCAGACTTGCGAGCAACTCCGTTGTGGGCCGACTCGGCGAAATGGTAGGCGCGCTCAACGAGCGAGGTGTCCATCCCGGTGTTGTCTCGCCGGATGATCTCCAGCAACGAGTCAAGGTTGGGCTGAACGTCCTGCTGCAGGTCCTGTGAAGCTGGAATAGCCATAGTCACCGCCGTCGATTCGAGTCGTCCCGGCGCCGTTCGGCAAAGTCCCGACTGGTCGTCTGGATACAGTCGTTGCGCGATCTAATTGTGCCAGATTCCGCAAGCTGATCGCGGCGTCTCGCGACCGTGTCTGATGGAGTGTTCCCACGCCAAACAGACGACCGCAAGCCAGAACATCGCCTCGCCGGCCAGGAGGGTGCGTTGCCGTTTCTGGCACGCGGCGCTATCCTGAACCGAAGGGCTCGCGTCCGCGCGAGTCACCGTCTCTGGGTTTACATGTGCGTCCCCCGAAGCCCATGGCATCGCGACCATTCAAACAGGTCAACGAGGTGTCGTGCGTAGCGGGAAGGAGAAGGATATGGCGAAGCAGATGCGGTACACGCGCCTGACGCAACCCCTCGTCCGCGAGGCGGGAGCGTTACGGCCCGCTAGCTGGGATGAGGCGCTCGACCGTGCCGCAGCCGGGTTCCGTGCAGCCATCGAGCAGCGTGGTCCGGATGCGTTCGGGATGTTCTCCTGCTCGAAGGCGACCAACGAGGTCAACTATCTCGCGCAGAAGTTCGCTCGCCAGGCGATCGGCACCAACAACGTCGACTCCTGTAACCGCACTTGACACGCGCCAAGTGTCGTCGGTCTGACGGCAGTATTTGGCGCCGGTGGCGGGACTAGCTCGTATCAGGAGGTTGAGAACACCGACCTCGTTATCCTCTGGGGATCGAACGCGCGGGAGACGCACCCGATCTACTTCCACCACCTGCTGAAGGGCGTCCGCAATGGCGCACGACTGTACGTCGTCGACCCACGCAGGACGACCTCCGCGCAATGGGCCGATACCTGGCTTGGTCTGGATGTCGGCTCGGATGTCGCTCTCGCGAATGCAGTCGGACGCGAGATCATCGCCGCCGGTCTGCACAACCCGGCATTCATCCAGCGCGCGACGACCGGCTTCGAGGAGTATCGCGCCGGGGTAGAGCCATACACGTTGGACTATGCCGAGCGCATCACCGGGGTGCCGGCCGCTGCAATCCGCGACCTTGCCCACGCCTATGCGCGCGCTGACCGAGCCCAGCTCTGCTGGACGCTCGGCATCACCGAGCACCACAACGCTGTCGATAACGTCTTCGCGCTGGTCAACCTCGCGTTGCTGACCGGCCACGTGGGCCGCTATGGATCGGGGCTGGTGCCACTCCGCGGACAGAACAATGTCCAGGGTGGCGGCGATATGGGCGCGATTCCCAACAAGCTGCCGGGCGGTTACGACGTTGAGATTCTCGCCGAGCGCGAGCCGTTCGAGCGCACATACGGCCATCCGATCCCGGCGAAGCGCGGCTGGCACCTTTCGGAGATGTTCGACGCAATGGAACGTGGCGCGCTGACAACGCTCTACATCGTTGGCGAGAATCCCGCCCAGTCCGAGGCCGATCAGCACCGAACGATCCGGCTGCTCAAAGGGCTCGACCATGTCGTCGTCCAGGACATGTTTCTGACGAAAACCGCTGAGCTGGCGAGCGTCGTCCTGCCGGCCAGCGCGTCATGGTGCGAGTCGGAGGGGACTGTCACGAGCTCCGAACGACGCGTCCAGCGCGTCCGCAAAGCGCTCGAGCCGCCCGAGGGCGCCCGTGAGGATGGCGCCATCATCATGGATCTGGCCCGTCGACTCGGGTATGACTGGCACTATGGATCGTCGGAAGACGTCTGGAACGAGCTGCGTGAGCTATCGGAATGGCACCGCGGGATGAGCTACGCTCGTCTTGAGGAGCTTGACGGGCTGCAGTGGCCTTGCCCGACCGAGGATCATCCCGGGAGCAGATATCTTCACGAGCGCCTCTGGCACGACCCTGTCGAAGGGCCGCGCGCGGCGTTCCATGCAGTCGATCACACACCGCCTGTCGACGAGCTGACGGATGAGTATCCGGTCCGCCTGACAACTGGCCGGCGGCTCGATGGGTTCAATACCGGCGTCCAGACGGGCGGATATACGTCGCCACTTCGCAAGGGTGAGACGATCGATATTCATCCGGTCGATGCCGACCGGATCGGGATTGTCGAAAGCGAGAACGTCCTCGTGACATCACGCCGGGGGTCGATTGAAGTGCCGGCCCATCTCGATCCGACTCTGCGGCCGGGTCTGGCGTTCATGTCGTTCCATTTCTCGAATCAATCGGCAACCAACATTCTGACGATCGATGCCGTGGACCCGGCATCCGGCACCGCCGAATTTAAAGCGGCTGCGATCCGAATCGAGAAGCTCGGCCTCGAAGCCGCGTCGAAGACGGTCGAGGTCGCGGCAGCAGTGGGGGAGGATTAAGTGGACCTCCATCTGATACCGGGGGCAATCGCGGACGACGCCGAGCGCGGCATCATCGACGAGCTGCTCGGATCACCGGAGACACACTGGGGCGGGGCAGACGAGCGCTCGCCCTATGAGGGCCACGTCGGGCACGGCGGCCACGAGTTGCGCGATCAGCGCCACCTGCTGTTGCCGGCCTTACAGGCGCTCCAGCTCCGCGTCGGCTACATCAGCCCGGGCGGGTTGAACTACGCCTGCCAGCGGCTGGGCGTCGCGCCGGCCGAAGCCTGGGGTGTTGCCAGCTTCTACGCGCTGCTGGCGATTGAGCCGCGACCACCGGTCGTGGCCCACGTCTGCGACGATATCGCCTGCCGGATGCGAGGCGGGCTCGAAATCTGCGCTGCGCTTGAGCAGCGGTTGGGGCCAGCCGGGGCGCCGGCCTTCAACGGCGCTGTCACCTGGCACACAAGTCCATGCCTCGGGCAATGCGAACGGGCGCCGGCCGTGCTCTTTCAGCAGGCAGGCGAGGCGCCAGTCGAAGTGGTCATCGCGCCGGCCGACATCCCGACAACGCTAGCCGGAATTCTGGACGGGCCCGGACAGATCGTCCCCCGAAGTGGCGGCGCGACATCGGCGCCGCAAGCAGCCGACCCTGAGGAACACGGACTGCGACTTCTGCGCCGAGTCGGACGAGTGGATCCGACGAGTATCGACGCCTACCGCGCCAGTGGCGGGTATGAGGGTCTGCGGGTGGCCTTCGCGATCGGCCAGGAAGGGGTCATTCGGGAGGTGACCGAATCGCGGCTGATGGGCCGCGGGGGCGCTGCCTTCCCGACCGGCCGGAAGTGGAACGACGTCGCCCGCGCGCCTGGTCGCCCGCACTATCTGATTTGCAATGCCGACGAGTCTGAGCCCGGCACGTTCAAGGATCGCATCCTGATGGAGGAAGATCCGTTCGCCGTTATCGAGGCAATGACGATCGGCGGCTACGCCACCAACTGCGACCATGGATTCATCTACATCCGCAGCGAATACCCGCTTGCTGCGCGACGGCTGCAGGACGCGATTGACAGCGCCCGTCATCGCGGGCTGCTCGGCGACGACATCATGGGTTCAGGCTTCTCGTTCGACATCACGATTCGTCGTGGATCCGGCGCTTATATCGCGGGCGAAGAAACGGCGCTCTTCAACTCGATCGAAGGTCTACGCGCCGAGCCACGCAACAAGCCACCGTTCCCAACCCAGGCCGGCCTGTTCCGAAAGCCAACGCTGGTCAACAACGTCGAGACGTTCGTCAATATCCCCGATATCGTCCGCTTCGGCGGGCCGGCCTACGCCGCGATCGGCACGGCTGGATCAACGGGCACACGGTTGTTCTGTCTCGCTGGAAGGGTAGAACGACCGGGTGTCTATGAGTTCCCCTTTGGCGTCACCCTACGACAGGTGATCGAGGCGGCCGGCGGAGTCAAGGACGGTGGGACACTGACCGCCATCCTGTTCGGCGGCGCAGCTGGAACCTTCCTGACACCGGACGAGATCGATGTCCCGCTGTCCTTCGAGGGGACTCGCGAGATCGGCGCGTCACTCGGCTCAGGCGTCGTCATGCTCTTCGATGACACAGTTGACCTCGCGGACACGGTGATGCGCATCGCGGCATTCTTCAGAGACGAGTCCTGTGGGCAATGCGTGCCGTGTCGAGTCGGCACCGTGCGCCAGCAAGAGGCGCTCCAACGCCTGGCCGCTAGAGCAACAATCGGATCCGCGGCAGACGAGCACCAGCGCCTTACGGACCTCGCGACCGTGATGCGCGACGCGTCGATTTGCGGGCTGGGCCAGGCTGCGGCAAACGCGGTCCAGTCGGCGATTGAGAAGCTCCCGGTCTTCCAGAACGGACGAACCCCATGACAACACTGATCACACGCGCCCAACTACTGCGTCGCACGGTTACGCTGCAGATCGATGGTCACGAGGTGACTGTCCCAGAGGGGACGACCATCCTTGACGCAGCAAAGCGGGTCGCGATCGACACGCCAACGCTGTGCTACGGAGAAACGCTGACGCCGGTAAACGTCTGCCGCGTCTGCGTTGTCGAGGTCGAGGGCTCACGGGTTCTCGTCCCGGCCTGTTCCCGGCCGGTCGAGCCGGGCATGGTCGTCCACACCGACAGCGAGCGCGTCCGCCATAGCCGCAAGCTGGTCATGGAGCTACTCGGCTCGTCGGTTGATATGGGCTACGCGAGCAACGAGGTCCAGGGCTACTTTGAGACGTATTCAGCCGAGCCCGAACGTTTCGGACCAGCTGCGCCGCCGGAGACGCTTGGCCCCCGCGACTCGGCACAGGCCGGCCACCACGAGGATGCGCCTGAAGGCTACGCCGCGACGGTCGACCAGCCTGCCAAGATCGACAACGCGCTCTATATCCGCGACTACTCGCGCTGCATCCTGTGCTATCGCTGTGTTGAGGCGTGCGGCGTCGATCACCAGAACACGTTCGCGATCGCAACCGCCGGCCGGGGGTTCGAGGCCCGTATCTCCACCGAGCTCGACCTTCCGTTGGGTGATTCGGCCTGCGTCTTCTGCGGCAACTGCATCGAAGTCTGCCCGACCGGCGCATTGATGTTCACGACCGAATACGAGATGCGCCAGAACGGCTCCTGGCACGAGGAGGAGCAGACCGTCACGGATACGATCTGCCCGTACTGCGGCGTCGGCTGCACGCTCTCGTTGCACGTACAGGACAACCGCATCGTCAAGGTGACCTCCCCGGCCGACCATGACATCACACTCGGAAACCTGTGTATCAAGGGGCGCTTCGGCTGGGAATTCGTCCAGAACCGCGCGGAGTCATCCCCGGGCGATGGGGCGAGGCCCGATGGCGCGGGCGACTGAGCAGGCAGCGCAGGCGCCCATCCGCGTAATCCGAGTCTCCGATGGCGGCAACGACGCCGGCAACGATGCCGTCGCAGTCGAGGAACCAATGGAGATCCGGCTCGTGCGGGAGTCGGCCGGCGGATCGATCCGCCGGCCGATCGCAGTCACGATGCGGACTCCCGGAGATGACTTCGAGCTCGCGGTCGGCTTCCTGTTCGGCGAAGGGATCGTTCGCGCGCGAGAGGATATTCTCGATATTTCCTACTGCCTCGATGATGACGTGCGTGAGGAACAGTATCTCAACGTTGTCTCGGTCACCGTCCGACCAGAGCTACCGATTGATCTCGCGCGTGTCGAGCGCAACTTCTATACGACTTCCAGCTGCGGGGTCTGCGGCAAAGCCTCGCTGGAGGCGCTGGAGCTGCAGGCCTGCCAGCCAGTGGCATCTGGTCCATTCGCTGCGCCGGCCATTATCCGCCAGCTGCCCGCCCGGCTCCGAGCCGCTCAACCGGTCTTCCGCACCACCGGAGGGTTGCACGCCGCCGGGCTGTTTGACACAGACGGCACGTTGATCGACCTCCGAGAGGATGTCGGCCGGCACAACGCACTCGACAAGCTGATTGGCCGGCAGGTGATCCTGGGCAGAGCCCCGCTGGATACGCAGATCATGCTGCTGAGTGGTCGGGCCAGCTTTGAGCTACTCCAGAAGGCGCTGATGGCACGGATCTCGATCGTCGCAGCGGTGGGCGCGCCATCCAGCCTGGCGGTCTCGCTGGCAGAGCGATTCAACATCACCCTTTGCGGCTTCGTCCGCGACGACGGCTTCAATATCTACACCGGGGCCGAGCGGCTGGGTTTCGAGCCCGAATGACGCGCATGCCGCAACAACGGGCTCTCCTCGCCCTGGCAATCGTCATGGGTGTGACAATAATCGCTGGTAACCGCTGACTCGTGCAGGCAATCCGTCGCGAATGACGAAGAACGGCTATCATTCCGCGGGTCGACTCGCGGAGCTTCAGAAAGATGGCGTCATGCCAGGATCGACAACCGAGCGAATGCTGCACCCCGACGAGGCGCGGGCGATTGTGATGGCACATGCTGTCCCGCTCACCCCGGAGATCGTGACACTCGTCGCGGCCGGTGACCGCATCCTGGCCGAGGCACTCGTCGCAGATATAAGCCTTCCGACGTTCCCGGCCGCGACGATGGACGGCTACGCCGTCATCCATGACGATCCCGCGTCGTCACGGCTCATCCTCGGATCTGGCTTCGCGGGTGACGCGGCGACAGTCACAGTCACGCCAGGAAGCGCGGCGAAGATCATGACCGGCGCGCCAGTGCCGGATGGAGCCGACGCAGTGGTGCCGGTCGAACGGACCGCGAGCATCGACGGTCGGGTGGAAATCCAGCAGTCGTCGGTCCGGATCGGTGAAAACATCCGGCCAATCGGCGCCGACCTGCGTGCCGGCGAGATGCTCATTCCCGCTGGCGCCCGGATCGGGCCGGCCGAGCTGGGGTTGCTCGCGTCCCTCGGACACGCCGGCGTTCGTGTCGGGCGCGCTCCGCGGGTGGCTGTCCTGTCGACCGGCAACGAGCTGGTTGATCCGGGCGAACTGCCAGGGCCAGGTCAGATCCGCGATTCAAACCGATTCTCACTGGCGCTTGCCGCGCGGCGGGCTGGCGCGGACGTGATCCAGACCGCGCGTCTTGCCGACGACGAAGCGGTGCTGCGCGCCGCGATCGAGCACGCCATCGCCGACGCAGACGTTGTGCTGACCAGCGGCGGCGTCTCGATGGGCGACAAGGACCTCGTCAAGCTGATCCTCGACGAGATGGCGACGGTGCATTTCCGGCGGCTATTCATGAAGCCCGGCAAGCCGCTCACCTTCGCGACCGTGTCTCGCGGGCCACGCGAGGTACTTCTATTCGGCCTGCCCGGCAACCCGGTTTCATGCCTCGTCGGTTTTCATATGTTCGTCCGGCCAGCTCTCCGAGCGCTGCAATCCGCGCCGCCCGATCGCGACGCGACCGTGTCGGTGACCATCGACCGGGATGTCGCGCCATCCGACCGAATCGAGTACCAGCGGGCGATCGTGAGCGTGTCGCCAGATGGCACGCTCGTCGCTCGCAATACGGGATCGCAGATGTCGGCGCGGCTGATGTCGTTCATCGGGTCGAATGCGTTCCTCGTGGTGCCGCCCGGCGACTCTCCGCATCCTGCCGGAAGCCGGCTGGAAGCGATTCTGGTCGACCCGCCACGCCCATTGACAGAGGACGCATGAGGCTAGGCGGACGCAACCTCGCGCTCATCCTGCTCGCGATACTGGCGATCCTCGCCGGGGTGAATATCCTGGTGGCTTCCAGCCACTTCGTTGCCGCATATGATGCCTACGATCGGCTCGAGCTGTCGCTGAGTCAGTTTCATTTCACCAGCCCGGATGATCCGGTCCAGACAGAGTTTGTCATCAACAACCCGAGCGGGGAGCAGATGACTGTCCTCGCGATTGAATTACGGGTGCAGATTGGGGTCCACGACATCGGCGGGGGCGAGGCCAGGCCGAAGACCGTTCTTCGAAGTGGAGAGTCGATGACCGTTCCGATCGAGCTCGCGCTCAATGACAAGAATTATGTCCGCACCGCCAATCAACCAATCGACTGGAGAGTCTCCGGCCGCGTTCAGGTTCAGCTGAAGCCACAGCTCGACCCGGTCTGGGTTCCGTTTGTCGTGCGGTACTTGCCGGAATGAGATCGTACATTCGCCTCATCATCGCGACGCTGCTGGCCAGCGTGGCCAACGCCGGGATCGTCGCCAGCACGACGACGGACCTGCGCGACCTGATGCCTGTCCACATCAGCGATATCTGGCTGCTCCCTGGTCTTGTCCTGGTTGGCACACTGCTGACTCTCGCGATCGGTGATCTGGCGCGAAGCGCGTTCGCGCTGATTGCGGCCGCAGTGCTTGGATCGACGCTTTTCGGCATGGCGATCGCCTCACCGGGGTTTGCGATCCCCGGGGTTCGGGTTACGCTGATCGACCGAGCAACGAACTTCGGCCTGCTTGCGCTGCTCATGACGTTGCTATTTGGCCTATCCGGCATGGTCGTCGCCTGGATGATCGAAGGATTGATCGGCCGGAGCGAGATATAACAGCGGGGATGGAGACCAATACGATGGCAAGTGACGTGGCGGCGCGATCGGTAACGCCAGAGGATCTTTTTCGGATTCAGACAGTGAGCGAGCCTCAGGCATCGCCGGATGGAACGCTCATCGCCTTCACCGTAACGCGGACGGACCAGAAGGAGAATCGCTACTATTCGGCGATCTGGCTCGCGGCCGTCGATGGGAAAGAGTCCTGGCGACTCACATCGGGCCAGCATCGCGATGGATCGCCACGCTGGTCACCGGACAGCGCCACCATCGCCTTCGTCTCCGACCGCAACGCGGACGAGAAGGGCAAGGGGCAGATCTGGACGATCCCGACGACGGGCGGCGAGCCAGAACGCCTGACAACGCTCGCCCGGCCGGTCGAGGAATTCGCCTGGTCGCCATCCGGCACGCAGATCGCGCTCGTTTCGAAGGTGCGAATCGGCCCAGAGCGACCGGATACGGATGTCAGGGTCATTACGACGATTCGCTTCCGGTTCGATGGCGAGGGCTTCCTCGACGACCACTACCGCCAGATCTTCCTGGTTAATGTTCCGGGCGGAAAGGCGCGGCAGCTCACCGACGGCGCATTCGAGCACCAGCACCCCGCGTGGTCGCCGACCGGCCATGAGATCGCATTCAGCAGCAATCAGGACGACGGCTGGGAACTCTCGAGTACTCGCGACATTCATACGATCCGGCCAGCCGGGCGCTCGGTGCGCAAGGTCACCGATGGGACGGGCAGCTTTCGGCGTCCGTCGTGGTCGCCGGATGGCGCCACCATCGCCTGTCTGGGGACGCGCAACCTGGGGAGTGATGCGCCACGGACGGAGTTGTTCATCGTCCCGGCGGGCGGCGGCGCGCCGGAGTCCATGAGCGCGAGCCTCGATCGAGGGCTGGCTGACCAGGCAATCGGCGACATGGCTGCCTTCCCTGAGGCTCCGCCTCGTTGGGAAGCGGGTGGTCGATCGCTGCTGACGCCATGCAGCGACGAAGGAACCGTCCAACTCGCCCGAATCGCGGCGCCAGACGGCGGGGTAACGCTCCTGACTGACGGACGCCACCGGGTCAGCGGCGCATCGCCCCTGCCGGGCGGTGATCTCGCGATCACGATCACGACAGCGACAACGGTCGGGGATATCTGGATTCGCGACGCGGATGGAGGCTTGCGCCAAATCACCAACCTCAACGACGAGTGGCGCGAGCAGGTGGAGCTCCCGGATCCGGAGCCATTCCGCGTCGCGAGCGCCGGCGGGGTCCAGGTCCACGGCTGGGTGTTGAAGCCGCCGGGCTTCGACCCTGCCACGAAGTACCCGCTGCTGCTGGAAATCCACGGCGGACCGTTCGGCATGTACGGTGAGTCGCTGATGCATGAATTCCAGGTGTTGGCGGCGCGCGGCTATGTCGTCCTCTACACGAACCCACGAGGTTCGGCCGGCTACGGCGATGAATTCGCCGGCGCGTTGTATCGTGGGTGGGGCAAGCACGACCTGCCGGATCTGCTGGCGGCCGTCGACTGGGCGATCGGGCAGGGATACGTGGATCCCGAGCGATTGGGCGTTCTCGGCGGGTCCTACGGCGGCTTCATGACCAACTGGGTCATCGGCCATACAGACAGGTTCAAGGCAGCCGTCACTCAGCGCTGCCTGTCGGATATGTACTCCACCTTCGGCACCGACGACATTTACTTCGCGGCGTCCGAGCAGACAATTGGCGGCGACCCATGGGATGATCCCGATATCTATTGGGAGCTATCCCCGATCACATACGTCGATCGGATCGAGACGCCGCTGTTGATCGAGCATCAGGAGCAAGACATGCGCTGCCCGATCGGGCAGGCTCAGCAGCTCTTCATCGCGCTCAAGCGACGCGGCAAGACCGTTGAGATGATGCTCTACCCCGACGAGAGCCACGGCATGTCGCGCACCGGTCAGCCGAAGCATCGGATCGAACGGCTCAATGCGATCCTCGACTGGTTTGACCGCTACGTCTAAGCCGGTCAGCGCCGGCGGCGCATCAATATCAGAAAGAGGATGCCGCCGGCCGCGACTGTCACCGCAGCGCCGATCCAGAACAGCGGGCCAAGCCAAGCCTCGACACTGCTTGGCCGATAGATCGCCAGCAGCACGCTCAGGCTGATCAGGCTGGTTCCGATAAGCCAGGCAACGACCAGCCGGTTGACGAGCGCCTGCAAGTCGCGTGTGTACTTCTCCGCGTCGATGACGCGGATCGCTGTCTCGAAGTTCCCACTCTCCAGAATATTGATCAATCGGTCGAGCCGTCGTGGCGCCTCCAGCAGGAGCTCGAATGCATCTTCGGCGCCCGACAACAGCCGAGTCCCGAGCTCGGCCGGCTGATACCGTCCGAAGACCGCCCGCCGGGCGTATGGCGCAGCGACCTTGACGGGAGTGAAGTCGGGATCGAGCCGCTTGGCGGTCGCCTCATGCATCCCGAGCGTCTTCATCAGTAGCGCCAGATCGCCGGGAAGTCGCAACCGATGCTCGCGAATCAGCCCGGTGATGTCACGGAAGACAACTTCGATGTCGATCTCACCGACCGACATACGCGCGTATCGGCCGATCAGTCGCTCGATGTCACGAGTCAGCGCGGGCCGGTCGAATCGCCCATGGATGATGTCGAGACCGATTGCCGCGTCGATGATGCGCTCTGGATCTTCTCGCGTCGCCGCCCACAGCAGCGACATCAACTGCCGCGAGACTCGAGCGCTGAGGCGGCCGACCATGCCGAAGTCATAGGCGGCAATACGCCCGTCCGGCTGGACCGCGAAGTTGCCGGGATGCGGATCAGCATGGAAAAAGCGGTATACAAACACCTCGTCGAGGATGATCCGGGACGCACGACCCGCCAGCTCCTTACGATCGATGCCGGCCGCGTCCAGCGCAGCAAGGTCGTTGATCCGCAGGCCGTCGATCCGCTCCATCGTCAACACGCGCGTTGTCGTGAGATCCCAGAGCACCTCGGGAATGATGACGTCGCGACTGTTGGCGAAATCCGCGCGGAACGTATCGGCGTTGCGACCCTCGCGGAGATAGTCGAGCTCGTTGCGCAATGTCCAGCTGAACTCCTCGGCCAGATCGACCAGGTCGTACTGCTCGGCCAGAGGGGAGTGGCGTTGCGCAAACGCCGCGAGCTGTTGAAAAACCTGCAGGTCCTCGTTGATCTGTTCCGGCACGCCGGGCTTCTGAACCTTGACGACAACCTGCCGGCCGCCGGAGAGCGTCGCAGCGTGAACCTGGCCGATCGACGCTGACGCCAATGGGACACGGTCAAACGTCTCGTAAAGTTGCTCGATCTCCAGCTCCAGCTCCTCCGTGATGACAGCGACAATGGCATCTGCATCGACCGGAGGAGCGTTCTCGCGCAACAGAATCAGCTCTTCGATGTATTCCGGCGGCAGAAGATCGTCGCGCATCGACAGGATCTGGCCGAGCTTGATGAACGTGGGCCCCAGCTCCTCGAGCGCGAGTCGCAGGTGTTGTGCCTGTGACACCCCGTTCTCACGCCCGCGCCGAAAGCCAATCCGGCCGAGGACGGGCACGCGATCTAACCCGAATTGCTGGATGAGCCACCAGAGCCCGTGATGTGACACAACCCCGGCAATCTCGCGGTATCGGTGGTGATAGCGGAGCATACTGACGCTCATCGCGCGACCTTTCGTGGGGTTGGCTGGGCCACCCTGCCGCCGTCATCTTACGTTGTCCGCGTACAGGCTGTTCCAGCGGAATATGTCGGGACCCGGCGCTGGTAGGATAGCGACGCTGAAGACAGCGCCGCAGCACTCGTAACCGCCGGAAGGATGCCCATGCGCCGGTCGCGGATCGACGCCACTGCCGACCGCCACACTGGCGTTCCCGCGTCATCCGCGGCTGCTCTGGTCGCGCTCGGCGGTCTGGGCGTCGGGATGATCGTCCCGGCAATGTACCTGGCCAGGCGGTATCCGCTTGCGCCTCACGCCAACGAGCTCACCGATCTCGGGAAGCTCTCCGGCTACACCCATGCATCGTTCTGGCGCTTTGTCATGATTCTGCTCGTCTGGTTTGTCTGCTACACGGCCGGCATCCTCGTCGCCCGGCGTTGCGACCAGCGCGGGGCGTTCGCGGTTGCCCTGGTGACGGCAGCGGTGGCCGGCCTGCTTCTGGTCACAATGTACCCGGTCAATGCCACCGACATGGCGATGTATGCCGCCCGGTCGAGATTGTTCACGACCTACCATGTCGACCCGATTGCCGTCACACCCGACACGTTCTCGTCCGACCCGTGGATGAGGCTGGTAAGCGCGGAGTGGTCGGGGCACACGTCGCCGTATGGACCGCTCTGGACGCTGATCGCCGCGCCGATCACCTGGCTGGCGGGTGACAACCTCCTTCGTGCCCTCCTCGGGTTCAAGCTGTTGGCGTTCAACTGCTATCTCGCGACGGGTTGGCTGATTGCGAAAGCGTTCGCCGCGAGGCAGGACGCTCGGCCGGCAAGCGCCGCGCTCGTCTATCTCTGGAACCCGCTGGTCCTCTGGGAGGCTATCGGAAATGGACACAACGATGCGGTCGTTGCGCTGCTACTTGTCGCGGCCATGGCGGCCTGGCTGCGAAGACGACATCTCTGGGTCATCCCCGCGCTCGTTGCCGCGGTCTTGCTGAAGTACGTCGCGGTTATTCTGCTCCCGCTGGCGCTCGTGGCGGTCGTAACTGAGGCCAGGAAAAATGGCACATTGCGCCGCGTGCTGGCTGGATCGACGATCGTAAGCGTGGGGATCGTCGTGGTGGCGCTGGCGCCGTTCTACGACCTGGCGGCGATCCGTGAGAGCGTGCAGTCGCAGGGCGCGTTTTTCGCGACCTCGCCCGCATCGGTGGCAATCCACTGGCTCCAGAGCCGCGTTGCAGAGCAGACGGTGCTTCGCGCTGTCCAGGCAATCGGGCTCGCGGCTGTTGGGGCGACAATGCTCGTCTGGCTTCGACGCATCATCGCGCTACCAGCACGGCTGCCTCTCGCGGCATTCGAGGTGATCTTCGTATTCCTGCTGCTGGCGACAACCAACTTCCGAGGCTGGTATCTGATCTGGCTCGTGGCGCTGGCCGCTATGGCCGCCAGCAACTGGGCCGTCGCACGCTCCGTCGCATGGTCGGCCGGCGCGATGGCCGCGTATCCAATCCTCATCTGGATCTGGGGCTGGAGAGAATACACCTTCACCCGTGTCGAGCTGATCGTCGTTGCTCTGATGTTCCTGCCGCCACTGACCGTATCAGCGGCGCAGGTTGCGACGTGGTTCTGGAACCAGCGCAATACCGCCGGCTCAGTTCGTCTCAGCCCGACGATTCCGGACGATACCGCCAACTGACGAACGCGAAGAGGGCGAAGAGCTCTGTCAGCCCCCAGAGCAACCCCCCAACCACATCCGACGGCCAGTGCGCTCCGGAAGCGACCCGGCTGTAGCTCGTCGCGACGATCGCCGCTACAGCGAGCGCGCGAACGGCGAGCCGGATCCAGCGGGGTTTGAAAAGCGCCGGAGCAACACACCATACAACGCCGGCCAGCAACACGACGCCGGTAACATGCCCGCTCGGAAACCCGTTGCCGCTGCTCTGCCGCAGGACATCAACCTGATCCGGGGTCGGTCGAGGGCTGCCGATGATGAGCTTGAGCAACAGATTCAGCGGCCGCAGCAGGACAACGCCCGCGAATAGCCAGGCAACGTCCGGCCGGCCCCGGACGAAGAGCCAGATCGCAACGACCAACGCGACCGGGATCAGGACCGCCGATGACCCGACAACATGTCCGAATAGCTCGATCCAACGCGAGCCGGCAAACGGGTGACGCTGAACAGCGGCGGATATCCGCTGGTCCAGCGCAAACGTGCCGGGCCCGGCCGCCGCGATCGAAGAGCGCGATTGCCAATAGCAAACAGGCAAACGCTGTTCCGCGGACCACGGAACAGCTGGGTGCATCTCTCATCTGGCCTCGCCACGACAGCCAACGACCGGGTCCGGTTGCAGCGCGGAGAGGGGATTGACCCTCCCCGCGCGGTAATCCGCTCAATCGTGCGCGACGACGGTGTCCCACGCCAGAGCGACGAGGTAGCGGGTGATCGTGACGATCGTGTTGAGATCAATTGACTCGTTGATGTTGTGCGCGCCCGACTTGCTCGGGTCTGAATCCGGGTGGCCCGGCATGAACCCGTATGCGACGTTGCCCAGGGGACGGACAAAGCGCGAGTCGGTAAAGCCGACGGTCAGTCCGGGCACGAACTCGACATCGTCGCGGCCAATCGCATGCCGAGTAGCCGCCATCACGTGATCGGCCAGTTGGGAATCGTAAGTGGAAGCGTTGGAAATAGCCGTCTCGATGACCTCGACGCGAACACCGTCCAGGCCTGCCAGCAGCGATTCGATCTGCTGCTTGACGTAGGCTGCGCTCTGATGCGGCAGCGACCGGACGTCGCAGGTAATCAGGCAGTTCTCAGCGACCGAGTTCGACTTCACCCCTGCGTTGATCATCGTCGCGACGAGCGTCATCCGGCTGGCCGCGCGCAAGTAGGAGGCGAGGCTCGGGTTCGACTCGTCGATCTGAGCGAGGACCTGCTCCAGGTTCGCCGTCGTCACCGGCTCTCTGATGCCGGCCAGTGTCTCCAGGTTGCTGAAGGCAGCGTTGTCGACCGACACCTCTGGCTCGTAGCCCCGGATACGACGGGTGACTTCCTCGGCCTTGTAGATTGCGTTGTCCGCTTTCCATGGCTGCGAGGCGTGGAAACCGCGGCCGGTGACATGGATGTGGATCTCCATCCGGCCTTTTTCGCCAACGTTGATCGGGTAGATCAATCGACTCCCGGAGCGAATCGGCGCACCGCCACCCTCGTTGACGGCGAAATCAGCCTCCATCAGCTCAGGATAGTGCTGGGCCATCCAGCCGAACCCGTAGGCGCCACCGGATTCCTCGTCGGAGCAAACCCCCAGCACAAGCTCGCCATTGAACCGCACGCCGGCCCGCTTGAGGATGATCATCGCCATTGTCTCGGCGGCGACGGTGGATTTCATGTCAGCCGCGCCGCGGCCCCAGAGCCGGCCCTCGTCGATCTCGCCGCCGAAGGGCGGATGGGTCCACTGCGAGACGTCCTCGACCGGAACGACATCGATGTGGGACATCATCAGCAGGCGCGGACGCCCGCCCGGCTCGCCGATGCGGGCGACAATATTGCCGCGGTTCTCCCCGGGTGTGTAGATCGTCGAGTCAATTCCATCGCCTGCGAGCTTGTCACGCAGCAGCTCGGCGGCCGGCAGCTCGTTCCCTGTGCGAGTTGTCCCGCTGCCATCGAACGGCACAATCGCCTCTGGATACTCCTCGCCTTCGGCAGGCTTGCCAGTTGGCGGCCAGGGTGGCTCGGCATTGCGTCCGGTGTTGACACTCGCAACCTGGACGAGCTGTCGTGTCAGCTCGACTACCTCGTCACGAGCGTCGTCCACCATCTTCAGCAGGTCATCAAGCGTCGGCATCTCTGGTTCCCCTCCCGGCATCCCCGGCACGGGCAGGCGCCCTGCCCCACGATCCGCCGCACTCTAGACGGGATCGCGATGGCACGCAAGCCTGCGGGACAGCGAGAAGAGTCCTTCACGCCGTTATTCAGGAGCGGTGAGGCTCTGCCGAACCTCGGCCTGATAGGCCGCCTCACTCCCGATCCACACCTCGCCGTCGGCGTAGGCTTCCTTCTTCCAGATCGGGACGATCTCCTTGATCCGCTCGATACAGTAGGCGCAGGCTTCGAATCCCGCGCCCCGGTGGGCAGATGAGACGGCGATGACGACACTGGTTTCGCCGATAGCCAGCCGGCCGGTGCGATGCTCGACCGCGATCGCCAGCAACGGCCAGCGCTCGCGCATCTCGCCGCAGATCACACCCAGCATCTTCTCGGCAGCCTCGGCATACGCCTCGTAATCCAGCCAGAGGACAGGCCGGCCGCGCGCGTTGTCGCGGACAACCCCGGCAAACGTCACAATCGCACCCGCGCCAGCGTCGCTGACCCGAGACTCAAGTCTCCCCGCGTCGAGCTGCTCACTCGTGACGCGGACATGGTCATGGCTACCACCGGAGACGGGAGGGATGAAGGCGATCTCGTCGCCATCGGCCAGCACGTCGCCCCGCCCGACATACTCCTGATTTCGCATGACCATTGATGCGCGGAAGAGCGGCGCAATCTCGGGGTACTGACGCTCGACGTAGGCCAGCACATCGGCGACCGTGCTCCCCTCAGGCAGATCGGCCGATTGCTCGGACTCACCAATTCGCTCGCGGACAATCGCGAAATATCGTAACGACACCTTCATCAGAACTAACCTCCGAGCAACGGCGATCGGGCCAGCTGCATCCATCTCAGATGGTCAGGCGCCCACTACGCCGACCGTCAACAGCGCGGCGAGCCAGAAAAGGCTCACGGGCCAGGCTCCTCATCGTGCTCATGGATGCCGGCCATCTCCCGGCTGAGCTCGGCCGCGAAGATAACGAGCGCGGCCGCCATATAGATGAATGCCATGAAAGAGATCAACCCGCCAAGCGCCCCATAGACGGCATCGTAGTTTGCGAACTTGGCGACGTACCAGCTGAATCCGATCTTCAATACTTCAAACCCGACGGCAGCCAGCAGCGCTCCTGGCCACAAGTGGCGTATGTTCAGCGAATGGCTCGGCACCCATCGGTAGGCCAGAAGGAAGACGGCGAATGAGAGCAACGCCGGCAGAAGGAAGAATGCCAGTGACCAGGCCGAGCTGGACCAGACGAAATCGAAGCGCACGATCGACCTCGCGCGGATGAAGCTGAGCGTGATCGTCACGAGGGTCGAGGTCAGCAAGAGCAGCACCAGGACGATCATCGAGCCGAGATCAACAAGCCGGCTGGTGACAAGCGACCGTCGGGCTGGAGCGACGAATGCGCGATTCAGCGCCCGCCGGAGCGCGCCAAACATGCCACTCGCGGTCCAACCTGCCGCAACGATCGCGGTCAACGCAACGAGGCTACTCTCCGTGTTTGCGACGCTGGCAACCGCTTTCGCGACGGGCTCGTCCAGGTTAGCGTCTGCGGGCAACATGCCGAGAATACGGTCCGTAACCGTCTGTTGGAGCACGGGATCGCGGATCAGAAAGCCGAGGACCGCCACCGCAAAGATGACGAACGGCACGATCGAAAGCAAGGTGTAGAACGTGATCGCGGCGGCATAGATCGTGCCGTCATGGTCGAGAAAGTCGTTAGCGGCACGGTAGATCAGATTGGACTTCACGATACTGGCAGCCCGGTCGTAGGTCGTTCGGGCTTGACGCAGAAGATCCTGTCTGCGCATTTCGGAATACTACTCCCTGAGCCTGGCGCCGACGCGGCCCGCACCGACGATCCATCGCGACAATGGGCGAACTGCGCCCCGCCCTCGTATGTAAAGGATATCGCCCATGTCCGACCAATCATTCGCGCTCGAAGGTGGATCTTCTCTGGCGGTAAGCGAATCCGTGGTCATGCTCTCCGATGGAGAGCGCCTCACGCACGTCGATTGTAGCCAGATCACCGGCGTCAGTCGTGGAGGCGCCGAGTTGATCGTTACCCGTCGCGAAGAGGATCCACTCAGACTCCGCGCCGCCACGATCACTGACGCCCGCGCAATTGAGCAGGCCCTCGCGACATGTTGCGGGGTCAGCCCGCTTTATCGCAGACGGTGGAATCCGAATAGCGACTGAACAAGCGCAACCAGACCAGTGCCCCCGGCAGGACTCGAACCTGCGACATGCGGCTTAGAAGGCCGCCGTTCTATCCCCTGAACTACGAGGGCGACGACGCACGCGGGGCCGGCCGACGAAACGCCACCGGGACATGATTCTATCCCAGTTGACCAGGGCGCTCCGCACGACTGGTGGAAATCGGCAACCCGGAGTCGAGTATGCTCGTGTGGTGATGGTCCGGATCCGCTCCGCATGGAGATCACCCTCCAAATGATGTCGACAATGCGAAACCCACGGTTCTGGATCGGCATGCTCGTCAGCATCGTGGCGTTGGCTATCATCGCAAGCCGCGTAAACCGGCACGAGGTCGTCGAGGCTTTCCGCGACGCGAACTACTGGATGCTCATCCCGGCAGTAGCAATGTCGGTCGTCTCGCTTCTCCTACGTACCGCGCGCTGGCAAACACTATTCCACCCGCTGCGGCCTCCCGCAGGCCAACTGTTCGGCATCCAGATGGTTGGCTACACCGTGACCGCCGCTTTGCCACTACGGTTGGGCGATGTCGCGCGAGTCTATCTGGTCGGTCAGATGGATGGGATCAGCAAGGTTCGCGTGGCAGCAACCGTCATCATCGAGCGCGTGCTGGATGTCTCGACGATTATCATCATCCTGGCGGTACTGATTCCCTTCGTTCCTGTGCCGAATGAAGCCCGGATCGCAATGACGGTCGGCATCGTCGCTATATCCGCCATCGGGCTGTCTATCGGTCTCAGCTGGACACGCCGCGACGCACTCCTCGTTCTTCTGACACGCCGGACGAATGCGTCCAGCGGGCGTGTCTGGGCGCAAATCACACAACTATCCCGTTCGGCGATCGATGGATTTGGGGTCCTCGGTAGCTTTCGAGCGGCTTCAGTAGCCATCGGCTATTCGGTCGTGACGTGGCTTGCTGAGGGGATCGCACTCTGGGCGATGCTTCGCGCGTTCGGCTTGCCGAGCACGCCGACGGCGGCGCTATTCCTGTTGACAATGTCGGCGTTATCGATGGTGATCCCGTCGTCCCCCGGCTTCGTCGGCATCTACCACGCTGTGCTCGTGGAGTCGCTGGTGAGCGTCTACTACGCACCGCGCGGGCCGGCCGTATCGTTCGCGATCCTGACACATCTGGTTATGTTTGCTCCGCCGGTCATCTTCGGCGTCATCTATCTGATCAGAGAGAAAAGAATCTGGGACGAGCTGCTACGCTGGGGCCGAACCGGACGCGCGGACGATACTGGGCAGGAGCCGCCTGCCGCGCGACTACCCGGTTGATTCCTCGTCGACAGCCGGAGCAGTCTTGTTGCGCAACGACGCAGCGTAGTCAGCAAGATGACCCGAGAGCTGCTCGCCAAAGCCGGAGATCGTCACCATCGTGACCTTGGCCTTGCCGACGTTCGGCTGCACCAGGATCTCGGCGGTGACGCGCGGCAGCGAGCCCTCGCGACCACCCATGACGAACACCTGATTCGGCCGGCCGGTTCGCGCCGACCGGTAGCCGCGCTCGATGAAGAACGAGACAGCGCCATCAAGCACAGCGTCGGCCGGCTGGCGGGCAACTGCCTTGCGCTGGAACGTCGTCCGCGCCATCTCGGCCGATGCCAGCTCCCTGTCGGTCATAGTGCGCTCCTCTGCATCTGGTGGCTCCGTGATTACACCTCAACCTTCCATGACTCTCCCGGCGCGAGGATCACACACTTCACCTTCGTCTGCTCCTCGACCTTCGTCCGGAACTCCTCGGGATCCTGCCGAATCGGAGGGAAGGTATTGTAGTGACAGGGGATGACGACCTTCGGTCGGATGAACTTCACCGCCTTGACAGCGTCGTCCGGTCCCATCGTGAAGAAGTCGCCGATCGGCAGAACGGCAACATCGATGCCCTCGTCACCGACGAGTTGCATGTCCAGGAACAGCGCGGTATCCCCGGCGAAGTAGATCGTCTTGCCGCCGAACCGGACGATCAGGCCGCACGGTTGTCCCAACGGGCCACCCTCGGAATGCGTCGATGTGTGCCACGCCGGCGTGAGCTTGACGGTTCCACCAGGAAACGCCGCCGTGCCGCCGTAATTCGGGGTAATCGTCTCGCACCCCTTGCCGGCAAGATACCCACTCAGCTCGACCTGCGCCACAACCGGACAGCCGGTCATGTCAGCCAGCTTGACGGTGTCGCCAACATGATCGTCATGGGCATGGGTCAGGAGGATTGCGTCCGGTCGGATGTCCTCCGCGCGCACCGTCGCCGCCGGGTTGCCGGTGATAAACGGGTCGATAGCGATGAGCTTGCCCTCGGACTCGACAGTGAATGCCGAATGCCCGATGAACCGCAACGTCACCTCAGGCGCTGGCTGATCCGGTTTGTCTGCTGTCATGGCATACCCCTTCTCTTGTCTGAGAGAGCAACCTCATCGCTGGAATACGATTCGCCCGCCGGACATCGTCAGGTCGACCTGAACTTCGTGCAGCTCCTCCGGCGCGATCGCCTTCGGGTCGCGGTCGAGCACGATGATGTCGGCCAGCTTGCCCGGCGTCAGACTGCCCTTGATCCCTTCTTCAAACGAGCCTCGCGCCCCATTGAGCGTGTACATCTCCAACGCCTCAGCAACGGATACGCCCTGCTCGGGGCCGACCTTGTCGCCATCCAGCGTCAGACGCGTTACCGCAGCACGGATGCCAACCCACGGATCGGCCGGTGTGACCGGCGCGTCGGACGAGCCGATCGTCAGGATGCCGCGGTCGATCCAGTCGCGCGCCGGATAGGCCAGCTCCAGCCACTGCCTCGAGAAGTTCCGGATATACGAGTCGCCGAGGTAGTGAATGAACGATGGTTGCGGGACGGCGACGAGCTTGAGCGCGACCATCCGGTCGAGCAGGTCCTCGCGCATCATCCCACAGTGCTCGATCCGCCAGCGAGCGTCCTCCTGCGGATGCGCGGCGAGCGCCTTCCCCATCGCGTCGACGATCATCTCGATCGCACGGTCGCCGATGGCGTGAGCACAGCACTGGAAGCCGACCGCAGCAGCGCGCATGAATCGGTCATCGAGCTCCGCCTGGGTATAGACCTGGATGCCGAAGTTGTCCGGCTGGTCGGGGTAGGGGATCGACATCGCCGCCGTGCGACCACCACCGGAGCCGTCCTGGAACACCTTGGCCGGCCCGATGCGCAGCCACTCGTCGCCGAAGCCGGTCTTGATGCCGAGCGCGGCGAGATCGTCGAGTGTGTCGTCGATCAACATCATCGTGTAGGTGCGAACGGGCAGCTCACCCGCGTTTCGCAGCTCCTGATAGGCCAACAGCTCTTCGGAGCGGCGGATGCTAGCATCGACCCACGAGGTGATGCCCATCGAGAGGTACTTCTGGCCCGCGACAACGAGGTTGCGTTTGATTTCGTCCTTCGTCGGCTCAGCAATGAGATCCAGAACGAGCCGCTGTGCGGTCTCGCGCAGCACGCCGGTCGGCTCGCCGCTGCCGTCGTGGTCGATCTCGCCGCCTTGTGGATTCGGCGTGTCGCTGGTGATCCCTGCCAAACGCAATGCCGCACTGGAGGCGACGCCAATGTGGCCACAGGTGCGCGTCAGGTAGGCCGGCCGGTCGCCAACAACGGCATCGAGGTCGTGCCGCGTCGGGTGCCGCATCTCGGCGACGCGTGTGTCGTCGTAGCCCCAGCCACGCACCCAGACGTTGGGCGCAGCGCTCGTTGCGGCCGCGCCGAAGCGCCCCATGATCTCGGCAATCGACGAGACCGACTGCGCGGTCGCATCCACCAACTGGAGATTCTCGCCGTAGGACGGCGGGTGGCAGTGGTTATCGTTCAACCCTGGCATCAGCACGCGCCCGCCGAGGTCGATGACCTTCGTGTTCGGCCCCGTCAGACCGGCGACGTCATCGGCGCTGCCGACAGCGAGGACGCGATCGCCGAGGATGGCGACCGCCTCCGCGCGCGGCATGGCGCGATCGACGGTGTAGACGATTCCGTTCGTGAAGATGACGTCTGCTGGCATTGGAGTTGGCCCTCACCCCCCTGCCCCCTCTCCCAACGTTGGGAGAGGGGGTGTTATGTCGCTACGTCTGTGGCTCTCGCTTGCCGCCCCTGGATGCTGCAGTCAGGATGGCATCCAGGACGGCAGCGTGTTCGTGGATCACCGCATCGTTGCTGAAGCGTACGACGTGATAGCCGTAGTGTTCGATCTGTTCCGTACGAGTCGCGTCGTATTCTCGTTGGTCCTTATGGACCTCTCCATCTACCTCAATGATCAGTCGGATTTCGGGACAGCAGAAGTCAACGATATACGGACCCAGTGGATGCTGGCGACGGAACTTCAGACCGGCGAGACGACGGGCGCGAAGACTCTCCCACAACAGCGCCTCGGCAGGCGTCATATGCTGCCGGAGCACACGCGCCATCCCGTCGCCCTCGCGACGCGTCCCGCGTATTCTGCCGCTCGTCGTCTCACGCCTGTCCATGCGTCGGACTGTCTCCTGCGTACTCCCCCTCTCCCAGCATTGGGAGAGGGGGTCGGGGGGTGAGGGCCTTTACCGGCTATACACCACCCGCCCGTCAGCGACGGTCATGTCGACTTGAACACCGCCGACGGCGCCGGGATCGACCTTCGACAGGTCTGTCTCGAAGACGACGGCATCGCCCACTTTGCCGGGAGCAAACGAACCCTTGATGTCCTCCTCGAATGAGGCATACGCGCCGTTCCAGGTGTAGGCGCGGACAGCCTCTTCCAGCGAGATCGACTCCTCTGGCCAGACTAGCTCGCCGTCAGCGGTGCGTCGGGTCATCATCGTCTGCAGACCCAGCACGGCGCTGATGTCGACGACGGGCGCATCGGTCGAGGCTGCGGCAACGATGCCGTGCTCGTAGAAGGTGTTCATCCCATAGGCGTAGCGGATGCGATCGCGGCCGAGATTCTGGAGATAGGCGTCCTTGAAGGCGTAGAGGAATGTCGTGCCAGGGATCGGCACTGCCCCAACGTGCTTGATCCGCTGGACGAGGTCGTAGTCGATGATCGAACAATGCTCGATGCGATGGCGATGGTCGGCGCGCGGCGCTTCGGCCAGCGCCTCCTCGTAGGCGTCGAGCAGCAAAGAGATCGCGGCATCACCGATCGCGTGGGCGCAGCACTGGAAGCCGGCCTTATGCGCCTTGATGAAGCGCTGCTTGACCGCGTCGAGATCATCATCCATCCACAGTCCGAGGTTGCTCTCCTCGCCAACGTATGGCTGTGACATTCGGGCCGTGCGCCCGCCGATCGACCCGTCGATGAAGAACTTCGCCGGCCCAATCCGCAACCACTCGTCGCCGAAGCCGGTCTTGATCCCAAGCGAGATCAGATGATCGAGCGTTTCGTCGATCATCATCATCAGGTAGGTGCGCAGCGGAAGCCGGCCCTCCTGCTGAAGCTCGATGTACGCTCGCATGTGCTCCGGCGTGTGAACGCCCGCTTCGGCCCAGCTGGTCACCCCTTTGGAGAGGTAGTCGGCGCCGGCCAGCAACAGGTAGTCCTTGATCTGCTCGGTCGTCGGCGCCGGAATCTGCTCCTGGATCATCTGCAACGCAGCCTCGCGAACGACGCCAGTCGGCTCGCCGTGCTCGTCGCGGTCGATCGTGCCGCCCGGAGGATCGGCAGTATTGCGGTCGATGCCGGCCAGCGCCAATGCCCGCGAGTTGGCGACGCCGATATGGCCACAGGCGCGGACGACGACGACGGGGTTATCCGGCGATACAGGATCGAGGTCGTGGCGGGTCGGGTGGCGCTGGTCGCCCAGTCGGGCCTGGTCGTAGCCGCGCGCCTGGACCCAGAGGCCGGCCGGCGTCTCACGCGCCCTCTCGGCGACCCGCGCGACGATGTCCGCGACAGTGCGATTCGGCGGGGAGCCTGCGTCGACGTTGTGCTTGGCGGCGCCGGTGTAGAACGGATGGCAATGGGCGTCGTTCATTCCCGGAGCGATGGTGCGCCCGTTCAGGTCGACGACCTCAACGCCGTGCCCGGCCCACGCCCGCGCCTCATCGTCGCCACCGACGGCGACGACCTTGCCTAGCCTGATCGCGACTGCGCTCGCCGGTGGCGCATTCAGCTCGCCGGTCAGCACATGGCCGTTGATGAAGATGATGTCACCCAACGCCTTTGCGCGATCGTGGTTCCAGTCCTGCACTGTCCGCTCCCTTCCGATGATTCAGCATCCCGGCCGGCATCATACGCCAGCAAGCGGCGTGGTCGCGCCGCTCTGGACATGGCACGGGATTTCGACGAAGATAGTGACATCGTGGACGAACAGAAACGGCCGACGGGATCCGTGAAGAAAGGGGCGCAACTGTGCAGCCTGCCGCTGGAACCTCGCTTGTCGATCGGATGATCGGCGTCCTGAAGCTCGATGTGGCGACCTACGAGTCGATCGAACACGATCGCGATGCGTTGACCCAGGCGCTGACCGTCGTCGCCATCGCTGCCGCCGCCAGCGGCATCGGAGGAATCCGCGACAACGGACTGCTGGGCCTCGTCGGCGGCATCATCAGCGCGATTGTCGGCTGGATTCTGTTCTCGTTCGTGGCCTACGTCGTCGGGACGAAGCTGATCCCGGGAGAGAACACTGTCGCCACTCCCGGTGAGCTCCTCAGAACGATCGGTTTCGCTCAGACGCCGGGAGTGCTGGCGATCTTTGGCCTGATCGGCTCGTTCGGTTCGCTGATCGCGTTTGTCGGTGGCATCTGGGGTATCGTCACTGCGATCGTTGGGTTGAAGGTAGCGCTGGAGATGTCGACGGGTCGCGCGATCGCGACCGGGCTCATCGCCGGGTTCATATCCGCGTTCGTCGTCGTGCTACTGCTGCTCCCGTTCGGTATTGCAGCGATGGTGTTCGCCTGAGGCTGAGATGATCGGCAGCCGGCCGATGCCCTCGGCCGGCTGCCCCTCGGCACTACTTGTTGACGACCAGCGTGCTCGCGAGCAGATCGTGGAGCGCCTGCTTGCGTGACGTGAACGCGGCCATGAGATAGCCGATGCTGAAGATGACGCCCGAGAGATACTTGGAAAAGAACCGGCCGGTGGCGCGGGCAAACGTCACTCGTTCGCCCTGCAGGTCGGTCACAATGATCCCGAGGGCACGCTTGCCGATTGTCGCCTGGCGCTCGGAGCTCTCCTGGAGCGCGAAATATAGCCACCAAAGGACGATCGCGATCATGGTGCCCGCATCCTCATTCACTGCAACGAGAAGGATTGTTGCCAACACGAGGATAACGTCGTCAATCAGTATCGCCGCGAACCGTTTCAGAAACCCGGCGTATTCGACACCGGGCAACGCGACAGCGCCAGCCGACGCCTGATACACAGGCGGGGCACTGGATTGTGAAGCCGTCAGCGACGAAGCACTCGACGCTGTAGACGCCACCGTTTGTCCGCAGGACGCACAGAACTGGCTGCCATCGTCCATCCTCGCGCCACAGTTCGAGCAGAACATCGCGCCTCCTGTCTATACATGAAACTGCGTGTAAGCAGATGTCCCGTATTTTACAAGGCTGGCATTCAATACACAAGTGATGCGTGTGTCGAGCAGGCGCAGTTAGCGCAGCGCGATCGCGCTTACCGCTTGACCACGAGCGTCCCGGCAATGAGGTCGTGCAGCGTCTGCTTTTGGGCGGTGAACGCGGCCAGGATGTAGCCGAGGTAGAAGAACACGCCCGAGAGCAGGCGGGCGAAGGAGCGGCCGGTGGCGCGCGCGAAGCTCAGCCGCCGGCCGTGCTCGTCGGTGACAACGATCTTCATCGCCCGCTTGCCCACGGTCGCCTGTCGCTCCGAGCTCTCCTGGAGCGCGAAGTACAGCCAGTGGGAGACGAACGCTGTGAGCGCGACGATCGTGCCGACTGCGAGATCAGTCGCGTCCGTCGAGCCGCCGGCCATATAGACGATGATCGCCAGAACGATCCCGATGACCCACCATGCAACCGCCAGGATGATCCAGTCGATGATGATCGCGACGAAACGCTCGCCAAACGTCGCGTAATTGCCAGTCCCCAGTGGGATCTCCGCGGGCTGCCAGCCCGGCCAGGATTGTCCGACAACCGGTTTGGGCGGGGCCATAGGTGTCGTCACGGCTGCAGGCGCGCTATCCATCGCTGCCTCCGGGGCGACCGGCGCGGGCGACGGCAGCGTCCCAACCGTTGCGCCGCAGTTGTGGCAGAAGCGAGCGCCCGGCTCCAGTCGCGCCCCGCATTGGGTACAGAATGTCGCCGTGGTCCGCTCCATCTCGCTACTCCCCTCCTCGCTCGAGCCACCAGCGCGCCACCTGATCGGCGCGGGCAATCCAGATGTCACCAAGATCGATCGCGTAGTCAAGCAGATTCGCAAGCGCCCGCGAAGGACCGGGCCGGCCGCTGACCCACGGATGCAGCGTCAGGCAGAGCAGCTTGCCCTCGTCGCGCAGGACGTCGAGATCGTCGCGCCAGAACTCGGCCGCATGACGGGGGTTGACCGTCCAGTCCACGAAGTAGGTGTAGTCGTCATAGAAGCGCGACGGCGGGAGCTGGACGACTGGCGAACCAACTGGATCGGGCCGCTCGACCCAGGGAAGATCGGCGCGGGCGATGTCCATCTGCCAGGTCAACCCGAGCTGCTGGACGGCGCGGGCCGTATCGTCGTTGTAGCGCCAGGCCGGGGTCTTATGTCCAACAGGGCGAATACCAGTGACGTTTTCGATCGCCGCGATGGTGCGGCGCATATCGTCGAGCTGTTCATCGAGCGACATCGGCGTGTAGTAGCGGTGATCCCAGGAGTGGATCGCGCTTTCGTGGCCAGACGCATGGGCGCGCGCGACGGCGTCCGGCCGATCCTCGACGCAGCGGCCGACCCAGCAGAACGTGCCGGCCACCGACCGGTCGTCCAGCAGCTGGATCAGCCGCCAGACGCCGGTCGCGACATCGTATTCGGTCTGTGACCGCCAGAAGAAGTCGTTGGCCCCGTGGTGATTGGCCTCACCGTAGGCGCCGTCGACATCGATGCTGACGATGAGCGCCGACCGGAAGCCGGCCGGCCAGCGGCCGGATGATTCGCTCACCTATTCCTCGTCCTCGTCGTACTCGTCGTACTCGAAGTCGAGCTCCGCGATCGGCGACCACGCGACGAGCTCCTCGGTAAACGCAACAAAGTTGCGCAGCCCGCTGTCGACGATATCGTTGCCGTATTCCAGCGTCGCGCGACGCGCGTCGCCCAGCGCGCCGTTGTGGGTGTACTCATCAAAACGGTAGGGAACGCTGACACCATAGCGCCCGAGTGTGTTTCGGAACTCGTAGGTCAGGTCGGTCAGCTCGCCAGCGGCAAGCGCGTCCGTCTTCACCACTTGTGGCGCAAGCGCCATGGCGACGGAGGTCTCCATTTCGCAGGCATGCCCGGTAATCCCAGTTTTGTCATGCTTCTCGGCCAGCCCTGGATCGGCAAACGAGAAGTAGGAGCAAGCGCCGATGAAGGTCGGATCGATCTCTTCCTTGATCCGCACGGTCGCAATGTTCATCGCCGGGATATTGCCACCGTGGCCGTTGACGATCAGGAAGCGCTCGAAACCATGGTCGTGCAGCGATGAGACGACTTCGGCGAGGACCTGAATGAACGTATCCGAGGACAGCGTGATGGTTCCGGGAAAGTTCATGTGGTGGAACGAGACGCCCCACGGCATCGGCGGCGCGACGAGCAGCCGTGGGTAGGCCATCTCACTGGCCCGTCGGCAGAATTCGTACGACGCGGCAATATCCATGCTCACCGACAGGTTCGGCCCGTGCTGCTCGTTGGAGCCGACTGGCAGCAGGACGATCTCGACCTTATCGAGGATATCGTCCACCTCTGGCCACGACAGATTCGCAAGGACGAGATCCTTTGGCGATTCGCTCATCTTCTGATCCTTTCCGAATTCGGGCTAGTCCGACAGACTATTGACCCGTTGCAGATTGCCGTTACTTTCGCATCAAACGCGCCCGCGGGGAAGCATCGTCGCCCGCCGGAGATGCCGTCGCCTCGAGGGCTTGCTCGAAGTCGGCGATGATGTCGTCCACGTTCTCGCAGCCGACCGAGACCCGGACAAGATCGTCGCGGTGCGGCCAGACCAGGGTGAAGACATCGCCAAGGCTGACGGCGTGGGCGCAGAGTTGCAGCTTATCGGCGAACCGGTTCCCCTGCTCGATACCGCCGCGCGTGCGGAACGAGAGCATGCCGCCATATCTGCCACCGGTCAGACGCTTGGCCAGCTCGTGTCCGGGATGCGACTCCAGCCCGGCGTAGTTGACCAGCTCGACTTCGGGCTGGCGCTCCAGGAACCGAGCAACCTCCATGGCGTTCTGGCAATGACGCTCCATTCGAAGCTCCAGTGTCTTGACGCCACGTAGCAGCAGCCATGAGTTGAACGGGCTGATCGGTGACCCGAGGACCTGAACCTGGCGATTGATCGGCTCGACGAGCTCCTTCGTCCCGGCGATAACACCAGCCAGCGCGTCGCCGTGGCCACTGATGTACTTCGTCGCCGAGTGCAGCGAGAGGTGCGCTCCATGCTCGAGCGGGCGGAAGAGGTACGGGCTAGTGAAGGTGTTATCGACGATCAGCAACGCGCCGCCGTCGCGGGCGATCTGCCCGAGCGCCGGCACATCGGCGATGCGAATCGTCGGGTTGGCCAGAAATTCGGTATAGAGGATCCTGGTATTGGGCCGCATCGCGGCGCGGACAGCATCCAGGTCGGTGATGTCGACTCGTGTGACCTCGACGCCGAAGGCCGGCGCCTCCTCGGAGAGAAAGATCTCCGCCCAGTGATAGACGTCGTCCGAGGCGACGATATGGTCGCCGGCCCGCGCAAAGGCATTGAACGCGCCGGCGATCACCCCCATGCCGGAGGCCGCCGCGACAGCCGCCTCGGCCCCTTCGAGAATCGCCATTTTGTGCTCGAAGGCGGCCGTCGTCGGGTTACCGCCACGGGTGTAGACGTACCCCTCGCGCTCGCCGGCCATGATCTCGGCCTTCTGGTCCAGCGAATCGAACACGTACGTCGCGGTCTGATAGATCGGCGTGTTGTGCGCCCCGGTTGCGGAGTCGTGGTGCTCGCCAGCGTGGATTGCCCGCGTCGAAAATCCCTGCCTGTCGCTGAGATCTGCCATCTGATCCTCCCATCGTGATACGTGAGCCATGTTGATGGGATGGTGCCATATCGGCGGTCAGGGACGTGGGACCTGCTTGACACGATCTCGCCAGGCTGCCTACAGTCTCCGACGGACACAGCGACGAGGAGGCACAGCGAGCAATGGCAGACGAGGCGAAAGCGCCGGCAATGAACGACCGGATTATCGGGACCCTGGTTGGCATGGCCATTGGCGATGCTCTCGGGCTGGTCGGCGAATCACCGCTCGCCAGACGACCAGTGACGGGCTACCAGCCAGTGCGTGACGCTGCCGGGGCGACAATCGTCGAGGCCGGCCAGTTCAGCGCGCATACGGAGCTGGCCCTCTGCCTGGCGGAGAGCGCGATCGGCAGCGGCGGATTCGTCGACCCGACCACAGCCGGCTACCGGTTCGCACAGGTGCTGCGTAGCGAGCACGGTCACCTCGTCGACCCAGTTACCCGCGCGGCGCTGGAGCTGGCCTTGGAGTCCGGAGAGTTTCAGGCCGGGTTGAGCGATGCCGGGCAAACCAGCCCGGGGCCGGCCGCGCGTATCAGCCCGGTCGCCCTCGTCCACTCGCTTGGCCACCTCAATGTCGAGCTCTTCGTCCGCGAAGTGACGCGCGCGACGCTCATCACGCACGCCGATCCTCTGGCGACCAGCGGCGCGCTGGCGATGGCCTGGGCGGTACAGGTCATCGTTCGTCGCGAGACGACGCCAGAGCGGCTCATCGCCGAGGTTCTGGCATTCATTGACGAGGATGACATCGCCAGCCGGCTGCGTGCCGCCAATCGGCTATCGGGCAACGATCCCGCTGAAATCGAACAGGGTGTCCACACTCTGAATCGCGATGGATCGCTCTCCGACGCCGTCGCGACGGCGCTCTACCTGTTCAGCCGGCTGAGCGGCTCGTTTGAGGCGGCAACGTTGGCGGCGGCAAACGCCGGCCCCGGCGCGGCGGCGATCGGCGCAATGACCGGCGCGCTGGCCGGCGCCTGGCTGGGCGGGCACGGCATCCCGGGATCGCTGGTCGAAGGGCTCGATGGCAGAACCTACTTGATGATGGCCGCTCCGGCCCTGTACCGGACCGCCCAGCGTCGTGGGGGGATCTTTCTTCCCATGCACCAACAGGCATGAGCATCCGGGAGATCTCGGCAGTCGTCTTCGACCTCGACGGGCTGCTGGTCGACTCCGAGCCGCTTCAGGCATGGGCGTGGGATGCCTACGCGCAGCAATTCGGAACGTCGCTACGCGATGACGTGCTTGAACGCATGCTCGGCCTCCGCGCGGTGGACGCAGCGCAGATCTTCGTCGACCTGCTCCGCCTCCCGGTCCCGGCCGATGTCGCGATGCGCGAGCGTGATGAGCTGTTTCTGGAGGCGGCGCGCGGCCAGATCGACGCGCGGCGCGGCGCTTCCGCGCTGCTCGAGGCGCTTCGGGAGCAAGGCGTCCCGCTGGCGTTGGCAACCTCGGGGCACCGACGATACGTCGACCTGGCGCTCGCCAGCGCCGGATTGTCCGGCGTGTTCGATGTTGAGGTTACCGGCGACCAGGTCGATCGAGGGAAACCGCACCCGGACATCTATCTGAGGGCTGCCTCGATGCTCGGGGTTCCACCCGAACGTTGCCTTGCGCTGGAAGACGCGCCGAATGGTGTCCGTTCCGCGCGGGAGGCCGGCATGCTCTGCTTCGCGATTCCCGAGGCCGGCTCACCCAACGGAGTAGAGGACGCCGACGAGATTCTCGGCAGCCTCGGGCAGGTGCTGTCGATGCTCGAGCCACCTGCTCCGTATCGGCTAGCCGCGTCGGCGCGTCCCGGGCAGCCGTAGAGCCAGCGAGTGCGGAGCGCCCGAATGGCTACCGCTCGTCGTCCCACGGGTAGACGATCCAGTCGTCGGTGAGCTCGGCATAGTGGTCAGGAGCGTCGCCGGGGTAGCGCGAGGATCGCGGCTTGAAGTGGAGCACAGCCACCTCGGGCCGGCCACCAGCGGCGAAGACGCGGTCGCGAACAGCGACGGCGGTGCGCCCGCTATCCCAGACATCATCGATAACAAGGACCGACTTGCCGCGCAACAGCTCATCGGCCGGGAATTGAAGGAAGACCGGCGAATCGAGCGTGACGCCGATGCCGGTGTAGAACTGGACAGCGGCCACGATGATGTTGCGAATGCCCAGCTGCTCGCTGATCAGACAGGCGGGGATCATTCCGCCCCGTGTGATCACGAGCATCGTATCGTAGTCATCTCTCAGGCGGTCAACGATCGCCTCGACATTCCGCTGGACGTCGTCCCAGCCGAGGATCCGCTTCAGCGGCTCGACCCGCACCTGCTTGACCTCTGCCATATACTCCCACACTCCTGGATTCATCAGATGTCGGACATTTCCCTGAATGCTACCCGCTCGACCACTCAGGGCGCTACGCCGCGCGCTGCCGCCGCCAGCAGGTGGCCGTCGATGCTATGATTTCGTGTCGGCGTGGCGCAAGCCGCGAGGCTGGGGTCTGACCTCGCCGATAGACAAGATTGCCACAACAGAACAGCTACGGGTGAACGACGCGATGGAGCAAAAGCGCGACTACTACGAGGTGTTGGAGGTCTCCCGCACCGCGTCAGCCGAAGAGATCAAGCGGGCCTACCGACGGTTGGCGCGCAAGTACCACCCCGATATCAACAAAGAGGATGACGCCGAAGAGCGGTTCAAGGAGATCAACGAGGCCAACGAGGTTCTTAGCGATCCCGAACGCCGAGCCTCGTACGATCGCTTTGGTCACGCTGCGTTCACCGGCGCTGGCGCTGGCGCGACGGGCGACCCATTCGGGTTCGGCGGCTCGCCATTCGGAGACTTGTTCGAGACCTTCTTCAGCGGCGGTGGTTCCAGCGGCCGGCGGCAGCGGCAGGTCCCGCGCGGCGGAGACATCAAGGCAACGATCACGCTCACCTTCGAGGAGGCGGTCTTCGGGGTCGAGAAAGAGATCGAGGTCACTCGATACGAGCCGTGCGACGACTGCCATGGCACCCGCATGCGCGACGGCGCGACGCCGCAGACGTGCCCTGTCTGCAACGGCAGCGGTGAGGTCCGGCGAGTTCAGAACACGATCCTCGGCCAGTTCATGACGGCAACGGCCTGCGATCGCTGCGGGGGCGAGGGAGTCATCGTCTCCGACCCCTGCCCGACCTGTCGCGGGCGTGGCCGGCAGTCGAAGAAGCGCAAGATCGTGGTGAACGTCCCGCCGGGCGTCGACGAGCAATCGACGCTGCGTCTCAGCGGCCAGGGCGAGCAGATTCGCGATGGGGTGCCCGGCAACCTCTTCGTCACGCTGAAGGTCAAGCCGCATCCGCAACTGGGACGAAGCGGCAAGCAGATCCTGTTCGATCTCCCGGTCACTGTCGCGCAGGCGACGCTGGGCGACGAGATCGAGATTCCGTCGGTGGACGGCCCGCTGGAGTTCGTTCTGCCGGCCGGCACCCAGCCGGATCAGCAATTCAAGCTGCGCGGCAAAGGCGTGCCGGACATCCGCGGCGGGGATCGTGGCGACCAGATCGTCGCCGTCCACGTCGTCATCCCACGCGACCTGACCCTGGAACAGCGCCATCTGTTCGAGCAGCTCGACGCCTCGTTGGGGCGTGAGATCGAGATGCCGAAGGAAAAGGGCTTCTTCTCGCGCTTGAAGGAAGCGCTCGGGTAGCCGCCGAGATCCGGAATCAGACGGCCAGCAGCCATTTGCTACACTAGTGCATAGTCGGTCGCGGGTGGTGAAACGGTATCACAAGGGCCTTTGGAGCCTTTATTCCAGGTTCGAATCCTGGCCCGCGAACTACCACTGTGGCAGTGGTAGCGCGGCCGGCGGCAACCCTCAGTGATGATCGGGGCCCTTGGACTCAGACGGCAGTACATCCTCCACGGAACCTCCGGATAGCCGGCCAGATGAAGGCGGGAATGCGGACGTCGCTGTCGTCATCCTGACGGCGGGCCGTGGCACACGCATGCGGTCGGCGCTGCCGAAGGTGCTCCACCCCATTGCCGGACTTCCGATGATCGAGCATGTGGTCCGCGCCGCGGAAGCGATCCAGCCCGGCCAGATCGTGCTGACGATCGGGCCAACCTCCGCGTCGCTTCGCGAGCCGTACACCGATCGCGCCGATATCGCCTGGCAAGCCGATCCGCTCGGCACCGGCGATGCCGCGAGGGCCGCGCTACCCGTCCTGCGCGATGACATCGCGTGGGTCATGGTGATCTTCGGCGATCATCCGATCGTCGATCCAGTGACGCTCCAGCAGCTTATCGACCAGACCCGCGCCGCGGAACCGATCCTGTCGACCGTCGCCGTCGTCCTCGACGAACCCGGGCCGTATGGACGCTACCGAACCACCGGCAACCGCATCGTCGCGATCGTCGAGGCCCACGAGGATGATCGGGAATACGACGGACCGGTTCCAGTCAACAGCGGCATGTGCCTCATCCGCGCTGGATGGCTGCGCGAGCATGTCGGCCGGCTGACTCGTAGCCCCAAGGGGGAGTACTACCTGACCGAGCTGGTGGCGCTGGCCGCTCTGACGGAATGGCCGCGAGACCAGGTCCTGCTGGTGCGGGCCGAACCAGAGGTGGCCTGGGGGATCAACGACCGGACCGAGCTGGCGCGCGCCGAGCGGGTCATTCGCGAGCGCATCCTCCGGCGTCACATGCTGGCGGGCGTCACGATCGTCGACCCGGCCAGCACATGGATCGATGCCGACGTCACGATCGGGCAGGACACGCGGATCGAGCCGGGGACGACGCTGCGCGGCCGAACCACGATCGGCGCTGGCTGCCGGCTGGGGCCGCAGACGGTCATCGAGGATGCGGTGCTGGGAGACGACGTGACCATCAGGGCGTCGTGGATCGAGCAGTCGGAGATCGGAAACGGGACGGATATCGGCCCCTACTCTCACCTCCGGCCGGGCGTGCGGTTGGCAGCCCATGTCCATGTCGGGAATTATGTCGAGATGAAGAACGCGCGAGTCGGCAGCGGCACCCAGATCGGACACGTCAGCTACCTCGGGGATGCCGAGATCGGCGAGCGCGTCAACGTCGGCGCCGGAACGATCACCTGCAACTTCGACGGTCAGAACAAGCACCAGACGACGATCGGCGACGATGTCTTCGTTGGAAGCGACACGATGCTGGTTGCGCCGGTCGAGCTCGGTGACGGCAGCCGAACCGGGGCAGGCTCGGTCGTGACGAAGCCAGTCCAGCCGGGGCAGCTCGTCGTCGGCGTGCCAGCCCGACCGATCCGCCGGACGAGGCGGGGCGCCGCCGCTGACAAGCCCTCGGAATAGAAGCAGAAGGAGAGCATGGACGGACGGCTGCAGGTCTTCGCTGGGAATGGAAATCGATTGCTGGCCGAGCGGATCATGGGCGAGCTCGAGTCGTCGCTCGGGCGCGCCACCGTCGACAGCTGGCGCAACGGCGAGACTCGGGTCAAGCTGGAGGAGAACGTCCGCGGGTCCGATGTCTTTGTCATCCAGTCGCTCTCGAACCCGGTGAACCATCACCTTGTCGAGCTGCTGATCATGATCGACGCCATCCGCCGCGCATCGGCGTCGCGAGTGACTGCCGTCATCCCGTACTTCGCCTACGCGCGGCAGGAGAAGAAGACGAGCGGCCGCGAGCCGATCAGCGCCAAGCTGGTGGCGAACCTGCTGGTGACGGCCGGCGTCAACCGCATCCTCACGCTGGATCTGCACGCCCCGGCCATCGAGGGCTTTTTCGACATTCCGGTTGACCACCTGCGGGCGACGCCGATCCTGGCCTCGCCATTTCGACGCATGGACACCAACGGGCTGGTTGCGGTCAGTCCGGATTCTGGCGGCGTCGTCCGGGCACAGGAGTTCCGACTGCGGGCCGGCGGCGGGCTGGCGATCATCGCCAAGAACCGCCCCGCGCCGGACGACACCGAGGTGATCGAGATGGTCGGCGACGTTGACGGCAAGACGGCCGTGCTGGTGGACGACATGATCTCGACCGGCAGCACGCTCGTCCAGGCCGCCGAGATGCTGATGCAGCGCGGCGCGGCTGCGGTCTATGCCGCGGCAGTCCATCCGGTCTTCGCCGGAGACGCGCTCAACATCATTCACCAGTCGCCGATCGAGAAGGTCATCGTGACCGACTCGCTGCCGACTCCGACCGGACCCGGCTCCGACAAGGTCGAGACGCTTACTGTCGCGCCCCTGCTCGCCGAAGCCATCATGCGGATCCATAAGGATCTGTCGATCAGCGCGCTGTTCGGCTGAACGCGCGGACGTCCTAGCCTGGAGAGGGCTGTTTGAGTACCAACCAATGGACAGAGCTGGCGGTTGCCGTCGTTGCATTGCTGCTTTCGGCGGTTGCCACCTGGGCTGAGATCAGCCTCGTCGCAGTCAGTCGCGTCGATGTCCGTCGCCTGTTTGACAACCGACTATCCCGCGAGGACGCGATCGCCATCGAGCGGACGCAGCGGCTGCGATCGGCCGTCTTGCTGATCGAGGTGCTGGCCGCTGCCATCGCAGTTGCTCTGTTCACCTGGGTGTTTGCCGACCTGTTGGGCGACCGCGGGCTGCTGTGGGGGCTGCTGACCTCGTTGGGGATTCTGCTCGTCGTTGGCCGGCTGATTCCGCGGATACTGGCGAATGAGGAGGCGAGCAGCGAGAACGACCTGCCGCACAAGGTCGGGCGGGTGCTCGCCCTGCTGTTCGCGCCGATCGTCCGGCCGGCCGAGTGGATCGTGACGCTCTTTGGCGGCAATCGTCGACGCCGCTATGAGGCAGAGCCGCCGGCCGATGAGGCCACGGAAACCCCCAGCGCGCAGCATCCCTCCGACTGGGAGCGATCCGAGCCGTACCCGATCGAAGAGGATGAGCAGGACATGATCTCCGGCATCCTCCACCTTGAGGAGGTGACGGCCCGGCAGATCATGGTGCCACGAATCGACATCGTCGCGGCTGGGCGAGAGATGCTACTCTCCGAGGCAGTCGATGTTGCGATTGGCGCTGGCCACTCACGCATTCCGGTCCATGGGCACAACATGGACGAGATTCTCGGCGTGATCTACGCCAAGGATCTGCTGGCATATGTGAACGAACCGCACGATGGGATCACCGTCGAAGCGCTCATGCGGCCGGCCTACTTCGTGCCGGAGTCGAAGCGGGTGGACGACCTGCTCCACGAGCTCCAGCAGCAGAAGATTCACCTTGCCGTCGTTGTCGACGAATACGGCGGGACAGCCGGCGTTGTCTCGATCGAGGATATCCTCGAGGAGATCGTCGGCGAGATCCAGGACGAGTACGACCGCGAGACGCCCCCGTTCGAGATCATCAGCGACGACGAGCTGATCGTCGATGGCCGGCTGACGATCGACGACCTGTGCGACGAGATGGAGCTCGACTGGGACGGGCCAGAAACTGGCACAGTCGGCGGCTTTATCCAGCGCCAGCTCGGCCGGATCCCGGTGCGCGGGGAGACTGTTGAGACCGACAGTATCCGGCTGACGGTGCTGAACGTCGAGCACCGGCGCGTTCGCAAGGTGCGCGTCGAGCGGCTGAGCGAGGCGACCGAGACCGGCGCTACCGACGACGGCGCGACGACACCCCCTGCCGATCAGGCATGACGTGGACCCGGATCGAGCGACACGCGGAGCTGGCGTCGACGATGGATCGCGCCCGCGAGCTGGCCGAAGCAGGCGCGCCGGCCGGCACGGTGGTCGTCGCGGATTTCCAGACGGCTGGTCGTGGCACACGCGACCGGATCTGGCTCGCCCCGGCCGGTTCCTGCCTGATGTTCACCATCATCAGCCGCCCGACCATCGGGCCGGCCTCACTGGCCGATATGCCAGCGCGGGTCAGCGAGGCGATCTGCGGCTACCTGCGGGCGACACTCGGGCTGGCATGCGAGGTGAAGCCACCGAACGACATCGTCGTTGACGGCCGGAAGCTGTGCGGCGTCCTCTGCGCGTCGAAGATCGTCGGCGAACGGGTCGAGCACGTGCTGATCGGCATCGGGCTCAACACCCGGATGAGCCGCGATCAGCTTCCGTTGGAGACGGCGACGAGCCTGCTGATCGAGACCGGCGGATGCCCAGGCCACGATGAGCTGCTGGACGGCTTGCTCAGCGCCCTGGAGGAGGCGACCAGCGACGCGCGCTGAGGGGTGGTGGGGAACCAGGCGAGCGGACATTACGTGTTCTCCGCCCGGCGTCGCGACGCGAGTACAATTGCGCTAACTGACGGGCCGCGCGGCTGCGACGGGCTCACAACAACTGGGATGATCCCGCCAGCCGGGCGACAGGGGAGAAGAGGCAGAGAGCAGATGGACTTCAAGCTGACCGACGAGCAGATCCAGGTTCGCGACATGGTGCGTGAGTTCGCCGAGAGCGAGGTCGCGCCGCACATCCAGGAGTGGGAAGCCAAGGGCGAGTTCCACCCGGAAATCCTGCGGAAGATGGGCGAGCTGGGAATCCTCGGGCTGCCCATCCCGGAGCGGTACGGGGGTGGCGGGTTCGACTATGTTTCGCTGGCGCTGGCCTGCGAAGAGCTTGAGCGGGTCGACACGTTCCTGCGCGTGATCATGAGCGTCCACGTCGGCCTCAACAGCCTGGCAATGCACCAGTGGGCGAGCGAGGAGCAGAAGCAGCGCTGGCTCCGTCCGCAGGCGGAAGGCACGAAGTACGCAACTTTCGGCCTCACTGAGCCGGGGGCAGGCTCGGACGCCGGCAACATCGCCACGACCGCCGTCCTCGATGGCGACTCCTACATTCTGAACGGCGAGAAGATGTGGATCTCGCTGGCCGACGCCGCCGACCACTTCCTCGTCTTCGCCAGCCTCGACCGATCGAAGAAGCACCATGGCCTCGTGGCCCTCTTCCTTGAGCGCGGCATGGAAGGCTTCACGACCGGATCGATCAAGGGCAAGATGGGCGTTCGGGCCGGCAATACCGGCTGGCTCGCCTTCAACAACGTCCGCGTCCCGGTCGAGAATCGCATCGGCGAGGAGGGCGAGGGCTTCAAGATCGCGATGTCGTGCATCGACCAGGGCCGCTTTACGGTCGGCGCGGGCGGTGTTGGCCTCATCCAGGCCAGCCTCGACGCCAGCCTGAAGTACTGCCACGAGCGCGAAGCATTCGGGCAGGAGATCGGCCAGTTCCAGCTGATCCAGCAGAAGATCGCCTACATGGTCGCCGGGCTGGAAGCGTCACGACTGCTCGTCATGCAGGCGGCCGAGCTGAAGAACCGCGGCATTCGCAACACGCGCGAGACGTCGCTAGCCAAGTGGTACGCCTGCGATGAGGCGCTGAAGGCCGCCGAGGAGGCGATCCAGATCCACGGCGCCTACGGGTATTCCAACGAGTACCCCGTTGAGCGCTACTACCGCAACGCCCGCGGCGCGGTGATCTACGAGGGCACGCGCGAGATCCACCAGCTGATGCAGGCCTCCTACGCGCTCGGATACCGGGTGGACAAGCCGCTGCGCTGCCCGCAGCCGCCGGCCCAGGCGTTCGAGGAATCGCAGGAGCTCGTCAAGGCGTAACGGACCGGCCGGCCGGATCGAACGACACGACAGACACGGACGGCCAGCCAACCCGGCTGGCTGTCCCCGCGTTCAGGCCCGGCACACCCGGGCGGAAGGGATCGGCTTTCGATGGGACGCAGCGTCATTCTGGGCGGCGCGCGGACGCCGTTTGGCCGCCTCGGCGGCGCGCTTTCGGGTATGACCGCCGTTGAGCTGGGCGCGCTGGCCGGCTCGGCCGCGATCGAACGCGCCGGGGTGACCGGGGCGGATATCGAGCACATCATCATGGGCGAGGTGCTGCAGGCCGGCGTCGGGATGAACCCGGCCCGCCAGGTCGGCTTCAAGATCGGCCTCGATCGCCAGGTGACCGCCGACACGATCAACAAGGTTTGCGGAAGCGGCATGCGCGCCGTGGCGCTGGCCGATCTGCTGATCCGCGCGGGGGAGAACAAGATCGTCCTGGCCGGCGGGATGGAGAGCATGTCGAACGCGCCCTACGCCCTGCGGCAGGCGCGCACAGGCTACCGGATGGGCGACGGCGCGCTGGAGGACCTGCTGATCCACGACGGGCTGACCTGCGCGGTGGCCGGGGTCCACATGGGCGTCCACGGCTCGAACGTTGCAGCCGAGAACGAGTGCAGCCGCGAGCAGCAGGATGCGTTCGCGCTCCGCAGCCATCAGCGCGCTGTCGCCGCGATCGAGTCCGGCAAGATGGCCGAGGAGATCGTCGCAGTCGAGCTGAAGGACCGCAAGGGCAACGTCACCCGCGTCGAGCGCGATGAAGCGCCGCGCGCGGACACGTCGGCTGAGGCGCTGGCGAAGCTGCGGCCGGCCTTCGACCCGAAGGGGTCGGTAACGGCGGGCAATGCGCCGGGCGTCAACGACGGGGCGGCAGCGCTGGTGGTGACCAGCGAGGAGGAGGCCGCGGCTCGTGGGCTGAAGCCACTGGCGACGATCGTCGCGACCGGCGTCTCCGCCTGGGACGTGCCGTACCTCGCCTACGTCCCCGAGATGGCGGCGAGGGACGCGCTGGCCAAGGTCGGCATGACGATCGAGGAGATGGACGTCGTTGAGATCAACGAGGCGTTCGCGAGCGTTACGCTGATCGCCTCAGCGCGGTTGGGCATCGACGCGAACTCCGACCAGGTCAACCCGAACGGGGGCGCGATCGCCCTCGGCCATCCGGTCGGCGCATCCGGCGCGCGACTGATTCTGACGATGGCCAACGAGCTGAAGCGGCGCGGCGGCGGCTATGGGCTGGCGGCGATCTGCTCCGGGCTGGCCCAGGGCGACGCGATGATTATCCACGTCGAGGGATGAGGGGCGGGGGTTTACCTCGGCCTGCAACCCACATCGCTCTCGTCCGACACACGATACCCCCTCTCCCGGCGGGAGAGGGGGACAGGGGGTGAGGTCCCGCATGCTCAACCCATTACGGGCATATCGCGACCAGACGCCGAGGGTTGCGGAGGATGTGTTCGTCGCGGATAACGCGGTGATCACCGGGGACGTCGAGATCGGCGCGGGGTCGAGTATCTGGTACGGCGTTGTGATCCGTGGGGATAGCGCGCCGATCAGAATCGGGGTGCGCTCGAATGTGCAGGACGGGTCGATCGTCCATGCCGACGAGGGGTCGCCGGTCAGCATCGGGGACGATGTCACGATCGGGCACCGGGCGATCGTGCACGGCACAACGATCGGTGACGGATCGCTGGTGGGCATGGGCGCGATCCTGCTGAACGGGTCGGTCGTCGAGCCGGGCGCGGTCGTCGGGGCAGGGGCGCTGGTCCCAGAGGGCGCCACGATCGAGGCAGGCACGGTTGTGATGGGCGTGCCGGCCCGGCCACGGCGCACACTCTCGGAGGCAGACCGCGAGAGGATCGTCGAAGGCTCACAACATTATGTCGCTCTGGCAAGGGAATACAAGGCCGCGCAGGACGACACGGGGAGCAGCTAGCCGGCGGGGCCGGGAACACCTGGAGGAGACATGGCAGTCCGAATCGAACGCGACGGCGCTGTCGCGGTGGTCACCATGAGCCGGCCGGAGGCGCTCAACGCCTTCAACACGGAGCAGCTTCTGGCGCTGCGCGACGCGGTCGCCGAGGTTGCGGCGGACCAGTCGATCCGCTGCGCGATCCTGACTGGCGAGGGGCGAGCGTTCGCTGCCGGCGCGGATATCAAGGAGATGGCGGAGAAGACGCCACAGCAGGGGCTGGCGTTCGGCGCGCTCGGCCACGGGATCGGCAGGGCGATCAACGCCGCGCCACAGCCGTGGATTGCCGCGATCAACGGGCACGCGCTCGGCGGCGGCTGCGAGATCGCGCTGGCCTGCGACATCCGGCTGGCAAGCGAGACGGCGACGCTGGGTCAGCCCGAGGTCGGCCTGGGCATCCTGCCCGGCTGGGGCGCCACTCAGAGGTTGACGCGTCTTGCCGGGCCGGGGATCGCCAGCGAGCTGATCTTCACCGGACGCCGGCTGAAAGCCCCGGAGGCGCTGATGCTGGGGCTGGTCAACGCCGTCTACGCACCCGGCGCGCTGATGGACAAGGCGCGCGAGATGGCGGCGACGATCGTCGCAAACAGCCCGACCGCCGTCGCAGCCAGCAAGCGGATGATCGCGCTGGCCTTTGATGGCGCGCTCGACAACGGCCTGACACGCGAGGCCGAGACGTTCGCGCTGCTATTCGGCGCCGCCGACCAGCGCGAGGGGATGGCAGCATTCATCGAGAAACGGCCGGCCGAGTTCACCGGCGAGCGGGATTGAGACGCGCGAGGGCGAGCTGACGCTCCTTCCGCACACGCGCACAGGTAAGGGGAAGAGCCACCGTGAAAATCCTTGTCCCGGTCAAGCAAGCGCCGGACCCGAACGCTATCCGATTCGACGCCTCGGGCGCTTTCGCAGCCTCAACACCGCGTGTCGTCAACGAGTACGACCAATATGCCATTGAGGAGGCTATCCGGCTGAAGGAAGCCGGCAAGGCAACCGAGGTCGTCGTGATGACCGTCGGCGCGGCCACGGCGAGGGACGCCATCGCTCGCGGGTTGGGGATGGGCGCCGACCGTGGGGTGCTGGTGATCACGGACGACGCGGATCTGACCGCCGGTGATGTCGCGGCGATCGTCAGCACAGAGGCGCGCGATGGCGGCTACGACCTGATCATCGTCGGGCAGGAGACGAGCGACGGGGGAAGCGGCACTGTCGGCCCGCTGATCGCCGGCCTGCTCGATCTCCCGCTGGTGTCGAACGTCGTCCAGCTCGAAGCGGGTGATGGCACGCTGACACTCGGGCGCGAGGTGGAGGACGGCCGCCACATCGTCGAGACAACGCTGCCGGCGGTCGTCTGCGCGCTCACCGGGCTGAACGAGCCACGCTCTCCATCGCTGAAGGGGATCATGGCGGCGCGCAAGAAGCCGGTCGAGGAGAAGCAGGTCTCCGACTACGCCGTCTCTGACGCTCACGTCTCGTGGGGCCGGCTCTACGCCGAGGCGCGAGTCGTCGAAGGCACGATCATCGAGACGGACGCCGAGAGCGCGGCGAAGCAGGTTGTCGCGATTCTGCGCGAGAAGAAGTTGGTTTGACGAGGGGACGAGGGATGGGGATGAGGGGGCTGTAATGCTGGCCTGCGTCATGGTCGATCCTGCTGGTTGGTGAGACAGAGATAGAGAGTGGGGGTGGGATATGGCGAATGGGGTGCTGATCGTCGTTGAGACGAGCGCGGGGGTGGTTCGGGAGGCGTCGCTGGAGCTGATCGGGCCGGCGCGAGCGCTGGCCGGCGATGGCGGCGTGACCGCGCTGGTGATCGGCAGTGGTGTTGGCAGCGTGGCGGCGGATGTCGCCGGCCGTGGTGTCGACCGCGTGCTGACCGTGGACGACCCGCTGCTCGAGCGGTACACGACCGAGGCGTATGCCAGGGCGATCGACGCGGCGATCGCGCAGGACGGGCCGCGACTGACGCTGCTGGCCGGCACGACGTCCGGCCGCGACCTCGGGCCGTATCTCGCGGCGAGGGCGGGCGGCGACTGCCTGTCGGACTGCGCAGCGCTGCGCTGGGATGGCGATAGTCTGGTCGGCACGCGGCCGGTCTATCAGGGCAAGATGCTGGTCGATGTCACAGTCGGGCCGGGCAACGCCACGTTTGCGGTGCTTCGCGCGGGGGCGAACCCGATCGCCGGGGCAGCGGCGCAGACTGCGAGCGTCGAGCCACTGGCCGCGGACCTGGATCCGGCGAGTCTGCGCGTCAGGCTGCTGGACGTGACGACGCCGCCGGCCGGAGACTCGAGCCTCGATAGCGCCGAGACGGTCGTCGTTGGCGGGCGTGGCGTCGGATCGGCCGAGGCGTTCGGGATGATCGACGAGCTGGCGGCGGCGCTGGATGGCGCAGTCGGCGCGACGCGGGCGGTCACCGACCTGGGTTGGCGCCCGCACCACGAGCAGATCGGCCAGACTGGCAAGGTCGTCCGCCCGAGGCTGTATATCGGCGTCGGGGTCAGCGGGGCGGTGCAGCACACCGTCGGGATGCAGGGCTCGGAGACGATCGTCGCCATCAACCGGGACCGGGACGCGCCGCTGTTCAAGCTGGCTGAGATCGGGGTCGTCGGCGACCTGCACGAGATCGTCCCCGCGCTGACGCGGGAGATACGGGCCGCGCGAGGCAAGTAGCGCGCCGGGCGAAGACGGGAGAGATGGTGGACGAGGAGCGATTCGACGCGATCGTCGTTGGGGCCGGGCCGGCCGGCGTGTCGGCCGCGCTGACGATGGCGCGGGCCGGTCTGGAGGTCGTCCTGCTGGAGCGCGGCTCCTTCGCGGGCGCGAAGAATGTCATGGGCGGCATCCTGTATTCCCAGCCGACTGCCGAGATCGTGCCGGAGTTCTGGGAGCAAGCGCCGTTGGAGCGTCCGATCATCGAGCAGCGCTACCTCCTGCTGACTGACGACTCCCATATCGGCCTGACCTACCGGACCCAGGCGTTCGCCGGAGCGCCGTACAACTCCTTCTCGGTGATGCGGGCGGACTGGGATCGCTGGTTTGCCGAGCAGGCCGAGGCCGAGGGGGTGTTCCTCATCCCGGAGATGGTCGTCACCGATCTGCTCTGGCGCGAGGGGCGTGTTGTCGGCGTCCAGACCGCCGGCGAGGGAGGCGAGCTGGAGGCCGACGTCGTCATTATCGCAGACGGAGCGAACTCGCTGCTGGCGCAAAAGGCCGGCATGCACAAGGAGTGGCAGCCGCACGAGCAGGCGCTGGTTGCCAAGGAGCTGATCCGGCTGGACGAGAAGACGATCGACGATCGGTTCAACGTCGCCAACGGCCACGGCGTCGCGATGGAGATCTTCGGCGCATCAACGGCCTACATGCTCGGCTACGGCTTCATCTACACGAACAAGGACACCCTCTCGATCGGAACCGGGGCGTTGCTCTCGGACCTGATGGAGAGCGGGCTGAACGTCAGCGACATGCTGAACAGGTTCAAGGAGCATCCGTCGATTGCGCCACTGATCGCGGGGGGCGAGATGGTCGAGTATTCGGCTCACCTGATCCCCGAGGGAGGGTGGCATTCGCTGCCGACGCTCTACATCGACGGGGCGCTGGTCTGCGGCGATGCGGCGATGATGGTGAATGCGATGAACCGCGAGGGGTCGAACTTCGCGATGATCTCCGGCAAGCTGGCCGGCGAGACAGTCGTCCGGGCGAAGGAGCGCGGCGACTTCTCAGCGGCGACGCTCTCCTGGTATCGCGAGCTGCTGGACGACTCGTTCATCATGAAGGATCTGCACAAGGTCAGGAATGTGACGGCGTTCGCCCACGAGCGGCCCTACCTGCTGCGCGACGTGCCGGAGACAATCTCCAGGACGTTGCAGACCTACCTGCGGGTGGATGGCGTGCCGAAGAGCGACAAGCAGAAGGCGATGCTGAAGCTGGTGATGGGCGCGATGCCCCGCAAACGGACGCTGCGGGACGTGCTGGCGGCGCGGAAGGCGCTGACCTGATCTGTCCTCCGTGTCGATCCGTGCTACCCTTGGCGGTCGTGCTGCCTCGCTTGTGGCACACCGGACTCGCTCGACTGACCACCAGACGGGGCCATGCGCGTCGGATTCATCGGACACCTTCTGTCGTTCGAGCCCACCTACCGGCAGGCCGGCGTCAGCCGCTACGCTGAGGCGCTTGTGCGCGAGCTGCCGGCCGTCGATCCGACGCTCGACCTCGTCGTCTTCACCGGCCCGGACCAGCCACCCGAGGAGCGCGAATTCCCCGACGGGATCGACTGGCGCCACTCGCGGCTGCGAACGGGCCAGCCAGTCCAGCGGATCGCCTGGGAGCAGACCGTTGGCCTGACGATCGGCCGGCGCTGGCGGCTGGATGTGATCCACGCTCCGGTGAACGTCGCGCCGCTGATCACCGGCGTGCCGCGCGTTGTCACCGTCCACGACCTGGCGTTCCACCTGTTCCCCGAGCAGTACCCCGGCCGGAAGCAGCGGTACCTGAGGACGATGACCCGGCTCTCGGTGCAGCGCGCCGCGCGGGTGATCGCCGTCTCCGAGGCGACCCGGCAGGACATCATCCGGCTCTATGACGCCGACCCGGAGCGGGTTGTGACGGTGCCAAACGGGGTGGGCGACGAGATGCGGCCGCTCGGCGCAGACGAGGTCGCGGCATTCCGCGCGCGGCAGGGGCTGACGGGGCCGACGCTGTTGTTCCTCGGCACGCTTCAGCCGCGCAAGAATCTGGAGACATTGTTACGCGCATGGGCGCGCACGGCGGGGGAGACGGGCTGGCAGCTGGTCGTTGCTGGCGCGGCCGGCTGGCATCATGAGCCGATCTTCGATCTCGCGCGCGAGCTGGGCATTGCCGACGCTGTGCGGTTCGTCGGGTTCGTGCCGCCGGAGGATCTGCCGCTCTGGCACAACGCCGCGGACGCGTTCGTCTACCCGTCGCTGTACGAGGGGTTCGGGCTGCCGTTGCTGGAGGCGATGGCGTGCGGCACGCCGGTGGTGACGTCGGAGACGCCGGCCCTGCGCGAGGTGGTCGGCAATGCCGGGCTGATCGTCGGCCCACGCGATGTGCCGGCTCTGGCGCAGGCGCTGCTCCAGCTGGCCCGCGAGCCAGAGCTGCGCGAGGAGCTGGCTGCCCGCGGGTTGCGCCGGGCCAGCGAGTTTTCGTGGCGACGAACGGCCGCCGAGACTGCCGCCGTCTATCGCGCCGCGGCGGGGACGACGGATAATGGGTAAGCGTTCGATGGAGGAGGCAGCATGACCGGTGGCCGGCCGGTGTCCCAGGTCGGGGAGTTTGAGCTGATCCGCTCGATCAGCAACCTGATCGCGTCGTCGCGCGTGAAGTCGTCCGGGGTGCTGCTGGAGGCTGGCGACGACACCGCCATCTGGCAGCCGCGCCCTGGCCGGACAGTGGCGCTGACGACCGACGTGCTGGTCGAGGGCGTCCACTACCGTGCCGATTGGGCGACGGCGGGGCAGATCGGGCATCGGGCGCTGGCGGTGAACGTGAGCGATCTGGCGGCGATGGGGGCCAGGCCACGGGTGGCGCTGGTCGCGCTCGCGCTGCGAGGGGACGAGACGGACCGCTGGGTCTTCGACATGTACAGGGGGATGCTGGCGCTGGCCAACAAGCTGCACGTCCGGATCGCCGGCGGGGACATCGTCCGCTCGCCACACGCGCAGTCGATCTCGGTGACGGCCATCGGCGAGTTGCGCCCGGGGCAGGCTTTGCGTCGAGACACGGCGCAGGCCGGCGACATGATCGGCGTCACCGGAGCGCTCGGGCTGGCTGCCGGCGGGGTGCGGCTGCTGGAGGACAACGACCGCGCCGCCGATGGCGCTCCGGCGATGCTGGCTGCGCACCTGGAGCCACGCCCGAAGGTGCTGGCCGGCCTGTTGCTGGCGCGGGCCGGCGTGCGCTGCGCGATGGACCTGTCGGACGGGCTGATGGGCGATCTGCCGAAGATCTGCGAGGCGAGCGCCGTCTCAGCGATGTTGCAGCAGGACGACCTGCCGATCCCCAACAGCCTGCGCTGGGGGTTCCCCGACTGGTTCGACCTTGCGCTACGGGGCGGGGAGGATTTCGAGCTGCTCTTCACTGCGCCGCCGGAGACGTTCGCCCGCGCGGCCGACCTGTTCCGCCGCTTCGGGCTGCGGCCGCCGCACGTCATCGGCGAGGTGACCGAGCCGGCCGGGAAAGACCAATCCATCTCGATGCGCTTCACCGACCTGCACCGCGCCGTCATCGAGCCAGGGGCGTTCGACCACTTCGCGAAGCGGCCCGCGCTGCTGTAGCGCCGGGTCAGCGGCTGGTGACGTAGGCGTCGATATCGGCCGGCCGCTCCCAGTCCTGCTGGCCGACCATCTCCTCCGGCACGTTCAGGAAGATCTTCTCCAGCTGGGTGTCGACCGAGTGGATCATCCGCTCGGGTATGTAGACATCGTGGTCGTGGGTGAAGAGCTCGCGCGCCAGCCCCGGATCGACCAGGAAGATCTGGTGGCCACGGGCATCCGGCATGTCGGTATTCCGGTGATAGACCTGCCTGAGGTGTCCCACCTTCTTGTGGTCGCTCGTGTAGACGCCATAGCCCTTCAGCATCGCGTAATCCTCGTGCGTCGTCGGATACCAGGCCATGCCCATAACGATCCCTGTCCTTTCCGAACCCTGCGAGCGCAGTGTCGCCCTGCCGATGACGATGCACGCGGGGTGCCATGGCGGGGGACGGGGGACGGGGGACGGGGGACGGGGGCGAACACGAGGTTCGCCATCCACGCGGGGGTGTCGCCACGGCCCAGAGGGCGCCCAGCAAGGACAGGCCCAGGCCTGTCCCTACGCGGATCATCTCGCCCCCCGTCTCAGCGCCGCGAGGGTGGCGCCCATGGCCCAGAGGGCGCCCCGGCAAGGACAGGCCCAGGCCTGTCCCTACGCAGCTTTCGGCGCCTCCGTCCCCCATCCCCCGTCCCTCGTCCCCCGTCCCTCGTCCCCCCGAAGCAAAATGTCCCATTTTTTCGTCCAGAACTCGTTCGAATAGTAGGGGGAGTGTTTCCCCCGGCTGCGCGGACGGCGCGATACGGAAAGGCGGACCCATGGAACGGACGTTTGAGATCGACCCGGCGATCACTGAAGAGATCATCGCGCTGGGGAGCGATCTGGGGTTGAGCAACGAGCTGGGGGCGCTGCGGCTCGTCTTCTATCGCCTGATGGAGAGCGCTGGCGACGCCTGCGACCGGCAGTTGGTGCAGAACATCACCTCGATCGCCACCAGCATCGCGCGGATGGTCCAGTACGAGGCGCGGCGGCGTGAGGGGGAGGACCGATGGGAGCTGGATCGGGAGATCAGCCGAGCGCTGGATGAGCTGGACGAGGCGTGGTCCACCCGCGACGACGAGGATCCGTTTGCATTGATGGCGATGCGGTAAGTGGGTGGCCGGCCCTCGCCAGTGTCCAGAGGGCGCCCAGCAAGGACAGGCCCGGTCCTGTCCCTACGAACCCCTCATCCTCGTCCCCCGAAGCAAAATGTCCCATTTTTTCGTCCAGAACTCGTTCGAATAGTAGGGGGAGTGTTTCCCCCGGCTGCGCAGACGGCGCGATACGGAAAGGCGGACCCATGGAACGGACGTTTGAGATCGACCCGATCGTGCACTGGCGGATCGTCAATCTCCACAAGAATCTGGGGTTGAACCCCGAGGGTGGCAACGTGGGCTACGCGATCCGCTACCTGGAGGTGGGCGACGACGGATGGGCCGACCCAGCCATGATTCGGCTCGCCCTGTGTTCGGCCAGGGACCAGCTGATCGACACGCGGTCTGGGGCGCGTGCGCTGGGCGTCTGCGCTGACCTGGACGAGGAGATCGGCCGCATCGTGGACGCGCTCGAGCCGTACACCGTCGAGTAAGGAGCGACGGAGGGACGGGGGGATGGGTTCGTAGGGGCAGGACCGGGCCTGTCCTTGCTGGGCGCCCATCCCCTCTCCCAACCTTGGGAGAGGGGGGAGTCATTCCCATCCCTCGTCCCTACGCTAAGGAGATTGCGATGGCGCTTCGTTGGGGACACTGGCAGCCGCGAGACGAGGATCCGGAGATGGAGAGGCTCTGGGCGCTGCTGCTCAACAGGATCTGCCCGCAGCCATTGGTGACGGTGCTGGAGGACGGCAGGGTGACGCTGGACGACCGCTGGCTGGACGAGCTGGCGCTGGAGGATCTGGAGGAAGGTCTGCGGCGGGCCGAGCTGCGGCGGACGCTGGAGGACCGGCGCCGGCCGTGGCTCGAGTCGCTGATCCGGACGCTGTCGACGCACATCAGCGCCGCACACACCGCCATCGCCCGCGAGAAGGCCGCGCCAGTGGAGCTGCGCTGGGGGCCGGAGGAGCAGCTCGAGGTCGCGCCGCCGCTGCCGAAGAAGCCGAAGAATCCCCGATTTCACGGGGCGAAAGGAGGACGTTGATGAGCCTGTCTGCGCTGCACGACCATACGCACAGCGCGTGGGACACGGACCGCGCGAGACGATTCGCAGACCTGGGCATCGTCGAGCTGAGCCGCTACAACGAGCCGGAGGCGCGACGCTATCGCGTGGCCGACCTGGTGCCGGCCGACGCGACGACGAGCCTCTACGCCGACGGTGGCTCCGGCAAGAGCCTGCTGGCGGTCCACCTGGCCAGCCACGTGGCGCTGGGCCAGCCCTGGCTGGGGCTGGAGGTCGGCCAGTCGCCGGTGCTCTACGTCGACGCCGAGCTGGACGTGGCCGAGTTCGGCCGGCGCGCCTACCGGGTGGCTCGGGGGATCGGGCTGGAGCGCCCGCCGGCCGGCCTGCACTACCTGCGGGTGGAAGGGTCGCTGATCGACGACGCGCAGATCGACCGCGTGGAGCAGGCGCTGGCGATCACCGGCGCGGGGCTGATGGTGATCGACTCGCTGATGGCGGCGACCGCCGGGGCCGACCTGGAGCGCTCGCACGACACCGTCTCGCTGTTCACCCTGCTGCGGCGCTGGGGGACGGTCCTGGCGATCGACCACGTGCCCAAGCTGCAGGCCGGCGGCAACTTCGGCCAATCAACACAGTTTGGCTCAGTGTTCAAGCGCAACCTCTCGCGCTCGGCGCTCCAGCTGATCCAGGCGGACGCCGGCGGGCTGTGGCTGCGCCAGACGAAGCACAACTTCGGCCCGAAGGCCGCGCCAGTGGGGATCGGCATGGAGTTCGGCGCCGGCGTCGTCAGCATCGAGCGCATGGCCATCGGCGACGACCGCCTGTCTGGCATCACCGACCACCTGCCGGCCCTGGAGCGTGTGGCGCGCGAGCTGGGCCAGCACCCGGCCGGCATCACGCCGGACGAGCTGGCGACGGGGCTGGAGCTATCGTCGAAGACGGTGCGGAACTACCTCACGACACTCCGGCAGCAAAAGCGAGCGCGGTCGGACAGTGGGCGGTGGCTGCTGTGTGAAGACAATTCCCAAATTCCCAATCCCTTAGGGGTCAGGAATTTGGGAATTGAGAACCCGAAGGAGATCCCCGATCAGGCGTTCTGCAGCGTCTGTGGCAAGCTGCTGCCGCTGCCGGAGGACCGGGAACGCGGCTATCACACGCGCTGCGCCTCTGCTGCGGGGCCGCCTGTCGATGATGGCGAGTTCTGGATCGATTCCTAATTCCCAACCCCTTAGGGGTCAGGAATTTGGGAATTTGGGAATGACCGTCGCGGCAGACCGGCAGCCACCCCATATGGCTTGTCATCCTGAGCGCGCACGCGAAGGATCTCTCCTGCGTTCGGGCTGGCATCGAGCGGGTAGGGAGATGCTTCGCTGAGGCTCAGCATGACAAAGGGCGGGGTCGGCAGCCACCCGGCTGGCTTGTCATCCTGAGGCCGCAGCCGAAGGATCTCTCCTGCGTTCGACTGGCATCCAGCATGGGGGGAGATGCTTCGCTGAGGCTCGGGATGACAATACCCGAAGATAGATCAGGTCGACCGAGTCGCTGGCGACGTAGCCGCGCAGGATGTCGAGGTTGTCGCCCCAGTACAGATCGCCCATCGCCGGCCGGCCCTTCGCTGACAGGTGCAACGTGTGCGCCCGAGCATCCGCGAAAACGCCGCCCCTGTCAATGCTCAACTCGGCAGCGCCCGCAGGACGATTCCCAAATTCCCAAATTCCTGACCCCTAAGGGGTTGGGAATTGGGAATCGCGGGACGAGCGTCCCGAGTACCATTACCGACAACGACAGGGAGGGTGGTGAGGCATGACAGTCGGTTCCTCGTATCTCAAGGGCGCGGCAGTAGTGGTCATCGGCGCAGGGGCGGTCGGGTCGGTGACGGCGTACCGGCTGGCGCAGGCCGGCGCGGCGGTGACCGTCATCGAGCGACGCTACCCGGGGGCCGGCACGTCCGGCAGCACGTTCGCCTGGCTGAACTCGTTCGGCAAGACCCCGCGCGATTACCACCGGCTCAACCTGCGCTCGATCGGCGAGCACCAGGACCTGGCCCGCGAGCTGGGCGGCGACTGGGTCCACATCGGCGGCGGCATCACCTGGGCGCACCACGACGACCGCGACCACGCCGAGCCACTGCGCGAGCGCGTGCGCAACCTGCATCAGTGGGGGTACAGGGTGGAGACGCTCAGCCCCGAGCAGGTGATGCGCGAGCTGGAGCCGGACCTGTTCATTGACCCGGACCGCGTCGAGGAGGTCTACGTCGCCCCGCATGAGGGCTGGCTGAATGGCGTCGGCCTTTGCCACGGCGCGCTCAGCGCGGCAGTCCGTCGCTACGGAGCGCAGATCGTCCGTGACGAGGTCGTCGGGCTCGTGGTCCAGTCCGGCGCAGTCGAGGGGGTTGTGCTGGCCAGCGGGGAGCGCCTGGCTGCCGACGCAGTGATCAACGCGGCCGGCCCCGACGCCGCCCGGATCGCCGCGCTGGCGGGGGTCGATCTCCCCGTCGATCGGCAGCCCGGCCTGCTCGTCGTCACCGAACCTGCGCCAGTGTCGCTCCGCAGCGTCGTGCATGCGCCGGAGACGTTCGTCCACCACGACGGTGGCTGGCGCCTGCTGCTGCACCGCGACGACTACGACGCGCTGGTCGAGACGGAGCAGCCCCTGCCGGCCGGCGACCCGTTCCCGCTACAGGCGATCGCCAACGCAGCGAAGATCCTGCCCGGCATCGCCGGAGTGCGGCCCGACGGGATGCGCCTCGGCGTCCGCGCCATGCCGCGCGACGGGCACCCGATCATCGGCTTCGACGCGGGCGTGGCCGGCCTCTACCACCTCGTCATGCACAGCGGCATCACCCTCTCGGCCATCGTCTCCAACCTCGTCCGCGACGACCTCCTCGGCCTGGAAGTGCCGGAGCTGACGCCGTACCGGCCGGCGCGATAGCGAGGAGGGGACCTCACCCCCCTGCCCCCTCTCCCGTGGGGAGAGGGGGTGTCATCACCCGGGCGGGTTTGGGTGCTGCTGTGGACGCCTCCCCTGTGAGGGGAGACGAGCACGAACGGTTCGCGCCCCAACCCACCCCTTCTCCCGTGGGGAGAGGGGGCAGGGGGTGAGGTCCCCCTCGCCTACCGCTCGTCCAGCAAGCTCCCGATCCGCGTGATTCCGATCGTGACCTTCTCGGCGCCGACCTTGACCTCGGCCTCCCAGGCTGCGGCCTCGACCCAGCCGGGGGCGGCCTCGCGGGCCAGCGTCTCGGCGGCGATGTCCTCCAGGTGGCGTTCGATCGCCTCGGCTACCTCCGTGCCGGATTCCGTCTGCCAGGCCAGCCGGATCGTGTCCTCAACCCGCAGGCCGGCCTCCTTGCGCGCGTCCTGCACCCCGCGGATGAAGTCCCGCGCCAGCCCCTCGTGGATCAGCTCCCGCGTCAGCGTCGTGTCCAGCGCCACCAACAGATCGCCCTCTTCGGCGACGTTGAACCCCTCGCGCTCGCGCACGTCCACCAGCAGCTCGTCCGGCGTCAGCAAGTACGCCTCGCCGCCGGCCACCAGCTCCAGCGATTCGCCGGCCCGCACAGTCGCCGCCACTCGCGCCGGGTCAGCCTCGGCCAACGCCGCGCGGATCCCGCCCAGCGCCTTGCCGTACTTCGGCCCCAGCAGCGAGAGATTCGGCCGGATGACGTAGGTCGCGTAGACCGACGGGTCGTCGATATGCCCGAGCGCCTTGACGTTCAGCTCGTCCAGCAGCTGGTCCTGCATCCGCTCGATCGCCGCATACGTCTCCGGGTCGCGGGCCCAGACGAGCGCGGCCGGCAGCGGCTGACGCACCTTGACGCTGGCCTTGTTGCGCGCCGAGCGGCCCAGGTTGACTGCCGCCAGCAGCGCCGCCATGTCGCGATCCAGCGCCGCGTCCACCTTCGCGGCGTCGGCCACCGGGTAGTCCAGCAGGTGCACCGAGACGGTCGCCTCCGGGTCCACCGAGCGCACGAGGTTGTCGTACATCTCCTCGCTGGTGAACGGCAGGAACGGCGCGAGCAGCATCGTGAGCGTCACCAGCGCCTCGCGTAGCGTCTGGTAGGCGGCAGCCTTGTCGCGGTCGGCCTCCGTCTTCCAGAAGCGCCGCCGGTTGCGCCGGATGTACCAGTTCGACAGCTCATCCACCACGAAGCGCTCCAGCACGCGGGTGGCGCCCTGCGCGTCGAAGTCGTCCAGGCAGGCCCGCACGTCGTCGACCACCCCCTGCAGCCGCGAGAGGATCCAGCGGTCCAGCAGCGTCCGCTCCTCCAGCGGCACGGCGTTGGCCGGGTCGGTCGGATCGAAGCCATCCAGCGCGGCGTAGTTGGCGAAGAACGCGTAGGAGTTCCAGAGCGGCAGGATGAATCTGCGCCGGACCTCGTCGCCGATGTGGTAGCCGAAGTTCAGGTTGACCGTCGGATTGTGCGAGCAATACAGCCAGCGCATCACGTCGGAGCCCATCTTGTCGGCGGCGTCATCGAACCAGATCGCGTTGCCGGCGCTCTTGTGCATCTCCTTGCCGTGCTCGTCGCGCAGCAGGGCGAAGCCCAGCACCGTCTTGTACGGCGGCTCGTTCACCAGCGCGGTCGATTGCGCCAGCATCGAGTAGAACCAATTGCGGAACTGCCCCGGGAACGACTCGGTGATGAAGTCGGCCGGGAACCAGTGCGACCACTCCTCGCGGTCCTCGGTGTATCCCATCGTGCTGAACGGCACAATCCCTGCGTCTAGCCACGGGTTGCCGACGTCCTTGATCCGCGAGGTCGTCGCCCCGCACTGCGAGCAGGCGATCTTCACCGCGTCCACCCACGGGCGGTGTGGCGAGTGCCCCTCGAACTCGACCCAGCCCTCGACGGCCCGCTCGCGCAGCTCATCCTTCGAGCCGACCACGTCGAAGTTCCCGCACGACTGGCACTCGTAGATCGGCAGCGCCAGGCCCCAGTAGCGCTTCTTGGAGATCATCCAGTTGTCCATGTTGCGCAGCCAGTCGATCTCGCGGTCCTCGCCGAAGCCGGGGATCCAGCGGATCTCGCGGGTGATCTCCTGCATCCGCTCGCGCATCGGGTCGACGTCGATGAACCACTCGTCGACCAGCCGGAAGACGAGGTCGGTCTTGCAGCGCCAGCAGGTCGGGTAGCGGTGGGTGTAGTCGTGGTCGCGGTAGAGGATGTCCTTCTCGCGCAGATTGCGGACGATCGGGCCGGCCACGTCGCCGACTGCCATGCCGGTCAGCCAGTCGAAGCCGTCGATGTAGACGCCGAACTCGTCGATCGGCGCGACGATCTGCAGGCCCTGCTCCTTCGCCAGCCCGTAGTCCTCCTTGCCGCAGCCGGGCGCGATGTGGACGATGCCGGTGCCCTCGTCGGCCGCCACGTCGTCCCAGAGGATCACGCGGTGCTGGACGCCCTGCTCGGCCGGCAGCTCGTCGAACGGCCCGCGATAGACCCGGCCGGCCAGCTCGGCCCCCTTCAGCTCCGCGAGGACCTCATACTCCCCCCGCAACGCATGCCGCGCCGCCTCCCTGGCCAGATACAGCACACGCCCCGCGCTCTCCCCGTCCCCCGTCCCTCGTCCCCCGTCCCTGATCTTCACATAGTCGAGGTCGGGCCTGACCGCCGCTGCCACGTTCGACGTCAGCGTCCACGGCGTCGTCGTCCAGACCAGCAGGGCGGCGTCCTCGTCCACCAGCGGGAACTCGACATAAACGGAGCGATGGGTGCGATCCTGATAGCCCTCGACCAGCTCCATCTCGGACAGGCCGGTGCCACAGCGCGGGCACCACGGCATCACGTCGTCCCCCTTGTAGATCCAGCCGCGCTCGTGGCAGGTCTTCAGGAAGTGCCAGATCGTGTAGTTGTTGACGTCGGACATCGTGTAGTACGAGTTGTCCCAGTCCATGAAGTTGCCGAGGCGCTTGGTCTGCTCCGTCTGGATGCCCGAGTACTTCCGGACGCGCTCCTTGCACAGGTTCACGAACCGGTCGATGCCGAACTCCTCGATCTCGCGCTTGCTGCCGAGGCCCAGCTCCTTCTCGACCTCGACCTCGACCCAGAGCCCCTGGCAGTCGAAGCCGTTCTGGTAGCGCTGCTCGTGGCCGAGCATCGTGTGGTAGCGGACCCAGAGGTCCTTGTAGGTGCGGCCCCAGGCGTGGTGGACGCCCATTGGGTTGTTGGCCGTGATCGGCCCGTCGAGGAACGACCAGCGCGTGCCGGAGCCGTCGTTCTTCGTCAAATACTGCTCGACCACGCCGCTGGAGTACCACCACCCCAGCCGCTCGCGCTCCATCGCCGGGAAGTCCGCCCTGGTGTCGACCTCCCGAAACATCCTCGCCGGTGCGTTCGTCACGTGTCTGCCTCCCTGTAGGGGACCTCACCCCCGGCCCCTCTCCCGCGGGGAGAGGGGTGTCGTGTGTCGAAGTAGGCTAGTGCGACGTAGACTCCTCCCCTGCCAACCCATCACACCCCCGCTCCCCGCGGGAGAGAAGCGCTGGATCGGCAGCGCAGGCTGCCAACCCATCACACCCCCTCTCCCCACGGGAGAGGGGGCGGGGGGGGTGAGGTCCCTCGCTCCCCCCCAAAACGAAAAAATCCCGCCCTCGAATGAGGACGAGATTGCTCCCGCGGTACCACCTCGCTTGGCCGGCCCCCTCTGGGGACAGCCCGCTTCTGGCGCCGCTGGTAACGGGGCGGCGTGCCCGGCCACGTCTACTGGGGCGTGTGCCCGTTCGGGTGGCGGCTCAGGAAGGATAGTCGGCGGCGGCGCCCCATGCCCGGCTCGCACCAGCCCGGACTCGCTGAGGGACGGCCGGCCGCCGACGTGGTTCCGTCGTTGCCGTTAGGGAAATCGTAGCAAACGCGTCAATACTACGAGCGCTGGCTCCGGTCCGGCGTGACCCGGTTGATGACCCACAGCAGCGCGAACGAGCCGAGGAATCCGACGACGATCGACCCGATCCAGTTGACCGCGTTCAGCCCGATCAGGTTGCCGATCCAGCCGCCGAGCCAGCCGCCGACCAGCCCGATCACCAGCGCGCCGCCGATCGTCGCTGGCTGCGTCGGGATCGAGCGATAGATAGCGAACATTGCCGCGGCGCCGGCGATCAGCCCTGTAATCAGCCAGATAATCAAATCCACCTGGTTGCCTCCTTGCTACACCGGCGCGTCTCGCGATTCAGTTGGGGTTGCCTGAGTGCCAGTATAGCGCCCGCCTGTCGACGCGTATACCCGCTCTAGCCCTCCGCGTTCGCCTCCAGCCAGCGCAGCGCCGCCTTCGCCATCATCTCGACGCCCAGCGGCAGCGAGCGCTCGTCGAGGTCGAAGCGCGGGTGATGGTGGTCGAAGTTCTTGCCCGTCTCGTCGTCGCGGCTGCCGACGAAGAAGAACGACGCCGGGATGCGGTCGGTGAACTCCGAGAAGTCCTCCGAGCCCATCAGCGGCGGGCCGGTGATCACGTTCTCTTCGCCGATGATCTCGGCCAGCGCCTCGTGAACGATCGCCGTCACGCCCGGGTCGTTGATCGTCGCCTTGCCGCCCGTCCTGTACTCGACCGTCGCCGAGCCACGCATCGCCTCGGCAATGCCCTCGATCAGCTTCGGCAGCCGCTCGGCCATGTAGTCGCCGACCGCCGGGTCGAACCAGCGCACCGTCCCGCGCATCGTGGCGGAATCGGCGATGATGTTCCCGGCTGTCGTCCCCGCGTGCAGCGTGCCAACCGTCACGACGGCCGGCTGCTGCGGGTCGACCTCGCGCGCCACCAGTGTCTGCAGCGTCGTCACGACCTCGGCCGCGATCACCAGCGCGTCGATCGTCTTGTGCGGTGTTGCGCCGTGGCCGCCCCGGCCCTGGATCGTCGCATGGAACCCGTGCGCGCCGGACATCGCCGGCCCGGAGATCGCCGCCGCCATGCCGACCGGGTAGTAGCTCATCAGGTGCAGCCCGATCGCCGCGTCGACCGTCGGGTCCTCCAGCACGCCATCGGCGATCATCGCCCGCGCGCCGCCACGGCCCTCCTCGGCCGGCTGGAAGCAGAAGACGATCGTGCCGGGGATCTCGTCGCGCTTCGGGTAGAGCAGCCGCGCCACGCTCATCAGCATCGCCGTGTGCCCGTCATGGCCGCAGGCGTGCATCACGCCCGACACCGTCGAACGGTACTCAACGTCGTTCTGCTCCTCGATCGGCAGCGCGTCCATGTCAGCGCGCAGCAACAGCGTCTTGCCCGGCCGGCCGCCCCGCAGCACCGCCTTGACGCCGGTCACGCCGATCCCGGTGCGGACGTCCTCGTAGCCGATCGCCCGCAGCCGCTCGGCGACGATCCCACTGGTGCGCACCTCCTCCAGCCCCATCTCCGGGTGCCGGTGGAAGTCGCGCCTCGTCTCGATCAGCTCCGGCAACCACTCTTCGATCTCTTCGCGGAATGTCTCAGTCACAACCATCCGAACGCCTGTCCCTTCCTGTCTCACGCGGTAGGTCGTCAACGTCAGACCGCCCAGTCGTTCGAGGCGTCAACTACCATCCTGGCTTGTCATCCTTCGCGTACGCGCTCAGGATGACAAGCCGACGGGGTGTCCAGAGCGGCAACATCCCCCTTCCTTTGTCATTCACTGCCCGGAGGGCGTCCGCGCAGCCGAAGAATCTCCCCACGCCGGACACGACCCAACACGGGAGAGATTCTTCGCTCCGCTCAGAATGACAAGCCGACGGGGTGGCTGCCGCGCCACACGACCTGACAGCTTGACGCTGACGACCCACTTAACCTTCAGACCACCGGGGCTATCGTAGCAGAGTGCAACGCGACTCCATCTCGTATCCTTCCAGCGAGGATGATCGACGCCACGCAGGGAGGCTGACTGATATGACCGGCTGGGATGACGTTGTCGAGCTGACCAGGCGGCTGGTTGCCGCGAAGAGCTTCACCTCGGTCGGCGAGCAGGAGGCAATCGAGGTCGCCCGCCAGGCGATGGTCGCGCTGGGCTACGCCGATGTCCAGATCGACGAGATCGGCAACCTCACCGGCCGGATGGGCGGCAGCGGCGCTGGCTGCATCGTCTTCGACGGCCATATCGACACCGTCGGCGTCGGCGACGAGTCCGCCTGGGCCAGCGACCCGTTCGTCGCCGCAGAGCGCGATGGCCGGCTCTACGGCCGCGGCACGTCCGACATGAAGGGCGCGATCGCCGCCATGCTCGTCGGCATCGCCCGCCTCAACCACGACCCGGCCCCCTGCGACGCGATCGTCTCCGTCAGCATCGCCGAGGAGGCGGTCGAGGGGTACGCCCTCGGCAAGGTGCTCGACCGCTACCCGGCCCGCGCCGTCGTCATCGGCGAATCCACCAGCCTGCACCTCGCCACCGGCCAGCGCGGCAGGGCCGAGATCGTCCTGGAGACGTTCGGCATCCCGGCGCACTCATCCACCCCACACCTCGGCCGCAACCCGATCCGCGCGATGGGCACGCTCGGCAACGTCATCGCCAACCTGCCGCCGCCGACCGACGACTTCCTCGGCCCCGGAACGATCGAGATCACCGATATTATGTCTCACCCCTACCCCGGCCTCTCGATGATCCCCGAGCGCTGCGTGGCCACCTTCGACCGCCGGCTGCTGCTGGGCGAGACCGAGGAGGACGTGCTGGCCGAGATGCAGAGCATCGTCGACGCCTACACGCAGAACGACCCGACCCTCAAGGCGCGAGTTGCCTTCGGCGTCGACCGGTTCCAGACCTGGACGGGCTACGAGGTGGACGCGGTCAACTTCGCCCCGGCCTGGCGCACGCCCGACGATCACCCGATCGTCCAGGCAGCGATGAACGCGCTGGTCAGCGCCGGCCTGATGCCGATGCACACCCACTACGCGTTCTGCACCAACGGCAGCGAATCCGCCGGCCGGCGCGGCATCCCAACGGTCGGCTTCGGCCCCGGCAGCGAGGCAGAGGCCCACCGGATCGACGAGAGCGTCGAGATCGCGCATCTCACCGCCGCCGCCACTGGCTACGAGTACCTCGCCCGCGAGCTGATCCGGCTGTGACCACCGATCCGCAGGACGAGCTGTTCGATATTCTCGACGCGGAGAGCCGGCCAACCGGCATGGCGAAGCCCCGCCGCCTCGTCCACCGCGACGGCGACTGGCACGGCGCGATCCACATCTGGATCGGCGCGATCGTGGCCGGCGTGCCGACCGTCATTTACCAGCGACGCTCGCTGACGAAGGACACCTGGCCCGGCGCGCTGGACGTCGCCGTCGGCGGCCATATCCGCGCTGGCGAGACGCTGGCCGAGACCGTCCGCGAGGCCGAGGAGGAGCTGGGTCTGGCGCTCACGCTGGACGACCTCACCCCAATCGGCCGGCGCTTCACCGACTGGAGCGCCGACGGCGTCATCGACCGCGAGGCGCAGGAGGTGTTCGCCCTCCGCTGCGACCAGCCCCTCGCCGCCTACCGACTGCACCCCGAGGAAGTCGCCGCCGTCATCGCCATCGACATCGACGCGGCCGAGTCCCTCTTCACTGGCCACGTCGATGCCATCCCGGCCTGGGAGCATGCTCGCGGCGCCGCCGAGGACCACCCGATCACGGTCCACCGCGCTGACATCGCCGGCTATGGCGCCCGCTACCCCCTCGCCGCCCTGGCTGCACTCCGCGCCGTCCTCCGTGGTGAGACGCCCGAGCCGTTCGAGTTGGGCGCAAGCGAGCAGTAGCCGGCTTCTGGTTCAGCGGCTAGCGCTCGTTCTCAACGAGCTCCTGGATGCGCGTGACGAACGCGGAAGCGGTCTCGGGAGGAAATGCTGCAACAGCCTCCGGATACTGACTTCCCGCCTCTGCCATACCATCCGCCGGGAGCGTAAACCACCACGGGTGGCCATAGCTTGTTGCCATGTACTCACGTCCGGCGTCGAAGTCCTCGAGCGGCCTGACAAAGAACACGTAGCGCTGACCAGCCACGAGCGGGATAGCTCCGAACTGCGCCTTCATCGCGGCGATCTCTGCCTGAGTCGTTGGGGGCGCCGCTGGTCGGTCGCCGGAAGCGCTCCGTCCCTCCATCTGAACGACGGGGAGGACCGAGGGCCCCTGACCCTTCAGATACGCCTCAACCGAGACCTCATACACCTGCCCCAGATGGAATCGTTGGCTATCTGGCTGACTATGGTTCGTCACGTCACGAGCGAGATTCACAATCTCGCCAGGAGCAATGACGGTTCCAACGAAAATGAACGGGGAGACATCGACCAACTGCTCCAGGCTGCCCACAATGATCGGGTCGACGAGTGAGCCAGTGGGGTCGACGGAAGGCGGTGTCGGCGCGACTGGGACTGGTGTCTCGCGTGACTCGGCGCCGTCGCCAGCGATGAGCTGTTCGACAATTCGAACAAGGTCGGCCGACGGCATCGCCGGTATTACGGAACGCGCCTCAGGCCAGAATGTGTCGGGCTGCGCCTGGCCATCCACCGGGAGAGTGAAGCGCCAGGGATGGCCAGCGGCTGTCGCGACGAGGTTGCTCGACGGGTCAAACCCCTCGATCGGTCGGGTAAAGAACAGATAGCGCTGTCCAATCCGCATCGGCGTGTACTCGCTGAACTGGGCCCGCGCCTGCGCGACCATCGACGGTGATAGCTCCGCCGGCACGTTGCCGTCCTCGACGGAGAGGACACCTTCAAGCTGGACCCCGTACAGCATTTCGGGGCCACGCTCGGTGAGATACCGCTCGACGGCGACGCCATAGGTCTGGCCGAGGTGGAAGATGTGGTCGTCGGGCTTGCTGTGATCATCAACATCCCGAGCCATGTTCACGATTCCACCGCGCGTCACAACCGTCCCGATGTAGATCTGCGGTGAGTTGCGGACCAGCACATCCAGTGACGGAACAATCACCGGATCCATTCGCACCTGGGTCACGCTGGGGGGTGTCGATTCGCCGCACCCGGAGAGGGCCAACGTGAGGATGACCACCGCGGCGCCAAGCAACCTTGCCATCACGATCTCCTATCCGATAATGCTGAGGACGAGATGCTGAACGAGATTTGGAGGCCGTCGGCTACGGCACGCCGTACTTGGCATTGATCGCATTCACATCATCCTGCCAGGGGCTGAAGATGACTTCGCGATTCCGGCCGGTGCGCATCAGCGCGTTGGAGACATCGGAGTGATCGATGCCCAGGCAATGACCCATCTCATGCCCGGCGGTGCTGCGCTTTTGAAGATCGGGCCGGCTTCCCGAGTTGGAGTAGGCGGTATTGCCGAAGAGGTAGCAGCGAGTGATCTCGTTTGTCTGCTGGTTCCAGTACCACGATTGCGGCCACTCCATGTAGCCAGCCGCGCCGTCGCCCGCGTTGTAGTACGTGTTCAGCACAACCGCTCCGGTTGACGGATAGTAGTGCCAGCGTGGCTTCGTGTTGCGCGTGTTTCAGTCATCGCGGGCTTGCTCGAAGGCGGTCTTCTACAACGAGGCGCCTTGCAGATTGCTGCCCCAGCGATAGGTCACCGGGACAGTTCCATCAAGCTGGGTTGACCACCACCAGGGAAAGTTCACGAACGCGAGCGTCGACTGCGCGATGAGCAGGAGACAGACGGTGGTGACGCCGATAACAACATGTCGCCTGCACGAATGTGACATCTGGAATCCCTCCTCATCATACAATCCGACGTCGACTGCACTTCAGCGAGGTCCGCATTACGGGGGAATGTGTTCGGTAGTGTAGCACAGGCTCAGCGCATCTGTCAACTTTCGTTGTTTGCGCAGAGTTCTCCTGGTGGGTAGCGCAACGATTTCATAGTGCGCATGTCGTCGCCAGGTTGCGCCGGCTTCGATCGTGCTATCGAAGCCGAGGTCGCCACATCGATTGCCTACGGTCGCTCATCGACACTCGGGACTATCCGTGGATAATGGGCCCCGTGAAGAATTTGGAGAACGAAACCGGAGAGACGCATGTCGACAGAGTCTGCTCGATCGCCCCGCCTGCGAGACCTCGGCATCAGCATCGGCACGCTGCCGACCGGCCCGCTGAACGCCATCACCGACGTCCCCGGCGTCCGCGTCGGCGTCACAACGCTGATCGAGGGGGACGGCCCGCTGGTCGTTGGGCAGGGACCGGTTCGCACCGGGGTCACTGCCATCCACCCGCACGAGGGTTCGACCTTCCTGGAGCAGGTGCCCGCCGCGATCGACGTCCTCAACGGAGCTGGCGAGATGACCGGTCACGCGCTGGTGGATGAGTACGGCCTGCTCTCCTCGCCCGTGCTGATCACCAACACGCTCTCGGTCGGCGCGGTCCACCAGGCAACCGTCGAGTGGATGAGCGAGCAGCACCCCGAGATCGGCCCGCGCGAGTGGGTCGCCCCGGTCATCGCCGAGACCTACGACGGCGCACTGAACGACGTCGCCGGCCAGCACGTCCATCGCGAGCACGTCCGCGCAGCGCTGGATTCGGCCACGGCCGGCCCGGTCCCCGAGGGCAACGTCGGCGGCGGCACCGGCATGCTGCTGTTTGGCTTCAAGGGTGGCACCGGCACGTCGTCCCGTCAGATCGAGGTCGATGGGAAGATCTACACCGTTGGCGTCCTCGTGCAGGGCAACTTCGGATCGCTGCCCGATCTGCTGGTCGATGGCGTCCCGGTCGGCCGCGTGCTGGAGCCGACAATCGGCGAACGCAACCTGCGCTTCCGCCGCCAGCAACGCCGCGAGGGCTCGATCATCACGATCATCGCCACCGACGCTCCGTTCTCCGAACGCCAGCTGGGCCGGCTCTGCCGGCGCGGCATGCTCGGCCTTGGCCGGGTCGGCTCAACCGCCGGGCACGGCTCCGGCGACATCCTGCTTGCCTTCTCAAACGCGCCGGAGAATCGCGTCCCGCGGTGGCCGGCCGGCCCACTGCTGCAGACCACGAGGCTGGCCGACGAGTGGATCGGGCCGTTCTTCTCCGCGACGATCGACGCCACGTCCGAGGCCGTCCTCAACGCGATGGTCGCTGCCGAGACGATGACCGGCCGCGACGGCATCACCGCCCACGCGCTGCCACACGACGAGCTACAGGCGATCATGCGACAACACGGGCGGTAGGGCCGGCCCTTTACCGGCGCCCACAGCAGGGCTGGGGACTTACTCCCCCTCTCCCAAGGTTGGGAGAGGGGCGGGGGGTGAGGGCCGTCCCCCATCCCTACGCTGCCCCCACGCACCCATCCCGCCAGACAGGTTCGCGACGTTCGCATGGCCGCGTTGCTTCAGCAGACTCGTCACCAGGCTGCTGCGGTAACCCGCGGCGCAGACGACGATGATCGGTTGCTCGGGGGCGCCATCAAGCATCTCCCCCTGAAGGAGCTGTTCGGCCGACACATTCAGCGCGCCGTCGATGTGGCCGAGCGCAAACTCCGCTCGGGTTCGAACATCGAGCACCCGGGCGCCGCCAGAAGCGATTCGCGGCGCGGCCATCTCAACGCTCATCTGCTCGATTTGCTGTACCGGCAGGCCGGCCGCTTCCCACGCATCCCGGTCGGCCACGACGTAGCCGCCGATCGCATCCAGCCCGATCCGGCCCAGCTGAATGACCGCCTCGCGCACGTCCTCCCGGTCGGCCACGACCAGCACGATCGGCCGGTCATACGAAGCAGACCAGCCAGCCCAGTTCGGCAGGCTCGATCCTACGCCGATATTCAGTGACCCCGGCAGGAAGCCGGTCCCGAACTCCTCTGCCGGCCGGACGTCGATCAACGTCACTGCTCCACGCTCCCCGGCCAGGATGGCGCGTAGCTCAGTCGGGTCCAGCTCGTCCGGCTGCGGTGGGCCGCCGAGGATCTGCGGCCCGCGCTTGTTCAGCTGCTTCATCACCGGAAAGTAGACCGGGGAGGCCGGCAGGTCATCGAGCATCAGCCGGATGAACGATTCCTCCGTCATCGGCTGAAAGGCGTAGTTGAACCGCTTCTCCTGCCCCATCGTCGTGCTCTCGGCATCGCCGATCGCCTTGCCGCACGCCGAGCCGGCCCCATGGCCCGGGTAGACGACGATGTCGTCGTCGAGCGCCATCAGCTTCTCGTGGATCGTCCCATAGAGCGCAGTCGCCAGCCCCTGGGTATAGGTCGCGCCAAGGAGATCTGGCCGGCCAACCGCGCCAACGAAGAGCATGTCGCCGCTGAACAGCATCGGCGCGCTGTCCGGCTCGGCTTCGTTGCCCACCAGGATGCAGATGTGCTCCGGCGTATGCCCCGGCGTCAGCAGGATCTCCAGGCGCAGCTCGCCAACCTCCAGCGTGTCTCCATCATGGACCGGCTGATGCGGGAACTCGTTCTCGCCGACGGCGCTGAGGAACATCGTCGCGCCAGTTCGTTCGGCCAGCTCACGGGCGCCGGATGCGTAGTCGGCATGGATGTGCGTTTCGAGAATATGGGTGATTGTCAAGTCGTGCGCAGAGGCCAGATCGAGATAAACCTCGACATCGCGGCGAGGGTCAATCACCACTGCCTGTCGGGAGTGAGCCGAGCCAAGCAGGAACGATGCCTGCGCGAGACCATCGGTATAGATCCGCTGGAAGAACACGGGAGACCTCACCTTCACTCACGGATTGCACACGCGCCGGCCGCGCGACGCCAGACGGGAAAGGTCGATGATACGCTTGGATCACGATGACAGCATCAGCTGGACGATCAACCGAAAACGACCGGGGGTCCTTGCCGTTCGGACCGGGCCTCGTTGTCGTGATCCTCGGCCTGTTACTGGTCGCGGTTGTCGCCGCCGGTGTCTGGCTGAACCATCGCGACCGCACGCCGGCCGAATCAGTCGTGACAATCGCCGCGCTCCGCGCCGACCCAACGCGCTACGACAACCAGATCGTCCATATCGAAGGGCAGGTTGAGGACGTCCGCGAGGCGCCATTCCTCTCCCAGTACGCACTGTACACCCTTCGCGATGAAACCGGCTCGATGCGTGTCCTGACCCAGCACGGCGCCCCGCCCACGGGCGCTCCAACCCGGCTGGTTGCTACTTACCATGCCAGCGTCACGCTCGACGACGAGTTACGCGCGATCATCCAGGATCGGCTCGGGGCCGCGGCCGGCGAGCTCACGCGACTACTGCCCGGCATTCCACTCAACGTCGTCTTTCTGGAGCAGGAGCGATACGAGCCGACGTCGTCCCGGCGTTCCCCGGCGCCCTTGCGATTGTTTGCCACGCAGCGACACGCCTCGGCGTCGTCGATACGCTATGTGGCGAGCAGGCACGACGACCGAACAGTCCACCCGGTCGCATTCCGAATCGGTTTAGCTGGGGGCAGTTCAGCTCTGGTTACGGTGGAGGGCCGCTGAATCTGCTGTCATCGCGGTCGGATCTTTGACCTTCTCGCGGAAGATGTCGCGAAGCTCGGCTTCCCGGGCAATCTTGGCTTCCTCGCCGGCCACCCGCACTGCCTCAAGGCGAGCCTTGATCTGATCGACGATCCCCGGCCTCGGCTCGACGTCCCCGACGACCCGGGCAACGCCGTCCGGTCCGCTCACCTCGAGCTCGACGCCGGCCTGCATCTCCAGCAGCTTCGACGCTGCGACGCCGACGCCAGTTCCGATCGCTGTGCCCACCAGGATCTTGATCCCGTTATTCACTGTGATCTCCTTTCCCGATCGGCCATTTCGGCGATCAGCGCGACCGCGAGCGTAGCAGCAGCAACAACAGCGCGACAACCCCGCCGAGCGCCCCGCCCAGCGCGGCAGCCGACGCCGGCGTCAGCAGCGGCTCGACTGGCCCGTCGGCGTGGCCGGCGAACAGTACGATGCGCGAGCCCTCGACCGTCGCCCGGTCGGTGCTGAGCAGGACAATCGCGCTGTCTTTGACTCGCGCTTCCTGAGCCACCACCTGGACGGCGCTCGATTTCAGCAGCACGACGTTGTCTGCGCCGATCGTCAGCGCGCCGGACTGGTCGAGCTGAGCAGACTTCGTCTCTAACGCCTTCGCGCCAGAGCGCTCCATCGACACACGCTCGGCGGTGATGCGCTCTGCGCCAGACCGATCGAGCAGCACCGTGGTCGCCGCGATATCACCGACATCGACCTTCGTCGCCTGCTTCGCCGGAATCGAGACTCTTCCTCCCGGCTGCTTCCAGATCGTGTCTCGCACGCCGGCTTCGCCGTTCTGGTTGTCCTGTCGCTCGTCACTCATCCATCACCGCCGCCAGACACTCACGAACGTCCACCAGGCCGGGGGACAACCGCATCTTACGGATCCTGGCATGCGAGCGTCAACGCGTGTTTGTGTCGCAACGAGGAAATCAGCGCCGCGCGGTATGCTTGAGGAGAATTGATGTAAGCCGGCCAGTGCGGCACGGCAAGGAGGACAATCGACAGATGGCTCGACCGCGAATGCGCGCAATTCCCCTCGGCGGTGTCGGCGAGGTTGGCAAGAATATGATGGCTATAGAGTACCGGGGCGACCTGGTGCTCATCGATGCCGGAGCAAAGTTCCCCGAAGAGGAGCAGCGCGGCATCGACCTGATCATCCCCGACACGACCTATCTCACCGAAAATCTCAACCGCTTCCGCGCTATCCTGCTGACCCATGGCCACGAGGACCACATCGGCTCACTCCCGTATCTCGTCCCGCAACTGGATAGCATCGCGCCGGTTCCCATGTACGGGTCCCGGCTGGCGCTAGCGTTTGCGCGGAACAAGCTGGAAGAGGCCAAGGCAGCGCACCTCGTCGATTTCATGCCGATCGATCCGGGCGTGAAATATCGTATCGGCCACCATATGGAGGTCGAATTCATCCCGGTCACCCACTCGATCCCCGGATCCATGGCGATCTCAATCAGCACGCCAGTCGGCCGGATGATCCACACGGGCGACTTCAAGTTCGATCCGACGCCGCCGCTCGGTCCGCACACCGACGAACGACGCCTGCGCCAGATGGGGGACGAGGGCGTTCTGGCCCTGTTCTCCGACACCGTCCGCATCGAGCGCGAGGGCAGCACGCCGAGCGAGGCGATCGTCTCCGAGACACTCGACCGGATCATCGGCCAGGCGCAGGGGCGCGTGATTCTGACATCGTTTGCGTCAAACATCCTCCGGCTGGAACAGGCAATCGAGAAGGCTGCCCATCACGGTCGGAAGGTCGCCGTCGTCGGGCGCAGCATGGTCCAATCGGTCGACGTCGCCCGCGACCTCGGCTATATCAACCCACCCCCCGGAGTCATGCGCCCGGTGGACGAGGTCACCAAGCTGCCGAAGAATCAGGTTATGATCCTGACCACCGGCTCGCAGGGTGAAGCCTCGGCCGCGTTGGCGCGAATGGCCAGCGGCGACCACCCGCAGCTGCGGATCGCCGAAGGGGACACGGTGATCCTGTCCGCCACACCCGTACCGGGCAACGAGGAGACCGTCTCGCAGACCATCGATAACCTGTTCCGCCGTGGCGCAAACGTCTGCTATTCCGCGATCGAGCCAAATGTCCACGTCTCCGGCCACGCCGCCCGTGACGAGCTGCGGCATATGATCGAGTTGTTGCGCCCGAAGTTCTGCGTCCCGATCCACGGTGAGTACCGTCACATGCACCTGTACAAGCAGATGGCAATCGAGACCGGCATCCCCAGCGCCAACATCCTGATCCCCGAGTCGGGCGTGCCGATCTCGTTCTCACGAATCGACGCGCGCAAGGATCCAGCCGTCAACGGCGGGTCGGTGCTGGTCGACGCGCTCGGCAACGACCGGTATCGCAACGTCGTGCTACGTCGAAGGGACGAGCTGGACACTGTCCAGGTCATCATCGCGACCGTCGTCGTGGATCTCACCCGCGGCGCGATCATCGCCGGACCCGAGCTGACCGGGATCCGCTTCGATGACGAGGACAGCCGTAAGCTGATCGCTGGCGCCGAGGCCGAGCTACGCAGCTACCTCGAGCGGCAGCTCCGACGGGGCGGCATGTCCTACGGCTACCTGGTCGGCAAGGTGAAAGACATCGTCGCGCGCTACGTGTACCAGAAGGCCAAGCTGCGCCCGATGATCCTCCCGGTCGTCACCGAACTGTAGGCAGGACGCGGGCGTCCTTGACGCCCGCGACATTCCCTGATTCAATCGGAGCCACAATCGAACGCTCCGGGGGAGCGACGGGGGCTTGGGGAGCCAGGCTGAGAGGGTGGCCAGTCCGCCACCGACCGTAGGACCTGACCTGGGTAATGCCAGCGTAGGAATGTCTGCACTCGCGACGCGTTGCGGGTGAACGCTTCGGACACGACGAACGCTGGGCGATGGCGCCGGCGTTTTTTGTTGCCAGCCACCGCCCAGCGCTTGTCCCCAGGCCAGGATCCCGCGACGAGAATCGACGGGAACCGTGGCGACGATATCGACAAACAACGAAGCAATTACCCTGCGCGGCGTCGGCAAGACGTTCGGCGCGACCCAGGCTATCGAGGACGTCAGCCTCTCAGTCGGGCGTGGCGAGATCGTCGCTCTTGTCGGACCGTCCGGCTGCGGCAAGAGCACCATCCTCAGCATCATCGCCGGCCTGGTCGACCCGGACGAGGGCGAGGTCCGGCTGGATGGACGACCTGCGCTTCCGCGGCCCGGGCGGGTTGCGCTCATGCCGCAACGCGATGCCTTGTTCCCCTGGCGCACTGTTGTCGACAACGCCATCCTCGGCCCCCAGATCGCCGGAAGCGACGTTGGGGACGCACGCAAGCGGGCGCGCGACTTGCTGCCACGCTTCGGTCTCGATGGGTTCGGCGACCACTACCCGGCAACTCTCTCCGGCGGCATGCGTCAGCGGGCGGCGTTCCTGCGCACAGTCCTCATCGGGCAGGACACGATGCTCCTCGACGAGCCGTTCGGCGCGCTCGATGCCCTCACCCGCCGCTCGATGCAGGAGTGGCTACTCGATCTCTGGGAAGACATCGGCGGCACGATCCTGCTGGTTACCCACGACGTCGAGGAGGCGCTGCTCCTTGCCGACCGTGTCGTGGTCATGACTGCCCGCCCGGGCCGGATCAAGCTCGTCGAGCGTGTCACCCTCTCGCGGCCACGCGAGCCGAGGATGGTCGATCTCCCGGAGGCAATTGCCCAGAAAGCCCGGCTACTCGCTGCCCTCCACGACGAGGTTGCGTTCGCGATGGGATCGAGTCGGTGACAAGCGCCCAGCGAGAACGCGCTCTGCCAGCCACCCGCGCGGAACCGGGCACGACCAGGCGGCGGAGCATTCCCTGGCGATCCGTCGCCGGAGTGCTGCTACCCGTGCTGGTGATTGCGGTGTTGATCGTCGGCTGGGAGATTGGAGTCCGGATCGCCGGCACGCCGCGGTGGTTCCTGCCGAAGCCAAGCGACATCGTCCGCGAGATGATCGAATCCCGGGCGCTGCTCTGGCGCCACACGGTAACGACGCTGCAGGAGATGTTGGTCGGGCTGGCGTTGGCGTTCGTCCTCGGGATCACGCTGGCCATCGCGATCGTCGGCTCGCGGCTGGTCGAGCGGGCCGTCTACCCGTTGGTGATCGCAAGCCAGGCGGTTCCGATCATCGCGCTCGCGCCGATCCTGCTGGTCTGGTTCGGCTACGGGCTGACGCCGAAGGTCATCGTCGTGGTGCTGACCTGCTTCTTCCCGATCGTCGTCGCCACGGTCGGAGGCCTACGGGCAGTCGACTCCGACGCCGTCGCGCTGCTCCGCAGCATGGGCGCGAGCCGGTGGCAGCTGATGCGGATTGTCCGCCTCCCGTCGGCCCTTCCGGCGCTGCTGGCCGGCACGCGGATCGCCGCTGCATGGTCGGTGATTGGCGCGATCGTTGGCGAGTGGGTCGGCGCGTCGGCCGGCCTCGGATACCTGATGACTCGCTCGGCGTCGCAATTCCAGACACCGCGCCTGTACGCAGCCGTCACGATCGCCGCGCTGCTGGGAATCGCGCTGTTCGCACTGGTGTCGCTCATCGAGCGGCTTGTCCTGCCGTGGCAGACCCACGCCCGGCGCGGAGATTGAACCGGCAGGTTGCCGGCATGATGAGAGGAACGAGGAGATCGATGCATACCCTGATTTTCCGGCAACGCTGGATCGTCGTGGCCGTCGCGGCGCTGCTTGCTGGCACTCTGTTTGCCGGGTGCGGCGGCAACGCAGCCACCGGGTCACCAGCCGGGTCGGCCGCCACCACGACGACGAGCGCGACGGCCCCGGCCAGCGCGCCGGCAGGCTCTCCGGCCGGCACGCCCGGCGAGGCGACCAAGGTCAGTATCGCGCTGGACTGGTACCCGTGGTCAAATCACACCGGGCTCTACATGGCGCAGTCTACCGGCGCATTTGCCGACCAGGGAATCGAACCGAACATCTACGTTCCGTCCGACCCGACGACAGCGCTGCAGCTCGTCGCCGCCGGGCAGGATGACTTCACGATCTCATATCAGGCCGACGTGCTGATCGCCCGCCAGCAGGGCCTCGACGTGGTCTCGATCGCAGCGCTCGTCCAGCATCCGCTGAACACGATCATGACGCTGCAATCGTCCGGCATCACCGAGCCCGCGCAGCTGAAGGGCAAGACGATCGGCATGGCCGGCGTGCCGAGCGATGACGCGCTGCTCAAGACCGTTCTCCAGTCGGCCGGGCTGACACTCGATGACGTCAAGACGGTGAACGTCGGCTTCGATCTGATGCCGGCGCTGCTCGGTAAGCGCGTGGATGCCATCATCGGCGCGTATTATGTCCACGAAGCCATCCTCGCCCAGCAACAGGGTCAGCCGGTCAACGCCATCAACGTCGCGGACTTTGGCGTGCCGGACTACTACGAGCTGCTTCTGGTAACCAGCGGCGAGATGATCCGCGACCATGCCGACGTCGTCCAGCGGGTCGTCAACGCCGTCGTGGCCGGCTACGCGGCAGCCGCCGCCAACCCGGACGAGGCGATCGACCAGCTCGTCAAGGCGTACCCCGAGACCGACGCGGCAGTCGAACGAGAGGGCATCAAGCTGATCATCCCGATGTGGACCGACGGCGGCAAGGTCCCGTTTGGCTCCCAGACGGAGGAGCGCTGGACTTCGTACGCCGACTGGCTGCGCCAGCACGACATCCTGGCCGGCGACGTCGACGTTACCAAGGCGTTCACCAACACATTTATCGAGCATGCCCACATGGGGCACTAGCACAGGCCAGCAGTATGGCCGGGAGCGATATGTTCGCCGCTCCCGGCCATGCCGACAGTCCCACCACGACTCTGGGACTGTGCAGGCGGCGGTGGCACGCCTAGTATGTCGGAGACCGATCCACCGGCAGCCAGATCGTCGGGATCTGGCGCGGCGGGTGCGTGTTCGTAGAAGGAGATCGCAAGAAGCACGCTCGAGTTCTCGGCCATTTCCTCACGTCCGCCGATTCCCCCAGAAGAACCTCCCCGATCCGCAACTGCCTGTTTCACTGGGAGACTGCGATGACGAATCATCTCGATGTCCGAGGGCAGACCTGCCCCGGGCCAACCACCGAAACCCTCAACACGCTCAAGCTTCTGCCGGATGGCGCGACGCTCAACGTCGTCAGTGACTACCTGCCGGCCCGCTACACGATCCCGTCACTGATGAACGACCTGCGCTACCCGACAATCGTCCACGATAACGACGACGGCACCTTCACCGTCATCATTCAGAAGGTCACGGGCGTCGCGTCATAACACGGAGGGTTCCACATGACAGCCAAGCTACTTTGCGTCGGGCTGCACGCGACCGACGACCAGACTCTGGCAGCGCTCCCGTTCGTCACCGCGCTCGGCGCGAAATCCGGCGGGATCGACGTTGAGATTGCCCTCGTCGGGGAGGCCGTCTACCTGATGAAGGACGAGGTCGCCAGAAGCGTCCACGGGGTCGGCTTCCCTCCGCTCAGCGAGCTGCTCGAGAAGACGATCTCCGCCGAGATCCCGATCTGGATTTGAGGTGGCTGCTCGGTCGCCCGTGGGGTGACCCCAGCCGATTTCGAACATAAGGGCGGCAAGTTCATGGACCCGGTGCGGTTCGCCCAGCTATCCACCGACCGCAACCCGTTGACATTCTGATTCACGTTCCCGGAGGGGCGGCGCAGCGCGCTGGATCGCCTCGCCACCCTCCGGCAACCAGCTTAGCGGTCTATCGCGTGGGCATCCCCGTCGACGAGATCGATCGCTTCCGCCAACTCCTCGGCGGTAACAATCGCGAAGTCGCCGGCAATGGTCATCTTGAGTGACGCCAGCGCAACACCGGATCGCAACGCCCCGGGCAGGTCGTCCGGCTCGTCCAACCAGCGATGGAGCAACCCTGCCGCGAACGCATCGCCCGCGCCGACAGGGTCGATCGGCTGTACGCTTGGCGCTGCCTGGTGAACGGCCGCATTCGGCGCTGCTCGCGAGATAGCGACCGCGCCGCCGGCCCCGGCCGTCACAACGACGACGCTCGCAGTGGTGTAGTCGAGCAACGCTCTGGCCACGTCGGCCGGCGGCCCAGCTATACCCCAGATCGTGCGCGCGTCGTCGATCCCGCAGAGCAGCAGCGTGATCCGTTGCAGCAACGGGGATAGCCCCTGCCGAGCCTCCGCTGGGTTCCAGAGTCTGCTGCGGAAATTGACATCCAGCGCCACCGGAATGCCGGCATCGACTGCCTCGTTCGCAAGGTTGACGCACATTGCCGCCGCGCTGCCGGAGAGCGCCGGGGTGATGCCAGTGAGATGGAGCGCGCCCGCCGCGCGAACGATCGCCGGATCGATCGCGCTGGCGTCCAGCGCGGCAATAGCCGAGTTCTCCCGGTCGTAGAGGACGCGGGTCGGGCGCGGCTGGCTGCCGGTGTCCATGAAGTAGACGCCGGCCCGCGCGTCAGCAACCCAGACGACCGGCGACACGTCGACGCCGTGCATGCCGATCTCCCGGGCGATCCGACGGCCGAGCGCGTTCTCCGGCAACGCGGAGACCCAGGCGACTTGCCGGCCGAGCCGCGCAAGCGCGACGGCAACGTTCGACTCCGCGCCTCCAACCGTGACGTCGAGGGCAACCGCCGACTCCAGCCTGATGCCCGCCGGGGTCGTCAGCCGGATCATTGATTCGCCGAACGTCAGCAGATCCCAGCCCGGCCGGCCGGCCGCTGGTCGTGGCCAGCCCAAGCTTAGACCGAGACTGGCTCTCGGTCTTCGACCGGAATCTGCGCAACGGCGTCGTCCTTGCCGTTGCCGACGATCGACGATGTGAGGTCGGTCGACCACTGATGGCTCTTCTTGACCACGCGCATGCAGACCGACGTCTCGATCCGGGTAATGCCTGGAACGTGCGCCAGATGGTCGGTAACGAAGAGGAACATCTCCTCCTGGTTACGGAAGGATGCGGTCAGCACCAGATCGCTAGCGCCGGTCGTGATCGCCAGCCACATTACCTCGGGCATCGTCGCGATCGCGTTTGATGCCTCAACGAAGCTTCGCGGTTCAACAGTCACCGAGATGACCGATGTCAGCGCATAGCCCAGATGCTCCGGGTCGACCGATGCCGCGATCTTCAGTACTCCGCTATCGGTGAGTCGTCGCACGCGGTAGCGCACTGTCGCCTCGGGAACATCGAGCCGCCGGGCAACCTCGCGATTCGAGCGACGCCCATCCTCACGGAGCAAAGAGATGATCTGCCTGTCGAGCTCATCCGGCTGGATCACCGATCGCGGCCGCGTCGTATCGTCGGTGACGCGCCGCTTGGCCGTGCGGCGTCGATCCGACGATCCCTGCTTCGCGCGCCCCTGCGCGCGTCCGGTTCGTTCCTCACTCATACCTGTCAATACTCGCGTTTCTGCTGTGATTCTCCAAGGCGTCGCGTAATCCACGCGCGCACCGTCACGCACGCCCACCGTGAACGCCGGGCGTGCCGTCCTGTATGCGCAAGTCTACTCCGAAAATCAATCCTCGGCAGATGATTCGGAACGGATCGCTCCCGACTCGCTATAGCTCTTGGGGTTACTCTTCTCCCCAGCGGTGAAGGGGTTGTCCCAGGAAACCCCACGGCTGGCGAAACGGCTCGGGTCGAACGGTGTCAGGTCCAGCTGCTCTGGTTCACCCGCCACGCGCTGTGAGACCGCCTTGCCCGCCGCCACCGCCATCCCGAACCCGCCGCCGTTATAGCCGGCGCTGACATAGAGGCCATCGGCGGACCCGTAGCTCCCGATCAGCGGCAGCCCGTCTGCGGTGAAACCCATGATCCCCGCCCAGGCCCGGATGACCGGGACATGCCCGACCCCGGGGAAGATACCACTGAGGCACTCCGCAATGCCCGACACGACCGGAGCGGTCACGCGCTCCTCATAATGGCCCAGTCCTTCGTCGATGTCCAACCGGCGGTATCCACCGCAGAGCAGTTGGCCGGTCGCCGTCTGGCGACCGTACTCCTTGTCGAAGTTTGTCCCGAACGGCATCGGCAAGACCGGCCCGACCGACTGAGTCACCAGGATCTGGCCCCGCGCCGGCACCACCGCGCCGGCCGGCAGATCATGCAGGATCTTCGGCGTCCATGCGTTGGTCGCAACCACGACCGCGCCGGTGGCGATCGTCCCGGCCGACGTCCGCACGCCGGTCACCCGGCCGTTACTGGTGAGGACCTCCTGGGCCGGCGTCCAGGGAAACACGAGGGCGCCGTTTCGTCGCGCTCCGTTCGCCATCGCATGAACCAGCGCGAACGGCCAGAGGTGTCCGCCGCGGCGGCTGAGCTTTGCGCCAAGGACCCTCTCGCTGACCACCGGGACGATGTCGGCGAGCTGTTCACGATCGAGCAGCTCGACATCACCGCCGGCCTTCGACGCTGACCCATGGGTCGCGACGAGGTGGTCCCACTGCTCGTCGGTCATCGCGATATCGAGGCTGCCTTCGAGCCGCAGCGAGAAATCCTCGCCCAGCTCAGCGGGCAGCTCCTCCTGAATCAGCCGCAGGTTCTCCGTGTTGAGCTCGAAGACCGCCCTGCCGACCTGCGTCGGCACCATCGTCCCGCCGCCGGTCATCCCACCATTTCGGCCGGATGCGCCGGAGCAGATGCCACGCATCTCGACGAGGACGACCTTCTTGCCTCGTTTTGAGAGTTGATACGCGGCAGAACAACCAGCTACTCCGCCACCAATCACCACCACGTCGGCTTCAGCCGGCAGCGGTCGATCCAGGTCGAATCGATCCGCCCAGCTGGTCGACCCACGCTCGTTCCGCTCCTCGTTCACGAGAACCTCCCTTGTCGTCCACGACGGTCCGGGGCCATCCATATCGTAACGGTTTCGTGGCAGCCACGCGAGTGCCGTAACCGTTCAGGGCTAATTCGACGCATCATCGATCGTAATCAGCACTTTATCGACCCGCAGCCCGTCCATATCGACGACCTCGAAGCGGTAGGCCCCCCATTGCCAGGAATCACCTTCCGCCGGCACGCGCCCCAACTGAGCCATCATCAATCCGCCGACCGTGTGGAATCGACCCTCGCCAGCGCCGGGCAGGCTGCCAACCCTCAGCAGATCGCGCAACTCGATGGTGTCGAGCTGACCATCGACGAGCCAGGAACCATCGTCGCGCACAACGACCTCCGGCGCAGTGAGGCCGGCCAACACGTCGAGATCACCGATGATCGCCTCAAACACGTCGGTGAGCGTGATGAGCCCCTGGATCGACCCAAACTCGTCCACAACGAATAGCCGGTGAGCGCCTGTCACTGTCATCTGCTTGAGCACGCCGAGCAACGAGGCCGTTTCCGGGACGTAGCGCGGCGGTTCGAGGCTCGCGCTGACGTCGAGCGGCCTGTCCACCACGAGCTTGCCGGCCAACGAGTGCACAGTCACGATTCCGCTGAGTCGATCCAGATCTCCATCGTAGACCGGGTAAGTGTCGTATCGCGCAGACGCAATCCGCGCGCGATTCTCTGCTTCGCTGGCGGAGAGGTCGACGCCGACGACCTCGTGGCGAGGTGTCATCACCTGCCCTGCAATCAGGTCGCCGAGATCCAGCACCCGACTGAGGAGCGCCTGTTCGGCAACGTCGAGCACGCCAGCCTGGGTGGCGCGATCGATCAGATGCTCGACCTCTTCCTCAGTAACATCTGCCTCGCTCGCGGATGGAACCCGCAGCAACCGCAACAGAGCCTCGGTCGAGACACTTAGCAACCAGACGATCGGGCGGGCAACCATCGACAGGACGTGCATTGGCCTTGCGACCGCCGCGGCGATCCCCTCCGGGTGGCGCAACGCCAGGCGCTTCGGCACCAGCTCGCCGACAACCAGCGAGAGATAGGTGATTGCCGACACGACGAGCGTCAAGGCAACCGCCTCGCTGTGTCCGCCGACCAGCGGCAGCTCGGACAACCCCGGGATGAGTGCGCGAGCGATCCGAGCGCCACCGAAGGCGCCGGCCAGAATCCCGACCAGCGTAATGCCGATCTGAACTGTCGACAGGAATCGATTCGGGTGCTGGGCAAGCTCGATGGCGGCCTCCGCGCCGGCGCTCCCGGCATCGGCGCGCTGGCGCAACCGGAACGGGCGCGCCGAGACGACCGCCAACTCCGACATCGCTAGCACTCCGTTGATCAGCACCAGCACCAGCACCAGCAGAATCTCTAGCCAGATCGAGCTCATCGACGCCCTTTCAGCACATCTCGAAGAAAAAGATGGCCGCTCTCCGGCCGGCAACGCTCAGCCGACGAGGCCACTCAGCATCGTCGGCAGCACAAATACAATCAGCACAATGACCAGCACGATCAGCGCAAACGCAGCAGTCGCGCCCAGTATCTGACCCACCGCCAGATAGTAGGCGCGACGTTGCTCGCGGACGACGTGCAGAGTCGGCGGCTTCGGAGTCGCATGAGCCAGCCCGGTCTGCCCGGGGCGCATCGACGTGTACTGCTGCATGAGGGTATCCGACAGCACTGTCGCGCGGATCTGCTCGTCGTACTCACGCCGCAACTCCGGTCGCGACAGCACCGCGTAGGCAGCGTTGATCAGCTTGGCGCGCTCCTCGGCCTTCGCGCGCTGGAGGGGATCTCGCACGCGATCCGGGTGCGTGAGTCGCATCAACGCCCGGTAGGAGCGACTGATGTCCTCCCGCGAAGCGCCGTAGGCTACGTCCAGCACCAGGTAGTAATTGACGGTCGGGTCATATCGCGGTCGCGCCGCAGGCACCTGTCGTCAATCCTCCACCCGCGGGACAATAACGATCCACAACGCACGAGCGCACAGAGTGTAGCGCACGCAGGCCGTCTGACCGCGCAGGGCTAGTTGAAGATGCGCAGCAGCCGGCGCACAGTGGCCGTGTCGATCGACTGGCCCGATAGCGCCGCGGTGCGTCGCGCCGCATCAGCCGACGCGACCAGCGGCACGCCGTAGCGCCACTGGTAGTAGTGCTGCCCGACGTTGCCCATCTCGACCCGCCAGCCGGGGTCATTTGAGGGGGTATAGGTCAGGCAACGCCGCTCGAAGCACTGGATCAGAACGTCGGAGTAGATATCCTTGAGCTTCACCTGCGTCCAGTACGCCTCGGTAATCGGATACCCCGTGGCGTAGAACCACGGATCGAACAGCCGGCCTGTCTGGGGCCCATCCGGCGTGACGATCACGCCGCTGCTGTTGAGATAGTCCCAGAATACACTGGCGACACGGTGACCGGTCGCGGTAACCAACTCACTTCCAACGACGCCGTACGCGCCGTAGGCAGCATCGGCGCTGGTCGTGCCATCTCGCGCGATGGTCGTCACGATCAGATCACCCTGGGCGACGGCCGGCCCGGCAAGGAGACCCTCGAACGACGCATACGTCGGGCCTCGGTCGTCGTCCGGGTCGCCAGCAACGTTGACCTGGGCCGGAGAATGCGTCTCGAAGGCGGCATCGCCGATCTGCATCTGACCGGTGATCAACTCCTTGACGAGCAGACCGTTCGTGACGTACCACGGGTTGGATCGGTCACCGAGCGGGTCGGTGATCTCCATCCTGCTCTTGTCGAAGTAGTAGACCAGTCGGCTGCCGTGCTGGGAATCGCTGTATGGCTCGATCTCCCAGGTTCTGGCGCGCTCGCCCCAGAGCCAGGTGCGCGACGACAGCCCGCTCGCCACCGCGCTGTCGCTGCGGGTCCAGGTCGCCTGAATCTGCCCGTGAACTGCCGCCCGCAGCGCAGCCCCGACGTCGAGGATTCCCGCGCCGGTGCCGGCCTGCCGGCCAGGGGCGCCACTATCGGCGGCGGTCGTGGTCAGAATCGTCCGGATATCCTCCGCCCCCGCGCCAGGATCGACCGCTTTGATCAAGGCGACGGCTCCGGAGACGATCGCAGCCGAGAACGATGTGCCCGACACAGGAGTGTTGTTCGAATAGAAAACATCGGCCCAGTAGTTGCCGTAGAGCGCGTCCCAACCGGGAGAGTAGATCGAGACACCCGGCGCAGCCAGATCGATCCGCGACACTCGCGAGGTGAACGAGGCCGGGTTGCCGGCTGCATTCACCGCGCCAACCGCGATCACCTCGTCGTAATTCGCGGGGTAGCTGATCGCGCTGACGCTGTTGCCGCCAGCCGCGACAACGACCACGCCGCGGTCACGCGCATATCGCATCGCGTCACGCTCGGCCTGAACGTACTCGTCCGACCCAAGGCTGAGATTGATGACATCTGCCCCGTGATCGACCGCCCAGTAGATGCCGGCGATCTCGTTGGCGACATCGATCTCGCCACCGTTGCTGACCACGCGGATCGGCATGATTCGGACATCCATCGCGACGCCGGCCGTGCCAATGCCGTTGTTCCCTTGCGCCGCGATGATCCCGGCAACGTGGGTGCCGTGCCCGCCGATATCCGCGGTGTTATCCGTCCCGTCAATCGCGTTGTAGCCAGGTGTCAGTCGCTCGATCAGATCGGGGTGGGTCGGGCTAACGCCACTATCGACAACTGCCACGACCACCGAATGAGCCCGGTTCGGATCGCCGATGTCGCCGGTCGTGATATCCCATCCCTGGGTCGCATTGATCTGGTCGAGCCAGCCCCTCTGCTTGCCAAGGTCCGGATCATTGGGCTCCCAGGCGAGGAAACGCTGCACATTTGGCGCGACCCCGGCCACGCGCGGGTCGCCGAGCAACGAGCGCTGGGCTTCCGCGGCCTTGCGGGGGCTATCGAACGTGGCCAGGATGACCGTTCCGGCCGGATCGAGGGACCGAACAGCGCGGGCATGTTGCACGGCGGATCTCGCGCCGGGTTCCCGAAGCTGAACAACGAGGCCGGACGATGGAAACATCTGGTCGGCCGCGAGCGCCGTAGGCGGGCTGGCAAAGGAGAAGAAGCCGCCAGTGACGAGGATGGCCACCAGCGCGAGCTGCAATCGCGGGAGAATGCCCGACGCGTGGCGTCGCACCATGAATCGCTCCAAGAAAAGCCGTACCAGCCTCCGCGGCCCACACCGCAACCCGGTGTCCGGGATCGCATGCGGTGAATGGTCAGATGTACCAGATCCCGTAGCCGGGCGCTAGCCGCGCCCGCCGTCGGCGATGCCGAGATGGCGCGCAGCCGACTTGTCCTCGTGGCCCCAGCACTGCTCGTCGTAGCAGCTCGTGATGACAGCACAAGCCTCGTCCGCAGAGTCGGTTACGATCAGTCGTCGCAAGTCTGCCGTCGCGATCTTGCCCTCCGCCAGCATCGTGTCGCGGATCCACTCCAGGAGACCGCCCCAGTAGGACGACCCGAACATGACGACCGGGAAGTTGTGGATCTTCCCTGTCTGGATCAGCGTCAGCGACTCGAACAGCTCATCCATCGTGCCGAACCCACCGGGGAAGATGACGAACGCCTCAGCGTATTTGACGAACATCGTCTTGCGGACGAAGAAGTAGCGGAAGTTGATCGCGATCTCGACATACTCGTTCAACCCCTGTTCGAACGGCAGCTCGATATTGCAGCCGATCGACTGACCACCTGCCTCGACGGCGCCGCGATTGGCCGCCTCCATAATGCCCGGCCCGCCGCCGGTGATAATCGCAAACCCCTTCTCGGCCAGCAGCGCTGCCAACCGCCGCGCCTCCTGGTACATCGGGTCGTCCTCGCTCACGCGGGCGGACCCGAAGATCGTCACCGCCTTGCCGATCTCGGCGAGCGTGTCGAATCCGTGGACAAACTCACCCATGATCCTCAGCACCCGCCAGGGATCGGAATGAACGAATGCGTTTGCCTCAGGCGTATGCGTCGCACGCTTGAGGAACAGCTCGTCCTCGGTCGCCCTGCCCTGCCGGGTTGATTGATTGAGCGAAGGGTTGGCTCGCATTCGCGAGGTTGGCGCCCACGCCGGTGGAGCATCCGTGCCCTGCGGTTGCCGCTGTTCGCCATCGTCCATATGCTCACCCTGCCCTTCTGATGCGACTTCCGGCCTCTTGTCCAACTAGACATAAGGTTTACGTAGTGCCGCTGGCCACTACTCAGCCGGCCCTCCGCGTGGGATACTCCCATTTTGCCGGCCTGCCCGGGAATATGCTGCGTCGACGCGATGTTCGACACGGCAGCCGGAACGTTGCGCGAGGGGGCCACGTGCCGGTCGCCCCAATGGACATTGTGATGCAAGTTGAGGACGAGGAGCGTTGGTGAAGCTCTACGATACGCTGTCCGGCAAGAAGGTCGACTTCACGCCACTGGATGGTCACACCGTGCGGATGTATGTCTGCGGCGTGACTCCCTACGATACGACTCATGTCGGTCATGCAATGACCTATCTGACATTCGATGTCCTGAACCGCTATTGTCAGTATCTCGGCTGGCGGGTGAAATACGTCCAGAACGTTACAGACATCGATGATGACATCCTCAAGCGCGCCAATCGCGACCGCGATCGCTGGGACACGCTTGGCGACCGCCACACGCGTCGCCTCGTCGAGGATCTATCGGCGTTGGGCGTCCTCTGGCCCAATCATTTCCCGAAGGCCAGCGAGGAGATCGAGCAGATTATCGAGCTGACCACTTCGCTGGTCGAACGCGGGTTCGCCTATCCGAGTGGCTCCAACGTCTACTTCCGCACCCGGGCCGACGAGGACTACGGCGCGCTGGGGAAATACACGCGCGAGCAGATGATTGCGTTGTCGGCCGAACGTGGCGCGAATCCGGACGACCCGAACAAGGAAGACCCGCTTGACTTCATTCTCTGGCAGGGCACTCAGCCCGGCGAGCCCGCCTGGGAGAGCCCGTGGGGGGCAGGCCGGCCCGGCTGGCATATCGAATGCTCGGCGATGGCCACGAGATACCTCGGTCCGCAGATCGACATCCACGGCGGCGGTAGCGACCTGATCTATCCGCACCACGAGAGCGAGATCGCCCAGTCGCAGCACGCCTGCGGCGCCGAGCCGTTCAGCCAGGTCTGGATGCATATCGGCATGGTCCGCTACCAGGGCGAGAAGATGAGCAAGTCGCTCGGCAATCTCGTGCTCGCGCGCGATGTTCTCCGCATCCACACGCCCGACGCCCTGCGACTGTACCTCCATTCGCATCACTACCGCGACTCTTGGAACTATCGCGACACCGGGCCGGCCGAGTTCGAAGGCGTCGCCAGCCTGTTGAAAGAAGCGGCCCGCCTCGATTCACGACACGGGTACGACTTCGAGGCCGCCGGCTTCCGCGCTCGCTTCCTCGAAGCCCTTGATGATGATCTCGATACGCCCAAGGCGATCAATTGTCTCAAGGAGCTAGCCAGCGAGATCATCACGCACACTGGCGAGGGGGACAACGTCCGTGGCGCTCAGGCGCAGCTGCGCGAGATGGCGGGCATCCTCGGCGTCCAGGGCGTTCGCTAACGTCGCCCGTCGCGGCGGCATGCCACGATCTCAGTGGTATGCCGCCGCGATGGTACGCTTGCCGGCGGTATTTGGCGCCGGCAGTCGGCGCGAGGCGCGAACGCTGCGCTGTGGAACGGGATCATGGACACGAGCAGTCAGGTTGGCGCCGCACAGGTACATGGCGAGCGCAACACCTCGGCGATCCGCCGCTACAAGATCGCGATTGCCATCGGGTTGGCGCTGGTTATCGCGTTCAGCTTCTTCAACGTCTATATGCAGGACCGGCGGCCGGGTCTGCCGAAAGAGATCGAGGGCGTCACGAAGTTCGACAACCTGCCGAACGGTGTCGTTGCCGGCCCGATCACCTATGACCACACCCCGCCGGCGGGTGGACTACACGATCAGTATGCGCAGCTCTGTGGCTACTATCGTGTCCCGGTTGAGGATCGCAACATCGTCGCCTCACTGGCTACCGGGGCGGTCTGGATTGCCTACCGACCGGACTTGTCGAACAAGGATTTCGAGGCGCTGAAGACCGCGTCCGACGGTGTGCTCGATGTGCTGATCACCCCGTATCCCGGTCTGGAATCGCCGGTCGTGCTCACTGCATGGGGTCGCCAGTTGGCAATTGACGACCCGCACGACGAACGGGTGAAGCTGTTTGTCTATGTCTACAAGAACCGCGAATGGGCGCCCGAGCGAGATAAGTCCTGCTCCATCGGGGTTGGCCTCCCGGCTCCGCAGTAAGCTGGACGACCCGCGTTGCGTCCCTCGCGCCATCGCCATCGCGCTCGGCGTCGTCTTCTTGTTGCAGATGGCGGGTCTCGCTATCCATGCCATGCCCGGCGACCTGGTTCTCTATTTCGATTACGCCAATCACATCAAGGATGGGCACGTCCCCTATCGCGACTTTCAGATGGAGTACCCGCCCCTGGCGCTCGCGCCGATTCTCCTCGCGTTCGTTCCGAGCCATATCGTCGGCGGGTTCTTCACAGGATTCGAGATTCTTTTCGCAATCGAGAGTTACCTTCTCGCTCTTGGCGCCGGGCTGATCGTCTGGTCCCTCATACAACGACTGCTGCCAGAGGAGTCGCTGCGGCAACATCAGCTCCGCCTTGGCGCCTACGTCGTCGCCTTCCCGCTGCTGGGGCAGTTGGCGATCACGCGGTTTGACCTCACCCCGACGTTTCTGACGCTTGCCGCGGTCGCCCTCTGGCTACGCCGCACTCCGCGCGCCGAGGCCGGCGCATGGCTCGTGCTGGCGCTCGCGGTCGGCGTCAAGCTCGTGCCGGTTATCGTTGCCCCGCTGCTGGCGCTCGATCTGCTATCCCGCCGCGGGATACGAGCCACGCTCCTCCAGGGGTTCGGGTTCACCGGGGTGCTGGCGCTCCTGATGTTGCCGGGATTCGCGCTCAGTCGATCCGGCTACGCGGCCGCCTACACCTACCAGATGGATCGGGGCATCCAGATGGAGTCGCTCTACGCCAATGCGTTGCTGTTGCTCAGCAAGATCGGCCGGGTCGAGATCGTCACCGCTCACGCATGGGGATCGTTCGAGTATGTCTCAACCTGGACTGCGCCCTTGCGGACAGTGTCCTCGCTCGTCCAGATTTCTCTCCTGACCGCTGTCTACGCAGGGTTCGCATTCGTCCGATTCCGGACGCGTGATGATGACCGACACGACATCCGCCTGGTCACTGCTGTCACGCTCGTCCTGCTGACGTTCGTCGCGACCGGCAAGGTGTTCTCGCCGCAATACCTCATCTGGCTGATGCCGTTCGTCGTGCTCCTGCCCGGCCGGCTCGGACGCCGAACGATCGCGCTGTTCCTGCTCACGCTCGTCGCCTCACAGCTCATCTTTCCCTGGTTCTATAGCCCGCTGCGCCATCAGGCAATCTGGGCTGCGCTCCTGCTGACGGCGCGCAATCTGATGATCATTGCGCTGCTGGGATTGGTTGTGACGATACTGGTTAGCCTGCGAAGTCCGCGCTCGGAAGCCGCACAATCCGTAGAGCAGGCCTAGGCAACGCGTCCGCCTGACAGGACTCGCTGGGCACGCTCTGGGTGACGTTCGAGAAAGATTCGATAGGATCCAATGGAGGGTAGATGGCAGCGACCGTGCGCGAATTCCCGGGACAGCCAACGCCGGACCCCACCGCCGATGAGATATTAGCGGCGTGCCAGGAGGCCGACGTCAAGTTCGTCAACCTCCAGTTCACCGACATCATGGGCGTTGTCAAGATGGTGACGATCCCGGTCGAGGTCTTTCCCGACGTGATTGCGAACGGTCAATGGTTCGACGGCTCGTCAATTGCCGGGTTTGCCCGGATTGCCGAGAGCGACATGTTTCTGATGCCGGATCTCTCGACCTTCGCCGTCATTCCGTGGGAGCGCGGCCGCAACACGACTGCCCGCGTTATTTGCTGGGTCCATCGGCCGGACGGAGAGCTCTTCCCCGGCGACCCACGCGCGGTTCTGTTACGGCAGGTCGAGCGTCTCGCCAATCTCGGGTTCGTCTATCACACCGGCCCCGAGGTGGAGTTCTTCCTGTTCCGCACCAACGGTGACGCCGTCACCATTACTCCAGCCGACCGGGGCGGGTACTTCGATCTGTCGACTGATCCCGCCGCCGAGGTGCGCAAGGATATGGTCCGCGCGCTTCAGGCAATGGGCATCGCTGTCGAGGCAACGCATCACGAGACCGCCATCGGCCAGCATGAGATCGACTTCGAATACGCCGACGCGATGACCACCGCCGATCAGGCGATCACATTCAAGTTCACTCTCAAGGCGATTGCCCAACAGCACGGGCTACATGCGACCTTCATGCCCAAGCCGATCGAGGGCGTTGCCGGGTCTGGAATGCACACCCATCAGTCTCTGGCCCGGCTTGAGGCAGGCAACGTCATCGGTGAGAATGTGTTTGTCGGCAAGGACGACCCGTATGGCCTGTCGCCACTGGCCCGCCAGTTTCTGGCCGGCCAGCTCGCCCATATCCGCGCGATGACCGCCGTGCTGAACCCGCTGGTGAATTCGTACCGGCGCCTCGTGCCGGGCTTTGAAGCGCCGGTCTACGTTTCCTGGGCTCGCCAGAATCGTTCCGCGCTGATCCGGGTGCCGACCACCCGAGCGGGCGGGCAAAACGCGACAAGAATCGAGCTTCGCTGTCCCGACCCCGCCTGCAACCCGTATCTCGCCTACGCCGTCATGCTGGCGGCCGGCCTGGACGGGATCGAACGTGGTCTGGAGTTGCCCGAGCCAGTCGAGGAAAACCTGTACCTGTTCACCGATGACGAGCTTGCCCGCCGCAACGTCGGCACGTTGCCGGCCACTCTCGGCGAGGCCATCGCCGAGCTCGCCCACGACGATGTCGTCCAGGCCGCCCTCGGCCAGCACGTCTACGAACGTCTCTCCGAGGCGCAGACTCAGGAGTGGCGCGCGTTCTGCCAGCACGTCACCCACTGGGAACGCGAACGATACATGGAGATCTACTAGCCGCCGGGCTGAGCTATTCCACCGATGAAATGGGGCAGGGTTACTCGCTCTGCCCGGATGGTTGCGAGCTCATCAATCGGAAGCAACATCGCATCGACTGCCGACCGGGGCACGGGGACGAGCCAGGATTCGCGCTCTTCCCAATTACAGCTGAGTATCACGCTCTGCTCGTCGTGACTGAGGCACATGCCACACGTGTATTCGACCCCCACCTGCGTCAGGTTGAACGCTCGCGATACCCGCGTGATGACAAACGACGAGTCCATCTCCACAAAGCGGTGGAGGTAGACCCGATGCCCTCCCACGATGGCGACTTCATGAATAGTGTAGAGATATCGGCCGCCAACCGGGATGAGCTGTGACGACCCCCGAAAAAGGCTCAGATCGACTGTCGCAGGCGCCTGATGCACGACGCGGCACTGTCCATTCTCCGGATCTGGCTCGAGCACCAGGGTCGGGTCACTCGAGTAGAGAAGAAGCAACCGGCCATCATGGATGAACGGGACCCAGTTCTTCTCAACCGGCTGCCGACCGGCGAACTCCAGCGGAACCAGATGGTCGATCCGTGGGCCATTCGGGTCGATCCGGCCAATGACGACACGAGGCAGATGGTACGGGTCGAACTGGGACGACCCACCTGAGAACCACCATTCTCCACGCCACTGGATCAGCCTGATGTCCTCAATGCCGACGACAAACGCATCAGCCTGTGGCACGGTGACTCGCTCGTCGACGATCGAATCATCGACAACCGCAGCAGAAGCCGTGCTCAGCTGGCGATCCAGCGTCAGCCATGCGTTGCGCGTGCGGTACTTCCCGTCTGGATCGCGGCTGATATAGACGGTTGCGCCGTGTTGGTGGTAGTTGACCAGCCGATTGAGGACCACATAACCTTCGTCGGTGCGACAGATCGAGCTGTTCGCTGGCGCGTAGTTCGGCGCGGAAATCTGGTACGGAATCTCGGTTCGACGCGCGTCGGCGGATGCGATCGGTCGCGTGTAGTACGTCAGGTTGGAGGCCGCCTGATCCTGGGTATGCGAGGGGACATTCCGGCTACGAAGCAACGCGTCGCAGGCGGCGGCCCCGCGATCGTGCTCGCCCGTGTAGTAGGCGGAGATCGAGATCTCCTCGGTCGGACCGCGATCGTAGGCCGCGCCATCGAGGAACAGCGTGTCCTGTTCCGGGAATGGGATGGAAAGGGCCCGCTCCGCCGCCAGCATCGCGATCTGCGACGCGCCGCGGATTCGCGCTGCGCGGGCGAGCTGGTAGAGCGGCTCGGCCCGCGATGGCCGCCTTTGCCAGGCGTTGAGCAGGCCGGCAACTGCCCGATCCCACTCCGCGAGCTCAAGCGCACAGAGGCCGGCACGAAACGCCGCGTACCATCCCTCCTCTTCCCACCCGTCCATCCCGGCGCGGCGCTCGTAGAGCGCGCGAGCATCGGCATATCGATGGCTGTCGAAATACGACTGGGCGAGATAGAAGACGGTGCGCGGGTTGTCTGGTTCGGCATCCAGATCAGCCTCGAGGAGTCTGATGTCGCGCTCTGTCTTGTCCGCCTTGGAGCCGCCGTCACCGATGTCCTGGATCCAGGCAGTGTCGAGACGGATCGACCGAGCGCTGCCGGTAGCGGACCAATACTCGTGTGTCGCTCCGACGCTTCGCCACGGAAGCGCGAGCTTTGCGAGGCGCAGGTTGTCGTACTGAAACGCGTCGTTGCCCTGGCGAATCCTGAACGCATCGGCGGTCAGCGCCTCGCGCGCGAAGCTCGGAGTCAGATGAAGCACCATGTCCGCGTCCAGGAAGAGCGCGTAGGAGCGCTCCAGTTCCCAACCAAGCTCCTCGGCGAATGCCCTTGTCTCCGAAAACGACCGGCTGCGATTGACGCCGAAATTCACCCACTCGTGACTGCAAAGCCGCAGCGGCTTGCCGGCCCGCGCCAGTGCCTGTTCGGCGATGGCTGGTGTGTCATCGGTCGAACCGGTGTCGCAGATACAGGCAGCGTCAATCAGGGGCAGCGCGGCATCGAGGCATCGTTGGAGAATCCTTGCCTCGTTCCTGACGATCATGCAGAGGACAATCCGAACCGTCGAGCTACTTCCCGTCATTGCCAACCAGTCTCGATTCAGTCTGTCGCACAACAAGCCGAGCCGGAGCCCAGAAACGTCTGGACTCCGACCCGGTCGATCCTGTCATGCCATCACGGCCGATATCACAGCTTGCAATTACACCTGTGTCGAACCATCCACGTTCGGGCGCATCAGGGGCCTATGGACCGTACGGCCCGGTGTCGCCGGTTGGGCCGGTGTCACCGGCCGGGCCGGTCTCGCCAGCCGGGCCAGTGTCGCCGGTTTGTCCAGTGTCGCCGGTCGGGCCAGTGTCACCCGTTTGGCCGGTCTCGCCCGTTTGGCCGGTCTCGCCCGTTTGGCCAGTGTCACCGGTCGGGCCAGTGTCGCCCATTTGGCCAGTGTCGCCGGTAGGCCCTGTCTCACCTGTTAATCCGAGGTCGCCGGTCGGGCCAATCGGGCCGGTGACCCCGGTTGGACCGGTCGGACCGGTGTAACCAGTCGGACCAATCGGACCGGTGACCCCGGTTGGACCGGTCGGGCCGGTGACTCCGGTCGGGCCAGTCGGGCCGGTGTAGCCTGTTGGACCAATCGGGCCGGTGACTCCGGTTGGGCCAGTCGGGCCGGTGTAGCCTGTTGGACCAATCGGGCCGGTGACCCCGGTTGGACCGGTCGAGCCGGTGAAGCCCGTTGGGCCACTCGGGCCAGGCATGCCAGTCGGGCCGGTCGGGCCTGGAAAGCCGATCGGGCCAGTGGCGCCGGTCGGACCAACTGAGCCAGTGACACCCGCTGCGCCGGCAGCACCGGTTGGTCCGGTCGGCCCGATTAGACCCTGAGAGCCAGTCGGACCCTCTGCGCCCGCCGCGCCACCAGTGCCCATTATTCCAGTCGGGCCAGTCGGACCGATCGCGCCGATGAATCCCGTCGGGCCGGTCATGCCCTGGAGTCCTGTTGCCCCGGTCGGCCCCGTTGCGCCTGTCGGGCCAGTCGGCCCGGTCGATCCCGTCGAGCCAGTCGGGCCGAGAATACCTGTGAATCCGGTCGGCCCCGTTGCGCCGATGGGACCAGTAGGCCCGGCCGGCCCGGTCGCGCTCCAGAGCACCTCGACTTCGTACGGCAGGCAGCCACGCCCATCCAGAGGGAATCGCATGATGCCGCTGCGCGGCTGAACGCAGACTCGCACCATCCCCTCGATGACAACCGGGGCTGGCGGAGTTGGCCACGACCCCGGGCGAGTGACCAGGCCGGCTGCTCCGGCCGTGCTATCTTTCTCTTGCGCGCTGACCACCCCTGGAATCGAGGCGGCGATCGTCGTCACGATCGCTCCGCCCGTCAGCCTGCGAATCAGCTGGCGGCGAGACTGTGGCCTCTTGAGAAATCGCGCTGAGCCATCCTCGCCGTGTTCGTCCTCGGCAGACCCCATCGAAAACCACCTTCCCCCTGTGGCATCGACAACATCGTCCCGCACACAGCCATCCCCTATCCGGTATGGTCGCCGACGATGTATGTACGCACGGTAACACGGTAGGGCGTGCCCTCAGGGATGTCAAGCGACGGATCGTTGCGGTGAGGCAATTCGGGGGCGGCGCGATCGGTCGTCAATCGACTATGCGTTCAGCCGCTCTCCCGACCCGGCAGGCTGGGGGTGAACAACGCGGAAACGCGAGCGCCCGATCTCCGCATTATCGACGCTGACGATCACGACGTATGTTCCCGCCTTCGGGAACGACAGGTGCAGCCCGGCAGCGAGCTGGACGCGTTGCGGCAGCACGTCGTCTACCTCGGGTGGCCGGCCAACCTGAAACTGGACATCCGCCGTCGCGATCGTCGAGGTACCTTCCTGATCCACAACCTGGATGCGCGCCGTCTTCCGCGGATTCGTCCCAGCGCCCGGAATGCGAAAGGCGATCGCCAGTCCGCAGGGCTGGTTCACCGGGAACGGGCTGGAGACGACGAGCGTATCCCAGCCACCGCCGAGGACGTAGAGCTTCCCATTGACGATCTGTGCTGCGTCGGCCAGCATCACCCAATCGAGCTGGAATTTTTTCTGGTGTCGGTTCCACGCGCGCTCCCTTCCACCCAGCGATTCTCCGTCACAATACCCGATCATCGCCACGCATGGTGGAAGCAACCATCCCGAGCGGCTATGCTTGCCTCTGCGTTCCACGAGCCGGACGCTCGATCACTCTCCCAGGAAGGGATCTCTGGTGCGGAGACGGTTCAGCCCCCGCCCGGTGATGCTCGTCATCGCCTGCATCCTGCTCGTGCTGACGGCCCTCCCAGTTGAGGCCGGCAACGGCGGCGCCCCCGATCGCGATTCACAACATATCGGCGCGCTCAAAGACCAGGTGCTGGACTCGGAGCTCGTCCGGATCTCCCGCGACTCGCAAATCGGCCGGCCGACCTCGGAAGCTCACGGGGCCCAGTTCAGCGGCGGCCGCGTAGCAGTCACACTCCAGGTAGCTGGTGATACGGCGGCGACCGCCGCAGCACTTGTCCAACGCGGCATCAGCGTCGCGAACATCGGCCAGCAGTCAATCGAAGCATTCATCTCACCCGAAGATCTTGCCACCCTCGCCTCGATCCCCGGTGTCCAGCAGGCCCGAGCGTTGCAGCCGCCGATCGGGCTGACCGTCGTCAGCCAGGGGGCAGCGATCATCGGCGCGCCACAGTGGAATCAGCATGGCTACACGGGCGTCGGCGTGAAGGTCGGCGTCATCGACCTGGGGTTCACCGGCTTCAGCGCGCTGATCGGCAGCGAACTGCCAGTTCCAACCACTCACTGCTACCGAGGAATCGGCCAGCCCACCAGCGATATGAGCGCCTGCGAGCAGGGGGGCGTTCACGGCACTGCCGTCACCGAGACGCTGATGGATATCGCGCCGGACGCCTCGCTCTACATCGCTAACCCACAGTCGCTCCTCGACCTGCACGACGCGGTGAGCTGGATGATCTCCCAGGGGGTAACCATCATCAACCACTCGGTCGGCTGGACATGGGAGGGCCCCGGCGACGGCTCCTCTCCCTACCCCGACGGCGCGCTGGCGGCGGTCGACCAGGCTGTCGCCGCCGGCATCACCTGGGTGAACGCGGCCGGCAACGAGGGGCTGTCAACCTGGACCGGCCCATGGTCGGACCGTGACGGCGACGGGGTGATGGAGTTCAGCGGCAACGTTGAACGTAATGCCATCTCGGTCCTCTCCGGCAACGAGATCATTCTTCAGGCACGCTGGCAGGATAGTTGGAGCAACGCAGCGACGGATCTGGATCTCTACCTCGTCTCCGCGTCGGGCGAGGTGCTGCGCGCCAGCGAGAAGCCGCAACGGGGCCTCGCCGGCCAGACGCCATTCGAGTTTCTGCGCTTCACTCCGACGACGACCGGGCCGTTTTATGCCGTTGTCCGCCTGTATGGCGGGACGCCACCTGCCTGGGTTCAGGTGCAGGAGTTCAACGGGTGGTCGCTTGCATATTCGGTCCCAGCAGGATCGATCGCCAACCCCGCCGAGAGCGCGAGCACCGGCATGCTTGCCGTTGGCGCCAGCCCCTGGAATCAGCCCCATGTCATCCAGCCGTTCAGCAGTCGCGGGCCAACCCGCGACGGGCGGATCAAGCCAGATGTCGTCAGCCTCGACTCCGCCGACACCGTCACCTATGGACCGTCCGGATTTCCCGGCACGAGCCAGGCATCGCCGCATATCGCCGGCTTGGCCGCGCTCGTCGAGCAGCGCTTCCCGACCTATCACCCGGACGAGATCGCCGCGTTCCTCAAGGCACAAGGCGACCGCAGCGCCACGCCCGACAACACCTGGGGCGCGGGTCTCGTGCGGCTGCCCGACATCATGGATGGACAGAACCCGACGCCGGCAATCGTCACAACAACCCCGTCGGCGCTGTTCCTCGGCACTCACCCGCCGATGCTGACAATCAGTGGCGCAGGCTTCGTCTCCGGAGCCGTCGCGCGCGTCAACGGTGAGGATCGCGCGACGACGCTCATCTCGCCGGCGGCGCTCAGCGTCACACTCGTCGAGCGGGACATAGCCGCGATCGCGACGCTTCGTGTCACCGTCTTCAACCCCGAGCCGGGGGGCGGGATATCAAACGGTGTCGACGTCAAGGTTCTTGACGCGCCGACCGCCGATACCTCGGCGTTCATGCGCACCTGGCAGCGCACCGACGAGCCAGTTCGCCAGATGGCCGTCGTGCGCACGTGGATGTGGGGCGACGATCCATTCACCGGCCCGCTGATCGAGCCTTACGCAGAATCTCCCGGCAATCAACGGGTTGTTCAGTATTATGACAAGAGCCGGATGGAGATCACCCACCCGGACGCCGACGCGCGGCAGCTCTGGTACGTCACCAACGGTCTGCTCGTGACGGAGCTAATCACCGGCCAGATGCAGGTTGGCGACGCGAGCTTCGAGCCACATGACCCGGCAGCGATCAACGCGGCCGGCGACCCCGATGGCACAACCGGCCCAACCTACGCGACATTCGCCGGCCTGCTCGACACGCCGCCACTCGATGACGGCGCGGTGATTGTCCAGCAGGTAGACCGCGCAGGAACGGTAACCAGCGATCCCAACCTGGCAGGCTACAGCGTCACTGCGGGGTTCCATGTCCAACAGCCGGGCCTCGATCACCGTGTCGCCTCGGTCTTCTGGGAGTTCATGAACTCCGACGGGCTGATCTATCGCGACGGGGAGTACGTCGTCGACAAACTCTTCGAGAACCCGTTCTACGCCACCGGCTACCCGATCACCGAGGCGTATTGGACGTGGGTCAAGGTCGGCGGCGTCGAGCAGAACGTCCTCATCCAGTGCTTCCAGCGTCGTTGCCTCACCTACACGCCGAGCAACCCTGACGGCTGGCAGGTCGAGGCCGGCAACGTCGGCCGCCACTACTACCAGTGGCGGTATGGGATGCCGCCGCCGGAGTGAGCAGGACCGAAACAGCACCAGCAACATTAGGTGCTAAGCGTCATTCTTTAGGTGTCGTCATCTGTTGATTTTCCCCACCCGACCTGCTACAACGAGCTGCAGATATTGTGTTTACTGGCCGGTGAGCAGGAGGCGAACCATATGCGCACCATGCGCGTAATTGTCATGATGATGGTCGTGGTAATGCTCGTCGGTGGGCTACCCGTCGCCGCCGCGGGAGCGAACGACGGCGACCCGAATCTTCCGCGGACATTTCCCGAGCTTGACACTCCTGAGCGTGTTCCGGATAGCAAACCCTTGGAAGTCCGGGCGACGACCGGCCTTCGCGCGACGACGGCGTCGACCCTCGCAGCGCGGGCGGGCGGGATCGCCGCCGCCAGGACGGTGTTTCCTCCTGACGACCGGGTACGGGTTTCGCCAGCCGTTGCCGAAATCGTCTTCATCATAGCGTTCGATCTCAACGACGATCCTCTCTGGACGTGCACTGGCTCGATGATCGGTCCGGCCATGGTCGCGACGGCCGGACACTGCCTATACGTGCCGGGAGCTGGCTGGCCGGCGAATTTCCTTATCGTGCCGGGAGCGGACGGCGAGCGCGCGCCATACGGAGTCACCCTGGCGGATCGATTTGCTGTCCCCCGTGGCTGGTCAGAAGCAGGCGACCATGACTACGACTGGGGCATCATGACGCTCTTCGACCCGATCGGCAATGCAACCGGCTGGCTCGAACTCGGCGTCATGTCATCCGCGTCGCTCTCGTCGCCCGATCTCAAGCCGTTCACCTTCGGCTATCCGGGCGACAAGCCGTTCGCAACGCAATGGTCGGCGACGAAGCCAGCGCTGACCGGCGTCACCGACACGCGCGTGTACACAGATCTCGACGCGTACCAAGGTCAGAGCGGTTCACCGCTCGTCCGGTCCAGTGACACACGGGTATTCGCGATCTTCAGTAATGAGCAGTCGAATGCCAACGTCGCGACTCGTATTCGACAGGACATGATCGACAGCATGTCGACGGCTTGCGCGAATTGGGGCTGCACATTCTCCTACTGGGTCGAGCCAGTGTCGAACGTGCCGAACCCCGCCGATGCCTTCGCCCGCACCTGGGCGCGAACCGACCAGCCGGTCGCAACCGGCGCGGTCAGTCGCACATGGATGTGGGGGCCTGAGCCGTTCGGCGCCGGCTACGAGCCGTATGTCGAATCCCCTGGTGGGCAGCGCGCGGTCATCTACCTCGACAAGAGCCGGATGGAAGTCACCAACCCATACGGCGACCAGAGCAGCCCCTGGTACGTCACCAATGGCCTCCTCGTCGGCGAGATGGTGACCGGCCTGCTTCAGGCTGGAGACCAGAAGTTCGAGCCACGCAACCCGGCGGCTGTCAATATCGCTGGCGATATCGACGATACGGTCGGCCCGATGTACAGCACATTCCGTGGGCTCCTGACCTCCCCGGCGCTGTTTCCCGGGCAGTCAGTAAATCAGCGAGTCGATCGCATGGGTAACGTCTGGGTAGACCCGAACATGGACTGGTACGGTGTCACTGCCGCCTATCTCGTCGAGGTTCCCAACCTCCGCCATACCGTTGCATCGCCATTCTGGGCCTTCATGAACTCGAGCGGGCTTGTGTTCGATGGCAACAGCACGACCTGGGCGCAGCTGTTCGAGAACCCGTTCTATGCCACCGGCTATCCGATCGCAGAGGCCTACTGGGCAACGGTCAAAGTCGGAGGCACCCAGCACGACGTCCTCATCCAGTGCTTCCAGCGTCGTTGCCTCACCTACACGCCGAACAATCCCGACGGCTGGCAGGTCGAGGCGGGCAATGTCGGGCAGCACTACTACATCTGGCGTTACGGCCGTATGCCGTAGACCGGACTGGCAACCAGATCCTCGGAGAGCCGGGAGGAGCCGAAGACCTTCCGGCTTTCCGTCTATCCCGACGTGTATCATTCATGGTTGCGGTAGCCGGCGCCTCCGGCAGGTTAGCGATTCCGGAAAGTAGTCGATCTCATGTTGCGATGCCTGTACACGTTGTCGTCTCGTCGCTCGATCGAGTGGTGGACCGGATATTCGTCCAGTCTGTAGGCCGAGGAGTTGACGTCCGCCGTCCTCCTTCTGGCCACACCTGAACTCCGGACCCCTCGTTACGAACGACACCGACGCGAAAGGCAGGCTCTCAAGATGGCTTCCCACACCCAGCAGACGATTATTCTGGCGATCGACCTCGACGGCGTTCTCACCGAGCACCCGGCGGCGCTTGCCCAGGCCGCCAACGCCCACTTCAACCTCGTCCTTCCCGACTCGGCCTTCGTCGACTCGACCGGCCACGCCGTCTCGCTCGCCGTCCGCGAGTGGGTTTACGGACCGGATGGGCCAGCGACGCGGCTCTCCCCGAATCCACAGGCGCGCGAATTCCTCCGACGTGTCGTCGGCAAGCTTGGGCGTGAAAACGTCCAGATCGTCACCGCCCGTCCACCCGCGTCATTAGAGATGACGCTCGACTGGCTGCGAAAGCACGAGCTCGACTACTGCAATGTCATCATCGCCGACGATAAGGTCGCCGTCGCGCGTGAGCTGGGGGTGACCCACGCGATCGAGGACTCGATCCGCCACGCGCGCTCATATACCGCGGCCGGCGTCACCTGCTACTTCCTGCCGAACGGTCTCGGCGTCCAGCCGCGTGGGATCGATCACGCTGCGACCGACCTGGCCGACATCGCTGCGCGTTTGCTCGACGCCGCCGTCCACGCCACCGAAGCCGAACGGACGAAGGTCGTCATCAGCGACCAGATCGACGCCGGCGCCCGCGAGCGAATCGCCCGCGCCGCCGAGATCATCGACGTCGACGGCACGAACGTCGACGCGCTCCACGCCGCCATCGCTGACGCCGACGCGCTGATCGTCCGCTCGGAGACGCAGGTTGACGAGACAGTCTTTGCTTCCGCTCCACGACTGCGGGTCGTCGCGCGGGCTGGGGTCGGGGTCGACAACATCGACGTCGACGCCGCGACGCGGGCCGGCGTGCTGGTGCTGAACGCGCCCGGGGCGAACGCGACCTCGGCGGCCGAGCACACCGTGGCGTTGATGCTGGCCATCTCGCGCCAGATGATCGACGCGAACGCAACGCTCCACGCCGGCCGGTGGGAGCGGAAACGTTACCGGCCGTTCGACCTGGCCGGCAAGACGATCGGCATCGTCGGGCTGGGCCGTGTCGGCAGCAAGGTCGCCCAACGGCTGGCCGCGTTCGAGGCACGTCTGATCGGTTACGACCCCTTCATCCCGGTCGAGCGCTTCCAGGAGATGGGCGTCCGGCCGGCGTCGTACAAGGAGCTGCTGGCCACCAGCGACATCGTCACCTTCCATGTGCCATCGACCGACGAGACGCGAGCGATGCTCGGGCCAGACACCTTCCCGCTGCTGCGCCCCGGGGCGATCGTCATCAACGCCGCGCGCGGCGACGTGGTCGACGACCGGGCGTTGGCCGACGCGCTCGATGCCGGAATAGTCGCGGCGGCGGGCGTGGACGTGTTCCCCCACGAGCCGGTGACGTCATCGCCGCTCTGGGGCCGGCCAAACGTCGTGCTGACCCCACACATCGGCGGCAGCAGCGGCGCGGCGCTGGCCGCCGTCGGCGAGATCATCTCGCGCTCGACGCTGGCGGCGCTTCGCGGCGAAGCCGTCGCCAATGCGGTCAACCTGCCGACGGCGACGTTGGAGAGCGCGGAGCTGGCGCGACTGACGCGCGTTGCGGGAGCAGCCGGCCACTTGCTCGGTGTCCTCTCGTCTGGCATCCCCGAAGCCGTCATCATGCGGATTCACGGCGAGGTTGTCGGGGCAGTCGCCGAGCACGTGTTCCTGGCGGCGCTTTCTGAGGGGCTGCAGCACTGGACAACGACGCGTGTCACGCCGGTGAACGCTCGGATCGTCGCCGAGCAACACCGCATCGCAGCCCGAATCGTCGCTGCCGATGGGCGACAGCCTGCCCCGGCCGACGCAATTGACTTCAGCTTCGAGGCGGCCGGAGACGGCGCGCACGTTGTCCGCATCCGCTGGTCTGGCGGCTCGGCCGGGATTATCGAGGTGGATCGCTTCTCGCTAGACCATCCGCTGGCCGGCGATATGCTGATCACCCACCATCGCGACCGACCGGGGATGATCGGCCATGTCGGCATGATCCTCGGACGTCACGATGTCAACATCGCCGGCATGCAGGTTGGGCGGCACTACCGGGGCGGCGAGGCAATCATGGTATTGAATGTGGACAACGCCATCCCGCAGGATGCGCTGCTCGAGATCCTGTCGATCGACGATGTCCACTCCGCGTGGGTCGTCTCGCTGCCCGAGCCGGAGCCGGCCTGGGTCCAGGAGACGCTCCAGCCGAACGTCGCAGTCGCCGCGCCGGGCTGATCAATCTCGCGCTACTGGGATATGTCACATCCAGTGGGCCTCAGGCGTCGATCTTCGCCAGCCTGCCGACTGGACGCGTTACGATGCGTGAGGCAACCGCAGCGTTTCGGGAGGAAGGGTGAGCGATGATCGACTCCGCGGCGCCACGGCTCCATGACGACGCTATCGTCGTGGACGCGCACTCCGACGTGTTTTGCGATGTAACCCGACGGAGGCTGCTCGGCGAGACGCAGGTCCTCGCCCGCCTTCATGTCCCGGTCTGGCGCGCGGCCGGCGTCAATGTCGTCGTCACGACGCTCTTCACCGAAGAGGAGCACAAGCCGGACCGAGCGCTACGGCGAGCCGTCACGCTGATGGGCGCCGCTCTGGCCGACATCGACGAGACGCCGGACGTCGCGCTCTGTCGCACGCGCTCGGAGATCGACGCCGCGCTCGCCGCCGGCCAGATTGCCTTCATTCTGGCGATGGAGGGCGGCGAGCCGATCCAGGACGGCATCGAATCGCTGCGGATGTTCTACGAGTTGGGCGTTCGTGTCCTGGGGCTGACCTGGAACCAGCGCAACCTGCTGGCGGAGGGGGTCGGCGAGGCGCGGGCCGGCGGTGGGTTGACTGAGTTGGGCCGCGAGATGGTCGCCGAAGCCGGCCGGCTCGGCATCCTGCTCGATGCCTCGCACCTGTCGGTGAAGTCTTTCTGGGACGTGATCGAGACAAGCTCACGTCCGGTGATCGCGTCGCACTCGAACGCGACAGCGTTGTGCTCCCACCCACGCAACATCGACGACGACCAGATCCGCGCGATCGTCAACACAGGCGGGTTGGTCGGAATCAACGGAGTTCCCGGATTCATCGCCGACAATCCGACCGACGCAAGCCTCGACCGGATGCTCGACCATCTCGACCACATCGCGTCGGTCGCCGGAGTTGAGAACGTCGCGCTTGGGCCGGACTTCGTCGATTATCTGCGGGTCGGGCCGATGGCCCCGTTCGACGCCGAGCCGGAAGCCACGATCGTAGGATTCGCAACGATAGCTGATATGCCGAACGTCACAGCCGGCCTGCTGGCGCGCGGCTACGATGAGACCGCAGTGCGAGGCATCCTCGGTGGCAACGTGCTGCGGGTACTCGATACCGTCATGTGCGAGTAGATCGGGTTCACTGAACGGGGCAACTCCCCCAGAGCCCGCGGGACTCTTCGCGTGCCCGGCGTTCGGCGGCGCGGAACTCGTCGACATGGGCGACATTGGGGGGAAATGTCGAGACAGTTGCATACCCGTCCTCGATCAGCCGCAGGTTGACGAAGATGCGTTCCCCGGTCGCCGGGTCGCGGACGTAGACGTAGCGCAGCAGCCGCCCAAAGCGGTCGCGGTCGCCGACATCACGGACGAGCTCGACATCCTGGCCTCCAACGAGCCGCTGGTTCGCCTTGCTCGCCTCGGGGCCGAAGCACTCGACCGGGGAGTCTGGCCGGACGGTCTCGGGCGTATCCATGCCGATGTAGCGCAGCCGCTCGACCTTGCCGCCGATCTCGACCATGATCGTGTCGCCGTCGACGACCCGCTGGACACGAGCCATCTCGCCGGTCACGCCCGGCCCGGCCATGGCAGTCGGCGTCGTCCGCCCGCCCGTTCGAGCCGTCTGGGTGGCGCGCGCGCCCAGTGAGGCGCTGGTCGAAGTCGGCGCGCCGCCTGGCGCGCGTGTCGGGGTTGCCGATGGCGACTCGCAAGCCGCGACGAGCAGCGCCGCCAGCAGCGCCAGGACAATCCATAGACGTCGAGTCACCGTTGCTTCTCCCCCTCAACCAGAGTCTGCCATGCCGGCCCTCGCCAGGGCGCGTAGGATTCAATCAGACAGCGCGAGGGGAGTAATCAATGCGAGAGCCGATAACAACCGCGATCGACATGCCGCTTCGGACACCTGCCGGCGAAACGGTCCAGATGTCCGACATCTGGCGCACAGGGACGACCGCATTCACATTCATCCGCTACCTGTCCTGTGTGTTCTGCAAGGAGCAGGTCCGCTCCTATAAGTCGTCAGCGAACGCGCTTAGCCGTGCCGGCCTGCGGGTAGTCATCGTGACTCCAGCCTCGGTTGAGGACACCGCGTTCTTCGCCGCTGGCCTCGACCTGCCGTTCCCCGTCTATTGCGATCCCGAGCAGGCAGCCTACGCCGCCTACGGGTTTGAGAAGGGCTCGATCGGTCAGCTGATCAACCCGCACATCATCGCGCGAGGCGCGCAGGCAACGCTCCGCGGCAATTTCCTGGCTCTTCCGAAGGGGGGAGATCCTCGCCAACTGCCGGGAACCGCGATTATCGCGGAGGACGGACAGCTCCTCCACGTCCACATCGCGCATGACGCCTCCGACTACCTCAGCCTCGACGAGCTGCTGGTGGTCGCCCGACATCTCGGGATTCAGGCGGGCAGCTAACCGCCGGGCGGAGCGCCCGTCCCGAACGCCGTGTCGTCCGCCACACGCGTTTCGCGAACCAGTAGCGCGAGGATGAGGGATGCGGACAAGCCGACGCCGGCCAGAATGAACGACGTGTACTCGAAGCCGACCGCATCGGTCAGGCTGCCAACCGCCAGCGGCCCGCCGGCCCGGCCGGTGTCACCGATCAACCGCCAGAGCCCGAGGAATTCGCCGGTCGCGCCGGGCGGCGCGAGGTCAGCGCCGAGCGTCATCATCGTTCCGGTTCCCAGACCGTTGCCCAGCCCGATGATCGTCGCCGCGGCCATCAGCGTCAGGTAGTCGGTCGTAAAGGGGATCAGGACCATCCCGACCGCCATGATTGCAAACGATGGGACTGCGGCGACCTTGCGGCCGAAGCGATCCATCAGATAGCCGGCCGGGATGAAGAGGATCATGTCAACGCTCGACGACGCCGACTGGATCAGCCCGACCTGTCCGGCATTCAGGCCCAGGATAGCCAGGCCGTAGAACGGGATGATCGTCTGCCGGCCGGCGCGAATCATCTGCGCGAAGGTCTGGGCGACGCTCGCCGCGCTCAGGTCGCGCCAGCTTGATCGCACCATCTCACGAACCAGCGCCCAACGCACATGTCGCTCGGCGTGGACCGCGACGTGCGTGTCCTGGACGAATATCCACGACACAATGAGGGCGACGATGCCGAGAAGGCCGGCGACGAGGAACGATGCAGTGAGACCAAACCAGGTGCCGATGAGCCCGCCAATGGCTGGCCCGCCGAACACACCGATCCGGTTGATGCCCCCGAAGACGGAGATCGCTCTCCCCCGCTGGCGCGGGTCGATCGCTTCGGTGATGAATGCGTGCCGCGAAAGCCCCCACATCGCCGTTCCGACGCCGGCGAGCAGCCGCAACGCGATGAGCTGGTTAACGCTGGTCGCGGCAACGAGGGCAAGCGTCCCGAAGCCAACGAGCGCTGCGCCAAGGAGCATCGTTGGCTTCAGCCCGACCCGGCCAAGTAACATCCCTGCCGGCAGATCGGCGATCAGTGTTCCGATCCCGGCCGCGGCCAGCACGAGGCTCGCGACGGCGAACGAGACATCGAACGAGAGCGCAAAGGCCGGCAGCGTCGGCAGCAGAAGCCCCTCGGCAAAACCCAGCAACGCCGTGGGGACGTAGACGGGCAACAGTAGCGCTCTCCGTGACGCGCGCTGCTGAGTCCGTCGATCGATATCCATCGGTCAGAAATACTCCCCGGAGCCGGCAGCCCGCGCCACCCAGCAGTCGAGGATCGTAACATGTACATTGGCCGGCACAACCACCGGCAGGCGACGAAGGAAAGGACAGGCTTGACGATGCCCAGCAAGTTTCGGCTCGAGCACGTGGCAATCCCCGCCCACGGCGCGCTTTTCGAGGAGACGGTCAACTTCTACCACGAGATGTTTGGCATGCAGATGATTCGCGACGTTCGCGGCAACGGCCAACACTTTGCCTTTCTCTCCGATGGCCAGGGCGGGGTGATCGAGGTCCTCGACGTTCCCGGCCCTCCACTCCCTGCCCCATCGCATCTCGCGTTCATGGTGCCGTTGTCGGAGTTCGAGGCAACTCACGACCGCCTCGCCGAGCAGGGCATTGCGTTCGACCCGATCGTCGAAAACACGTCCGGCGATCTCATCGCCTACTTCCGCGACCCCGCCGAGAACACCGTTCAGCTTATCGGCCGCAAGGATCCTTTGGGGCACTAGACTGCACCGCAGGATGCCCGGCGCGACGAACGATCGAAATGGAGCAACAGTAGATGGCGCAAGCGACGATTGGCGATGGACGAACGATTCATTATGACGAGTGGTCAGGCGAAGGCATGCCAGTCGTGCTGATCACCGGGCTAGGCGGCTTCCGGGCCAGCTGGCGGCCCGTCGCCGAGCAGCTTGCGCCGGAGTTCCGCGTGGTCGCCCCGGATAATCGCGACGCTGGCGAGAACGATCCCGAGGATCTGGACTACACGATCTCGGACATGGCCGGCGATATCGCCGCGCTGCTCGCCGTGCGTGGAATCGAGCGCGCGTCCGTCGTCGGACACTCGATGGGCGGCTTCATCGCGCTTCACCTCGCGACGGAGCATCCTGAGCAAGTGGCAAAGCTGGTCCTCGTTGGCACGTCGCCGGCCGCCGGGCTAGCGATTGGCCAGCCATTCCCGCCGCCGCCTCACGAAAGCTGGATCGTTGATCCGGTCGAACGCTCCATGGCGGCGCTGCCACAGTCCTACGCGCCCGGGTTCTTCGACCTCCACCCGGAGAAGCTGGGTGAGTTCTCCGAAACAGGGCGCGGCAACCGCATCACGCGTGACGGCTACGCCCGGCAGGCTGCCGCAATCAACGATTCACACGATGTCCGGCCACAGTTGGCTGGTATTACCGCGCCGACCCTCGTGATCCACGGCGAGGTGGATTCGACCATCTCGGTCAAGGGTGGCCGGCTCCTGGTGAACGGCATCCCTGGCGCTGAGATGCTGGTCTACCCTGGCGTCGGACACCACCCGATGCGCGAGGATCCGGCGCGATTCATCGAGGATCTGCGGGCATTCCTCCGCAGGGCTGACTGAGCCCGTCAGACCAACGACGCGCGGCTCGGGTTCCGACCAGAGGTCAGTGCGTCAGGCATTCCCGGAGAATCGTCGCGCCGGTGACGATCTCCGGGATCTCTAGCCCGCCATAGCCGAGCAACAGCCCGTTTGGAGGCGTGCCGCCGTCAGCGTAGCCGGCCAGCGTCGACACTACGACCCCGCGCTCTCGGGCACGTTGCCGGGTGGTCTCAGCATCGAGCGCGGGATCGAGCTCGAGAAACACGTGGAGCCCGGCCTCGAGTCCACGCAACGTCACCCGATCCGCAATCGGAGCAAGCGCGTCGGCGAGCGCCGCGCGCTTCCCGGCATAGACGCGCCGCATCCGCCGAACGTGACGATCGAGGTTGCCGTCGGCAATAAACGCTGCAAGTGCCCGCTGGAGCGGCCAGGCGGTGTGATGATCGACCAGCCGCTTCATCCGGACGACCCGGTCGCGCAGCGGCGCCGGGCCAATCAGATACCCAACCCGCAGCGATGGGGCCAGCAGCTTCGAGAATGTGCCGACATAGGCGACTCGGCCGGCCTGATCCAGGCCGGCCAGCGCGGGAAGTGGCGGGCCATCGTAGCGGTATTCACTATCGTAATCGTCCTCGATGACCAACGCGTCTGCCTCCAGAGCCCACTCCAGCAGGGCCATCCGCCGCGCCAACGACATCCTGACACCGAGCGGGTACTGGTGCGATGGGGTGACGTAGGTAAGCAACGGCGCCGGTCTGCTCGCCGAAAGCAGATCGACACGCAGCCCGTCGTCATCCACTCCGATCGGCACGATTCGAGCGCCGCTCGCCACGAGAACAGCGCGGGCTACCGGATAGCCCGGGTTCTCGAAGCCGACGCTATCGCCAGGGAGTAGTGTCGCCCGCGCGACCAGGTCGAGCGCCTGAATCGCCCCGGACGTAACCACGACATCCGACGCGTCGCAGATAACGCCACGCGAGCGACGGACGTAGGATGCGATCGCCTCGCGCAACAGCGGTTCGCCAGCCGGGTCGCCATAGCCGGTCGGGACCGGCTCGGTCGCGACAGCCTGCCAGACACGCCGCCAGGCGTCGGCCGGCAATTGATTCGTTGTTGGCTCGCCCAGGCGAAAATCAATCGTGCCAGGTTGCTCCGGGTCGGCCGGCGGCAGATCCGGTAACGGACGCAACCAGCGCGGCGTCCCGCTCGGCGCCGGGATCGCGCGGCCCGACATGGCTTGCAGATCGCCCGCGACATAGGTGCCGGACCCATGGCGGCCCTCGATATACCCCTCGGCGAACAGCTCGTCGTAGGTAGCCAGCGCGACGTTACGCGACACTCCCGTTGCCGCCGCCAACGCCCGGGTCGCCGGGAGCCTGGCCCCGGCGGTCAGCCGGCCATCGAGGATCGCGCGCCGGAACTGCGCCGCCAGCTGCTCGTGCAGTGGCGCTGCGGCGGCACGGTCAACCTGGATCGGGAGATCAAGCTCGCTTGTCAGAGAGTGGCTCCATTCGATTCGAACCGAGTGGCCCTGTACATAGAACCACTTCAGGATATGCTGAAAACAGATCAATGACGATTCGTGAAGGGGTCAGAATTCGATGAGCGCGACCGAACGGCCGACGAGCCATCCATTCAACATGCACCGGCATGTCTTCGACCAGCCCGACGCGATCGCCTCGGCGGTCGCAGCGAACCAGACTCTGGTCGAACGCTTCGCCGCCGAGGTAGCAGGCAAAGATCGACTCTGGATCGTTGGCATTGGCACGTCTTACCATGCCGCGCTGATGGCCGAGTATTTCATGCGCGCCTTCGGCGGCGATCTGACCGCGATCGCCTGCCACTCGTTCGATTTCAGCCTCTATGGCCCGACGCTGACCGATCGCGACGCGGTCATCGTCCTGAGCCACACTGGTCGCAAGAACTACAGCGTTGAGGCGTTAGCCCGCGCGGGGGCTACCGGCGCCACACTGGCGCTGATCACCGGCGAGGAGGGCGCCGCTCGCCACGCCGGAATGGAGTATCTCTTCACGACCGTCCCGCCAGAGGGCTCCTCAACCTACACGATCTCATTCACGACTGCCCTCGGTATTCTGGCGGCCATCGCGGCGGCGATCGGCCAGCGGCGAACCGCCGCCCCGACTCTCGATCGCAACGTGCTGCCTCAGGAGCTCCCCGATGCGATGCGTGGCGCGCTCGAAACAGAGTCGCTGGTGAAATCCCTCGCCAGCGCCCACGTCGCCCACCGGAAAGTCTGGCTGGCCGGCGCCGGGCCGGCTGGCGTGATGGCGATGGAGGCGGCGCTGAAGATCAAGGAAGCCGCCTATATCGACGCCGAAGGCATGTCCACCGAGCAGATGCTTCACGGGCCATTCCAGTCAGTCGAGCCAGACGATCTGATGATTCTCGTTGCCCCGGCGGGTCCGGGCCAGGCGCGGACGCTCGACCTCGCAGCCGAAACGAAGGAGATCGGCCTCGATTTCATCGTCGTCAGCGACGGGTCGCCGGCCTCGCTACGCGCCGACGCGGCCGGCTGGATCGTCGTTCCCGAGATCGCTGAGCCGTTTTCAGCGCTGACGACACTCGTCCCGTTGCAACTGCTGGCCTACTGGTTCGCGCTCGCTCGCGGAACGAACCCGGACCGCTTCCGGCTCGATGACGAGCGTTTCGCGCGTGCCTACGCGCTGACGAAGCTCTGAGTGAGAAAGGTTCATAGTCTAATGAGCACCGCTGACAGACCAACGACCCACCCGTTCAATATGCACCGGCATGTGTTCGACCAGCCGGAGGCAGTCGCCGCCGCCGTCGTCGCGAACCAGCCGCTGGCCGAGCGCTTCGCCGCCGACATCGCGGGCAAGGACCGACTCTGGATCGTTGGCATCGGCACGTCCTACCACGCCGCGTTGATGGGCGAGTTCTTCATGCGCGCCTTCGGCGGAGGCCTGACCACAATCGCCAGCAATTCGTTCGACTTCACCCTCTATGGACCGGAGCTCGACGAGCGCGACGCCGTCATTGTCCTCAGCCACTCCGGCCGGAGGAACTACAGCCTCCAGGCACTCGATCGCGTCCGAGCGACGAAGGCGACGCTGGCGCTGGTCACCGGCGAGGAGGGCGCTGCGCGACACGCCGAGATGGAGCATCTGTTCACGACCGTCGCGCCGGATCGTTCGGCGACTTACACGATCTCGCACACGTCCGCCCTCGCTGTCCTCGCCTGCATCGCGGCAGCCATCGGCCAGCAGCGCACTGGCGCGCCGACGATCGACGCCGGGTTGCTGGCATCCGAGCTGCCGGCGGCGATGCGCGGCGCGCTGGAAACGGAGTCGCTGATCCGCTCGCTCGCCGAAGCGCACGTCGGTCACCGGAAGATCTGGCTGGCGGGGGCCGGGGCGGCCAGCGCGACCGCGATGGAAGCGGCGCTGAAGATCAAGGAGGCCGCCTACCTCGACACCGAAGGCACATCGACCGAGCAAGTGCTGCACGGGCCATTTGCGGCGGTCGAGCAGGGAGATCTGATGGTTCTTGTCGCGCCAGCCGGCCTGGGACAGGAGCGGACGATCACGCTTTCCGATGAGGCGAAGGAGATCGGGGTCGATCGAATCATCGTCAGTGATGGGACGCCAGAGGAATTGCGCGAGGGCGCGGCCGGCTGGGTCGTCGTGCCAGCCATTGCCGAGCCGTTCTCGGCGATAACGACGCTCGTGCCCCTGCATCTGCTGGCCTACTGGTTCGCGGTGACCCGGGGGACAAATCCCGATCGCGCGCGACTGGACGACGAGCGCTACGCGCGAGCGTTTGCCATGATGAAGTTCTGAGTCCGACCGTCTCAATTTCCTCACACCTCCTCCGCGCTGCTGGTGGAGCCATGGTCGGTGTGGCACGGTTCCTCCGTTCGCACACGCGCCGCCAGCCGCGGCGACAACGGAGGGGACAATCTCATGCTGTCACGAGCGATGCGGGCGCCGGTCGTCGCGTTCGCGGCGATACTGGTTTTCGTCGCGTTCGCGCAGGCACAGGCGTCCGCCGAGCAGCCAGCCAACGACGCCTTCCAGCGCACCTGGGCCCGAACTGACCAGCCAGTTGTCAACGGAGCGGTCGCCCGAACCTGGATGTGGGGGCCGGCCGCGTTCACCCCAGCGATGCAGGAGGACTACGCCCAGGCGAACGGCGGCAAGCGCACCGTTCAGTACTTCGACAAGAGTCGGATGGAGCTGGCGACCGATGCATCGGTTGCCACTGACAGCCCGTGGAGCGTGACCAATGGGCTGCTGGTTGTCGAGCTCATCACCGGCAAGATGCAAGTCGGGGATAACACCTTCCAGCAGCGCAATCCGGCGCAGATCCACATCGCGGGCGACCCGGGCGAGAACAATGGCCCGACCTACGCGCAGCTCGCGCCGTTGCGGTCGGCCGGCGCTACGCCCGAAGGGCAGACAATCGTCGCGACGCTCGACGCGAACGGACATGTCGGCGTATCGACGACGCTCGGCCAACTCGGCGTGACTGCCGCCCATCGCGTCCAGCAGCCGGGGGTCGACCATACCGTCGCCTCGGTGTTCTGGGACTTCATGAACTCCAGCGGTCTGGTTTCCACGAACGGGCAGCTCGTGGAAGACCGCCTGTTCGAGAATTCGTTCTACGCCACCGGCTATCCGATCACCGAGGCATACTGGACGACCGTGGCGGTGCAGGGCAACGAGCAGCAGGTGCTGTTGCAGTGCTTCGAGCGGCGCTGCCTGACCTGGACACCGGGCAATTCGGATGGCTGGAAGGTGGAAGCCGGCAACGTTGGCCAACACTACTACGAGTGGCGCTACGGCGAGACAACGCCAGTTGGCCCGACACCATCGCCAACGCCCTCACCGACGCCATCACCATCTCCAACCCCGCCGCCAGCGAATAGCGACTACGTCGTCGTGATCGCATCGATCCAGAATACCGGGACGAAGAACGAGGAGATCAACATCTGGAACAAGACTCCCCGTGAGAGCTCGGTCAATATGGCCGGCTGGACCTTGTCCGATGCCTCGGGCCACGTCTTCACATTCCCGGACATCACGGTGAAGGCGGCCTTCTTCGTGACCGTGAGGACGTGCACGGGAACCGACATCATCAAGCACAACTGGGCGATTTTGCACTGGGGTCTCTGCCAGAACGTCTCCGGCGGGGTCGTCACATTGCGCGATGCCGCCGGCCAGGTCGTGGACACGCACCCATAGGGTCACCATCGCGCCACGCAGGCAGCGCAAGGGGCGGGCATGGCGCTCGCCCCGTTTCATTTCTGTCGGAAGCAGACTGACGCTACTGAAGTCGGCTCGCCAGTGGTTCAAGGACGATTGACTCGATCGGCTTCAGTCCTGCCTCGATCTCGAGCCGACGTGGCGCGAGGAACGGCGGCAATGCCAGCGATTCACCCAGATGCGCCGCATCCTCGTCAACCGCGAAGCCTGGCCCGTCGGTCGCCAGCTCGAACAGCACGCCGCCCGGCTCGCGGAAGTACGCTGACTTGAAGTAGAAACGATCGATTACCGGAGTAATCGGGATGCCGACAGCGGCCAACCGGTCTCGCCAGGCGAGGTGCTCGGCATCGTCCGGCGCGCGCAGCGCAATATGGTGGACACCGCCCGCGCCGATCATCGCCCGTCGCGGAAGGTCTGGCCGCTCGATGAGCCGAATTTCCGCGCCGGGACCACCCGGGCCAACCTCGTAGGTCACCGCGCGATGGCCGGCCTCGTCATATTCAGCCACTTGCCGGAAGCCCAGCAGAGTCGTGAGAATTGCCGCAGTCGGCGCCAACGACCGGAGCGAGAGCGTGACCCCGTCCAGACCGCGAATCGCGTAGTCGGCCTCGACTGGGCCAGCAACCCATGGCTCGCCCGGCGCAACCGGCGCGGTGGCTCCATCGACAAGGTCGTCGACGATCTCCAGCGACTGGCCTTCCGGGTCGACAAAGCGGATGAATGCCCTCCCGCCGCGCTCTTTGACCTCGCCAACCGGCACGCCGAACAACTGCAGCCGCTCACGCCAGCGCTCGACAGCCTGCGCTCCGGGCACACGCAACGCCGTCGCGGAGACCATTCCCCCGGCCGGCGTGTGGCGGCCGGCGAACGCCCAGTCGAAGAACGTCAGGTCGGTGCCAGCGCTGCCGTGCTCGTCGGCGTAGAAAAGATGATAGGCCGTTACATCGTCCTGATTCACCGTCTTCTTGACCAGCCGCATGCCGAGCACCTGCGTGTAGAACGCCACATTGGCCGAAGCGTTCGCCGTCACCGCCGTGACGTGGTGGATGCCACCGAATTCCATTGTCGAAGCCCTCTCTATCGTTATCGGCCCGGCACAGCCGGCTGTTGGCCGGCCCGTCCGAGTGTCCGATCCAGATCCCGCAGCAGCCGGCGCAGCGTCTCTTTGTCCTCACGACAGAGCCCGCTCAGCTGCCGAGTGATCAGCAGTTCATGCACGGGCAACACCTCGTCGCGAAGCGCGTGCCCCCGACAAGTCAGCGCCAGCCGGCAGACCCGACCCTCGGGCAGCCGCTCGACCAGCCCCGCCTGGGCCATGCGATCCACGAGTTGCGAGATATTCCCCTTGGTGACGAGCAACCGGTCCGCCAGCTCCTGCTGGGTCAGCCCCTCGTCCGCGCCGATCTGCGCAAGCACATCGAACTGGGCGAGTGTCAGCCCATGCTGGCGCAGCTGGGCGGTTGCTGCCTGTTGTATCTGATGGTAGACACGCGCCAACCGCAACCAGGTCACAACCGCAGCATCATCTCGTTCGTCCATCGGGCCTCCTTCGCCACTGCCGCTAGTATATGCCTAAACTGTTTAGATATCAACTATCGTGTTTGACGACGCGAAGCGTATAGTTCCCGCGGCGACGGCGTGTGCATGACGGCGAGACGAGAGTGGGCGAATGAAGACGACGCGAGTACTGACGACGATCGAGGCGCACGCCGGCGGAGAGCCGCTGCGGATTGTCACCTCCGGGCTTGCTCCGCTCCGAGGCCACACGATCCTCGAGCGTCGCCAGGAGATGCTCGAACAGCACGACGACGTCCGGCGTGCGCTGATGTGGGAGCCGCGCGGCCACGCCGATATGTACGGCGCGATTCTGACACCACCGGTCACACCGGATGCAGATTACGGCGTCCTCTTCATGCACAACGAGGGCTACTCGACGATGTGCGGGCACGGCATCATCGCCTTGACCACGGTGCTGATCGAGACCGGGCAGTTCCCCGCCACTGGCGAGCGGACGACGATCGGATTCGACAGCCCTGCCGGCTTCATCCGCGCCGTCGCGACCGTCTGCGACGGGCGAGTCGTCGAGGCCACCTTCGAGAATGTTCCGTCGTTCGTCTATGCCGATGCGGTCGAAGTCTCCACCAACCGTGGCACGTTCACGACGCCGGTCGTCTTCGGGGGGGCGTTCTACGCGTTGGTCGACGCCGAGGCTGCAGGGTTACGCATCGATCCGAACGACATTCGCGAGCTTATCGACTTCGGGATGGCGATCAAGCACGCCATCGAAGCTCGCATGGACGTCGTCCATCCGCTCGAGCCGGAGCTTCGCGACATCTACGGGACGATCATCACTGGCCCGCCGAGTGCGGGGGCTGATGGCCGGAATGTGACCATCTTCGCTGACGGGGAGGTCGACCGCTCGCCATGCGGGACGGGCACCGCCGCGCGGCTGGCATGGCTCTACGCCACTGACGCCCTCGGGCTGGGTGAGCCCTGGATTCACGAGAGCATCGTCGGGACGCGCTTCACCGGGCGAGTGCTGCGTGAGACGGACGTCGCCGGCCGGCCGGCCATCGTGCCGGAAATCGGCGGGCGCGGCTACCTGACCGGGACCAGCACCTTCACGATCGACCCGGACGACCCTGTAGCCGGCGGCTTTCTGGTCCGCCCGGGATCGAGCCGGTAACGTGGCCGCTTTCGGCGTCGGGCGCCTGGGCCACGTTGCCACGGGCGCGTCCGAGATTCACGATCGCGTTGATCAACCCCAGGTGCGAGAATGCCTGGGGGAAGTTACCCAGAAACGCGCCGGTCGCTGCCTCGATTTCCTCTGAGAACAATCCCAGGTCGTTGCCTCGCGCAAGAAGCTTTTCCAGAAGCTGCTCGGCGCGATCGAGCTCGCTGAGGCCCACCAGGCAATCGATCAGCCAACATCCACAGAGGACAAAGGCGCCCTCGTGGCCGGCCAGCCCATCGATGTTTGTCTCGCCGGATTCCGAGGAATATCGCCAGACCAGTTCGTCCTTGCTGAGCTCGGCGATCACCCGTTCGATCGTCGCCCGCATCACCGGGTGATCGACGTCGATGAAGCCCCGCAGCGGAAACGACAGCGCCGAGGCATCTAGCACATCGTCATCGAACGCCTCGCTGAAGTAGCCACCAGCGCTCACCGCGTGGCTCATCACATCCGCATGGATGCGGGTGCGGAGCGCATGCCACTCGTCGTACGGGGCGTCGCGGCCGTCCTTCTTCGCGAGACGGATGGCGCGGTCGATGGCCACCCAGCACATGACATTGGCGTAGGTCATGCGCCGCTCGTCGCTCCGCACCTCCCAGATGCCGGCGTCGGGCTCCTGCCAGCGCGCTTCCACCACCTCAGTCAGCTTGGCGAGGTATTCCCACAATCCATCGTTGATGACACCGCCGAAGCGCCGGTGAACCCAGGCGGCATCGAGCACTTCGCCAAAACGGTCGAGCTGGCGCTGGGCGTGAGCGCCGTTACCGATCCGGACTGGCGACGAGCGGCGATAGCCCTCCAGATGATCCAGGATCTGCTCGTCGAGATCGCTCTCGCCGTCGACGCGGTACATGATCTGGAGGGAGGCCGGGTCATCCCGCGTGACATCGATGACCCACTGGAGAAACCCCTCCGCCTCATCGCGGTATCCGATCGAATGGAACGCGTGCAACGCATAGCTGGTGTCGCGGATCCACGCATAGCGGTAATCCCAGTTGCGCCCCCCGCCGAGAGACTCGGGCAGCGACGTTGTCGCGGCCGCGGCCATCGCGCCACTCGGGACATTGTTGAGTAGCTTGAGGGTCAGCGCGCTGCGGCGGACGGCTTTCGCCCACGGTCCGTCGTAACTGCAACGCTGCGCCCACCGTGTCCAACCCTCGATCTCGCGAATCACCAGATCCTGTGCTGTCCTCTTTGACAGATCGCTCCAGACAACTGTCGCTGTGTCATGGTAGTTCGCCGAGACAAACTCCTGGTCACCTGCAACCACGCTGAAGCGCGCGACCAGTCCGTTGTCGCCAGATTCCAGCGGTATCGTTGTCGCGACTCTCAGCGCCCCGGACTTTCCGCAGACCACGGCGCCCTTGTGCGGGATGATCTCCCAGGTCGGCTGTTCGCGTCCGTAGTTGAACCTGGGCGCCAGATCCATGCGCATGCGAACGACACCCTCGACGCCCCGCACGACACGGACAATCATCCCGTCGCGCAGTCTCTGCGAGATGCCGAAGTCCGAGCCGAACGCAATCGACGGCATCAGGTCGACCAGTTCGACGACACCATCATCCGTCTCGAAGCGCGTGACGAGCACATTGGTGTCGTCCATGTACGAGCGCGAGACGCGCCACGACGCCTCCGGCGCGATCTGCCAGAAGCCACCGCGCTCGGCGTCCAGAATTCGCGCAAAGACGGACGGGGAGTCGATGCGGGGGAAAGGACACCAGTCTATCGACCCATCCGCGCCGACAAGCGCCAGAGTCTCCCCGTTTCCGATCGCGCCATAAGCCTCGATCGGGAGATAGCCATCGTGGTCCCGGCGTGCGCTCCAGCCGTTGGCCATCATGCCTCCTGGTTGCATTGGCGCGCCGGTCGAATGCCGGCCGGCAGATATCGGCGCAAGACACCGTGTCGGAAGGAAGACGTTGCCAGCGACCGGCCCGGCTGATGCCCGTCCGGATCGGCGTGCCCCGCGCGAAAGCATACTGGCAATAATACGACCAGGTGATATCGAAGAATCGTAGATACTCGTATACTGCGGCTATCGAATCGGGATCACCCCGGGGCGCATTGCTTCGGAATCGGCGCTAGCGCCTGGGCCTCATTCACGGCACATGACGTCAACCCCACCAACTGGAACATGGTGGCGGGAACGTGATGGTGGATCGGCCGCACCCAGAGGTTGCTCGCCAGGCCGGGAGCATCGGCCGGCAAGGAGATCGTCGTTGGTTCCCATTCTCCCCCCGAAAGGAGGAGCTCGATGCGCAGGGCAACGCGGCTTACGCACGTGGTTCTGGTGACGTTCCTTCTCACGATCACGCTCTCTGCCTGCGGAGGGAGCAGTGAAAAAACTCCGACGAGCAACGCATCACCGACGACCAGTAGCGCTACAACCGCTTCCCCGACGACTGCGCCGACGACCGCGCCGACAAAACCCGCTGCGCAGGCATCCCCGACCGCGGCGATGCCGACTGCGCCAGTCGCCAGTGGCCCGGTCGAGGTCGACGCGCTCTGGTTCTCGAGTGACGGGACGACGGCCCAGGGCGGCACAAGCCGCGTCAAGGTATCCGTCCAGGAAAAGGACAGCTCCGATCTGCGCGTAGGGTTCTTCGAATCCGAGGTCGGTGGCTCTGGCCAACAGTGGCAAGCCGCCGGATGGATGGCGGTGATCACCGCCTCGCTCCTGCTCTCGAAGGATCCATCGAAGTATGAATTCTCGTTCGATGTCGCTGGTCGCATCGACGGCCCATCGGCCGGCGCGCTGATGACCGCCGCCGTCATGGCCGGTTATCTGGGGAATGACATCAAGTCCGATGTGACGATGACCGGAACGATCAACCCCGATGGCACGATCGGGCCAGTCGGCGGCATCCCCCAGAAGCTCGAGGGCGCCGCTGCGGCCGGCAAAAAGACGGTCCTCGTCCCCGGGGGGCAACGTTACGACTATGACATGGTCGCTGGCCAGTCGGTCGACCTCGTTCAGGCGGGACAGAAGCTTGGCATCGCGGTCAAGCTGGTTCCCGACATCTACACTGCCTATCAGGAGCTGACCGGAGAGAAGCTGCCGGAGCCGGTAAGTGTCGGTCAGGCGAGCTATCCGCCGGCCGCGTTCGACAAGTTCCGCGCCGGCACGACGAGCTGGTATGCCAACTACCAGCGCGAGCGAACGGCGTTCACCGCGCTGCCGGCCGATATCCAGTCATATCGCCAGGGCACGATCGACGTCGCCGACAACTATGCGTCGAGGGCCGACCAATTCCTCGCCGAAGGCCAGGTTGCGGCCGCCTACGAGAACTCCTTCCAGGCGGCGGCGATGGCACGGGTGGCGCGCGAGGCGGCTGAGCTTGACAACATCTACGCCAGCCAGGGGCTCGATCCACTGATCCAGCGTCTGAACGCAAGCGCATCTGCGTTGACGCGCTTCGACGCGGTGCGTCAACGATTGGAAGCTGAAACCCCGCGCACCGCATCGGACACGATCGCAATCATGGAAGGTTTCTCGAGCCTCTCCGTCGCTCAGGGTCTGGTCTTCCAGGCGGAAGCCACGATCGATTCTCTGAAGAATGCGACGGATCCGGTCGAACAGGACATCCTCAATGGGATCTACCGCGCCAATTACTTCTACGTGTACGCGGACCAGTATCTGCAGCTTGCCCAGGATCAGGTGTCGATCGGCACCGGCTTCGGCTCATCGCCGACCCCCGATCCGGCCGTCCTGAAGACGATCTCCGACACACTACGACGCGGCGCAGAGGCGAATATCAACTACTTCGAGGAGCTCGTCATCGCCCCGTTCGCGCAACAGTACGGTGTTTCGGCGGATGTCGCCAAGGGGTATTTCATGCAGTCAGACTCCGGCTATCTCACTGCCGTCGCAGCCGTTCAGGGCGCGGACTCGCTGGCCGGCCAGGTTATCAAGCCAGACGCGAAGTCGTGGGTCTATCTCGGCTCCGCCCTGACCGCCTATTCGCAATCTGCGAGCCTGATCGCCAAGTACTACTCACTCGGGGCTCGGGTAGATGATTCGGGCTACATTACGAGTTTCGATCGCCAGTCGTCGCTGGCCGACATGCTCGACCTCGCCGACCAGCGCGCGAAGACCTGGGTCAACTCGATTGCCGACGAAGACCCGATCGAGTCGCTCTACTACTACGACAACGCCCGGATCTTCCGAACCGGCAACGCGAACGATCAGTTGTCCGCGCTCAACGCATACTGGCAGTCCGCGATTCTCTCGGCGACGCTCTCGGCATTCACCGGCGGCATCAAGTAACGCGGCAGACACGGCAACACCGACGCGGCGGAGTGGAGCAACCCACCCGCCGCGTCTTCTTGCGGACGTCACTCGAATATCGCTGGCAGCCATGACCGAGGGCTCTGGCGCACATATCGCCACGACCGGACACACCAATCGGGCGGACGAACGGCGGGGTACGCTATGATCTTCGTTGAGGAGGCATCGTGACTGCCGCGCGCGCGCCGATACTGGATCTCATCGCCCATAGTCCCGAACAGACACGCGCCATTGCCGGCCAGTTGGCACGCCACCTGGAGCCGGGCCAGATTGTATTGCTCAGCGGGTCACTCGGCGCGGGGAAGACCACGTTCGTCCAGGGCCTGGCCCGCGCACTGCAGGCGGGCGATCTGGTGCAAAGCCCGACGTTCACGATTGTCGTCCAGCACGAGGGAATATTGCGGGATGGCCGGCCGGTTCGCATCTATCATATGGATCTCTACCGGATGACTGGATCCGGCGATCTTGACTCAATCGGTATCGACGACTATCTGAACGACCCTGACGGCATCGTCGTGATCGAGTGGCCGGATCGCGCGCCGGGCTGGTTGCCAGCCGAGTACATCCTCGTCACGATGGAGATGGTAGCCGACACAAAGCGAGCCATCCGGATCTCGCCGTCGGCGTCGCCGAGCGCCACGCGCGAGCGGCAGGCGATTGAGCGCACACGGAGGGAGGTCGGCAGTGGCGCAGGGTGACGCGCGGGGCAACTGGCTGCTGGGGATCGAGACATCCTCCGATGTCGCGTCGATTGCCCTCGTGCCGACCGCGAGCGGCGTCGGCCACGGCGCGGAGCTTTCGTGGCCAGCGCCACGCAACCAGACCGCGACGCTACTCGCGCAAGTCGACCACGTGCTGCGTGCCTGTAACCTGGAGCCAGAGGCGTTGGGCGGCATCGTCGTGGCCACGGGTCCGGGCGGGTTCAATGCGTTGCGTGTCGGGATGAGCGTCGCGAAGGGGTTCGCCTTCGCCCTTGATCTTCCCATCTTCGGCGTTGGGACGCTCGATATTGCCGCGCAGGCATTCGCCCACTGGGGCTTGCCGGTCCGGGCGTTCGTGCCGGCCGGCCGGCGGCGTGCCGTCTTCGCCGATTACCTGCAGCTGGGGCAGACACTCCGGCTCTCTGGCGAGATGGGTAACCGACCGATCCCGGCGCTCGCAGCCGATCTCATGTCGCCGACCGTGCTCACCGGCGACCTGACGATTGAAGAGCAGGATGCCCTTCGAGAACAGCCCAACGTTGTCCTGCCCTCTGCCGGCTTACGCCAGCGGCGCGCGTCGTTCATGGTCGACCTGGCGCTCCCCCGCTGGCAGGCGGGCGAGCCAGACGACCTGACGCAGCTCGAGCCGATCTATGTCCATCAGCAGACCGGCGCAACCGGCACAATGGCGCACCACGCCGACACGGGGACTCGCGAATGAGCTACTACATCGCCCCGATGCGGATTGACGATATCACCGAGGTCTCGCGGGTCGAGCATCTCTGCTTCACCAATCCGTGGCCGCAGTCCGCGTATCGCCGCGAGCTACGCAACCCCGGCAACAACGCCTATATCGTCCTCTGGGAACACGACGACTCCCGCCCATCAGACACATCGGACGAATCGCGCGGAGCGCTCTCGATACTGCCGTTCTTCCGCCGCAGCGAGCGGGCGCACGATGACCGAATCGTCGGGTTCGCCGGGATGTGGATGCTCTACGATGAGGCGCACGTCACGACGATCGGCGTTACCCCCGACCTGCGCGGGAAAGGTCTCGGCGAGCTGATGCTGATCCGGCTGTTCGAAATCGCTGGCGAACGCACCGCGGAGTGGGTTACGCTCGAGGTTCGCGTCTCAAATGCCAGCGCCCAGGCGCTCTACCACAAGTACGGCTTCAGCCAGCAGGGCCTGCGACGACGCTACTACAGCGACAATGGCGAAGACGCCTCCATCATGTGGTCGCCATCGATCCGCACCGATGAGTACCGCCAGCGCTTCGCCGAGTTGCGAGACAAGCTCCACGAGCGCATGGCCGGCCAGCTGATCTCACCGCCGCGGCGTGATGACGGCGACGACGGCCGGATGGAGTCCACCTCATGAACATCCTGGCGATCGAGACATCCTGCGACGAAACCGCCGCTGCCGTCGTGCGTGGCGGGCGGTGGGTGCTGTCCAATGTTGTCGCGTCGCAGATCGCGTTGCATGAGTCGTATGGTGGGATCGTGCCGGAGCTAGCCTCGCGGCAGCACGTGACGGCAATCGTCCCGGTTCTCCGGGAAGCACTGGCGACGGCCGGCGTCGGGCGAGACGATATCGACGCGATCGCGGTGACCGAGGGGCCGGGCCTGGCCGGCTCACTGCTCGTTGGCATCAACGTCGCCAAGACGCTCGCCTTTGCCTGGAAGAAGCCGCTCATCCCGGTCAATCACCTCGAAGGGCATATCTACGCCAACTGGCTGATACCAGCCGACGCCGATCCGGGCAGCTACCCACCACCCTCGTTCCCGGCGGTCTGCCTGATTGTCTCCGGCGGTCACACCGACCTGCTGCTCGTCCATCGCCACGGGGTCTACGAGATCCTTGGGCGCACGCTGGATGACGCGGCCGGCGAGGCGTTTGACAAGGGCGCCCGCATCCTCGGGCTCGGCTATCCAGGCGGACCAGCGATCCAGCGCGCCGCCGAAGGGCGCCGGCCGCTTGAGCAGCTCCCGCGCGCCTGGCTCGGCGATCGCTACGACTTCTCGTTCTCCGGCGTCAAGACCGCGCTACTGCGCGCCGCGGAGCCCTATCGCAAGCAGGCCCCGCCGCCCGGCCGCGGAGCGAAGCAGGCACGAGGCAACGACGAGCCGTTCGTCCGTCACGAGCCGCCGGCCTATTCGCCGAACATGCCAGTCGGCGAGCTGGCAGCCGCCTACCAGGACGCGATTGTCGATGTGCTGGTCGAGAAGACGGCGAACGCCACCCAGCAGGAACGCGCCCAGAGTGTGATGCTCTCCGGCGGCGTCTCCGCCAATGCGCTCTTGCGCCGCCGGATGGAGGCGCGTCTCCGACCACTCGGCGTTCCGTTGTTCATCCCCGAGCTCCAGTACTGCACCGACAACGCCGCAATGATCGCCGGGGCTGCCTATCAGGTTCTTCGCCGCGGAGCGCTGGCCGGCTGGGAGCTCGACGTCCGCGCGCAGTTGCCATGGGCCGCGATCCCGGGGATCAAGATCATCGAGCGCGCCCGTGGTTGAGGCCGGCTGGCAACGCGAACGCGACATTGCCTCGCAGGCTGCGCGCGAGGCGGGCGCGTTGCTGCTCGATCGGCTCGGCGCAGCCGGGCAGGTCGAATTCAAGTCCAGCGTCGTCGATCCGGTGACCGCCGCCGACCGCGACAGCCAGGCGCTGATCGCCGACCGACTTCTGACGGCGTTCCCCGACGACCTACTCCTCGGCGAAGAGGATGACGCGCGTGACACCGTCGCTGGTGATGGCCGCCTCTGGATCGTCGATCCGCTGGATGGCACAGTCAACTTCGTCCACGGCTACCCGGTCTTTGCCGTCTCGATCGCGCTGTATGCCGACGGCGCCGTTCAGGTGGGTGTTCTCTACGATCCAGGGCGGGACGAGATGTTCGTGGCCACACGCGGCGGCGGCGCGACACTCAACGGCCGGCCGATCGCCGTCTCCGACACCCCCACGCTGATCGCGGCGATGGTGGCGACCGGCTTTCCCTATGACCTCGAAGAACGCCGGGCGGTGCTGCCGCTCTTCGATACGCTCGTCCAGCGCACCCAGGCGGTGCGGCGCGATGGCTCGGCGGCGTTGAATCTCGCCTACGTCGCCTGCGGACGCTTCGATGCGTACTGGGAGCGCAACGTCCAGCCGTGGGACATTGCCGCCGCAGAACTGTTCCTCGAGGAGGCCGGGGGCCGGCTGACTGGCTACGACGGCGACGCCTTCAGCCTGTGGGCCGGCGAGGTTGTCGCGTCCAACGGTTGCATCCATGACGCGCTGCTTGCCGTTATCGCAAGCGTCGCAGCGGAATAGCGGATACACTCCTGCCTGCGCGGCTACGCCGCGACGGTCAACAACGCGAAGCAGGGACGATGGACAACGCGTTCGAGCTGTATCACGATCGGATCATCGAGGCCATCGAGCAGGGCGAGGTCGTCTGCCTGTTCTTTCCTCGGTTGGGCAAGACGCTGATCATCGACCCGCGCCACTCCGACACAGCCCCGCCGGCCATCTTCATCGAGAACATGGTCCGGTCCCCGCGCGAACGGCTGGAGAGCCTGCGCAGGCTGCGGCCGGAGTTCTCCCTGCCAGAGGAGATGCGGCTAGTGCCATGGTTCGGCTTCGTTGGGTCGCTCGATGACGCTGGCGTGACTAGGGCGCTGCTGCGCCGCTGCACGGAGGCCGGCGACCTGCGCATGGCCCGCGCCTGCACAGCGGCGCTGCGCGAGCTGCGCCGAATCGAGCACCAGATCATGCGAGCGATCATTCGTGGGGAGAGCAGCCGGACGATCTGGGAGCGGCCGCGCGCCTGACCGGGATCAGCGCAAGGCCCGGACGCGCGGGACGCGCAAGTAGGCGTAGAGCGCGAGCAGCACGACGCCCATCCCCATCACGCCGACCGTCACCTGGACGCCGATCCACTCACTGGCGAAGCCGGCCGCGACGGTTCCGAGCGGGACCATGCCCCGATTCAGGAAGAAGATGCTCATCACCCGGCCACGCATCTCGTCGGACGAATGCGTCTGCAACAGTGTCGTATTCAGCGCCATGTAGCCCGTCTGGCCAAGCCCCACCCCGAACAGCAACGCGAACGACAGCACGGGGATCGTCGACTGGCTGAACAGGACCAGCATCGCCCCGAACACCACCATTACCAGCAGCATGATCCGGCCGCGATGATGACCATCGCGCAGCGCGGCGACAGTGAGCGCGCCGCAAAGCGCGCCGATTCCGGTGAAAGCGACAAGGATGCCGTATCCCTCGTTGCCGATCCCGAGCACGTCGTCGGCGAAGATCGGCAGCAACGTCATGTATGGCATGCCCAGCAGCATCGGCACAAGCGCCAGCACCACGAGAGTCCGCAGCACCTCGTGACCCCGCAGGTAGGAGAGCCCCTCACCGATTGATGCCAGCAGATTCTTGCGCGCCCGGACGACCATCGGTGGGATCGACATCATTGCCAGCGTCACGATGAGGATCGTAAACGACATGCCGTTCAGGAAGAACACGCCGCCGGTGCCGACGAGGGTGATCAGAATGCCGCCAAGCGAGCCGCCGAGGATGCGGGTGAGGTTCATCGTCGCCGAGTTCAGCGCGATCGCGTTTGCCAGATGCTCGCGGTCGACGATATCCGACAGTAGCGCCTGCCGCGTCGGGAGGTTCACACTCAGCATCACCCCGCGCAGCGCCGCGATTGCCAGCACATGCCAGACGGCAACCGTGCCCGTCCAGACGAGCGCAGCCAGCAACAGCGCCAGCACCATCGCGAACGTTTGAGTGATCTGCATCAGCCGGCGGCGCTCCATGCGGTCGGCCATCGCGCCACCGAAGAGCGTGAAGAGCAGGATCGGAAAGGCGCGGAAGAAGGACATGATGCCCAGGTAGCCACCGCTGCCGGTCAGCTGCCACATCAGCCAGCCGATCGCGATCTGGTCCATCCAGTCGCCAGTGTTGGCGATTAGCGAGCCGATCCAGTAAAGACGGTAGTTGCGGTGACGCAGTGAGGCGAACATCTCGCCCCGGAAACGCGGCAACGCGACATCGGCGGACTTCTGCCCGCCGGGAACGCGCGATCTCCACCAGGCCGGCCGAAACCGCTCGCCGGACACTCAACCCCCCGCTCACGTAGCTGGCAGGGTAGCGCGGCCGGCGAAGCCCCGTCAAGCGTCAGGGGGTTGGCGACGCACCCGGCTACAACTATCCCGACAGCGACGACGATGCCGAGTAGCCGCCAGCGCATCGCAGTCCTCCTAACGGTAATGCAGAGTAAAGCAGACGTTGGAACAGGCCGATAAAGATCAGGAGCACAGCGCACAGGAACCGCGTGCACGTGTGTCTTGTCAAGTGCAGCGACTCGCACGAAATGCCATGCAACGTAGTGCGACAGCCACCTCCGCCGTCTGTCATTCTCGCGGGTTCCCCGCCTCCTGTCATTCTGAGCCGCAGCGAAGAATCCGTTCCTCCCCATCAGCTGCGACCGAACGCAGGGAACCGGATCCTTCACTGCCGGGTGCCCTCTGGGCGTCGGATGACAGAGGAAGGGGTGGCAGCCGGCCTGACATATTCATTGCGGTCGAACGTGGGGGATGTCATCCTGACACTCTATGCTAGTCGCTGCACTGAGCGACCGGGGGACACACCGGTGCGGGGATGGCTCATCGCTCGTATCATTGCAGCAACGTTTGCAAGAGCGTTCGTCGGTCGTCCATCCCCATCCGCAGGTGGATTCGGGATCCGCGACGGACACAACACCGACATACGAACAGCCTGAATGCGCATCAACGGGTTGACGCGCTATGGACGGGAATGGCTTGGTGGACCAGCGAATTCGCGACCAGCTGAAGAACGGCCAGCGGATCGACATCACGACGACCGGGCGCAAGAGCGGCCGGCCGACGCGAATCGAGATCATGTTCCAGAACATCGACGGGACTGTGTATATCTCCGGCGTGCCGGGAAGGCGTGACTGGTACGCCAACGTGGTCGCCAACCCAGCCTTCATCTTCCATCTCAAGAGGGACGCACAGGCCGATCTCCCCGCCCATGCCCGTCCGATCACCGATCCCGACGAGCGCCGCGTCGTGCTCACGAAGTTCACCGCCAACTGGAGCCGTTCCAACGATCTGGATGACTGGCTCGCCCGATCCCCACTGGTAGAGGTGACGTTCGACGAAGGGTGATCGGCAGGACCGAAGCTTCGTGAGCCTTTGGAGCGTCAACGTATACTCGGACAGCATGGCCCACTCTGCAGGCCACCAATACCGCTGACGACCAAGGATGACATGAGCTCCGACGGCATACTCGACCAACCCTCCGAGACAGTGGACGACCGCGAGGCGACGATCGCCCAATTCGCCACGCTCTACCCGTTTCCGCTCGACGACTTCCAGCGCGAGGCAATCAACACGTTCCTCAACGGCGAGTCCGTCATGGTCGCCGCGCCGACCGGGACAGGCAAGACGGTCGTCGCGGAGTTCGGCGTCTATGAATCGTCGCGGCGTGGCGGCAGGGTGATCTATACGACGCCGATCAAAGCGCTCTCGAATCAGAAGTTCCGCGACCTGCGCGTCTGGTACGGCGACCGGGTAGGACTGCTGACCGGGGATGTCTCCGAAAATCCGCAAGCGCCGATCGTCGTGATGACGACGGAAGTGTTGCGCAACATGCTGCTCCAGACCCCATGGGACCTGGAGCCGGTCGACTGCGTTGTCTTCGACGAGGTTCACTACATCGCCGACCCGGAGCGTGGCACCACCTGGGAAGAGGCGATCATCCTCTGCCCGGACCACATCCAGCTGATCTGCCTGTCGGCGACTGTCTCCAACGCGGACGAGATCGCCCAATGGATCTCGCGCACCCACCGGCCGATCCGGTTGATCACCCACACCGAGCGCGCCGTGCCGCTGGCGCTCTCCTACTACCTCGACAAGAAGCTGCGCCCGGTCATCGACCACAATGGCGAGATCGTCGCCGAGTACCCGAAGGCCGGCGGCGAGGTGCGCAAGCGAATGCAGCGCGGCGGGCTGTCGCCCGACCAGCGACGCAAGGCGGAGCTCGACGAGCCGCAGCCGTGGGAGATCCTGCTGGCGATGGCGTCGAAGGAGATGCTGCCGGCCATCTACTTCCTCTTCTCGCGCCGCGATTGCGAGAACTACGCCCAGCGCTTCTCGATGATGCGCCCGAACCTCGTCCGCGACGACGAGACGCGCGGGCGAATCAACGCAGTGATCGATGTCTATCTCGGCTCACTCCGCCCCGAGGACCAGGAGCTCGAACAGGTTCGGGCCATCGTCTCGCTGGCGTCGCAGGGGATCGGCTTTCACCACGCGGGCCTGCTGCCAATCCTGAAGCAGGTCGTCGAGGTGCTGTTCGGCCGTGGCTTGATGCAGGTCGTCTTCGCCACCGACACGCTGGCGCTCGGGGTCAACATGCCGGCCCGCTCGGTCGTGATTGGCCGGATGACGAAGTGGGACGGGCGCAATCGACGACTGCTTACGCCGAACGAATTTCAGCAGATGGCCGGCCGCGCCGGGCGGCGTGGGATGGACGCCAAGGGCAATGTGATCGTTCCGCACTCGCCGTGGATCCGCTTCAACGAAATGATGGACATAGCCACCGGTGATCTGCACCCGGTGATCTCATCGTTCGCCATTCGTTACAACACGGTCCTCAACCTGTGGGATCCTCCACATGGCAATCGAGTCCGCCAGATGCTCCAGCAATCTCTCTCGCAGTTCCAGGCGGCCGGCCGCGTTCGCGAGCTGGAAGACGACATCGTCGATCTCGGCGCGCGGATGCAGGAGCTCCCCCAAGGTTGCCTGATCGGCCTGGATGCTGGCGACGAGCTGCTGGAGGAATACCAGGGGATCAATCATTCGATCGACGCACTCCGCGGCAAGGAGCGCGGCGTTCAGCAGGACATGCGCAGCCTCTCGACACTCGAGGAGACGCCGCCGTGGCCCCAGCCTGGCCGGCAGGCGCTGCGCCGTGTCTTCCGCACCGCCGAACCCGGTCTGGTCGTCCATACCCGAGACCGCGGCTGGGGGGTCTATCTCGGCCGGTCGTCCTCTGGCGGCATCGGCCTGTTCCTCTTTGGCGACGCCGTCGAGCCGCTCAGCGAGTATCGATTTATCGACTATATGCCGTCTCCACAGCACCGCGTCGATGTCCCGCCCGAGCTGGCGGCGATTGCCGAGCCGGTGTCTGACATTCGCGCAATCGCTGACGGCGCTGTCGAGCGCGTGCGCGAGGACCTGGCGACGCTGCCGTTGCCGGATCTCGATGCCGAGTCGGCCGCCTACCGCGCGGCAGTCGGGGAGCGGCACGAACGCGCCCACGCGCGACTGGCAACCGACCTCGGGGGAATCCAGGAGCAGATCGGCGAGCTCCACGAAGCTCGCGCGGTCCACCCATGCCACGCCTGCCCGCGCCGGAAGGAACACCAGAACAACATGCGTCGGGTCGACGCGCTTGCCCGCGAGCGCTCACGCGCCGAGGCAGAGCTGAAGGCGGAACACGAGGCGGAGACGGAGCGCGTGCGCGGGATCATCGCCGGCATCCGCAACGTTCTGCATCGCTTCAACTATCTCTATCGTGGCTACCCGACCGCCAAGGCGGACCTGCTTGCCGATGTGTTCGATTCGAACGGGCTGGTTGTCTGCGAAATGGTCGATCGCGGGATGGTGGACAAGCTGGAACCAGCCGACGCCGCCGAGGTGTTCTCCTGGTTCGCCTACGACCGTGATTCGCGATTCACGAACGACTACAGCCTGCCGAACCATCTTGTCCTGTTACGTCGCCGACTGGAGGACATGGAGCAGCAGATCCTTGCCACCGAGCGACAGAACGGCCTGTTTATCTCCCACGGCCACAACCTCGGCTTCTATGGCGCGATGCGCGCATGGTGTCGTGGCGCGACGATGGCAGAGATCACCGAGACGATCCACCTTTCCGAAGGCGACATGGTCCTGTCGTTCAACAAGACGATCGACCTGATGCGCCAGGTTCGGGAGATGCTCTCGAACAGCGACCCCACCCATCCGCTACGCGACACGCTCTTCGGGGCCGAACAGCTCGTCCGCCGTGATATCGTCGCGCAATCCCTCGCGCTCGGCTTCCTGCCGATCGAGGAGGAGGAGACGACGACAGAGATCGACGACAACGTCGACATCGCCGACGAGGCGGAATAGTCCTTATCGATCTCGGGACAATCGGCCGTCGCCCGATCTCTATCCCTCTTCGGGCTCGAGGCGGGCGCGATATGGCCGGGCAAGGGCGGCGTAGTAGTCGGCGCGCAGATGGTGCAGGACCCGGCCCGCCTCGGTCTCGACAATCCAGCGACCGTCGAACGCTTCGGCCATTGCCGAGACTGCGAGTGGCTGGCCGACGAACAGATCGTGGTCGCCAAAGCGCGAGCAGGCGACCACGCCGCACTCGATGTGTGCCACGCACTCCTCGATCAATGGCGCTTCGACAGCCAGCGCGTCGATCGGTGTGAGGCCGGCGGCGACGAGCTTGTCTCCATCCCGGCCCGACTGCATCCCGCAGCGGTGGACAGCGACGAGCAGATCTGCCGTCGGGAAGCTCAGCGCGAAATGTTCGCTCTTCGAGACATACTCGTGCGTCAGCCTGCCTGGGTGGATCGCGACCGCAACGAGCGGCGGATCGAAGCTGACCGGCGCCATCCACGCCACCGTCATGACATTATCGCTGGAGCGGAACCGGCTGGTGAGCAGCGCCACAGGACCCGGTTGGAGCAGCCGGACAGCGTCGATTGCCTCACGAACAACCTTCTCAGCCATCGACTTCGTCCTGCGGCCCGGGAGTTCCGATCACCTCCCGGTAGAGCTCAACCGTCTGGGCAGCAATCTGACGTTGTGTGTACTGCGCGAGAACGCGCTGTCGCCCGGCCTCCGACAATCCACTCCGAAGCGACGGGTCATTCAGCAGCTTGCCAAGCTGCATTGCCAGCGCGGCGACATCCCCTTCGGCGAACGTCAGGCCGGCGTCGCCGATCACGTTCGGGATCTCGCCGGAATCCGACCCAACAACCGGGACGCCGCAAGACATCGCCTCCACGATCACCCGACCGAACTGCTCTTTCCAGTTTGGCCGGGTCCGCGACGGGACAACAACAACGTCCATCTCGTGGAGGAACGCGGGAATCTTCGCGCTCGGCATCGTGCCGCGAAACGTCACGCGATTTCCAAGACCACGCGCGCTCGCTCGCGCCTTGAGGTCGTCGAGACTCTCACCCGCGCCAACGATCACCAGCCGCGGGTGGTGTGGCAGGAGCGCGATGGCGTCGATCAGTGTGTCCACGCCCTTCTCGGGGACAAGTCGCCCGTAGTAGCCAATCGTCGGCGGTCGTTCGGAATCCGACGGCGCGCGACCCGGCGCGAAAATCTCCGGATCGACGCCGAACTGCGGGATCACCTCGACTCGTTTGCGAAACCCCTTCCGCCGCAGAACATCGACCGCATCGGCATTGCCGGCCAGCCCGGCGCTGGCGTGGCGGTAGGTATAGAGCTCGAAGAGCCGGAACGGAGGCGGGTAGCGCCGGTACAGATTCTGCCAGGTGAAGAAGACCGTCTTCGCGCCAACCCGTTTCGCCAGAGTCGTCGCCTGGGCGGCGACAAGGTTATATGGCTCTTCGTCAATGTGGATCAGATCCGGTTGGAAGCGTTGGACAACCTTGCCAAGTCCGGGGTAGAAATGCAGGTGATGCCGGCCATTGAACGCCATCTTCTCGACTTCGAGCTGATAGCCCTCGGTGAACAACCGATCCAGCTCCAGCGTCCCGACCCGTCCCTCAACCCACTTCGGCGGCACGACGACCAGCAGCTCGAGGTCGGGCGCAGCTGCCATCTCCTCGAGCTTCTTCTGATAGACCCCGGTCACGAGCGCCTTGGACACCATCAGAACGCGCAGCGGTTACCCCCGTCCAGCACTTCTCGATAGGCGTTCGCCGTTTGCTCGGCGGTTCGCTGCCAGGAAAAACGCGCGGCTTGCCGAAGCGATCGTGCCGCGAGGTCAGCCCGCAACGCCGGGTCTCCGCAGACAGCGACCAACGCCCGGCCGATCACCTCCGGCTCCGGATCGATCAGCAGGCCGGCATTGCCGACGACCTCTGGCAGGCTCGTGCGGTTTGAGCAGACAACTGGCGCGCCGCACGACATCGCCTCCAGTGGATTCAGCCCGAACCCCTCGTAGGCAGATGTGAACGCGAAGACCGCACAAGATCGGTACAGGTTGATTTTATCCGATTCGCTGATGAATCCGGTCCGGACTACCTGTCTTCGCAGCCCAAGCGCATCGATCGGCCCATCGAGTGACGGATAGAGGAGGGTGTTATCGGTGTGTGGCCGGCCGGCGATGACCAGCGAGCAACCGTCCGGAAGCGACGGTAGCGCGAGAGAGAAGCCATGGACCAGCGCCGGGAGCTGCTTCCGAACATCGTAGCCGCCAACGTTGAGCACGAACGGTCGCGAGATCCCGAGCCGCGCGAGCGTCTCGTCGACCGCAGCCTCGTCGTCGGGTGTCCGAGCGGGGGTCATGCCCTCGTGAGCAGCCAGCAGCGTGACACGGATGCGGTCTGGATCGATACCAAGCCTGGCGACGATATCCGATCTCGAATACTCGGAGTCAGTGAGGATCAACGCCGCGCGACGGACGGCCCGGCCAACGAGCCGCAGGTATCCGCGCATCTGACGTGATCCGCCATACTCCGGGATCGCCAGTGGGATAACGTCGTGGACGGTGACGACATGTGGGACGCGTTGGAGCAACGGCGCAGAAAGATACGGAACGTGCACCAGCCGCACACCGGAGCGACGGGTCGCCGCAGGCAGGCCGGCCTGCTCCCAGTAGAGCTTTCGCGCCTTGGCCGGGAGGCGACTCCCAGGCATCCGGCCGTGGGTGACATGGTCGGACGGAGTTGACGCGCTCTCAACCACCGTGTCGGACGGCGCGAGCAGCACGGGCTCGATACCCAGCTCGCCGTCATTCAACGCCCGCCACAGGTGGGTGGCGTACTGTCCGGCGCCGGTCATCGGTTGCTCGAAGAAAAGCGCGTCAAATCCCACGCGCGAAGAGGCCGTCATGGCTGGCGAGTATAGCAGAGCCTCATCGGGCGAGATCATGGCGTCGGCGCTGCGTTAGAATACGATGAGCGCTCGATACGCGCTCGCTCATGTTGCTAGGAGGAATGAGTTCATGTCCAAGCCTGTGGATGTCACCGATTCGACGTTTGCCGATGAAGTGATCAACGCCGATACCCCCGTCCTGGTCGATTTCTGGGCAGCCTGGTGCGGCCCTTGCCGCGTCGTTGGTCCGATCCTCGAGGAGATCGCCAGCGAGAAGGACGGCAAGCTGAAGATCGCCAAGGTCAATATCGACGAGAACAATCAGATGGCCGCGCAGTTGGGGATCAGCTCGATCCCGACAATGATCCTCTACAAGAACGGCCAGCCGGTCGAGAAGATCGTTGGCGCATACCCGAAGCCACGCATCCTCGAGAAGGTCGAACCGCACCTCTAGGACGCGATCGCGACATCTGTCTCATCACGCTGCCCGGGTTCTTCGGCCCGGGCAGCGCATTCTGTTTGCGTTAGCCCCCCCGCTCACGATGTCGAGCGAATAGCGCCGACGCAACGGTCGCGAATATGGCCGTCCCCCGGCTCATATATTCCCGTTGCCGGATAGCAATCATCCCGACGTTGTCTTGCTCCATCGACACAAGGGCGCCGTAGCTGTATCGGTTGCGCCGCAGATCGAACTCGATGATCCGCGGCTCACCAGCATCGATCAGATCCGGGCGGTTTGGGTCGTACACTGCGATCCAGCCTCGCTCATCGCTCTCCTGGACGAGGTGGTACGGGACGACGGTGTGTCCCTGCTCGACGAGGGCAGTCGCCACATCGCGCCGCCAAGGCTTCGGAACTCCGATGTCGAGCGCTCGGTCGGTTGTTCCAGCGCGCAGCAGGTCGTCGCGGACGGCGAAGAAAGCCGCCCGTGGCGAGGCGCGAAGGAACCAGCCGGCGGCTGCTAGCAACGACCGATCAAGAAGCTGCCGGCCATGATAGACCGCGATCCGCTCCAGCGCGGCTGCCTGCGTCGGCGGAGCCGGCTCTTGCCCCTGCCCACGGGCGATGGCCCAGCGCGCCATCCCGGTACAAAGACCGCCTGTCGGAGCAACGGAGCGGATAAACACGATAGCCGAGTACAGGCCCTCAAAGAGCAGCCGAGCTGCGAAGTCCGGCATCGGCGCGTAGGTCTGGTCGAAGATCTGTCGGTCGGGCTCGACGTCCCCGAGAGCGCCAGGGCTGTTGGGCAGAGAAAACGCATGCTGTCGGATGTCGAATGAGCTGCGGAGGTCGAAAGTCAACGGCACACGAACCGACCCGCGGACAGTATCGCGAGTGTCCACCAGACGGAACTCGGCGTTCTGGCCGACTCTCACCCGATTGGCGCGCGCGCGCCAGTGGCCGGGCCCGACGGGTTCGATCTGCCAGCCGGCCGGCCCGACTACCCGCAGATCATCGTCCGTCGCATTCTGGGCCCCGAAGGTGGTGGCTTCGAGATCGATCCAGTCAACCCGAACGCGCGGGGCGTCGAGTCCGTTCCTCGTAATCAGCACCGGCCTCACGAGCGCCATCGGCCCTCCCTGCTTCGTCGCGCACGATGAGTGTCCGGGATCGATCTGGGACAACACAGCGGGGATTCGCTGCTACGAGGAAGGTGCGTCGCTCGCGCGCCTCGTCTCGTCCAGCGTCGCCATCTCTCGGCGCCAGTCGTCCAGATCGCGGAACTCGCGATAGACCGACGCGAACCGGATGTAGGCAATCTGGTCAAGCTCCTTGAGCTTGACGAGCACGAGCTCGCCGATATCGGTGCTCGACACTTCGCTGGCGTTCCGGTCGATCAGCTCGGTCTCGATCTCGCGCACGATTCGCTCGACCTCAGTCATCGGCACGGGTCGCTTGGTCAACGCGATCAGGAGCTTGTCCGTCAGCTTGCGCTGGCTGAATGGCTCACGACGCCCATCACGCTTGACAACGACCAGCTCGCGCGCTTCGACCGTCTCGTAGGTCGTGAATCGACGGCCACAGACGACGCACTCTCGACGACGTCGAATCGACTCGCCATCGCGGACATCCCGCGAGTCAACGACGCGCGAGTCGGGCTTCCCACAATATGGACATCTCATGACCCCTCCTCGCCGCCTGACGACGAAACGGGACAACCTGCCGCGGCCCTGGCCCGACGCAGCATCGCCCCGCCTCGCATGAAGTCGTATCCGTTGCTATTGACGTTCGCGGAGGAACCGCAGGATCGCAGGCTCCGCCCACTCATCATCTGGCAACACCGGAGTCCGCGGCGGCGCGCTGCCCTCGATCGCGCGCTGCGAGCGTCGCTCCGATCGCTCTGAACGTTCCTCGCGAGGGCGCTGGCGGGTCGGCCGCGCTCCCTGGAAGCCGGTTGCAATGAGTGTGATCGTGATGTCGCGACCCAGAGATTCGTCGATCGACGTGCCGAAGATGATCTCGGCATCGTCATCAGCCGCCGAGCGGATGATCTCCGCAGCCTCGCCAACCTCGGCGATCGTCAGATCGCTGCTGGCGGCAATGTTGTAGAGCACGCCAGTAGCGCCGTCGATGCTCATCTCCAGCAGCGGGCTCTCGATCGCCATCCGCGCGGCGTCTGTCGTCCGGTTGTCGCCACTGCCGTGGCCAATTGCCATCAACGCAGAACCGGCGTCGCGCATGATCGTCTTCACGTCGGCGAAGTCGAGGTTGATCATTCCCGGCTTGACGATCAGATCCGAGATTCCCTGAATACCCTGCCGGAGCACGTCGTCCGCGATGCGGAACGCCTCGGAGAATGGGGTTTTCGGATCGACCATCTGCATCAATCGTTCGTTGGGGATCGTGATCAACGCGTCGACGTGCTCGCGAAGGGCCGCGATCGACTCATCTGCGACACGGCGGCGCTTGGCGCCCTCAAAATCGAACGGCTTGGTCACGACACCAACGGTGAGCGCGCCGGATTCGCGGGCGAGCTTGGCAACGATCGGTGATGCGCCACTGCCGGTGCCACCACCCATGCCGGCGGTGATGAATACCATGTCTGCGCCGCGAATGACCTCCGCCAGCGTCTCCAGGCTCTCCTCGGCCGCGCGTTCGCCGATTTCCGGCCGGCCGCCCGCGCCGAGCCCTTTGGTCAGCTTGTCCCCGATACGCAGCGTTATCGGCGCGTTGGAGTTGATCAGCATCTGGGCGTCGGTATTGATCGCGACGAATTCGACCCCGTCGACTCCGGAGTCGATCATGCGATTGATCGCATTCCCGCCACCGCCACCAACACCAACAACCTTGATCCTCGCGAAGTTTGCCGTGTACTCGTCCCCATGCCCGTCAAACATGTGATTTCCCTCCGGGTTACCCTGCCACTCCGTCAGGCCACGAACCCAAACAGCGCACCAGCGCTGGTATTATGTGTCGCTAGTCGTCGGGGCTGACCGGGACAAACTCGCGAACCCAGTCTCTGAAGATCCGGCCCCAGTCTCGTTGGCCGCTGTCATTCGACCGCGGTCGTTGTCGCATTACGTCAATTGTATCGTGTCGCGCGAATGGGTTCATCACCAGCGGATGAACGAACCCAGCCGCCGCCGGGCTGCGCTGGCGCGTCGGCGTTGGCCCGACCGACCGGCCAGACACGTAGCGGATAAGCCCGACCGCGGCGCTCACTCCCGGGTCAGCGATGCTCGGGAATCCGCGCCCTGGCAGCACCTGACCTGCGCGGGCCGTCGTGCCGAGGATCGCCCGGGTGATGTCGATGATGCCGATCAGCTGCGCAGTGCCGCCGGTCAGGATCACGCCGGCCGGAAGGCGGCCCGTGTCGTCCAGCGCGTCGAGCGTCTCCTTCACCTTGTCGATGATCTGAACCGTGCGCGCGGCGACGATCGACCGCACCGCGAACCCGGGTATCGTCCCGTACTTCGCCTGGCGCTGCAGCGCCGCGATGGTTTTCGGTGTCCAGTCGATCAGCTCTTCGTCGACATCCTCGCTGATCGCGCCGTGCTCGCGCTTCAGACGATCGGCTTCCTCCACCGGGATCTGCAGGATCGACGCGACGTCGGCCGTGATGTGGTGACCGCCGAGCGGGATCGATGCCAGATGCTGGAGCTCACCGTTGAGATAGACCGCGATGTCGGTCGAGGCGCTGCCGATATCGACAACGGCAACGCCGGCCTCGCGCTCTGATTGCGACGAAACGGCCGCAACGACGGCAACGCCAGTCGGGACGAGTGTATGTACGCGAATCCCGGCAATATCGGCGGCCCGCCGCAACCCCTCGGTCAGCTGAGTCGGAACGGCAAAATCTCGCATCCAGACGTCCAGCCGGCGTCCGACGCGACCAGAGGGATCGTCGACCGGCTCGCCATCGATCGCGAAGGCGCGAACGACGCGATGGATCGTCGACCAGCCACCCGCGTCACGTCCGCGCGCGTCCTCGATCGCCCGACGAATATCGCGCGCCTCGATCGGCCGACCAGCGTTCAGCTCGACCCCGCCCATCCGCTCGAGCGTCTCGACCCGAGCGCCTGACACCGTCGCCACGATATCCTCGACGCTAACGCCGATGAGATAGCGTGCCTCCTCGACCGCGCGCTTCAACGCGCCGCCCAACGCCTCCGGGTCGGCGATTTCGCCGGCGCGCAAACCGCCAGACGAGGTGCTGCCGTGACCGACGTAGCGCACGCCGCCATCGCGATCGCGGAGCGCCACAGCCGAGCAGAGCTTGCTCGCGCCAATGTCGATACCGACGATGAACTGGTCAGGCACGGCTGCTACTCCGGTCATTCGTCTCGTCGCGGCCTGCGCGAGCGTCCGCTCCTCATCGCCTGACGGTGATTTCGATCGTACCCCACCCGCGACCCTACGAAACTCAACATGAGACTGCTCTCAACCACTGTACCACACTGTACGTACACTCTGCATCTACTTATAATACGGACGGTCGGGTTCGCGCAAGTCCAGTAGTTGCCAGGCTGCGCCGCTACCGACGACGGTCTGGTAAACAGCCAGCTTCATTGGCATCCGGTCGGGCGATCCCAGGATGACGTGCCGCCCGTCGCGCAGCGTGGCGACGAGGCCATCGTCCCGAGTCCAGCGCACCTCGGTCGAGACCGTCCCGAGCATCTGGGTAGCAGCAACTCCCGCTGCGACGATCGCAGGGTCGAGCGTGCCTCCCACCGCTGGCGCGTCCATCTCGCTGACAATGGTCGGGACACCATCCGGCACGGGCGCGGACCCTGTGAGGATATGACCACGCGTGTCGACCAGCCAGACCTGCCCGCCGGCCTGCCAGGCAAGCACTGGTTGGCGCTCGACGACGGTGATCGTCACCTTATCCGGGAAGCTGGTGCGAACGGTAACCCGCTCGACGTAGGGCAGCCGGGCGACCCTCCCAGCGGCCTGGCTGGCGTCGATGCTGAAGATCGGCTCACCAATCGCATCGGCGACGGTCGCCACTTCGGCCGGATCCCCGAGGCTCGTGCCACGCACCACAACCGACGCGACCAGGAAATCGCCGGAGAACAGAAAGCCGTAGAGCAAGATGCCGCATGCAACAACGATGACACCGGCTGGAATACGACCCGAGCGCGCGACGCCGCCGCCATGCCGGCGCCGGCCACTCGCGATGCTCGACGCGGGCAGTGCTCCAGCGGACGAGCGTGGCTCAGCCACCGCCTCGTAGCTCCTCGTGGCGCTCGATCGCCAGCCCGATCAGCCGCTCCACCAGATCCGGCAGCGGGATCCCGCTTGCTTCCCAGAGCTTGGGGTACATGCTGATCGCGGTGAAGCCCGGGATCGTGTTGATCTCATTGAGCAGCACCCGATTCGTCTGCCGCTCGAGGAAGAAATCCACGCGGGCCATCCCTGCACAGTCGAGCGTGCGGAACGCGCGTATTGCCAGTCCGCGGACCTCTTCGGCCACCTCATCAGGGATCATCGCCGGGATGATCAACTGCGAGGAGTCGTCGACATACTTGTCCTCGTAGTCATAGAACTCGTGGCCGGGGACAACCTCACCGACGGTCGACGCGGTCGGCTCATCGTTGCCAAGAACGGACACTTCCAGCTCGCGGGCGTCAACCCCCTTCTCGATCACGATCTTGCGGTCATGCCGGCCGGCCTCGGCCATCGCCGCCGGCAGCTCGCTGGCGCTGTGCGCCTTGGTGACGCCGACACTCGACCCCAGGTTGGCAGGCTTGACGAAGCATGGGTAGCCCAGCTCACGTTCGACGTCGGCAACGACAGACTCCGGGAACCGATCCCACTCTTTGCGGAGCACCGCCAACCACGGAGTCTGCGGAATGCCGGCATGCGCGAGCACCTGCTTGGAGATCGCCTTGTCCATCGCAACGGCCGAAGCCATCACGCCGGCCCCGACATAGGGCAGGCCGGCCAGCTCGAACAGACCCTGGACGGCGCCATCCTCACCCATCGGGCCATGCAACACCGGGAAGATCACGTCGAAGCTGCCTGCCCAGTTTTCAGCCGGGATCACCGCCACCTCGGCCGAACCGCGAGCCCGCAGCGAAAGCTCCTCGACCTCATCCAGCACCGAGCCGCGCGAACGACCGTCGTCCGTCAGCGCGAATAGTGGCGACTGGGCCTGAAGCTCACCCATCGGGTCGCCGCTGGTCAGCCACGCCCCCTGGCGGGTGACGCCGATCGGCACCACCTGGTGGCCGGCCGCCTCAAGCGCACTCATCACTGTCTGCGCCGAGCGCAACGAGACGTCGTGCTCGCCAGACCGGCCGCCGAAGACAACCCCGACTCTGACGCGACGGCGGCCGGTCATGACCAGTCTCCTGTTCGTTCGACTTCCGGATCAAGCCGGATGCCGGTCTGGCGCTCGACCTCGTCCTGGACGAGGCGGATCAGCTCGATGATATCGGCCGCGGTGCCCTTCTCATCGTTGACGATGAAATTGGCATGCATGGTCGATACCGTCGCGCCGCCCACTCGCGCGCCCTTCAGGCCGGCTTGCTCGATCAGCCTTCCGGAATAGTCTCCGTCCGGGTTCTTGAAGATCGACCCGGCGCACGCGCCGGTTGGCTGCGTGCGATGACGATACTCAGCGTACTCGTCCGCCTCTGCCAGTAGCTCGACCGCCGAACGCTTGGCAAACCGGAACGTCGCGTCCACGACAACGATCGTCTCTCTGTGCGCGGGATACTTCAGCCGGGTGCCACGATAGCGTGGCTGAAGCCAGTCGCGATCGTGCTCGACCAGCACACCGTCCTCGCCAACGACCCGGACCGACACGAGGAAGTCCGAGATCTCGCCGCCGTGCGCCCCGGCGTTGTTGACAACCGCGCCGCCGACATTCCCCGGCAGCCCGACCAGCCAGGCGAGTCCTGCCCAGCCGCGCTCTGCGGCAGTCCGGCCAAACCAGCTCGACGGCGCCGACGCTGGCACGCGGACGAGAACGCTCTTGTCGTCCTCCTCCAGCACCTCAAGACCGGCCTCGGCATCCTTGCCGGGCCGGCGGACCAGCACAACCAACCCACGGATGCCACGATCGCTGACCAGCTGGTTCGATCCGCCACCGAAGATAGTGACCGGTAGACCGTGCTCTCCCGCCCAGCGTAACGCGAGGCCGATCTCGTCTGCCGTTCCTGCCCGGACGAGATAATCAGCCGGCCCTCCGACCCGAAATGTGTTGTAGAGGTCGGTCCGTGCCTGTGGCTGGATCTTGATCGTCGCGTCCTGCTCGGACACCTCGATCGGGGGCACGCTCGCCGCGCGCGTTCGTCCGCTCATGATTATGGTCCTGCCTTCCGCCACCACCGCCGGCCTGCCCGCCAGTAGTGACTCAGTCTTCCGGCGTATCGTCGCCAGCAAGCGCCTCGGCCGCCTGATAGATGTCGCCCGCTCCCATCACCAGGACGACATCGCCTGGCTGCAGCAGCGCGCGCGTGCTGTGCGCGGCGTCACTCGCCTGGTCCACAACGGACGGCTGACGCTGCATCCGGACGGCGATATCCGCCGATGCGACGCCGAGCGAATCCACCTCCCGCGCCGGGTAGATCTCGGCCAGCACGACTATGTCCGCCGCATCGAGCGCGGACGCGAACTCGACGAGCAGCGCGCGGGTGCGAGAGTACGTGTGCGGCTGGAAGATGGCGACAATTCGCCGCCCCGGATAGCGCTCCCGCGCCGCGGCGATCGTCGCTGCCACCTCGGTGGGGTGATGCGCGTAATCGCTGACGACCGTAAGATCGTCGTCGCGCAGGATCTCGAACCGGCGACTGACACCGCCAAACGAATCGAGTCCGGCAACCAGCCGGGTAGCATCAACCCCAAGCCCGTCGGCCGCCGCCAACACCGCCAACGCATTCAGAAGATTGTGCCTGCCTGGCACCGCGAGCCGCAACTCGAACACCTGCCCGGCCGGCCCGGAGACAGTCGCGCCCGACTCGCTGCGGTTCACCCGCCAATCGCCATCATGCTCGCCGAACGTGATGATCTTCCGGTCGTATCCGCCTCGCTCAAGCCGATCGTAGAGGGCGTGACTGCCCGCGTCCTCGGCCGGCAACACCAGCGTCCCGCCGTGTTGGATACCGGCAGCGAAGCGTTCGAAAGCATGCAGCACGGCGTCGAGATCGGGGAAGATATCCGGGTGATCGTGCTCGATATTGGTGACGATCGCAACACGGGGTCGAAGCCAGAGGAACGAATAGTCGTACTCATCGGCTTCGACGACGAAGTGCGGGCCGGCGCCCGATCGTGCGTTCGTGCCGAGCTCTCGAACGGTCGCTCCGACGGCGAATGACGGATCCAGGCCGGCCCGCTCAAGCGCCAGCGCGGCCATCCCCGATGTAGTGGACTTGCCATGTGAACCAGACACGGCCAGGCACACCGCCGGGTTGGCGAGCAGACCAAGCACCGCGGCGCGCTTGACGACGCGGATACCCCGTCGTGTCGCCTCGATGAGCTCCGGATTTTCCGGCCGCAGCGCCGCGGTCATCACAACCAGCTCGGCGTCACCGACGTTAGCCGCGTCGTGGCCGACGGCAACGGGGATGCCTTCCGAACGCAGATCGCGGACGGTTGGCGAGTCATTCAGATCAGAGCCAGTCAAGGTATAGCCACGCCTGGCCAGCATCCGGGCCAGCCCGCTGACGCCAACTCCGCCGATCCCGATCATGTGCAACCGGGCCGGCGGGTCAGGGAGGCGCAGATCGCCGAGATCGAATCCGCTCACGACCACGGCTCCGACCACTCGGATCGCGGGCCAGGCGACAGCGATTCGGCCGGGCGCCGCTCCGACGGTTGGCGACGCGGTGTCCGGCGATGGCTCGGGCGGGATGGATGGGGTCGATAGGCTGGCTGTGTCACGATGGCTGGTTCGGGACGCGTGTCGGGTTGCGCGACGCTGACTGGACGAAGCTCTGCCTCGGAAAGCGTCTGGCGCGAGATGTTGAGCAGCACGCCAACGGCGGTCATCGCAACGACGAGTGACGAGCCGCCGGCCGAAATGAACGGCAGTGGGATCCCGGTGAACGGAATCGCCAGCGTGACGCCGCCGATGTTGTATGCCGCCTGGAACGCAATCCAGGTTGTAATACCGACCGCAATCAGCGTTCCGAACGTGTCCGGCGCACGCATGGCGATCCGGTAGCCGTGGTAGGCGAGGATGATGAACAGGCCAACGACGACGACCGCGCCGACCAACCCCAGCTCCTCGCCGATGACAGCGAAGATCGCGTCGTTGTGCGCCGCCGGTAGCCAGGAGAACTTCTGCCGGCTGGCGCCCAACCCAACGCCGAAAAGCCCGCCGGACCCGAGCGCCAGTCGCGCCTGAAACAGTTGCCAACCCAGATTCTGCAAATCGGAGTCGGGGTTGAGAAACAACAACAGCCGGTCGCGTCGGTACGAGGCGCTGAGCGCCATTGCCAGGAAGCCAGCGGCCCCGGCGATCAGCAGCGCCGCGAACTGGATGGGCGCGGCCCCGGCGACGAAAAACATCGCCACGCCGATTGTCGCCACCAGCGACGCCGTGCCCAGATCCGGTTCGAGCATCAGCAGCCCGATCAACAACCCCAGGACGACGCAGAATTGCGCCAGACCCGACGAGACCGAGCGGACTTTGCCTCCCTTGCCGGCAAACCAGGCTGCCATATACAGAATCATCGCCAGCTTGGCCATCTCGCTCGGCTGGATCGAGATCGGCCCGACGAATATCCATGCCTTCGCCCCGTACACCTCAGCGCCGACGCCAGGGACGAAGACGAGAGCGGCCAGGACGAACAGAATTGCGACCATCCCGACGAGCGACCAGCGCGCGTAGCGGTGATAGTCCACCTGCATCGCGACCAGCAATCCTGCCGTGCCGATCAGAACGTAGATGATCTGGCGGGCGAGGACGCTGTACTGACCGACACCGCCGGTGCTGGCAGTGTCGGGGAATGTCGCGGAAAAGATCATCACGGTGCCGAACATGACTAGCGTTGCCAGCACCGCGAAGAGCCACCAGTCAGGGTCGTGATACCGTGGCCGCGCCGCGGCCGCCGAAGCAGGACGTCGCCTCATCATTGAGCGTCCCGTTCCAGCCGCTGCACCGCGGCGCGAAACTCCTCGCCCCGGTGGAACTCATCGCGAAAGAGGCCGAAGCTGGCGCAACCAGGCGACAGCAGGACGATATCGCCGGGCTCGGCCAGCGACGCCGCTCGGTCGACCGCCTCCTGCATTGAGCTTGCAGGCGCGCCGGCAGGATGCACCGCGCGCTCGGCCAGCAGTCGCTCCAGCGTCGGTGTCACCGTCCCGGCGAGCAGCACAATGTGACGCGCCGAGCGGGCCAGCTCGTCGGCAACGTCCTCCATCGGCAGCTTCTTATCAAACCCGCCGGAGATCACGACGATCCCACGGCCGGCGAAGGCGCGCAGGGCGGCGATAGCAGCCGCCGGAGCGGTGGCGGCAGTGTCGTTGACAAACTCGACCCCGCCGACCGTCGTCACCGGCTCCAGCCGGTGTGGCACGCCGGCGAATGCGGCGATCGCCTGCCGGATCTCCCTGGCCGACACGCCGACCGCCAGCGCCGCGGCGGCGGCCGCCATCGCATTCAGCCACAGATGCTGACCAGGGACGCGCAGCGCAGAAACGGGGCCGAGATCAACTGGCTCGTGCTCCCAGGCTGCCCAGAAGTGACCATCCTCCACCCAGACATCGGGCTTCAGTCCGTGACCGTACCCCGAGCCAAACAGCACCCATTGGCCAGGCGCGTCCGCCGTCAATGCCTTGACGCGAGGATCACCGGGATCAAAGACAACATAGTCGACTCGCGGCGTCTGCCAGCGGAATATCGCCGATTTCGACTTCGCATAGTCGTCGAAGCTGGAGTAGCGATCGAGATGGTCTGGCGACAGGTTGGTCAGAACAGCGACGTGCGGCGAAAGTCGGTGCTCGTCGAGACCCTCAAGCTGAAACGAGGACAGCTCGATTGCGACCGGCACGCCGGTTTCCAGATGGGGAAGCTGCTGGAGCGCGGAGACACCCATATTGCCGGCCAGCACTGATCCGGGCCAATGCTGACGGAGCATCGCGTGGAGGAGCGTCGTTGTCGTCGTCTTCCCCTTGGTGCCGGTGACACCAACAATCGGCGCGGGACAGGCGCGGAAGAAAAGGGTCATCTCCATCTCGACCGGCTTGCCCAGCGAACGGGCCAGCGCCAGCCACGGAGATTCGGCCGGCACAGCCGGATTGCGGACGACGACATCGGCCCAGGCGATGTCCTCTTCCCGGTGAGCGCCGAGGGTCCAACCGATTGGAAGCCCGGCCAGGTCGGCCAGCGACGGCGCGAGCTGCTCCGCGTTGCGCAAGTCGGTGACGCGTACCTCGGCGCCCTGCTCGACAAGATAGCGGGCAACACCGACCCCACCCTGGCGACCGCCGAGGCCGATCAGCAGCACTCGCCGGCCGGCGAGCGCCAGCGGCTTCTGCCTCATACTGGCCCTCCGACCGCCAGCGCAACGCCGAGGAGGCCGGCCATCATGCCGATCAACCAGAAGCGCAAGGTCACCTGTGTCTCGCTCCAGCCGAGCAATTCGAAATGGTGGTGAAGCGGCGTCATGCGAAATAGACGCTTGCCGTGCGTGCGCTTGAAATAGGCGACCTGCAGCATCACCGAAGCAGTCTCGGCGAAGAACACCGCGCCAACGACCGGCAGCAGAAGCCACTGGCCGGTCATGAACGCGACAGTCGCCAATGACGCGCCGAGGGCCAGCGAACCGGTGTCTCCCATGAACACTTGCGCGGGGTGCGCGTTGAACCAGAGGAATCCAAACAGGGCGCCGACCATCATGAAGCAGAAGGTCACTACCTGCACTTGCCCCTGGAGAAACGCGATGATCCCGTAGGCGGTGAAGGCCACCGCGGCCGTTCCGCCGGCCAGCGTATCCAGCCCGTCGGTGAGATTCACCGCGTTGGCTGTGCCGGAGATAACGAGAATTGCGATCGGGATATAGAACAACCCGATCTCATACCGGCCGATGAACGGCACATAGATGCTGTGCAGACCCAGAGGGTAGTACAGCACGAGCGCGCCGATACCGGCGAAAAGCAGCAACCAGATCATCTTGAAGCGCGCCGTCAGCCCCGTCCTCTGGCCGCCGACGAGATTGAGCCGATCGTCGATCCCTCCGAGGATGGCGGTTCCGATCAGCACTCCGAGAGGCAACAACATCGAAAGCCGGCCGATCAGATTGAAGACGATCGTCAGAATGACGACCGTCGAGATGAAGATAACCCCGCCCATCGTTGGCGTGCCGGTCTTGGTCATATGCCCTTCGGGACCTTCGATCCGGATCTGCTTGCCGATCCCACGCGCCCGGAGGAAGTCGATGCACGGGCGTCCGATCGCGACGGACAACATGAAGGCGACCCCTGCCAGCGCAAGTGAAATAGCCAGATTGTCGAGAGGATCGAGCGGAAGCAGCGAGTTGTGGACCACATGATCCTCTATCGCGCGCACCAGCTCGATGGCATACGTCGGCATCGTCAATCCGTTTCCTCAGCCATCTGGTTGCGAAGCGCCGACACCAGCGTCTCCAGCTCCAACCCTCGCGATCCCTTGATGAGGACCAGGTCACCCGGACGCAGATCGCGCCGCAGCGCGTCTTCGAGCGCGCGCTTGTCGTCGAACATCTCGACCGGCAGGTCTGGTCGCGCCTTGACGGCTTCGGCCGCGATCAATCGAGCCAGCGGTCCCATCGTATAGAGCGCGTCCACTGTCTCGGCGGCACGACCGCCGACTCGTCGGTGGCCTTCCTCCTCATATGTCCCCAACTCGTACATATCGCCAAATACAGCGACTCGCCTGGTCGCGTCCAGCTCGGCCAACAGGTTCAATGCGGCGACGCAGGAGGCGGGGTTGGCGTTGTAGCTGTCATCGAGCACGGTCGAGCCATTGACACCCGGCAGAAGCAGCAGCCGGAGCTGGATATCCGGCGCCTGAAAGCCGCGCAGGATGTCGGCCAGCGAGAGCCCGAGCTCCGTCCCGATCGCCACACCCACCAGCGCCATGTGGACGCTATGTCGCCCCATGAGCGGCACGCTCACGTAACTCTGGACATCGCCGTGGTGCAAGGTGAACGAGATGCCCTCGATCCCGTGGCTCTCCAGCTCAGTCGCGTAGTAATCAGCGGCAGGGTCGGTGCCGTAGTAGACGACGCGGCACTTCGCTCGCTCCGCCATGGCGCGGACACGCCGGTCGTCGATATTCAGCACTGCGAGCCCGTCGGCCGGCAGCGCCTCTACGAGCTCGGTCTTGGTCTTCGCGATCGCGTCGAGAGAGCCCATCCGGCCAAGGTGCGAGTGCGACACATTCGTGACGACGCCGATCGTCGGCCGGGCGATCTGAGCGAGATGGCCGATCTCGCCGAAGGCATAGGCGCCGCCCATCTCCAGCACAACGACATCCGTGTCCGGCGTCATCTCCAGCACCGATAGCGGCAGGCCGATCTCGTTGTTGAAGCTCTTTCGGCTGCGCGTTACTTCGTAGCGCTGCGCAAGGACGGCCGAGATCACCTCCTTGGTGCTCGACTTGCCGATACTACCCGTGATACCGATCACCCGGGCTTCGCTGAAGAGCGACCGCCAGTAGGCGGCCAGCGACTGTAGCGCCACGAGCGTGTCCGGCACGACAATGACCGGCAGATCGCCCAGGTCGAAGCGCCGAAACCAGCTCTCGTCCACCATCACCGCGCCAGCGCCCGCCTCGAGCGCATCCGGCACGAACCGATGACCGTCCGTCCGCTCCCCCTTCAGGGCGATGAAGAGATCCCCCTTATCGACGTCACGCGAGTCGTGGACGACTCGTGCCAGCAGATCATTCCGCGAGATACTGCCGAACAATCGACCGTGTGTCCCAGCAAGGATGTCGTGCACGCGAATCACGGCGCCGCCTCCAGATCATCCGGTGGAATCCCATAGAGCAGGAAGAGCTGCTCGAACACCTTCTGGAGGACGGGTCCGCTGACCTGGAGCCCCGTGCCCTCCTCCTTCGGCCAGTCGATCTTGACCAACACGCTGAAGCGCGGGTGCTCGACCGGGCCGAAGCCGATGATCGATGCGATCGTCGCGTTGTCGATATAGCCTCCGGCCGGCGACGGAACCTGAGCCGTCCCGGTCTTCGCGCCGATCCGATAGCCCGGGACAGTCGGATAGAGGCTGTTCGGATGATCGACGACGCTCTCGAGCATTGTCCGCATTGTCGACGACGACGTCTCGGAAATCACCTGTCGGACGACCTGAGGCTGGGTCACTGTCGTCCCGTTCGCAGAATGAACCTCGCTGACGACATAGGGTGTCATCAGCCGGCCACCGTTGACGATCGCGGAAAAGGCGTTCACGAGCTGAAGCGGCGTGCAGGCGATTCCCTGCCCAAAGGAGTTCGTCGCGTAGAGCGCGTCATTCCAGCCCATCTCGCCGGGCAGCGTCAGAATACCCTGTTCCTCGCCCTGCAGATCAACGCCGGTCGGTGTTCCAAAGCCAAACGCCTGGATGCCATCGTAGAACCGCTCGCGGCCGGTCTTCTCGGCAACATAGATGGCGCCAAGGTTGGACGACCGCTGCAGGACCTCGGTCATCGTCTCGGTGCCCCAGACCGCGCCTTCGAAGTTCGTGATCCGGCTGCCGTCCGGCAGCTCCACGTACCCCGGCTCGTCATTGTGCGTGCTGTCAGGAGTCACCGCGCCACTGTCGATGCCGATCGCCATGACGACCGACTTGAACGTCGATCCCGGCTCATAGACAGCAGAGATGGCCGGGTTGAGGAAGGTGGATGCGTTCTTGACGTCTACGAAGGCGTTCGGATCGAAGCTCGGCGCGCTGGCCATCCCGAGAATGGCTCCGGTGTTCGGGTCCTGCACGATGATCGTGCCGCCGATCGCGCGCTGCTCCTTGATCGTCTGACGCAGGATGACCTCGATCGCCTCCTGGACAGCGCTATCGATCGTCAGCGTCACGTCCGAGCCATCGACAGGCGGATCCCAGGTGGACTGGGTCAGGGCGATGACGTTGCCCTGGCCATCGCGCTCTCCGATGAGCTTGCCCGGAGTTCCACCCAGGAGGGAGTCATACTGCCCCTCGACCCCGTAGTTGCCGGCCATCGCGTTGTTCGTGAAGCCAAGCAGCTGGCCCGCGAAATCGCCGAACGGGTAGACCCGGCTCGGTTCAGCATCGAGAACGATGCCAGGCAGGTTCAACGCCCGCACCTTGTCGCCATCCTCGGGCGAGAGATTCCGAGCGAGCACGACCCACTCGATATCCTTCTGGTTCAGCGCGTCAAGCACGTCGGCCGGCGTTCGCCCGATCAGCGGCGCAAGCTGCTGGGCGGCAAGCGCACGGTCGGGAATCTGATCGACGATCGCGGATACGCGGGCGGCCGGCATGTTCGTCGCTAGCCGGACACCATGGCTATCGTAGATCTCGCCGCGGCGCGCCGGGACGATGTCCTGCTGCATCCGCTCGGCGACCGCCCAGCGGCTGAACTCGCTCGATCGAACAACCTGGACGGCGACGACGCGATAGCCGATCAACGCCATCAACAGAATGAAGACCGAGAACAGCACCATGATCCGGCTGTGTGGCTTGACGTGTGGCTGGTTCATGGCGTTATCTCGATCGGGTGATTCGCTTCGGCCTCGCCGGTCAGCCGGTCCCAGAGACGCTCACCGAGAGACCGGGTGCGCCCTTCCTGCGGCGACGGCAGCTTGAGCTGCTCGCTGGCGGGCGCGGGAACTGTCAGGTAGACATGCGCGTCCATCGGCTGCATATGCAGATCGTCGAGCGCCATCTTCTCAATCGCGGGGAGTGACTGGCGCCGCGCAATCTCATAGGTCAGCCGTTGATTCTCCAGCGCGACATCCATCCGCTGGCGCTCCAGCCGGCTCACCTCATAGCCAAGGCCCGCGACATGGCTGGTCTGAACCAGGTACAGGAGCCCGACGACCGAGATCGTCAGGACGATCAGAACGAACATCATCGCGTTGTTGAGCCGCCGCGGCGCAACCGTCGTCACCGGCGACGGGCGTTCGATCGCGGGGATCACCGGCGTCTCGGCGGTTTCACCGTCCAGCGCCGGCCAGCCTGTCGTCTGGCGCGATCCACTCACGGCAGGCGCTCCACAACGCGCAGCCGTGCGCTGCGCGCCCGCGGGTTGCGGGCAACCTCGGCCTCACTCGGCCGAACCCCTTTGCCGACGTGCCGGACGAGCGGGACGCGGCCGCAGACACAGACTGGCGTCTCGCGAGGACAGATGCAGCCGCGTGAAGCCTCCGCGAACGCGCGCTTGACGATGCGATCCTCCAGAGAATGGAACGAGATCACCGCCATGCGTCCACCCGGGCGCAGCAGGTCGATTGCCGCCTTGACGCCACGCTCGACCTCGCCGAGCTCATCATTGACGGCGATGCGCAATGCCTGAAAGGTTCGGGTGGCGGGGTGTATCCGCGCGCCTGGCCGGCGGCCGATCGTGCGTTCGACAAGCGCGGCCAACTGCGTCGTCGTCTCAATCGACTGGCGCTCGCGCGCAGTGACGATGGCGCGGGCGATCCGGCGGGATTGACGCTCCTCACCATACTCAAACAGGATCCGAGCCAGCTCGAACTCGCTCGCCGTGGCGATCAGATCCGAGGCCGAGCCACCACGGCTCTGGTCGAAGCGCATATCGAGCGGCCCCTCGGCCTGAAAGCTGAACCCTCGTCCGGCTTCGCCGAGCTGCATCGACGACAACCCGAGATCGAGCAGAACGCCGTCGATCCCGTCGAGCCCGAGCCGGTGGACGATCGCTGTCATGTTGGCGTAACTGTCGATAACGAAGATGGCGCGTTCGGGGAAATCGGCAACCAGAGCGCCGAAGTACCGCTCGACGTCCGGGTCGCGGTCGATGCAGATGACGCAGCCATCCGGCCCGACCCGCTCGGCGATCCGCCGGGCGTGGCCGCCAGCGCCGAATGTGCCGTCGATGTAGACCCCTCCCGGGCGCACAGCCAGCGAGTCGATCGCTTCGTCGGCGAGGACGCTGATGTGACTTTCTGTCACATCAACCGGCGGCGCAACATGCACTTTTGCCCCGGCCACGATGGGCTGGGCGTTCTCAGGCTCTTGTTCGTTCACGACCATGCTTCATCACCGCATCCCGCCTGCAACGGAACCACGGCTCAGTTATCAGACCAGCGCCGCCAGCCGTTCGGCAATCGACGCCCCATCGCGCTCGACCAGCTCATCCTGCTCCGCCCACTTCGCGGGCGACCAGATCTCGAGGAACGCATGCATACCTGCGACGATCGCCTCACGCTCCAGCTCCGCATGGACCCGCAACTCGGCTGGAACCAGGATGCGTCCCTGGCGATCGAGCTGAACGTCGACCGCGTTCGCGAAGAGCATGCGGCGTAGAACTCTGCCATCCGGATCGCCAATCGACAACGCTGATACACGCTCGGCCAGTGGGATCCAGGCTGCCATCGGATAGACAAGCAGGCATCGGTCGAAGCCGCGTGTGACGACGACTCCGTCCTGCAGCTCCTCGCGGTACTTCGCTGGCAGGGCGAGTCGGCCCTTTTCGTCCAGATTGTGTTGGTGACGTCCGAGAAACACCGGTCGTCCGCCTCATCTGCCTGCCGGCGCGTCACGCCGCGTCGTCGCTATCGCCAATCGGGCGGTTATCCACATACCGCCCCACTTATCCCCACTTCCCCCCACAGTTATCCACAGTATGACATGAAAAGGGTGTACGTACAAGCATCAGGCGACCGAGGTCGCGCTCTTGGCCAGCCCGCATGAGTCGAACCGCGCAGCAAAAGATCCTCCCCCAGCCGGCGGCAAACGGGGGAGGATCCGGTGCGTGCGAGATTACGATGACAGGTGAACGACGTGACGACCGATCCGCCAGATTGGCCCTGACAGGCTACCGCCGCTGGCGTTCGGACATGCCCACTCGGGAGGGGCGCAATCCGTCCAGGTTCGAAGAATCAGTCCGCCGGCATGATAACGGCGATTGTCGCGCCGGTCTGGATCGTTGCGCCCGGCTCGACCGCCAGCTCGGTGACGGTGCCGGACTGGTGCGCCGTGATCTCATTCTCCATCTTCATCGCCTCGACGACGCAGATGAGCTGACCAGTCTCAACGGCCGCACCCTGCTCGACCGCGATCGACAGCACTGTCCCCTGGATCGGGCTACGGAGCTCGTTGCTGGTCGGCGCGACGACTTGCGCCCCACCCGACCGCCCCGCCCGCGCAGGCCGGCGCGCTGCCCGGCTGCTGGACGCGACGCCGAGACCATCCGGCAGCCGGACCCGGTAGGCGCGACCGTCAACCTCAACCATCACCACGCCATCGTCCACCGGTTCGATGGACGGCTGGGTGAATGGCGCGACTCGAGCCGCCAGGCCGGACTGTTCGAGTGTTCGCGTGTCGTAGTCACCGGAGGCGAACTTCGGCGTGCGTATCAGCGCGCGAAAGAGCGGTATCGTTGTCGCGACCCCCTCGACCTGAAAGTCCTCCAGGGCCCGGTCGAGTCGCGAGAGCGCCTCTGCCCGATCGCGACCCCAGACGATCAGCTTAGCGATCAGCGAGTCGAAGCGCGGGTCGATCGCGCCACCTTCGTCGAAGCCGGTGTCTACGCGAATTCCGAACCCTTCTGGCCGGCGGAATGCGCGAAGCGGCCCGGGAGTCGGCTTGAAGTCATTCGCCGGGTCCTCGGCATTGATCCGGCACTCGATCGCGTGGCCCCACGGCTGCGGCGCAGCGTCGAACGACAGCGGCTTGCCGGCCGCGACCCGCAGCTGCTCGCGGACGAGATCAATCCCGGTAACCTGTTCGGTAACCGGATGCTCGACCTGGATGCGCGTGTTCATCTCCAGAAAGTAGAACTTGCCATCCTGGACAAGGAACTCGAGCGTTCCGGCGCTCACGTAGCCGACAGCGCGGGCGAGCTGCTCTGCGGTGCGGTTCATCGTCGCGCGCATCTCGGCGTCGATCGCCGGGGACGGACTCTCCTCGACCAGCTTCTGGTGTCGACGCTGGATCGAGCAGTCGCGTTCGCCGAGGCCGACGACAGCGCCGTGCTGGTCGGCCATGACCTGGATCTCGATATGGCGAGGATGGTCAAAATAGCGCTCGACGTAGACGGCCGGGTTACTGAAGTAGCGCGTCGCCTCGCCGCTGGCGCCCCGCCACGCGTCGTCGACCTCGTCCGCCGACCAGGCGACACGGAAGCCTCGCCCGCCACCACCGGCCGACGCCTTGATCGCGATCGGGTATCCGTGCTCGTCGCCGAATACGCGCGCGCCGGTGACGTCCACCTCGCCGTCGGTGCCGGGGACGACAGGGATGCCGGCCGCGAGCGCTGTCTCACGAGCGCGAACCTTGTCGCCCATTGTCGCGATGGCGCTGGCCGGCGGGCCAACGAAGATGAGTCCCGCCTCTGCACACGCGCGGGCGAAGACGGCGTTCTCGGCCAGAAAGCCATAGCCTGGGTGGACCGCGTCCGCGCCCGTCTCCGTCGCTGCCCGCAGGATCGCGTCCATGTCGAGATAGGGTAGCGGGTTGGCCGAGACCAGCGTCACCACCTCGTCTGCATAGCGTGCGTGGCGCGGACTACCCTCCCCCTCGGAGACGACTGCCACGCTGACGAGCCCCTCTTCGCGGCAGGCCCGCATTACCCGAATCGCAATCTCTCCACGGTTGGCGACCAGGACTTTGCGCAAGTCAGGCATTGGCCCTCACCCCCTGCCCCCTCTCCCAACGCTGGGAGAGGGGGGATGTCATATGTCTCACGTGTCGGTTGCCATTCTCAGTGCCACTAACCCACCCGCCCCTCTCCCAACGCTGGGAGAGGACGGATGTCGGATGTCTCACGTGTCGGTTGCCATTCTCAGTACCGATAACCCACTCTCCCCTCTCCCAAGGTTGGGAGAGGGGCCGGGGGTGAGGGCCTACCGCCCCCACTCCGCATCGCCGCGCCATGTCGGAGCGACAAGGCCCGACCGCGCCCAGTCGGATGCCTCTACCGGCTCGTCATCCCTCCCGTTGACGCTTGCGAGGAGGGCGACGATGGCGGCGACAACGGCCTCGGGCAGGTCTTCGTGTTCGGTGTCGCGGGTCATAGCGGGATGTTCCCGTGCTTGCGCTTCGGGCGTTCCTCGCGCTTGTTGCGCAGCATCTCCAACGATCGGATCAGCCAGCGTCGTGTTTCGCGCGGAGGGATAACCGCCTCGATATAGCCACGGCCGGCCGCCTGCCATGGGCTGGCAAACTGCTCGCGGTACTCGGCGATCAGCTCACGCTCCTTCGCCGCCGGGTCATCCGCTGCCGCGATCTCGCGTCGCGAGATCAAGCGGACCGCCGCATCGGAGCCCATCACGGCAATCTCGGCTGTCGGCCAGGCGACGCTCAGGTCGGAACGAATCGACTGCGAGCTCATCACGACATAGGCCCCGCCATACGCCTTGCGGGTGATGACCGTCACCTTCGGCACGGTCGCCTCGCAGTAGGCGTAGAGCAATTTCGATCCATGACGGATGATCCCGCCGTGCTCCTGGTTGACGCCCGGCAAGAATCCGGGAACATCTTCGAACGTCACCAGCGGGATATTGAACGCATCACAGAAGCGAACGAAGCGGGCAGCCTTCTCGGACGCATCGATATCTAACGTGCCGGCCAGCACTTTCGGCTGGTTCGCGACGATGCCAACCGGCCGCCCGTTCAGTCGAGCGAACCCGATGAGGATGTTCCGCGCCCAGAGCGACTGCACCTCCAGGAATTCTCCGTCGTCCACCACCCTGCTGATAACATCGCGCATGTCGTATGGCTTGGTCGACTCCTCGGGGACGATCTCATCCAGCTCAGGATCGTCGCGATCGGGATCGTCGGCCGGCGGGAACGCTGGCAGGTGGTCGAGATTGTTCGATGGCAGATAGGAAAGGACGGCGCGAACGAGCTCGAAGGTGTCCTCCTCGTCGCGCCCGAGGAAATGGGCGACACCCGATACTGAATTGTGCGTCATCCCGCCACCGAGCTGCTCGTGGGTCACGTCCTCACCGGTGACTGTCTTGATGACATCCGGGCCGGTAATGAACATCTGCGAGATGTCCTCGACCATGAAGACGAAGTCGGTCATGGCCGGCGAGTAAACCGCTCCGCCAGCGCACGGGCCGGCGATGATCGAGAGCTGCGGGACGACGCCGGAGGCCTGGACATTGCGCCAGAACACCTCGCCATAGCCGGCCAGCCCCTCGACCCCCTCCTGAATCCGCGCCCCGGCCGAGTCGTTGATGCCGATGATCGGACAGCCGATCTTCAGCGCCAGATCCATGATCTTGACCATCTTCTCGGCAAATGCCTCGCCAAGCGAGCCGCCGAGAACGGTGAAGTCCTGCGAGAAGACGGCAACGTCGCGACCGTCGATCTTGCCGACGCCGGTGACAACCCCATCACCGTAGGGCCGCCGCTCCTGCATCCCGAAGTAGGTCGAGCGGTGCTGGACAAAAGCGTCGTACTCGATGAACGAACCGGGATCGAGCAGCCGCTCGATGCGCTCGCGGGCCGAGAGCTTGCCGCGGCCGGCTTGCTTGTCGGCTGCTGCCGCGCCCTGCTCCTCCAGCTGCTCATGCCGCTCGCGATATTGCCCGGCGCGGGATTGCGCAGGCGCGTTCAATTGCTCTGGTGTTTGTGCCACGCTCGCGTCCCCTTGTCCCTCGACGTCTATCAGATCAGAGTCTAGCAGGACGAGGGGTGGAGGCTAGGAACGCCGAGCCATCATCTCCCAGAGCCAGAGAGCGGTCGCCAGGACAACGAGCGACGCCAGCCAGACGCCGAGGCTTGTCATGCCCTCTGCCCGGGTTATGACATCACTGGTTCCGTACGACACGTTGCCATTCGTCCATGAACGGGGATCCTCGTGCTGGAAGAGCGCGAGGAAGGCGAGGACGCCAGTCGCGACGATCCAGACCGCGATCAATGCGGCCGGCCACTCCGGAGACGTGTCCCTCGCTCCAAGCGCCTGAATTGCGGCTGCGAGCAACAGCCCGCCCGGAAGGATCAGCACGAGGCTCACGCCAGAAAACGCGACGATCGATCCTGCCAGGCCGAGCGCCCCACACCCCAGCCAGACGGCCGCGCGCATCGTTGCGCGGTTCAGCCGCAGTGCACCGAGCGCGAGGGCAAACGGCGCCACGAAGGCAGCCAGGAACGCGAGGTTGCCGGTCGAGACTGCGTCCGGCGAGTCATCGAGAAACATCCGCAACGACCCGAGCCCCGCGCCGAACACCAACCCGATCAACGCGCCACTGCGGCCTAGCGAGCGTCCGCCGCTATTGTCGCTGATCTGCGTCAAATTGGCCATCGCCCGCCGATGCTCCCCTCGCTGCCCTCTACGTTGCCACACTCACAGCAGCGGGTACGCGATCCAGCCCGCGTCGGGCGCCCACTGGGTCCAAAGATCTCCCCACTCTGCTGCATACGACCGTGGGGAGATCCTTCACTGCGGTTCAGGAAGACAAATCGAGAGTGAGGTTCCCGATCCAGCAGATTGGCGGTGACAGACTACGTGGTGAGGCGAGATCGCCCGTAGACATCACCCGACCAACTGCTCCAGCCGGTCGACGTAGCCGGCCAGGATGTCGAAGGCGGCCTGGATCGGGGCCGGAGTGCTCATGTCGATGCCGGCCTTCTTCAGCGCCTCCACCGGATAGTCGGCGTCGCCGGTCTTCAGGAACTCGATGTACCGCGCGGCGGCTTCCGGTCCGCCGCTCCGCACCTGCTGGGCAAGCTGAGCGGCAGCCGCGATTCCTGTTGCGTACTGAAACACGTAGTAGTTGGCAAACAGGTGCGGGAAGCGCGCCCAGGTGATTCCCTGACGTTGGCGATCGAGGGCAACCGCATCGCCATAGGCCTCTGCATACAGATCGGCCATCAATTCGATGAGCCCCTCCGCCGTCAGCGCCTCGCCGTGCTCGATGCTCGTGTGCGTCTCCAGCTCGAATCTGGCCAGGATCGGCATCGTGAAGAGATAGCGCAGATTGTTGCCCATGCGCTCCTCGATGACGGTGGTCAGGAAGTAGGGATCGTCCACGGTCTCCAGCAGGTGAGCGCCCATCAGCGCCTGATTCATGTTGGAGGCCACCTCGGCGACGAACATGCTGTAGCTGGAATAGACCAACGGCTGGTTGTTCCAGGTGTAGTGAGAGTGCAGCGAGTGGCCAATTTCGTGGATCAGGGTCGAGACGCTGCCGAGATCATCGTGCCAGCTCATCATAATGAACGGGTGGTGACCTGGCATACCGGTCGAGAATGCGCCACCCACCTTGCCCGCGTTGACGGCGTAGTCGACCCAGCGGTCCTCGACACCCTGCTGAACGGTGCGAACGTAGTCAGCGCCGAGCGGCGCCAGGGAGGCGGAGACGATGTCGATGCCTTCGTTGAAGCCGATCTTCCGCTGCGGCGGCGCGCCGGCCGGCTGGATCGGCGACTCGGAAATGTCCCAGGCGTGCGCCTGATCGATCCCGAGCAGCTTCGCGCGCACCCGGAAGTAGCGCTGCCAGGTGGGGAAGTTCTTCCAGACTGTGTCGAGAAGGTTGTGGAAGACCTCCAGCGGGATCGCGTTCGGCGATAGCGATGCCGCAAGCGCAGACTCATAATTGTGCGCGCGGGCCATCAGAACCGCGCGCTTGACCGCGCCTGAGTAGTTGGCGGCGAACGTGTTCTTCATCGACAGGTAGGCATCGGCCGATGTCTCCCAGGCGGCTTGCCGGACCCGTCGGTCGGCGTTATGGATGTACTCTGCCAGGCTGCCCTGGCCAAGCTCGACCTTCGCGCCGTGGGCATCCTCGATCGTGCCGAGCTTCAGGTCGGCCTCGGACAGCGCCGTGCGAACCGACGAGAAGGTCGCCAGCGGCTCGCTGGCCATCGCCAGAACCTGCTCGACCTCGGCCGAGCGCACATGCGGGCGCTGCCGGCCCAGCTTGTCGAGGTAGTGGGCGTACTCGCGCAGGCCGGTGGTTGATTTCACCCAGCCGGCCAGCATCTCCGGATCGATCGACAGAATCTCCGGCTCGACAAAGGCCGCTGCCGCCTCAATGCGCGAAAACAGGCCATCGGCCCGGTCGTTGAGCGCCAGGGAGGCACCGTTGGTGGCGTCCTCAGCCACGCGCATGTTTGCGTAGAGCGCCAGCTGCCAGACGTCGGCTATCAGCGCGTCGCGCCGGACCAGCGCTTCCAGCAGCGTGTCTGCCGACTCGCCGAGCCGGCCGTGATAGACGTCAAGCTCTCCGGTTCGGGCGGAAACAGCGGAATACGACGCCTCCCAATCCGCTGCTGTGGCAAAGATGCTCTCGATATCCCAGGTCTGTTCCGGCGCGACATCGGCGCGCTTCGGCAGGCTTGTGGCCATCCGTGCCTCCTTGTTGGCGCTCATTCCCGACTCCTCTCCCAGCATCGAAAGCGGGATGACTCGGGATGGGCATTCTTTTGACACTCTCCCCCTCTCCCAGAATTGGCAGAGGGGGCAGGGGGTGGGGGCCTCGCTATCGCACCTTGCCCCGCGCGATCACCGGCCACGTCTCGACGACTTCGCCGTCGCGGACGAGATAGATCTCATCTTGCAGATTCACGGTCGGGCAGACGTGATTCGGAATGATCTCGACCTTGTCGCCGACCTTGAGTCCCTGTGCCGACTCCGGCAGTTGCATGACGCCGTGCTCCTCGCTGATCCGGACGATCACGGCCTCGGGGTACTCGACGATGAGCCCGTGGCCGGGGATGCCCATGGCCATGTCGCTGGTAAGTGTCTTCGAGCCGGCGTCAACGATGGCGCGGTCGGGCGCGGGGCGGCTGGTGACGGTCGCGAGAATACGCAACGCGCAGTCGTCGGGGCTGAGGCCGAAGCGCAGGTAGTTGCGATCGTTGAACACGTAGGTGCCGGGTCGCATCTCGCTGACGCCTTCGAGCGTCGTGGTTGTGAACGCGGCCGGCGTCGAGCCAACGCTGACGACACTGATGTCGAAGCCGTGCTCACGCAGCAGTTCGGCAGTGTCGATGATGGCGTGGCCGGCGGCGAGGGCGGTCTCAGTCATCCCCTCGATCCCCGCGGTGTTGTTGACCTGCCCCTCGTGGGTCATCAACCCGATGACACGCAGATGCGGCATCCCCGCGCGGATCACCTCGGCCAGCGTCAGCGCCTCGTCGCCCGGCCTGATCCCCGCTCGATCCTGGCCGGTGTTCAGCTCGATGATGACGTCCAGCGTCTTGCCCGCATCGGCCATCGCTGCGTTGAGGCCGGCGGCCACGTCCGCGGTGTCGACGGCGACGCGGACTTTCGCGCGGTCCATCAACGCGACAAGTCGCTTCAGCTTGAGCGGGCCGACGATCTGGTTGGCGACGAAGAAATCATCGTAGACGCCAGCATCGGCCAGCGCCTCGGCCTCGCCGAGCTTGGCGCAGGTGATGCCGCCAGCGCCCAGCGACTTCTGCATGACGGCAACCGCCGCGGTCTTATGCGTCTTGAAGTGCGGCCGCAACGCGATTTCTTTCGCCGCGGCATAGTCGGCCATCCTGTGCAGGTTGTGCTGGAGGATTTCCTCGTGCACCACCAGCGCCGGGGTATCAAGGTCCTCACGGTATCCCAAGGTCATGCTCCGCTCTTGTCGAGATACGTCTCACGCGATCCAGCTATACTGTGCCACGAGAATCGACGACCGTCAGACGGGCCACTTGTTGCCGCTGAGGTCGATCCAGCGGCTCAACTGCTGTGAGCGCGACACCGCGTCCAGCACCTCTTGCACCTTCGCGCCGTCGTCGAACGAAGGCGACGCCTCCGCGCCCGTGCGCATCGCCAGGATCCACTCACCAACGAGGATAGAGAACGCGCGGATATGACGCGCCGGGCCGGATCGATCACCGGAGCCGGGGACATAGGCCGGCAGCAGGTTCTGAATCCGTTCGCCACGGCGCGCGCCGAAGAGCCGGCCATTGTCCTGGATGATCAGGACACCGTCACTCCCTGTGGCGATGATCTCCTCGCCGATATCAACCGCTGAGGTATAGGAGATATGGACAGAGCCGAGCGCTCCGTTGGAGAAGCGCACGACAAACGCCGTGTTGTCGTCGGCATCAACCGGCAGCAACCCCTCGCGTCCACTAATCGCGCGTTCCGGGATGGCGGTTGACACTGCGCCGGCCACCCAGTGGATATCGCCGAACCACCAGCGCAGCGCGTCGATATAGTGCGAGCCAATCGCCGAAAGGACACCCCCGGCGCTCGCAGCGTCGGTCAGCCAGCCGGATGTGCGCCGGGTCGGGTCGGCGAGCGCCGAACGGTAGACCATGACGGACACCGAGTGCAGCCGGCCGATGAATCCGTCATCCAGCAGCTCTTTGAGCCGGTGGCGCGCGGGATCGTGGCGCATCTGATGGGCAACGGCATGGCAGACCCCGGCCTCGCGAGCCATCCGCAACATGTCGCGCGCCTCAGCGACGCTACGAGCCATCGGCTTCTCGCAAAGGACATGGAGGCCAGCTTCGCAGGCGGCCAGCGCCACTGGATGGTGAAGGTGTGGCGGCGTTGCGATCGTCACCGCGTCGATGGCGCCGGATTCGAACAGCTCACGGTAGTCGCTAAATGAAGCAGGGATCTCCAGCTCCGCGGCGACATCACGGATCCGGCCGGCGTGAGCGCCGCAAATTGCAGCGACGGTAACCCCCGGCACGCGTCGCAAGGCAGGAACATGGACGCTCGCTCCAAAGCCTGCGCCAATGACACCGACCCGAATCGTCTCGCGCTCAACCGGCCGTCGCACGACGGCGTTCGTAACGACGTGTTCCGACAGACTCACGCGGCCTTCCTGCTCTCCTTCAACATCGCAGCCAACGATCCTCCCACTGACGAACGTATACAACTGGCTCAGCCGCCACGCAACCACACTGCTCGCGCGGACGTTGTATGATCGTGCCACGCACTGAAATGGAGGGAAAAATGGACGAGAATCAGCCTGCTGATCTCAACGTGACCCCAACGCCGTCGAAGAAACGGCTTCATCGCAGCTCGTCGGACAAGATGCTCCTCGGCGTCTGCGGCGGGATCGGCGAGCACTTCGACATCGATCCGACGTTCCTTCGGTTGATCTTCGCGGTCGGAGTCTTCCTCGGTGGCTCAACAATTCTGCTCTATGCCGTGCTGGCGATCATCATGCCATCCGATCATGGGTTGGACCTGGAGCCACGCGACGCGGCCCACGAAACGATGGACGAGGCAGTTACCGAGATTCGCTCGGTGACGGGAAAGCTGGGCGCGAAGCTAAAGGGGCTTACCGGCAAGCTCGGGTGATCACCCGGCCCACCGGAGCGGCGGGCTCAGATTGGCGCATCGATCACGCGCACACGCCGTCCCTCGATGCGCAATCGCCCGGTCTGGAACATCTGGATTGCCTCCGGGTACGCCACCTGTTCGGCGGCGAAGACACGCGCGCCGAGCGTATCGGGCGTGTCGTCCTCGGCTACCGCCACGCACCGTTGGAGGATGATCGGGCCGGCGTCATACTCCGCGTCTACGAAGTGGACCGTGCAGCCAGAGACTTTCACCCCGGCCGCCAACACCGCCTCATGAACCCGCCCACCGTACTGGCCATGACCACCAAACAGGGGCAACAGCGACGGGTGGACGTTGATCATCCGCCCTTCCCATTCCGGGAGGATCTCAAGCCGCGACAGATAGCCGGCCAGAGCGATCAGTCCGATGCCGTGCGGCGCGAGCAGCTCACGCAGCCGCGCGCTCATCGCCGACGGAGTGGGGCACTGTTTGCGCGTGACGACGTGGGTATCGATTCCAGCCGCTTGCGCGATCTCGATGCCGCGGACCGACGGTCGGCTGGAGACGACGATCGGGATGTCGATATCCAGCTCGCCCGTTGCCCGACGATCCAGCAGGTTCTCCAGCGTCCGGCCTGTGCCGGACAGCAGCACCGCGACCTGCAATCGCTCGCTCGCCATCGAATCGCCCATCCCTGCATCATCACCACTGCGCCAGGCCCGGCAGGGCACGATGATACATGGCGTCGTCGGTGAAGACTCTGCGACTGACCCTTCCGCTGCCACCGAGCGTCAACAACCAGTACGTCACGGTTGGCCGCCGTCGGGTGCTCAGCAGCGAGGCAAAGGCATTCCGCAAGGACACCCGTGTCATCATCCAGCGGCTATTGGAGCAGGGCACAATCGGCGAGGGCTGGCTCGACGAAGTGCGTGGCCGGCCGTTCGCCTGCGACCTTGCCTTCTACTTCGAGACCCCGTTCAAGCGTGATCTCGACGGTGGCCTCAAGATCGCGCTCGACGCGCTCTGCGACTGCCTCGACCTTGACGATCGCCACGTCGTCTCGCTGACCCTCGAAAAACGGATCGACCCGCTTCGCCCACGGCTGGAGCTGGAGCTCGGGCCAGCGCTCGATTGGCAGATGGACCAGGAATACGTGCTGCTGGAGTAGGCCGCAGCGTCGACGCTTACCCGCTTCGCGCGCGTTGCGCTCGGTAGTCGCGAATCATCCACACGACCGACGCGATATTCAAGACGATCGCGACCGCCAGCGCTCCATTGATCCATGGGTAAATCCAGCCCTGGATCGACGACGCCGACACGATGAAGCCGATCGGAACGAGATTAGCCCCGGACGATGGGCTGGCGCGGAGCACGACATCGTGGACTCCGTCGCCAAGGCCGCGAGCAAGGGTGACGCGGCCGGTGTCGTCAAGCCGGACATCCCCCCGTTCGACCCCGTCGATCGTTACCCCGAACGTCCCAGCGCCGCCGGCCACCAGGTCGATGCGATCCCCGACGACGCGGAGCTTGACCGACTCGCGATCCAGAAGACGCTCGACCTGCGCGTTGGAAAACGGATGCGACCCGACTCCGGTCGCGTGGATCGTCGGAGCAGCACGCTGGAGGGCCGTGTAGGCCGGCTGTGGCGAGAAATCGTGATTGACGATGCCGAACCCGCGAGTCGGGTTGTGCGCTTGATCCGGGTCGTCCGGCTGGGACGGGAAGCGCAACGCCCAAACCGCCATCCTGCCCATCCAGGGCCACTCACTCTGCGCCCGCAGATAGCCCTGGACCAGATAGTCCGCCTGAGTCGTCTCCGACACTGGCTTGCCCCAGGGTGACGGATCGCCGGCCCAGCCGCTCGGCAACGACACCCAGCCGTACTCGACCGCCCAGAGCGGCTTGTCCCGATCACCGTTGCGCTCCATGATCTCGCGCGTCTGGATCGGCCGGGAGAAGTTGTTGCGCTCGAAGGAAACGCGACGATCCCACGGAGAATAGCCATACCCATAGACCATCGCCGCCGCGACGTCGAAGTAGCTGGCCGCGCCCGCGTCGTACATCTGCTGGAGAAAGAGGAGGTCGCTCAGGTTGGACGGGCCGAGCTGGTCGGTCGGCGCAAGGCCGGCCATCACAACGACGATATCCGGGTCTGCGTGCTTGGCCGCTTCATAGCCAACCTTGAGCAGTTGGACGTAGGCCTCCGGATCAATCGGCCCACCGCCCCACTCCCCCTTGAGATTCGGCTCGTTCCAGATCTGGACGAAGCGAACCTTGCCGCGATAACGCTCGACGAATCGCTCGACGAATGCGCCATAGTCGGCCAGATTGTCAGGCGGACCCTCGATCGCGGGGTTCGGCCGGCCGGCCAGCGCCCAGGCTGGCGGCTTCTCCAGCCGCGCCAGCACATCGATGCCGCGCGCAGCCGCGCCGTCGACGATCCGGTCGTACTTCTCCCAGGTCGAGCGCCCCTGTGCATCGACGAATACCCCTGGTTGCGGCTCGATCTCGTACCAGCCAACCAGCTGGCGAATCATGCCGAACCCGCCATCACGCACCATATCCAGCGTCCGCTCGACGTTCGCCGGATCCGGCTCGTCGTTCAGGAAGGTGTTGACCGCCATCGGGTTTTCGCCGGTCCAGGGAATCGGGTCCCAGGTCGACCCCGTCTCGGCACCACGGGTGAAGTATGGTTCGGCAACGTATGACCCGACGATGGCCATTGCCAGCCCACCCAGCGCGGCTACGTGAAGCACGACGCGCAGCACACGAAACCAGCGCCGCTCGCGCGGACGCGGGCGCAGCATCCGCCCGGCATCACCGGTGTCTGTCACGTTCGTCATCATCGGCGGGAGTGTACCGTGTCGCCACACTGAACGACTTCGCCGCCTTTCGCAACGTCAACGTTGAGAAAGGCGGCATTCTGCGGCAGAATTGGCGTAATACCCGGGTCGATGCCACAATCCGCGCGGCAATACCCGGAGCGGATGATCACGGGAGGGATATACAACCGCATGTCAGGACTTACCCAGGAGTTAGTGATCGAGGCGATCCGGCCGGTCCAGGATCCGGACTTTCGCCGCAGCCTCGTCGAGCTGAATATGGTTAAGGAGGTCGTTGTCGATGGCGGCGCGGTGAAAATCCACGTCGAGCTGACGACGCCGGCCTGCCCGCTGAAGGGCAAGATCGAAAGCGACTTGCGCGAGGCAGCTGCGCCACTGCCGGGGATGACGAGCCTCGAGATCGAGTTCAGCTCCCGCGTGCGAGCCAGCGGGCGTGGCGCGCCGGACAAGACGCCAATCCCCGGCGTCAAGAACACAATCGCCGTTGCGTCTGGCAAGGGCGGCGTCGGCAAGTCGACGGTTGCCGTCAACCTCGCCGTCGCGCTGGCTCAGGATGGCGCTCGCGTCGGCCTGCTGGACGCTGACGTCTACGGCCCGAGCATCCCGCTGATGATGGGCACCAGCGCCCGGCCATTCATGAACAACAACAAGATTATCCCGTTGGAAGCATTCGGCGTAAAGCTGATGTCGATCGGCTTCCTGCTCGATGCCAACCGGGCCCTGATCTGGCGCGGCCCGCTTGTCGCCCAGCTCATCAACCAGTTCCTCAACGAGGTTGACTGGGGCGAGCTGGACTATCTGATCATCGACCTGCCGCCCGGCACCGGGGATGTCCAGCTGACGCTGGTCCAGAAGATCCCACTATCCGGCGCGGTCATCGTCACGACCCCGCAGGACGTTGCGCTGGCCGACGCGATCAAGGGCATCCAGATGTTCCAGGAGGTGAAGACGCCGATCCTGGGCATCGTCGAGAACATGTCCTTCTTCGTCTGCCCGCACTGCGGAGAGCGATCGGAGATCTTCGGCTTCGGCGGCGGCGAGCGCACTGCCGAGCGGTACGAGGTGCCACTGCTGGGCCGCATTCCGCTCGACACCGCCATCCGTCAGGGTGGCGATATCGGTCACCCGATCATCGTCTCCGAGCCCGAGTCGCCGCCGGCCGAGGCCTTCCGCGCCGCCGCGCGCGAATCCGCCCGCAAGCTGGCGATCGACGCCGTCGAAAAGCCGCGCCGCGCGACGATCATGCTCAAGCAGGCGGGGTAGGAGCGAGTAGCCGCGGGGCGGCATTCAGATCGAACCCTCCGAATCAGGGCCGCGCGAGACATCTCGCGCGGCCCCGTCCTCTCTGGCGGTATCGCCAACCATAGTCCCCGAATCAGACCGTAAACGGAAGAAATCACCGTACGATCCGGAGCCATCGTCGCGCCGCTTATTCGCTACGGATATCGGCGGCGAAAAAGACGTCAAGAATTGGCCGGCAGGATATATACTTGCCCAACAACGGAATCAGATCTGATTGCAGCGCAGCGGATAAGGGACGACGAGGTGTGCGAATCGCGCTTCACGACGGCGCCGCGACGGCATTTCCGTTCCATTCGATTCCCTGCCACCACGCAGATGTGGTAGATCAATAGCCTTGACCACTGTGCCTGTTGGATGAATGACCGGGATAGTTTGTGTGCCATGCAATGCCAGCGACGTCTTTCGGATACCCGATTGTCCCGGTCCGTGATGAGTAGGCGAGATACATGAATGTGAAGTCCAGAGGGGTCACGTCACCCCGGCTTCGCTCGATGCTCTTCGTCGCGTTACTGCTGACGACGCTGCTGGCCGGGTCGGCCGGCCGTGCGGCGCAGGCGGCGCAGGGCCGCGATGTCATCATCCTGCTCGACACGACGGTGTCGATGAAGGGCGAAGGCGGAACGGCCAACATCTGGGACGAGGTTCGCAACCGCGTCTCCCGGCAGATCAGCTACCTCGGCGACGATGTTCACTTCGCGCTCATCCCGTTTGCAGACGGCCCGCGCATCAAGGGTATCTGGCCACCGCAGAGCAACGATCCAACGGCAACATTCCAGCTCTCGCCATCGACGGAGCAGACGCGGAAGGAAGCCGACGAGTTCCTGAGCGGGATGACTCCCGACGGGCGCGGCACCTACATCTGCGAGTCACTCGAGTACGCGATCCAGAAACTGGCCGATTGGAGCGCCGGCCAGGGCGGCGGCGATCGCATCCAGACCATCTATCTCTACACCGACGGCGACGAAGAAGGCGAGCAGTGCCGGCAGAACTTCGCCGAGTCGCTCGCCAAGATCTTCAACTCCAAATCCGGTGAGTATCCCTATCTCAACACCGTCTACGTCGATCTCGGCAAACAGATTTCCGATGCTGACAAGGTGATCATCGAGCAAGCGCCGGGCATTACGATTGTCCCGAACATCCCCGATGTCATCTCGATCTCCGACGATCCGATCGATCTCGGCAACCTCTACGACCATCCCACAGGCGTCACCATCTCACTCACGCTGAAGAGCGGTGCGCCGGTTAGCAACGGCGTGGCGCGCGGTGCGGTGTTGAATATCCTGCCGGCCAACCTGGGCATCACATTCGCGCCGACAACGATCAACCTGACACAGCCGATGAACATCACCTTCACGGCCAGCGGTAATCTCGTGCGTGGCCAATACAATGGCGTGCTGCGCCTGAACCCGATTCAGGACAACTGGGTCTTTGCGAACAACTCGATCCCGATCACCTTCACATGGCAGCCGCCCGAACCGACGGCGACGATCCCGCCAACGGCGACACTGGTCCCGCTAACGCCCACGCCGGTGCCACCAACGCCGACACCCGTGCCACCGACACCCACACCCACGCCGGTCGCCGGCATCACTATCGATCGACAGGGTGGCGGCGATCTCGGCACGGTGACAGCGGGTTCAGATACTCCACTGTCCGGGACATCCACGCTCATCGTCACGTTCGATGACGAGGCCCTGCGCCAGAACGCTGGCGTCGACCTGCGCACGACAATCGGCGACGCAGCCGACAGCGGGCGATTCTGGCTCATCGATCCCGAGACATCCCAGCCACGTGACACGATCACCGTCACGGCGAACGGTCGCGCCACTGCCTCGGTGGAGGTCGGCTACGACATCACCCCGCCGAGCAGCGGGCGCTTCATCCCCGGCAGCAGCAAGCAGCCCGCGGTCGTCGCAGTCACCAGCGGCAACGCGACCATTGCGACGGCCGGCAACGACGGCGCGGCCGACGGCCAACTCAGGTACTCGTACACCATCCGCTATCCCTTTGGGCCCATACAGTTGCTTGCTCTGCTGGTCCTGCTCCTGCTGATCCTGCTCGCGCTATTCTGGAAATTCCACGCGCGCTTCCCGAAGAACGCGACGGTTGTCGCTGGCAATGGGCAAGTGGAAACCGTGCGACCAATGTCAGAGCGAGGCATGCTCGCGAAATTCTTCCCGAGGGAGATCGAGGTCGGCACGCTCGCTGGCATCAACATCAATGCCCTCGGGCCAGTCGCCCGCCTGACACCCCGCACCTCCGTGCTCAGCATGTTCCGAAACGCGACCTATCTGGTCCCGGAGTCCACATCGGACGACAACCAGTTGCGGGTCAACGGCTCGGCGATCACGATGCGATGCCAGCTGAATGACGGGGATAACATCACGACCAACACCGGCTCGTTTACCTACCGAGACGACCGGGCCGGACGGACCGCGCAAAGCGGCGGTAGTGGCAATGCATTTGACGGCAAGGCATCACCACCACCATCAAATAGCTCGTACTTCGGTGCTTAGAAGGGACCAGTCTTCATGATTCCACCGTCCATCATCGTCGGCGTCGGGGGCCAGGGCTCGGCGATCGCGCTCGGCGTCAAGGAACGCCTCAAAGAGTTCGCCCGCGCCCGAGCAACGCCGTTGACCGAAAAGGCTGAGCTAGACGCGATCGAGAAGTCCGTTCGCATCTTCTCTCTCGACATCGACCACAACACGGCGATCAACAGCCGGTTCACCCAGAACGAGCTGCTGCTACTGAAGCCTGCATCGCCGGACGCGATGATCAAATCCCGCACTGGAAATCTGGACAAGTGGTGGCCGGAGCACGTCACACAACCGGGAGGATTCATCAACGGCGCTGGTGGCATGCGCGCCAAGGGCCGTCTCGCCTACTACATGCTGGGCAGAAAGCACGCCGAGCAGATCGCCGATTCGGTTGATAAACTGCGCGCCAACGCCCAGACAGCGGGTTACGGCATCGGCACAGCGATTACCGTGTTCGTCTACATCGTCGGCTCGGTATCGGGTGGGACCGGCAGCGGGATCATGCTGACGCTCGCTCAGCATCTGCGCTCGCTCGTGGACGATGACGTGCATATCGTCGGCGCCATCCCGCTGGCCAGCATCATGCAGCATGGACCAGGCGATTTTCAGCGCGACAACATCTATGCCAACTGCTCGGCAGCCCTGCGGGAGATAGACTGGTGGATGTTGCCCGAGAAGTATCGGCCAGCGTCGATCGCGCCGTTCTTCTATCTCAATGGCACACCCATCGCAGGTAACGGGAGTGATCACAAGAACGAAACGCCATTCGACCTCTGTTATCTCTTCGCTGAAAGCAATCAGGCCGGCAAGCCACTGCCATCCTTCGGAGCCTACACCGAGCTGATCGCCGACTGCATCGCCCTCGATGTCGATTCTCCAGCGGCCAGCGCCAGCCACTCACTTATCTCCAACATTCTCGGAGGGTTGAATAACAAGATAAGCCCGCCGGTCGACGACGGCAGCAAGGCCACCAAATCGGTCCTCTTCGCCGGCGCGGGCGCGGCGTCGATCGTCTTCTCCGTCCCCGAGACGACCGGGTATCTCGGCGACCATCTCCTGCTGCACGTGCTCGATTCGATCGTGTTGATCAGCCAGGACCGCGGCGACGAGGCACGTCGATGGCTCAATAACGGAGACCGAGAAGTTCTCCCGAACGCTGGGCAAGTCAGGCTACGCGAGCGACTGAAGCAGGCCCATACCGACGTCGCCACCGGGCAGGTGCACCAGGCTGAAGCTGCTCCGGAGCCCAGGTTCGAAAATGTCGACCGGAAGAGCTGGGTTACCCTCGTTCGGAACCAGCGATCCCTGGTCGATGACACCTGGCTCAAGACGCTCAGAGGTCTTCTGGCCAGGAACGAGCCGATCATCCTCAATGAGCTCTGGGGCCAGCTGCTGGTCACAGTCAACACGACGCTGGAGGAAAACAGAGGCAACGGACTGCGCCACGCTGCGGATCTGCTCCGCGGGATCAGTGGCAGTCTCGCCAACCGCATTGAAGCACTGACGAACGAGATCGACAGCACAGAGCCAAACCGTCCAGGTCTTCGACAGAAGCTCGATCTGGGGGTCAGAAGATACGACGAGGCCATTGAGCGGTTGACGGTGGGCGGCAAGTCGCCGTTCGGCGGCAAGGGCAAGCAGGACGCTCAGGCGCAGGCGTTCCTCAGCACCTGGTGGCGACCGTATGTCAGCACGCAGCGAGATATTGCCGAGGCCAGTGCGGAGCTCTCGCTACTCACGAACCTCAATGCCCATGTCGCCCGTCTGCGTACCGCGCTGGAGCAGGCGATTACCGAGCTGGAACGACAGCGAGTAGATCTGAGACTTGGTCTCGACGACCACTTCAAGCAGTCTCGCGGCCAGATGGCACAGCAGGATCGCGTCCTTGCCGACCGGGCGCTGGTCGACGAGGTCTTTGCTCGCGACATCACGAACGCTCAGACGCCAGATTCTCAGGCGCTCAGGGACATTGCGGTCGGATTTACCACCAGCGGCAGCTCTTTGCGGACCTGGCTGCTCAAGCCCGCCAACCAACGCGGCACGCAGGCACAGGAGGCCGCACATCTCAGCACCGCAGTGAGCAGCGCCGTTAGGGACGCAAGGAACAAGGCAGCCGATCAGTTCAGCGCCACCGTCCAGAGCATGTCCATCTGGGATGCGATGGAGCATGAGTTCTACGCGCGGGTCGGGCTGGGTAAGGTCGACACGTTCCTCGATGCGGTTGGCGGCGTACCGGGCACTGGCGATGCTGCCCGCAGGCTCACCCAGTACATGCAGTCACGGGTCAGCTCATGTATCGCCGCGGCGGTCCCCTACTGGTCGCTGAGCCGGGCGAATCAGGAGCGCTACCAGGATCTCTACCACATCATTCATTCCGTGCAGGCTTCCTATGCCAAGGAGCCGTTCGATGCTCCAGATGCGTCCGAGGCGTTGAAAACTCTCAAGGAAGCGCTCAAAGGAATGCTCAGCGGTGGGTCCGCGCCGGACACGTCGGGGCAATCGATCCACCACTTCTTCGTGTCGTCTCGCGAGTGGGGCGCTCCGCTGTTCATGATCAATGACGACGAGCGCCAGCAAATGGCCAATAGCGAGCGAACCTGGACCAAACAAAAGGGCCACGTCTACATCGACCAGCGCTACGTCGGCGTGCTGCCGGATGACCTCTCGCTCGAGGGCATGCAGCAGCGTATCGATCAGCTCGCCGAGCAGAAACGGCATGCGGACGCCGCGACGCAGACAACCCTGCGGCGGGTGGTCGAGACGCTGGGCATCGCGCTGGAGTTGGACTATGCCCGGGAGAACAAGGTCGGGGGATCGTTCGATATCGCCACCTCGGCCAGCAAGCATGTCTACTACCCATACGCACAGGATATCTACGCGGCCATCCGGCGGTTGCACGATCGCTCCGACGAGCTCAAAGAGTTCGCAGTCGTGGTCAACGCCGGATGGTCAAAGCTCCTCACCAGCGAGCAGTGCCATCGAATCAGTAACCGCATCGACGTGATTGACCGGCAGATCGGCGAGATGCCGATCGGGGAGGATCCGAAGAAGGACACGCTCGTGTTGATGCGCGACGCCATGGTGGGATTGCAACAGGACCTGAACGGCCACCGATGAGCGTGACCACTGCGCTGCAGCGTCCAGTACTGGTGATGGCGGTCGGTGACGCCGCCATGCGGCCGACCATGCTGCTGGCTGACTGGCTGCCGGCCATGCCGGCGGTCCGCCTCGTCGCGCTGAGCGCGGTGGATTCCGATGACGACCGCATCGCCACGATCGCGCCGGAGCAGGTTGACCTCGAGCTGGATCGGGTGCTCCGCGGCCAGACCTCCGGCGACGCGCAGCGGATCCACTGGATCGTGCTGGCGCAGATCTCCGGGGAGGACGGGGCAGATGCGAGGCAGCTTCTGCTTGAGACGATCGTTCCGGCAGCCCGGCAGCTGAACATCAACACTCGCCCGTTCGCGCTGACGATGGTGCTGCTCGATACGGCGGTCGAGCGCGGGGGGATATCCAGCGAATTCCTCCAGCGGCTCGCAGGTGAGATTCACTCGGCGTCGATCGCCGACAAATCACAGGTGTACGTCGTGCAGGCGCTGCTCGCCAGTGGGTTCGCGCTGGAGCAGTACGAGGTCGATGAGGCCGGCGCGCTCGCCTGTCAGGCACTCATCCTCAGCAATTTGCCGGGGAATGTCGTGCCAGTAGACCTCGCCGTGGCAAGTCCGAATAACGTCATCGTCATCGCCAACAACGCGGACCAACTCGGCATCTTCGGGCGTATCGCCGTCTCCTCCATTCGGTCGCGAGATGCGGAGATCGCCGATCGCTCCGCGACGCGGCACGTCTCGGAGTTCGGATTACGTCAGACCGATCCCAAAGCGCGTGTCGCGGCACACTGGAAACCGCCGATCTTCAGCGTCAATCGACCGCAGATGAGCAACGACGCCAGCGCCCGGATCGGCGCGTCGCTGTCCGGCGGGCCGAAGGCGTCGTTCGGCGGCGCGCCGAGTCTCTGGGGCGATCCGGAGCGCGAGCTGCGGCGCGTCCTCGGGGACGCGGGCTCCTGGATCGCGCAACTCGACGGCTGGCAGCGGAGGGTGCGCACCGATTTCTCCAGCGTGCTGCGCGAGTTGCGCGAGGCATCAGCTACGGAGCGCCACCGGGTCCGGGATGTGATCGACCACCAGGCGAGCGCGCTCTGGAGCGACCCGAAGATTGACCAGCCGATCCCCTATCTGCACGAGTGGATCGATCGGCAGCATCTACATCTGGCCGAAGACCGTCGCCCACAACAACAGTACACCGAGGGGTTGCGTCTGGACACACAGGCGAATGCCCACATCTCTTTGGAGGGTTCTTTTCAATCCTTGAGCATCGAGATGTCTCGCAGGCCGAACATGGCGTTGCTGGCGGCGTTCACCGCACTCGTACTCTTCGGCGGGGTTGCGTTGCTCTGGTCGATGACCGGGCGACTGGCCGAACTGGCGACCAGGGCCGATATATTGTGGCTCGGCCCGAATATCACTGACCAGGTTGTGCTGCTGCGTGTCATCGTCCTCTTGCTCTTCATCGGACTGACCCTCGCAGCCGGCGCGTCGTCCATCTGGGATGCGCACATGCGCTGGACTCGGGCGTATCAGGGTATTCTCGCCGCGACTCAGCGCGTCGGACAACGAGAGACCGACGCACTGAGCCGCGAAATACAGCTGGTCGATAGCCACTGGCACCTGAAAACGATCTCGGCGGCGCAGCGACATATGAAGAACGTCAACGAACGGCTGACGCAGATCGGGCTGCAGCTCAGGCGCGCACCACGGCCGCGAGGGCCGGCCGGATATTCCTCAGGTCGCCTCATCCATTATGTGCCACGCATCGCCTTCGCTGCGGGGACATCCGAGGACTCCACGCCACTACCGCCAGAGACTGCACTTCAGCTGCTGCGCGCGCCCGATGCCGCCGAACGCTGGGTCGTTGGAGATGTCGAGCGGTGGAGGCGTGATTCTCACACCGAGCTGAAGAATCGCGATCTCGAGCTACTCCAGACCGACCCCAATACTGCCGGAGTTGATTTACGCAACGCCTACGCCGACTACGCCTCGCATTGGACGGACATCGCGAACGAGTTCATGATCCCCGTCTACCAACTGCCCGATATGCAGGTGGCGGGGCATGACATGGTATTCACAACCGGCCGGCTCTCGACAATCGCGGTCACGAGCGACGGACAATTGAGTGTCGGTAGGATTATTGAGTACCCGAGTGAGCGAGATGAAATCCTCTTCTGCCGGTTTCAGATGGGATTAACCGCGGCGACTGTACGGCTGTGACGCCAAGAGGAGGATGTTGACGAATGGCAGCCCTTCTGGCGTACGTCTGCACGCTCGTCGTGATTCCGCTTTTCCTCGCGATGGACCGGCTGGCCGGCGGCTATCTCATCGATATGCTCTACTCACCGGTTCCGATCATTCGGAACATTTCGTGGGTGCCGGCGACGATCTTCTATCTCGTTGTTATCTACGCGGGCGCCTGGGCTGCGTTCACCGTGCTACTACGCGGCGTTCGGGAACTGGACGATCTCGATGCATCGCCGCGCCGTGCATCCGGCCTCGTCAGGCTCGACCGGACAATCCGCTGGGACTACGGTCAGTGGCCGGTCTATCTCTCGCTCATCGTCATTATTGTGTCGCTGGTTACCCTGCCGGCGATGGTCACCCACCTGGTATCGCCAGTCGTCTGGACGCTGGTCGCGCTCCTCGCGCCAACCATCATCAGCGTCCGGAGGGAACGCGAACCAGCGCCAATCATGTCCACCTCACGACCTGTTGATCACAAGGTCGCCAAGCCGGATTCGCTTCCGCTGAATGAGGTGACGCAGCATTTACGCAACCATAAGCGGTACCGGGGGCAATTGCGCGCGGCGATGCATCTACCCGCCCGTGCGTCGCTGACCTATGCCGACGCCTACGCGCACATCCTGGAACGGCATTTTCAGGACGGCACGCTTATGCGAGCGGTACTGGCATCGCTCGGCATCACCGGGACTGAGCAGCTCTACCCGCATCAGCGCGATGCGCTGGCCCAACTGCTGGACGACGACGAAGGCTCGCCGACGAGTCACCTGATTCTGGCGACTGGACCAGGCAGCGGTCGGCATATGACACTCTTCCTGGCAACGCTCGAACGTGCGTTGCGCCGCGGGTCGAATGTGCTCGTCGTCACCCCCAACGAGCAGATTCTGAAGCGCGAATACGAGCGATTTCGCGAGTTAGCCGATCAGACTGACTGGCACTACGCGCTCCATGAAATGCGGCTGGACGCGTCGTATCGCCGCGGCATACCTGACCCACCGCCGGAGATCGTCTTCTGCTCGCTCGACACGCTGCATGGCGTCATGCTGAAGGACACTCGCCCGTGGGGTGAGTTCTTCGCCGGGCTGGATCTGGTGATCACGTACGATATCGATCACTATACGAGCATCGTGGGCGCGAATGCAGCACAGGTCTTTCGTCGGCTGCGCCTGGTTACAGCAGCGGCCGGCGGCAAGCTGCAGTTCACAGCCACTGCGCGCCCAGCCGCGAATCTCGAAGCGTTCGCGACTGCACTTTTCGGCATCGACCCGAGTGTCGACCACGTTCACCGCTACGCAGTTGACGGCAGCGCCCGGCCCGAGCAAACGTTCGGCGTCTGGCTTCCACCACTCGATCGCTACGGGGAAGCCGGAGTCGGTGGCCATGCAGTCGCGCGGGTACGCCGGCAATCTGCCTTGGCAGCAGCCGTCGAGCTGGCGAGCGTGCTCGTCAGCCTGACCGACGACTATCGACTGCTCGTGCACTGTTACGATCGAGGTCGCGTTGATGCCGAGTGGTTGAGCAACGAGATCGACCGGGCAGTCGGGATGTCCCTCCCGGAACAGCGGCTGCGCGTCACGACCGAAGAGGCCGAACTCAGCGGTCGCCAGGCGCACTACGACGGGCTCATCATACTCGGGACACCAGAGCACGTATCCGAGATCGAGCGCTTGTGTGGGCAGCTTGGTGGCGAGCGACGGGGTGGGCTCGCGCTGGTTCTGGGCACGCATTCCCCGGCAGCGCTCCACATGATCCGGAGCTTTCATACCTCAGGATCGATCGATTTCCTGGATACCCGGGCACGGACACAGTTGACGATCAATACGCGCCATGCCGACGTCGTCGCGAAGCACCTGGCTTGCGCAGTGCACGAGACGCGCATGCGTCGCTCCCAGATTGTCGAGACATTCGGTCTACCCGGCGTGCAGGCAGCAGACGCGCTGGTGGCTAACGGGTTTGCGGCGTGGCAGGACGTCGTGGCCGACCGCAGCGTCTTTGGATACCAGGACTCTGTCCTGATTCTGGGTCAGACTGATCCTGACGTTATCTACGAACACTGCCGTCTCGACACGATCGGCGCCGACGGACTTATCCCTGTCCGGAGTGATAACGGCGGATTCCCCGTACGGTGGATCGACTCGAATCGGGAGACCACCGAACTCTTCGAGCATCGAGTTATTCAAACCGGCGCTCAGCCGCTCGTCCTGGTCCGGAGCCGTACATCAAACGATCTGGTCGCACAGATACCGAACAGTCGGTTGCCGGTGGATGTCTTGCCACACTATCGGTATCAAATGAGGTTGGCGCCCGACGAACAGCCCGCGGACATGCTGCCATCGCGCATCGGGAATGGCGATGCATTTGTCATCCAACGCAAGTCGATTGTGGTCTGGCAGGAGCTTCTTGGCACGCGACAGCCCGACGAGATCGCAACGCACTTCTACCCGGACGCGCGCGGGAAGGCATCCAGCATTGTTGCTGACGCGATTGTTTTCACGGCAGATCGCCCCGGGATGTCGCTTGACCTCCGGGTCGCACATATGTTGGCGCACGCGCTAGCGGTGGCGCTGCGAGCTGTGCTGCCGGCAACCATGCAACCAACCGACGTGCGCGTACTCGCCGTTCCAGCGGTCGATGGGCTGACCGAGGCGCCGGCAGTGCTGCTCTTCGACACTGTGGACGGCGGGGCTGGCCTCGCTGACGGACTCCTGAGCATCATGCACGATCTGCTGCGTGATACGTATCGAGTGCTGGTGACCTGTCCGTGCCAGGTTGGCTGTCCCGCCTGCACGAACATCGGAATTTGCGCGCAGTGCGACGACGGCGGATCGTGCGTGCCGCTGCTGGACAAGCGCGGTGCGTTGATCTATCTGGGGCGGCTGCTCGGCGACACAGGCCGATCGGTGGCAGGCCGCACGCCGGAGCAGCTCGACTCGATGCGCTACGTCGCCGTCACCGATCCGAACGATCTCGTCGCGGTGCGGGAGCAAGTCTTCCAGCTCGGGCTATCACCGCTCCTCAATCTCACTGATGAGCGAGCGGACATCGCGCCCATCAGGTTCGTCACGCAGGCGGAGGCTGAGCAGGTCGACGCCGAGCTCGACGGCTTCTACAACATTCTCACGCGGGAGGTCGCCGTCCGCCCGAACGTTGAGGAGCATCTCGTCGGAGTGATCGCCCACGAATACGCACACGACTGGCTGTTGCGGACGAACGAGCAGGGCGTCCCGAACGTGCACCCTTCGCTGCTCGATTCCGCAGTTGTTCCCTACAAGGGGCATCTGTTCGTCGAGGGGTTTGCACAGTGGGCGGAGTTACGCGTTCTCGACGCATACGGTTTCAAGCAGGACGTCGATGAGATCGGTTTCCGCTTTTATGACGAATATGGTGAAGGCTTTCAGATCATCAAGGCCGTTGAGGATCAACAGGGTATCGACGGAATCCTGCGTCTGATGCGCTCGCCGATGACTCGGGATACGCTGAATGCCTTGATGGCGGCCTCGAACACACGCGACCGAGTCATCGCGAAGTGGCGGCTGCTCGAAGGTGGCGAGATTCAGCTGCCGCCCTCGGATGTGATCAGCGATCCGGGTGTCGGCACGGGCACCGACGCCTATCGCATTCTCAGTAACGCCGAAACTGAGCACGCACCGACAGACAAGAACGACAACGATAACGACACTGAGCTAGTCGACGCCGGCCAGCCGGAGGCAGCCGATGTCCTGTGAGCAGTGGCTGATCACGGAGTGTGGGTTAGCGGCTCTGCTTCGCTGGATGCCCGGCATTGACACGACTCAGGCTTCGTGTGAACATCGCCTGTCATGCGGACATTGAGCATATCCCCGCGTCACTTGCCGAGGATGAGGAGGTCACATGCGTGTTGCCACGTTCGGTGACGGGATGATGGGCGTCGTCGCGGATGACGAGACCGTCGTCGAGATCACCGACTTGCTGGAGCAGTACGAACCGCCCGGCCCGGAACATCTGTTGCCGGACCTGATCGAGCACTTCGATGCGCTGCGGCCGGAGCTCGCTCGGCGCGTCGCCGCCGGCGGGGGAACGCCGGTCAGCGAAGCACGCCTTGGCGCTCCACTGATCCGACCATCGAAGATCATCTGCCTGATCGGCAACTATCGCGAGGGCACCGATCGACCCCTGCAGATCCTCGACATCTTTTTCAAGTCGCCCGAGGCAATCGTCGGTCACGGCGGCACCGTCGCCCTGCCCAGCCATCAAACGAGTATCTTCCACCACGAGGCGGAGATCGCCGTCGTCGTTGGCCGCGAGGCGAAGAACCTCAGCGACGACAACGCGATGGATGCAGTCTTCGGCTACACGGTCTTCGAGGATATCTCGGCGCGCAGCGGCGGCCGGCCGGGGATCGTCAGCTTCCTTGGCAAGTCCTACGATACGTTCGCCGGCTTCGGACCATGGATCACGACGAGTGATGAGATTGCCGATCCGCAGGCGTTGCACATCACTGTCGACGTCAACGGTGAGCGGCGACAGGACTACTCCACCGCCGACATGGAGCGGCCAATCCGCGAGCTGATGACCTACCTGTCGTCCGTCACGACGCTGAACCCCGGTGATGTTATCTGCTGTGGGACCAACCATCAGGGGCTTGGCGCGGTGCAGAACGGCGATGAGGTCATCACGACCATCGATGGGATTGGCTCGTTTACCCTCCACGTTCGCGACGACCTGCAGCGTGAATGGCAGCGCGGAATCGATCACGAGATGGCCGAGCGGGTCAAGGCGATGGCGCAGAACCCGGCCCACCAGCAGAACGGAGAACAGGCGTCATGAGGCTCGTGCTTACTAGTGATGGCCGGATTGCCGCGCAGCGCGACGGCGGCTGGGTCGATGTCTCGGCCGCGTTTGACGACATTCCCTACCGCGCCGCGGCTGATCGTATGCCACGCATCATGGGGGTGCTGGCCGGTCGGCGCGAGCAGGCCGAGGCGCTGGCCGCCAGCGGCGCTGTCGAGCCGGCCGGCGAGGTACAGGCGCCAGTTCCTCGTCCAACCAAGCTGATCGCAGCATTCGGCAACTACCGCGAAGGAACCGATCGCGAGCGCCAGGCACAGGACATGTTCCTGGAGAGCCCGGACTCGGTGATCGGCCCAGGTGGCACGGTCGTCCTACCGAACCATCCGGCAAGTATCTTCCACCACGAAGCTGAACTGGCACTCGTTATCGGCGCGCGGGCGAAGGATCTGCCGGCCGACGAGCGAGCGCTGGCGGCGCTGGCGGGCTACACCTGCGCAATCGACGTCTCGGCTCGTGGCATCGGGCGCATGCCGCCCAGCCGGATGGGCAAGTCGTTCGACACGTTCACCCCGCTCGGCCCCGCTATCGTTACGCCCAACGAGGTGCCTGACCCACAGAACCTGCGCGTCACGCTGGCGGTCAATGGTGAAATCAGGCAGGATTACTCCACTTCAGACATGGAGTATTCCGTCGTCGAGATCCTCGCCTACATCAGTGGCTACATGACCCTCGTCCCCGGCGATGTCATCCTGTGCGGCACCAACCACCAGGGTATCGGACCGCTGCAAGGTGGCGACCAGGTTCGTATGGAGATAGAGGGCATCGGCACGCTCGAGGTGGGAGTCAGCGACCCACTGAAGCGAGAGTGGCCACGTGGCGTCGACACCGAGATGGCTGCCCGGGTGCGTGGGACAGCGGGATAGGCTGAATCGAAGCTACTACAGTCGGCTGGTCGTGTGCGCGACCAGCCGACGGTCTGGCGCGATGGGCAGGTCAGCTATCAGCCGCTCACCGCGCTCCGGAGATCGCGAAGCTCGGCGGTAACGTCTGCGATATCAGTGCGCACACCCTCCAGCCGTGTTCGCTCGGTGGCGACGAATCGGGTGTAGGGGGCGATCGCATCACGGATGCGGCGGATCGATCGGCCCAGCTCGGCCTCGAAGCCATCCCCGAGCACATCGGCAAGCTGCCGCTCCAGCTCAGCGGACCGGCGACGCAGCTCGTTGCGCGCCGAACGCTTTCGGGCCGGCAGGATAAACAGCCCCAGGCCGGCCACTGTCGCGGCAGCCAGGATCCCGGTCACATCCATCGCGGCGGTAGTCGCCATCGCGACAACGATCGCGCCCAGCGAGACAGCTCCGGCCTGAACGACGGCTGTCTGCGCCAGCGCCGAGCGCACGTTCGTCGCCAGCAACGTTGCCTCGGTGTGCTGATCGTAGCGGTTCACGACCAGCTCTGCTTGTCGGGCCACCTGGGTAATCAGCGTCTGACGGTCGGAGGCAAACCGGCTGCCGACCTCGCCGACCATATCGTCGCGGTAGCGTTCCAGCGCCCGGCGATCGAGCGTCTCGCGAACCGACTCCCAGGCGCGGAAATCCTGCTGGACCATCCAGTCGATCAGCTCGGTGATCGTGTCGTCGATCTGGCGCTCCGTGTCCGCTACCACGTCACGCTGGAATGCCTCTCTCGTCTTCTCCGAACGCATCAGATCGATCACGCGGCCGATGCGGATATATTCGTCGAAGAATCGGTCGGCGCGTTCGTTGAGTCGATGGACGATATTCTCAACGCGGGTGACATATGCGCCGAACTCGCGACGCATCTCCGCGTCGTAGTCCTCCAGCACCGCGTCAATCCGATCGATCGTCAGCGCGTCTGAGGCCAGCAGCGAGAGACGATCCTCGACAACGCTGCTATAGCGACCGAGCAGACGCTCCGCGACGCCGAGCGGATTCAGGACCTTGAGCCGGAATTTCTCTTTCTCGTCGAGGGTGTTCATGATGTAGTCGCGAAGCGGCTGGAACCGGCCGGCCGGGTCGCGGCGCTCGGCCAGCTTGGCGGAGATCGGGAATATCAGCGGTTCAATGCCGAGCAGACGCTGGGCGTTGTCGCTGATGAAGCGGACAACCTCTTTGACTTGCGTGTCGCTTTCCAGGAGGTCGATCTTGTTCAGCACGAAGACGATCTTCTTGCCCCAGTTACGGATCTCCTCCAGAAATCCGCGCTCCGACTCGGAGAAGGGGCGGTCGGCCGAAGTGACGAAGAGGACGAGGTCGGACCGCGGCACGAAACGCTGGGAGATTGCCTCGTGCTCGCGAATGATGGCGTTGGCGCCGGGAGTATCGACGACGTTGATCTCGCGCAGAAACGGCGCCGGGTGATGGTGGATGACGACGCCATCACTGAGGATATCCTCGAGTCCCTCGTCGCCAGAGACGAGCAGGTGGATCATCGCCGTTGTCGGGGTGACTCCTTCAGGCATGATCGGCTCGCCAACGAGCGCGTTGATAAACGCTGACTTGCCGGAGTTGAACTCGCCGACGACGACGAGCAGGAACAGCGTCTCCAGCTGCTGACGCGCCTGGCGCAGCACGCGGAGCTCGTTCTCGACACCGTCCGACGAGGGAAAGACGCGAGCAACTCCCTCGACTCGCGCAAGCAGGGCAATCGCGCGATCTCGCAGCTCTTCCTCGGATTTCGACAGCACGGCGCCGGTCCCAGGCTGGTGCCCCTCAACCACCTTCCGCTCCTTCTGATATCGCCACCAACACGGCAGGGCGCGCTACATCATGGGCATATTTCATGGCATCACCTCTGCGACATCCAGCGGTGGGCCAGGCAGTCGACAAGGTTAATCCATCCGATTCGCCCGCTGCGAAGCCCTCTGGCCGCATTCTGTACGCTATCTGGAGTCTGGAGGCCAGCGATGCGACGTCATCTGACGACATGGGATCTGGGTTTTCTGATACTGATGATGCTTGGAATTGCCGCGGCTGTCTACCATGCCACCCACGGGCGCTACGCAAACGCGCTGATGGCGATCGGCGCGGTCATCCTCGGCACGATTGTTCTGCTGACCGATCAGACGGCGCGCCAACTGCCCACGCAGACACATCGCCCACATCGGCCACACCATCCTCCATGGCGGGATCGCGCGGGCGCTCAGCACGACAGGCCATCCGGCCGGTGGCTGAATAGCAGTATTCTGGCCGGCTTCTGCGCAACTGCCGTGATGTCGATGGCGCTGGTTCTGGCCTACCTGATCGTTGGCTACATCGGCAGCGAGTCCGGTAGCCAGTTGAGCCGCTGGTTCTGGGCACTCAACCATAACGACCTGACCAACGGGATTTACGACGTTCCGGTCGCGGCCTTCAGTATCAACCTGATTGCCGGCCTGGTCTGGGCGCTGATCTACGCTCGCTTTATCGAACCCAGCATGCGCGGCGCGGGCTGGTGGCGTGGGCTCACCTTCGCAATACTCCCCTGGCTGCTATCGCTGGTCGTCTTCTTTCCGGTCGTCGGGGCTGGATTCTTTGGTCTGGGGCTCGGCGCGGGGCCATTGCCAGCGATCGGCAACCTCGTGCTCCACCTGATCTACGGCGCGGTCCTTGGCGGCGTCTACGCTCTGCCCGATCTCAGCGCAGTCGATGAGGGGCTCAACGCCCACGAGGCACAGGTCGAAAACGACGGCATCGCTTATGGGCTCGTGGCTGGGCTCGCCGCCGGTATCGTTGTCGGCGCGATCATCAGCGCGATCCTCGCGGACAGCCTCGATACGGCTGTCAATGTCATGCTGGCCGGCGCGGCGTTCGGCAGCTTCATCGGCGGCATGGCCGGGCCATTCCTGACGATCGATCGCGACATCCGGCATCACTCGCAGTGATACTGCGTGTCGATCGTCCGGGCGCTGCGCTCCGCGAGGACAGCGCCCGGACGCCGATATTCAGTCGAGATACGTGTTGAACCAGTCGAGCGCGCGCTGCCAGCAGTCGAGACGATGCTCGGCATGGCCGGCGCGTCGGAAACCGTGGGCCGCGCCCGGGTATCGCGCGAACTCCACGTCGCAGCCTGCCTTGATCAGCGCGACGAACATCTGCTCTCCCTGGCCGATCGGGCAGCGCTCGTCCGCTTCGCCGTGGATAATCAGCGTTGGTGTCGTCGCGCGGTGCGCGAAGGTCGATGGCGAGTGCGCGGCATACCACTCGGTCGAGACGTGCGGCTGGCCGCCCCACTGAAGCTCGCCAAAGACGTGGCTGATGTCACTCGTCCCGTACATCGACTCCAGGTCGAAGCACGGCGCGCCGCAGACTGCCGCCTTGAAGCGATCGGTCTGACCGATCGTCCAGGCGGTCATGTAACCACCGTATGAATAGCCAGTCACTCCGGTTCGCGACGCGTCGGCCCACGGCCGCTTCAGCGCCTCGTCCATGACGGCCATCAGATCCTGAAAGTCCTCGCCACCCCAGTCTTCCGTCACCATCTGAGTGAACTCGCGACCATACGAGCTGGAGCCACGCGGATTGCTGTAGACGACGACGTACCCGGCGGTCGCCAACGACTGATGGGCCGGCGACAGAGCGTAGCCGTAGAACCCGTTCGGCCCGCCATGGATATCGAGGACGACGGGGTATTGCTTTGACTCGTCGAAGTCGGCTGGCCTGAGCAGCCAAGCCTCGATCGTCTGCCCACCGCGCTCGACATCGAATCGCTCCCACTGGGCCGGCGGGTGCTCGGTGAGCACATCCTTGTTGGGATCAACGATGACCTGCTGTGCGTTCGTTTGTAGATCGTAAACGACGATTTGGCCGGCCGTCTCCATCGTCGTGCGCGACTGAGCGACGTAACGATTCGCGGCATCGCTGCTCATCCCGGCGTGCTGCGCCTGCCACCACGCGACCTTTTCGACCGCCCCACCCTCGGCGTCGACGACCCACAGGCCGCTGCCGCCGGCCCGGACGGCGTGGAACAGCACCTGACGATCGTCGAGCCAGAGTGGCTGCGACGCGCCCTCGCCAGGCATGCCGCCCACTGGCAGGCATTCGAGGTCGTCAGTCAGCCGTCGAGTCTCGCCGCTCGCGACATCGTAGACGAACAGATCGGATTGCCAGGTCATTTCAATGTCGCCGGTGTAGAGGATCAGACCGCCATCGGGCGACCAGGACCAGGTCGATACGTTGCCATCCTCAGGAGTGACATACTCGACCGCGCCAGATTCCACGTCAATCAGCGCGAGCCGCGAATGCATGCCGTTCATCAACGACTCCTGGGCGGCGATACGCGCGCCATCCGGCGACCACTGCGGCGAGCCGTGGTCGTTGGGTGTGGTTGTCAGCCGGCGGCGCTCGCCGCTTTCGACATCGACGACCCAGACCTGCATCCGCTTATCCGCCAGATAGCCGCGTCCGTCCTGCTTGTAATCGATCCGGCGGGTGACACGGACAGGCGCGGCGGCGTCTTTCGCCGGCTCCGTCTCGTCCGGATTCGCTGGATCGTACAGCGTGGTGTAGGCGATCCGCGCTCCATCTGGCGACCAGATCAAGCCGGAGATCGGCTGGGCGTGGCGGGTAACCTCACGCGCTTCGCCGCCAGTCAGCGGCATGATGAATAAGCCGGACTTCTTGACTCGGTCGGACACGAACGCGATGCTCTCGCCATCCGGCGACCATCGCGCACCGCCGTTGTGCTCCCCGGTCTGGGTCAGCTGTCGAGAGTTCGACCCATCGAGGTCGCAAATCCAGAGCTGGGATAGCGGGCCGGCCTGGCCACGCTCGGGCGTCGAAAGTGTGTATAGCACCGCGCTGCCGTCGGGGGCGATCTGCGGGTCGTCGGCCGACCGCAGCCCGTACACCAGCACGTCGGGAGTTAGCGCCTGCGCCATCAATCTGTCTCCATTCTCACAATCCTCCGGATCTGGCCCCGAGGAGGATAGGCGCGAGGCAGTAAATCCGCAACCCGGGGCGTATTGCCCGCGGCCCTCTCTTGTCGCACCATACTGCGCTAGCGAATGGCCGAATCAGCAGAGGAAGTACGGAGAGATCCCGGGTGCGATACGACAAGTGGCAGCTCGATAACGAGGACGAGCTGGAGGATGAAACGACACACCGCCGCAGGGGCGGGCAACGCGCGAAGCCGCGTAGCGGCCATCGAGCGTCGGAGGAAGAGCCAGAGAGCGACGGCGGCTGGGAGAGCGAGCACGAGCGTCGCGAGCGGGAGCGCCGGCGGGCGACAGTCAGCGAGCCATTCAAGTGCCGCAACTGCCGAGCGTTCATCGGTGAGCCGCCGTCCGGAGGCCGACAGCGCAATCACTGCCCGATGTGCCTCTATTCGCTCCATGTCGACCTCAAGACACCCGGCGATCGCGCCAGCGAATGCGGATCGCTCATGGCGCCGATCGGTGTCTTCTATCGTCCGAATCTGGAGCAGATGGTCGTCCACCGCTGCCTCGGCTGCGGCGCAGTGCGCTACAACCGCGTTGCCGCCGACGACAACCCGGTGTTGCTCGCCGAGTTACCGGTGATCGATCCGCAAACGATCGAGGATCGCGACGCGACAATCTGAATCGGAGGGCGCTCAGTCGATCCGGTAAGAGACCGGCGCGAGCGGCGTGCCATCGTCGAGAGCGACCGGGGCTTCGGTGAAGTTGGTCAACATCGTCCGGCCGGCACGCCGGGTGATGCGGACTCCGTCGGGCAGGTCGCGCGTCGCGATGCCGAGCCCAGCCAACTCATCGCGCAGCAGCGACCGGATCAACGTCGCCGACCACGCGCCGATAGTCGCCACCGGTCCGTTGCGAACGACCGCCGCATCCCCGGTCAGTGGGCCGTCGTCGTATCGCGCGACCGCCTCGCCGCCAGCCAACCGGTAGCTCTCGGCCCAGATCGTTGTCTCGTGGCCGGCAACGTGGACCGCCATGCCGGGCGGCAGGCCGTCGATGTTCAGCACCCGGCAGCCGAGCAGCCCTGCCAGTTGGCCCGGTTGTCCGTCAGGCCACGCACGGCCGGATTCATCACGCGAACCTGCCCGTGGGCCGAAGACAAGCCGGGCGTCGCCGGCCCAGCGCGCCAGCCGCTGGGCGCGACCGGTGTCGCAGAGGACGAGCGCCGGGACGACGATCAGCTGGTAGCCAGCAAGGTCGGCATCGACGTGACGAATGTCGACATCGACACCCAGCGAGCGCAACGCGCGATAGAACAGCAGCATCTGCCCCCAGTAGCTCGCCCCGGCGGTATGGCGCTGGCGATCGAAGGCCCAGAGGCTCTCGTAGTCGTGGAGCAGGACGACCGGGGCGCGATGCTCGGAAACGGGAAGGCCGGGAAGGCTCATCTCCGCGACTTCCGCGCCACCGCGATCGAGCGTACCGTCATGGCGCAGCAGCCCGGAGTGCATCTGCTCCTGCCCGAACAGGCCGGCACGCCAGCGGAAATAGGAGACGACGCTCGCGCCGTGCGCCCAGGCGTGCGCGGTCCAGAGCGCGACCGCGCCGGCCGGCGGCAGCGGGTTCGACGGCGCCCAGTTGATCTGCCCTGCCTGCTGCTCCATCACCCAGAACGACCGTCCGTCCTTCAGCCCGCGATACAGATCGTGGTTGAAGCCGGTCAGATCCGGGTGGCCAGTTCGAGCAAAGCGCAGCCTGCCGGCGAGATCGAAGTCGGAGTACGCCACCGCGCCGGTCGGGTATGAATCCCACGAGACGAAATCGAGGCACTCCGACGCCCGGTAATGATCGAAATCAGGGGTCAGCCGCATCACGTTGTGCGTAATCCATCGACCCGGCGAAAGTTCCCGAACGATCGCTGCCTGCTCGGCCAGGAACTCGACGATCGTGTCACTGCGGTAGCGCTGGAAGTCGAGCGCCAGCGACGGATTCGGCTCGTCCACACCGACATTGGGCAGCTGGATCTGCTCCCAGTCGGTGTAGCCCTGACTCCAGAATACGGTCCCCCAGGCTTCGTTGAGGATCGGCAACGTCTCGTAGCGTTCGCTGAGCCAGCGTCGGAAGCCGGCCAGGCTCGCGTCCGAATAGCTCAGGCCAGTGTCGTGGTCAGCCATCTCGTTGTCGAGCTGCCAGCCGACGACCGACGGGTGTTGCCCGTACCGCCGGGCGACCGCGCGAGTGATCCGACGGCTATGCTCGCGGAAAACCCGGCTGGCGGTGTCGTAATGTCGTCGCGCGCCGAACCCACGAATACGCCCGTCCGAGCCGGCCGGCAGGATCTCGGGGTGTTGCTGGACCAGCCACGCCGGCGGAGCCGCAGTCGGCGTCGACATCACGACCAGCAGGCCGGCCTCCGACAGCGTGTCGATCGCCTCATCGAGCCAGCCCCAGTCCCACTCCTGCTGGCGAGGCTCGATCAGCGCCCAGGCAAACTCGGCGACGCGGACATAGCGCAGCCCGAGCTCGCGCATCCGACGCGCGTCCTCAGCCCACTGTTCTCGCGGCCATTGTTCGGGGTAGTAGCACACCCCCAACGCGAACCCGTCTTCGCGGCGCGAATCCGTCATTCCTCATCCCTCACCGCGTGAACGTCACCTTCGTCAGGCCGCGGGGCTGGTCGGGGTTGAAGCCGCGCAACTCTGTCTGTGCCAACGCCAGCAGCTGGCCCGGCGCAACCGCAACGATCGGCGAAAGCCACTCCGGCACAGCCGGCGCGAGCGGCAGGACAATGCCCGACTCGGACACCACATCTGCCTGGTCGGTTATCGTGATGATCTCCGCGCCAAGATCGTTCAGCCGCGCGATAAGCTGCGCCACATCGGGGAACGCCTCCCCGGACGGCGCGACCAGAATGACCGGGAATCCTGCCTCGATCACGGCAATCGGGCCATGCTGAAAGTCGGCCGAAGAAAACGGCTCGGCAACAACATAGCTCGTCTCTTTCAGCTTGAGCGCCACTTCGCAAGCGGTGGCGTAGTTGTAGCCGCGGCCGATTACCACGAAGTGACGGACGTAGGTGTAGCGCGCCGTCTGCTGGGCCAACCGGTCATTCGCGTCGATAGTCGCGGCGAGCGCTTCCGGAACTCCAGCCAGCGCATCCCATTCCTCTTCATCACTGGCAAGCGCGGCGCTCAGCATCGCCACTGCCAGCAGCTCATTCGTGTAGGTCTTCGTCGCCGCAACGGCGCGCTCGACGCCGGCGCGCAGCGGAAAGCAGAACTCGGCCGCGTTGGCCATCGGTGAATCCGCGTCGTTGGTCACGGCCAGGGTAAACGCGCCCTGCCGTCGCGCCTCACCCACGACGCTGACAATATCGGTCGACTGGCCCGACTGGCTGATCCCGATAACCAGCGAGCCGGAGAGGTCGGGCGGCTGTTGGTAGACGGTGTAGAGTGACGGCGTCGCCAGCGCGACGGACAGTCGGTTATGCGCGCCGAAGACATACTGCGCATAACGACCAGCATTCCCCGAGGTTCCGCGCGCGGCGATGACGACCGACCGTGGGTGGTAAGCGCGTATTCGCTCGGCCACCTCTTCGATTGGCTCGCGGCCACCAGCCAGCAGGCCGGCCAGAACATCCGGCTGTTCCCGGATCTCGCGTTCGAACCAGGTATTCCCCATCACCACCCATCCCTGCCGCCACGCCGACGTCGTCAGGCCCGATGATACGATCTCACTTCATCCAACGGGGGATTCGTCCGCACAGAACGCGCGAAGGAGCATGTCATGGACCAACGAATCAGCCTCATCACCCTCGGCGTCGACGACCTTGCCCGCGCTCGCCGGTTCTACGAAGAAGGACTCGGCTGGACGCCGCACCGTAAGTCCGAAGGCGACATCGTGTTCTATCAGCTGCCGGGTATCGCGCTCGCGCTCTACCCCCGAGCCGCGCTGCTGGACGACGCGACGCTCCCGTCCGACACACCGCGCGGCCCGGTTCTGTCCATTGCCATCAACGCTCGATCGAAAGAAGAGGTCGACGCGATCTTCGCCGAGGTTGCCGCTGCCGACGCCCGGATCGTCAAGCCGCCAGAAGATGTCTTCTGGGGCGGCTACTCCGGTTACTTCAGCGACCCCGACGGCCACCTCTGGGAGGTCGCCTGGAATCCCGGCTTCGCAATCGCCAAGGATGGGACGATTAGCCTGGATAGTCCCGAATGAAGGGGTCACGCGCAGAGCAACCAGGCAAGGCCAATCCGCCAGATCCGAAGCGTCGCCGTTGACTTGTCATCCTGAATGTTCCGACCAGGATAAAGTGTCAGGTTGGCAGCCTCTCCGCACCTTGTCATCCTGAGGCCGCAGCCGAAGGATCTCTCCTGCGTCTGAATGCATCCAGCCAGGGGAGATTCCTCGCTGCGGCTCGGAATGACAACGAGCGGTGGTGGCTGTCGCACCACAGTACAGGACACATCACGCTGGTCGGAGCACTGAATGCTCTGACCAACGTGATGTGTCAGGTTGTTGGTTGCGGCCGCCACCCCTTCCTCTGTCATCCGACGCCCAGAGGGCACCCGGCAGTGAAGGATCCGTTTCCCCTCGTCTGTACGCCCAGTAGCGGGGAGGACGGATGTTTCGCTCCGCTCAACATGACAGAACCGGGGAACCCGCCAGAACGACAGGATCACTGCGGTCGACTACTGAGGCCGCGGTGAAGGATTCGCATGTCTTGTGTATTGACGCAAGACATGCATCCAGACATCAGGCGACTGCGACTATTCGTCGCTAGCAATCTCCGCGTCGCTGAACCCCAGCTCGCGCAGAACCTCGGCGGTGTGCTGGCCGTGGAGGGGCGGCGGGGTGCGCAGGCTCGCATCGGATTCGGAGAGGCGATAGGGAAAGCCAGTAACCGAGATCTCGCCGAGCGTCGGGTGGTCGATCCGGCGTTCCATCCCGGCGTGCTGGACCTGCGGGTCGGCGAAGACCTCCGGCACGGTGTAGATCGGGCCAGACGGCACTGCGGCTGCGTCGAGCGTGGCGACGATCTCGTCGGTCGTTTGCGAGGCGAAGCGCGCCGTGATGATCTCGCGAAGCGCGGGCAGGTTGGTGATCCGGCCGGCGTTGTCGACAAAGCGCGGGTCGGCGGCTGTGTCGGCCATGCCCATCGCGTCGGTAAAGCGCTTCCAGAGCCCGTCGTTGCCGACGGCGATGTTGACGAAGCCGTCGCTAGTCGGGAACGTCTCGTAGGGCGCGACGATCGGGTGCGCGTTCCAGGTGCTCGGCGGTGTCTCCCTGGTCGCGAAGTAGATGGCAGCCTGGTAGGAGAGCAGAGCAATCTGACCTCCGAGCATCGAGGTGTCGATGATCTGGCCCTTGCCGGTCTGGCTACGGTGATAGAGGGCCGAGGCGATCGCATAGCTGGCGAACATGCCGCTGGCGATGTCGGCGATCGGCACACCGAACTTGGTCGGCTGCCCCGGCGGGCCGGTGACGCTCATCATGCCGCTCATGCCCTGGACGATGAGGTCGTAGGCCGTCCGCGCGCTGGATGGGCCGGTCTGTCCGAAGCCCGAGATCGAGCAGAAGATCATCTCCGGCCGGCGCGCGAGAACTGTCTCGGCCCCGAAGCCGAGCCGGGCGATCGTGCCGGGCGAGAAGTTCTCGACGAGCACATCGGCGCGGTCGATCAGTCGCCAGAGCGCCTCCTTACCGAGGTCGCTTTTCAGATCGAGCACGATCGAGCGCTTGTTGCGATTGACCGAGAGATAGTAGGCGGACTCACGCGCGCCGTCTGGCCCGTCCACCCAGGGCGGCCCCCAGACGCGAGTGTCGTCGCCCTTGCCCGGCGCTTCGATCTTGACAACGTCGGCGCCCATGTCGGCCAGCATCATCGAGCAGTACGGCCCCGACATCACCCGCGTCAGGTCGACAACCCGTATCCCCGCCAACGGACCCGTATTCTCCACGCTCACTCCCCTGTCACCGGGGCGACCGCGAGGTTCGCCCCCAACACTCCCATGTGTCCTGGGCGCCGATCAGCCGATCGCCTCCCAGACGATCTTCGACAGGTCGCCGAGCGCCTGGATCCCGGCCTTCTCGCTTCCCAGCCGCTTTGAGAAGAGCGCGATGGTATACGGGCCGGCCGGCGCGTAGACGATCCCCGCGTCGTTGCGAACGCCTTTCAGCGAGCCGGTCTTGTGGGCGATATCGGTGTTCTCCGGCACGCCGGCCGGAATGCGATCGTTGAACTTCTGACGCTTCATAATGTCAAGCATGCTCTCACGGGCGCCCGCGCTCAGGCCAACTCCCTGTTCGATCGCTTCGCAGAGCCGCGCCATCTCGCGTGGTGTCGTCAGGTCGTTTCCGCTGCCGTCGACATCCGACCAGGACGCGCCCTCGTAGTTGAATTCCTCTTTGCGCATACGCTCGATCGACATCTCGTAGGTGTGCTCGGGATTGTCGGGGTCCATCCCGACGTAGTCGTACAGCAACGCCTTCGTCGACATCGGCACACGGGTACGATGGAGCTCAAGCGCGTCCATCGCGGCGTGGATACGGTCGGCGCCAACGATCGCATAGAGCATGTCAGTTGCCTGGTTGTCGGAGAGGACGATCATCAGCACCGCGATATCGCGGATGGTCGGCTCGATCCCGATGTCAAGATCCTGGAGCACACCCGACCCCGGCACGAGGTGCTCCTTCTCGACGCGGATGCGCTGGGCGAGATCCACCTCGCCACGGTCGTGCATCTGATACAGCGCGTACAGCAGCGGCACCTTGAAGGTGCTGGCAGTCGGGAACGATTCGTCCATGTTGATGCCGAATGCCTCGTCCGGCTTGCCAACTGGCCAGGCCGCCACGCCGAACTGCCCCTCGACATCAGCCACGCGCTCTCCGAGCAGCGCAGTGACGTGTTCCAGCTTCTCGTTCATCCTCACTCCTTCGAAATGTCACTATCACGGGCAACCGGATACCCGCACACGACCGCGCCTCACCGTGTCCGGCGCATGGCAGCCGTTGGCTCACATGGTAACCCAGGCAGTGGGCATGCCCGAGGAATCGGCGTCATAACAGCCAGACTCGCGTCTCGGTCGACACAGGCACCGTTGGATTTCAGGCTTGCCCGGCGCCATCGCCGGTCACCTGTGCCGATGCTCTATAATGCAGGCAGGTGGTCGGCCTCGGATACGCCGAAGACAGGACACCGGAGCGCCGGACAACCGGCGCGAGCGGCCACGGTGGCCGCGATGCCCCGACACGGGGGTGAATCAGGCGGACGGATGCGCACATGAGTCGTCAACAGCGACGATCGCGCGTGGAGTCCGCGTCCATGACCGGGGACACTCGCGAGAGCGAGTGGTTCGGCTCGTCGGAAGAAGGCGAGTCTTACCCATGTGGTTGTTCGATGCTATCGCGGATTCGTCTGCAACCTCGAAATCTTCAGGCATTCGCGACAATGCGCTGTTCGCTCGGATACGCGCTACGTACCGACGAAGATGTCACGAAATGTCTGGAGGTCGAAGGACCGGGCGAATGCTGGAAGACGGCGCACAATTGGCGGGTCGCGCCGGCCGAGCCACCACAGATGGCCGAGCAGACCCGACGACAGATCACCGCGATCACGGATAACGGCGAGCCAGAGGAGGCGATGACGTCCCCGCCGGCCGAGACGGCCTCTCAACCGTCAATGGTCATCGAGGTAGTCGAAGTGGTTCAGGTGACACAGGTCCGCATCACGGGCACTGTTGACGGGAACGACTGATCCGCCTCTGTAACTACCACGGACGCGACACCAACGCGATCGATACCAGGCAAGGCCGGCGGGATAACACCGCCGGCCTTGGCACTTTCCGCGCGTCCTGGCATAAGATGCTCCTGCGTCCGGCACGGGCCGGATGTCAACGACGCAAACGCTCAACGCCAAGGGAGACGGCATGCCAGCTCGAACGACCGCCCAACCACCAGCGACACAGATTGCCTTTGCCACGACCGTCGCCGCCGAGTCCGCGCCCGATGCCCTCGTCCTGACTGTGCCTCCCGGCGCGGATGGGGATGCCGCCTGGCAGGGGCCGCTTGCTGAGGTCGATGCCGCGCTGGGGGGCGCGTTGCGCAACGCCCTTCGCGACGCGCGCTTCGATGGCAAGGTCGGATCGACCCTGGCGCTTTCGACGCTCGGGCAACTACCGGCCCGCCGGATCGTCGCGACCGGCCTGCCCGAATCTGGCGCCAGCACAACCGACATTCGCCGGGCATACGGCGCGGCGTTGACAGCGGCCCGCAAGGCCGGCGCGAAAACAGTGGCCAGCCCGGCCCCCGGCAGCGATGCGGCAAGCTATCGAGCAGCCGTGGAAGGCCTCCTGCTGGCCGGCTACGACTTCCGCGGCTATAAGGCCAGCCGCGCTGACGACGAGGGCCTGACCTCATGGACGTTCCTCGCCGCTGAGACGGACTCTGCCCGCAAGGGTGTCGCCGACGGGTTCACAATGGCGTCGGGCATTTACCTCGCGCGCGATCTCGTCGCGGAGCCGGGCCAGGCCATCTACCCGGAGACACTCGCAGCCGTCGCCCGACAGATGGCGACTGACAACGAGCTGGACTATCGCGAATATGACGAGAAGCAGCTCGTTGAGATGGGCGCGACGGCCATCTACGACGTCGGCAAGGGCAGCGCCCATCTGCCACGGATGCTGCATCTGACATACAAGCCGGCCGGCGAGTCGAAAGGCACGATCGCTTTCGTCGGCAAGGGGATCACATTCGACACAGGCGGCTATAACCTGAAGCCGACCGGCGCGATCGAGACGATGAAGACCGACATGGCCGGCGCGGCCGCGGTGATCGGCGCGATGCGCGCGATTGCCGGGCTGGATCTGCCATTTACCGTCTATGGCATCGTCGCCAGCGCCGAGAATATGGCTTCCGGCACGGCATTCCGCCCCGGTGATGTCCTCTCGACGATGAACGGTAAGACGATCGAGATTACCTCGACCGACGCCGAAGGCCGGCTGGTGCTCGCCGACGCGCTGGTCTATGCCGCCCGCGAGGGCGCCGACGAAATGATCGACCTGGCGACCCTCACTGGCGCGAAGATGATCGCGCTCGGATCCGAGCCAGTCGCGGTCTTCGCCAACGACGACGACCTCGCCCGACGGATCGTCGCGGCAGGAACAGAGGCCGGCGACCTGTTCTGGCATATGCCACTCTGGGATGCGCTGAAGCCACAGATCAAGAGCGACATCGCCGACATGAAGAACACCGGCGGCCGCGCTGGCGGCGCAATCACCGCCGCGTTGCTGCTGGCCGAGTTCACCGAGGGCAAGCCCTGGGCGCACCTCGACATCGCTGGCGCTTGCTGGGCCGACACCGCGCGTGACGACACGCCGAAGGGGCCGACCGGCATCGGCGTCCGCGCGCTGGTGAATTACCTCGAAGCCAAAGCCGCCGAATAACCGACGGCTGACCGCGCGACGCCCCTGCTCCCGGGAGCAGGGGCGTCTTCGTTCCAACGACCCGGCATCAACCGCCCAGCAATGCCACCTTGCGATCGGCGAGCTCGGCGAAGACGTCGAGCAGCCAGGGAATCATCTCGTCCGAGATGCCGGCTTCGCCAATGAAGTCGGCCAGCATCAATGCCTGAGTAGCGGCGTCGAACGATGTCGCAGCCCAGACAAACTCCGCAATCGAGGCAGCCGACTGGAACTCCGCCTCGCTGCGGGCGGTGAGCAGCAGCGGCGCGGCGAACTCGAAGAACAGCTCGCTGGCCGGATCGATCTCCACCGGCGTCGATGAATCGTCCGCCAGTTGGCGAACGGCAACATGCGCCTGGTCGATCGACTCCCGCGCGTTGCGCAAGCGCCGGTTAGTATGACGGTGTTGCTTCGAGGTCAACCTGTCGCAGCCCTCCTATCGGCGCCGGGAAGCCGTAGCCGACGAGATGGTCGATGACCGACTGGATCACATCATCCGGCGTCGACGCGCCGGCGGTGATGCCGACAGCGTCCTTGCCCTCCAGCCAGTCGGCGTCGATATCCGACGCGCGCTCGATGTGGTAGCTCGGCACGCCCATCAGGTTGCCAACCTCGGCCAGCCGCGCTGTATTGGACGACTTCTTGCCGCCGATCGCCAGGATGACATCCGCCTCGCGGGCGAGCTGCTTCAGCGCGTTCTGGCGCTCGAATGTCGGCTCGCAGATCGTGTTGGTGATCCGGACCTCGCCACCCTCCGGCGACACGAGCGCCGTCAGATCGGCGACGAAGCGCAGCAGCTCGTCGGTGTTCTTGGTCGTCTGCGAGACGATCGCGACCTTACGTGGCGGCGTCACCGCGCCTTCCTTGCGCGAGCCGCGCGGCGCGTTCCACGGCAGGTCGGCGATCTTCTTGGCCGGGTAGACCCGCGTCGTGCCGGACCAGGACATGATTCCCTTGACCTCCGGGTGAAAGTAATCGCCATAGACGACGATGGTGTAGCCCTGCTTGGCCAGCTTCTGGGCCATGCGCTGGACTTTGGTCACCAACGGGCAGGTCGTGTCGATCAGCTCCAGCCCGTAGCGCTCGGCCTCGGCGGCGCGCTCAGGGCCGGCCCCGTGGGCAGTGATTGCCACGCGCGTATAGCCACGCTGGGCCGCTTCTTCAATAGTCCCGGCAGTGTCGACACCCTTGGAGCGCAAGCGCTCGACAACTTGCGGGTTATGGATCACGTCGCCGATGGTCGCCACCGGGTTGGCAACATCGCCGGCATCCTGGATGATCTCCAGTGCGCGGCGAACGCCCCAGCAGTAGCCCATCTCGTTTGCCAATATGATTCGTCGATCGCCCATGAGCGTCGCATTCCCCTTCCGGACCAGTCATCCCTTGCCCGCTGCGGCATGTCAAGCTGCGGCCGGCAGGCTGAGTATACGAGGTCGGGACATGGGATGGGTGACGAGTGGCGCGAGATTCGCGGCGTCGGAGGCATGGTAGAATCCGGGTCGCGAACGCTTACGGCGTCGTAGCCAAGTGGCAAGGCAGGAGTCTGCAAAACTCTGATCGGCGGTTCGAATCCGCCCGACGCCTCCCGGTTGTGTCGCAGCGTCCGAGGACGGCGTCCGCTTTCGCGGGCGTCGTCGTGCTTCTGGTGGCGCTGCTGCTCGGCGCGTGCAGCGGGCCACGGCAGCGCAACGTGGAGCCCAGCCCGACGGTGAGCGCTGCCGCCACGGCAACAGAGTCACCTTCGCCACCAGTGACGCTGCCAACCGCCCGCCCGGCTGCGCCTTCTCCGACGGCCACACCCCCGCCAACGGCGACGAGCACGCCATCCCCCACCGCGACAATGGAGCCGACGGCCACCGCCACACGGGAACCAGCGCCGGCCGATCAGGCGCTCGGCCTGCCGGATGTCGACACGCACTACCAGCTCAACATTACGTCAATCGATGTCGCCAGCGGCGTAGTCGAGGCAAACGAGACGATCACCGTCCGCGAGTTCCGCGGGCCGGTTCCAAAGGCACTCTACCTGCAAGTTGTGCCGGCCTCCGACGGCTTCTTTACATTGGGGACACTGACCTCACAGGGCCGGATACTCGACTCGGAGGTGCGGAACGATGGGACGACCTACGTCGTGGGCATCCCCGAGGACCTGGTGATGCCGTTCGTCATCGACCTGTCGTTCCGGCTGGACGTCGGGTTCGAGGCGACTGGCTGGGCCGGCACATCGCGTGACGGTCAGGTGCTACGCCTCGGCTACTGGTTCCCGGTGATCTCGACCGATCACCCGTTCAGCACGACGCTGGACCCGTCCTACACGGCCGTCGCGACATTCGACGTGACGATGGAGATCGACCCCGCGATCCAGTTCGCGCACACCGGAGAGATCACCGGCCGGCAGACGCTACCCGACGGACGGACGCGCTACGTGATGCACGCCGACAACGTCCGCGACTTCGCGCTGGCGCTCTCGCCTGCCTACAGCGTCGACAGATCGACCTCGGCCGGCGGGGTGACAATCGAGCTGTACACGGTCGATGCCAGCGCACGGGCGCGGCAAACCATCCTTGCCACAGCGGCCGACGCGCTCGATCAACTCTCAGCGCTGATCGGGCCATACCCCTACGCGACGTTCCGGATCGCCGACGCAGGGCCGTCGATGCCGGGCGGCGTCGAGTTCCCGATGCTGATCTACATCAACCCTGCCTATTCGCCGCTGGACCGGCTGATCTATCACGAGACGGCGCATCAGTGGCTCTACGGCATCATAGGCAATCGGACGCTGCTCGACGGCTGGATCGACGAGGGGGGCGCCGAGTTCTTCGAGCGCGGGCTCCCGACCGGTTTCACCGAGGCGCCGGAGATACCCGCCGAGGGCTACCGCTATCCGATCGATGCGACTGCGTTCGAGATGTCCGGCGTGGATCGGCAGTGGTACTACTCGATCTACGAGCAGGGCGCGCGCTTCTGGTACGCCGTGGCCTGGCAGATAGGCTGGGAGTTCTTCTGGGCCGCGATGCGCGATGTCTACGTCGAGCATGCCTTCGGCATCATCACGCCGTGGGAGCTCCTCTCGACTTGGCAGCGATACTCGGTGACCGACCTGCGTCCGCTCTTCCACGACACGTTCCGCTACACCTGGATCGACCAGATCCCGCCGCCGGGACGATAACTGCGCGCCCCGCAATCCACTCATGGGCTGTCAACGTCAAAGTGACGAATTAGCCAGCACGGAAACTGACCCCGTTCCTTTGTCATCCTCCGCCCAGAGGGCACCCGGCAGCGAAGGATCTCCCACCCGCTCGACACAGTCCAACGCAGGAGAGATCTTTCGCGTGCGCGCTCAAGATGACAGGCCACGGGGGTGGCTGCCGCGCCAACATATGTGCCACTTTGACGTTGACAGCCCACTCACGAGAGCAGCCGTCGCACGATGGCCATGATGACGCTGAGGGCGATCGAGACAAGCAGCATCGAGGCGAGCGGGATGTAGACGCGACTGTGGCCGCGCACGATCCGGATATCACCGGGCAGCCGGCCAAACCACGACAACGCCCCGGTCATCACGACCAGCCCGACGACGATCGCAGCCACCCCCAGCGCAACGATGACCAGCCCGACTGCCCGTGAATCCACCAGTTCCCGTCCCTCGCCACCACTGCTACACTGCGCCGCAGGAGGATCGATGAGCGAGACATCACCACGACCGGTGCGCCGGTCGGACGAGCACTATACGCCGATTGCCAGCGCCTACACCACGAGCGCAATCCACGCGCAAGGCGCCGACCTGGCGCGGCTGGTCGAGCTAGCGGCGCTGCCGGCCGGCGCGCTCGTTCTCGATGTTGGAACGGGAACCGGACACACCGGGCTGGCTTTCGCAGCGGCCGGCGCGAAGTTCGTGGGCCTCGACATGACCCGCGCGATGCTGGCCGAGGCGCGCGGATTGGCGACCACGCGGGGGGTGGTGTTCTCCCCGGCCCTTGGCGTCGCCGAGGCGTTGCCGCTCGCCGATGGAGCATTCGACGCCGTCGTCTGCCGCTACTGTGCCCACCACTTCAACGATGTCGGCGCGGCCATTCACGAGATGGCCCGCGTCGTCCGCCCGGGCGGGATCGTGCTTCTTGACGATCACATTGCGCCAGAGGACGATGCTGCCGATGAGCTCATCAACCGGCTCGACTGGCTACGAGACCCATCACATCGCCGCGAACCGCGGCTCAGCGAATACGAGCGATGGTTCAGCGACGCGGGTCTACGCGTCACCACCATCGAGCATCGCCGCGAGCGGATTGACGCCGATGGCTGGTTCGCTCGCGCACAGACAGCGCCCGAACGCGAGGCGGACGCGCGCGAGCTGATGGCGACCGCAACGCCGGCGCTGCGCGATCTCTTCGCCATCACCAGCAGCCCGGCCGGATTCGATCTGCACGCGGTCATCATCGCCGCGCGACGCTAGCGTTCGGGCAACGCCTCAAGCAACCGGTCGATGTCGGCAGCCGTGTTGAAAAAGTAGGGCGCGACGCGGAACCCGGAGGGGCGTTGCGTCACTGACACGCGCGCCTCCGTCAGCAGCCGAAACACCTCATCGTTCTTCTGCTGGTCGTCGCTCGTGAAGGTCATGATCTGCGAGCGATGCCTCGGGTCCAGATCGGAGACGACCCGGTAGCCGGCCGCCGTGACGCCCTCCGCCAGCCGATCGAGCAGCCCGATCGCGTGTGCTGCGCTGCGTTCGGAGCCGACCTCCCTCACCAGGGAGAGCGAAGCGTGCAACGCGGTCATGCCCGCCTCGTTCAGCCCACCGGTCTGGAAGCGTGCCGCGCCATCGCGCCATTCCAGCGCGTACTCCGGATCGTCGAACGGGCGGCGCACAGACAAGCGGCCCGCGTACGTGACGTGTAATCGTTCGACCGCTCCCGGCGCGAACACGACGACCCCGAGGCCAAAACCGGCCATCAGCCACTTGAAGCAGTGGGAGACGATCGCCGTCGCGCCCAAAGCGGGGACGTCGATTGGCTGTGCGCCAAGAGCCTGGGTTGCGTCGACGAATAGCTCGACGCCGCGGTCGCGGCACAGCGAGCCAAGCGCTTCCAGGTCGTTGCGATAGCCATCGATGTACTCAACGTACGAGATCGCCACGGCCCGGGTGCGATCGTCGATCGCAGCATCGATGCGGGCCAGATCGGCGCGGCCGGCGACATCACGAGGAACGAGCTTCACTGCCACGTCGTGCCGTTCGAGCGCGCGGAACGGATAGACGACCGAGGGGTATTCGCCATCGAGGAGGACGACGTTGTCCCCCGGCCGGTAGTCGATGCTATGTGCCAGCAGGTTCATGCCGTCGGCAAGCGACGGGACCCAGGCAATCGCGTCCGGCGAGGAGCCGGTCAGCGCGGCCATCATGCGCGTCGCGTCGGCGGTCGTGTCCGGGCGGGCGGTCTCGAAGTAGTTGGGTGCGTCCCCAATCCCCGCCACCCACGCCTGCATTGCGCGCACGGTGCGCTGCGGGAATGGGCCATACGAGGCGGTGTTGAGGTAGGCCCACTCCGCGGTAAACGGAAACTCACTACGTCGCATCTGCGCGTCGATCGGATTTGTCACCCGTTGCCTCCCGTGCTGATCGTGTCACCTGGTTGCCGAACGCGAACGTCGCTCAGGATAGCAAAGCATCACTCGGGGCCAGCGTCGCGATACACACGGCCCATTCACAACACGACATCCCGGCGGCGGCTTGAGCATCGTCGTCGACGCGAGGCGGTTCTAGCCCCGGTCCGTCAGCGCAGCGGCAACGCTCGCAGCAGACGATCGATGTCCTCGTCGGTATTGTAGAAGTAGGGTGAGACCCGGACGCCCCGCCCACGCAGGGTGACCGCAACCCGGGCCTTCTCCAGCTCCTCGACCAGCTGGCCATCGCGAACGTGGTCGCCACTGGTGAAGGTCAGAATCTGCGAACGATGATTCGGGTCCATGTCCGAAACGACGTCGTAACCCTTCTCGTCCACCCCCTCGGCCAGCCGGTTGGTCAGTGCCAACGTATGAGCCGCCGACCAGGCCGGCCCTGCCTGCGTGATCAGTGAGAGGGACGCGTGCAGCGCCGTCAGGCCGAGCACGTTGAGGCCGCCGGTCTGGAAGCGAGCCGCCCCATCGCGCCAGGCGAGCGCGTAGTCGTGGTCCTCGTAGTCGGACTTCACCGACAGGCGGCCGGCGTAGGTAACACCGATTCGCTCGATCGCATCCTCCGCGAAGATGACAACCCCGACACCGAAGCCGGCCATCAGCCACTTGTAGCCATGCGAGGCAATCGCGGTTACCCCGGTGCCGACGAGATCGACAGGTTGGGCCGCCAACGACTGCGTCGCGTCGACGAACAGCTCGATCCCACGCTCGCGACAGAGCCCGCCGAGCGCGACCAGATCATTCCGGAAGCCATCCATATACTCGACATGGGAGATCGCCAGGGCGCGAGTGCGGTCGTCCATCGCCGCCTCGATCAGTCGCGGATCGGTCCGCCCCTCCGCGTTGCGCGGGACGACGCGAATTTCGACGCCGAAGCGCTGGAGATTGAGGAACGGGTAGACGACCGAGGGGAACTCATCCGCCGGGATCAGGACGTTGTCGCCCTGCTTCCAGGTCAGGCCGTTGGCCAGCAAGTTCATCCCGTCGGCCAGCGACGGGACCCAGGCAACCATGTCGCCGCGGGTTCCGGCCAGCCCGGCCACCAACTCGGCTGTCTCTTCCGGCGTCGACCGCCGGCGAGAGAAGAAATCCTCCGACGGGCTGGAGAACTCGTCTGCCCAGCGCTTGACCGCCTCAACCGTGCGACGGGGGAAAGGCCCGTAGGCAGCGTGGTTCAGATACGACCACTCGCCGGTCATCGGGAACTCGTCGCGAAACATCTGGACATCGACAGTCTGGGCCACTCAGTCCCTCCCTGTTGTCACAATCATCGCCCATCGCATGGTTCAGCGCGGCATCGTACCCCAGGTTAGCCCTGGCTCTGGCCAGCGTCGGTGGTCTGCGCGCCAGTCACCTCGGCCAGCGAGCTCTTGTCTACCGAGAGATGGACGACGACATCGTCGGCGCGCTCGATCAGGTTCGCTGGAATGTAGCGCTCGTGATGCCGGAAGAAGCCTTGCTCCACGCGGAAACCCTGGACACGCCGCTGGGCGTCGCTGGCGATCTCGGTGATCCGCCCGACCTCGTGTTCGTCCTTATCGACAACCATCGTGCCCTCGGAAAGCATGACCGCGTTCGGCATCCGCTGATGAATCTCGTCGTCCACCATCAGATCGCTGGCGATGTATGGGGTCGCCGGCCACATGTAGCCACCGGCTCCGTAATAGCCGGCCGGCGGCATCACATAGTCGGCGTCGAGGTATTCCATCATCTGATCAGCTTCGGCGGTCGATAGCCGGACGTGAACCTTGCCATGGTCGACGTGGTCCACCAGGTCGATCGGCACGATCTTGTCGGTCGGAAAGAACCAGCCCCTCCGAACGATAATCGCGCGTTCCTCGCCACCAGTCGGGTCGATCACGATGCTATCCACGACGCCCAGCTTCGCGCCATCCGACCCGATGATGTCCGCCCCAAGCTCAATGGTCATGGGTCTGCCTCCTCCGTAGTCCATGTCCGGGCCGGATGCCCGGCTCGGGTGATAACGCAATCCGCATTCCCGTATCAAACCCGCCCGCCGAGGTGGCCGGCAGGCTGCCCGTGCGTGTATCATCGGCCTCGCAACAGCACACGTCATCCCGCCGCTCCGGACCTGGCCGGATAGATGGCGAGCCCGAGGAAGTGCCACCAACGATGACATCACTGGCTCCACGCCGGCCGTTTTACCCCCAACCTCGGCTGATCCTCTTCGATCTCGACAATACCATCTGCGATTATCGCACCGCCCGGATCACGCGTACACGCCACGCGTTCAGCCCCTGGTTCCAGGCCGAGGGCGATCTGGAAGAGGCGGTCCACGCCGCGATGCAGTATCCGACCGAAGGGGACGAACACCTGGCCGAGGTGCTGGCCGATTACGGCATCGACGCATCAGGCGTCGCCGAGCTTGCCCGCCAGCGCTTTGTCGAGGATCGCTTTCGCGGCCTGAGGCTATTCGAGGAGGCGCTCGACGCGATCGCCGTCATCAGCGAGGTCGCCTCGGTCGGGCTGGTGACCAATGGCCCATCGACGATCCAGCGGGCCAAGATCGAGATGTTCCGACTGGAGGCGCGTTTCCCGGTCATCGTCGTCTCCGAGGAGGTCGGGTCCTGGAAACCGGACCCGCGTATCTTCGCGATTGCGCTGGAGCGCTCCGGCCATCGGCCCGAGGACGCAATCTACGTCGGCGACTCTGCCGACCACGACATCCCTGGCGCGCGAGCAGCCGGGATGCGATCGGTCTGGGTCAATCGCTGGGGGATGACCTGGCCCGGTGGCGAGGAGCCGGACGCGTCGATCGCGACGCTTGACGAGCTGCTGCCATTGCTTGGGCTCGCTACCCCGGCCGAATCTGGCAGGAGTTGAGGATGGCCCGAGCACTCGTGCTGCTTCTCGCAGTCGTCGCGGTCGTGGCAGTGGCATATGGCAGCGTCGGTCGTCGTGGTGGTGACGCCACCCCGACAGTTGTGGCAACTCAACCAGCCGCCGCCCAGGGGGGGCAGACTCCCGCCGGGGAAACGCCGGTAAGCCAGCCTGCCGAAACTCCTGTGACGTCATCCGCGCCGCTGACGCCCGAACAGCTTCAGCAATACAAGCCAAACGAGCTGGGCCAGATCCCGATCCTCGAATACCACCAGATCGGCCCCAACCCCGAGCAATTCGTTCGCACTCCGGACCAGATGCGCGGGGATCTCCAGTGGCTCTACGACCACGGCTTCTACGTCATCAACATCAGCGAGATCCTCGCCGATCGGATCGACGTGCCGCTCGGCAAGAAGCCGGTCGTGCTGACGTTCGACGACAGCCCGGCCGGCCAGTTCCGGCTGTTGCGCCTGGACACTGGCCAGTACGCGATCGATCCGAACTGCGCCGTCGGCATCATGGAGACGTTCTTCGCCGCCCACCCCGACTTCGGCCGTGGCGGCCTGTTCGTCGTCCTGCCGAACATGGTGTTCGACTGGACGACGGTCGCAGCAGAGCCGGATCAGCAGGGCCTCGACCAGATGAAGGTACAGTGGCTCGTGGCCAACGGCTACGAGCTCAGCAATCACACGCGCGACCATGTCAGCCTCGGGGATCTGACGAACGACCAGATCATGTATCAGCTGGCCGAGGCAAACATCGAGATCAACAAGCTTGCGCCCGACGCGCCGATCCGCGTCGTGACACTGCCGTTCGGCATCTATCCTACGGGTGGTGACGACACGCTCCTGCGCGGATTCGATTACAACGGCCAGCACTTTGAATGGGAGGCGGCGCTTCTCGTCGGCGCTAATCCGACCGTGGTCCCCCTCAGCACCGAGTACGATCCATATGCGATGGCGCGGATCCAGGCGTTCGATGACGAGCTAAACAAGTGGTTCGGCGTGTTCGAGGACAACCCGGGGATACTGTATGTCTCCGACGGCAACCCGGACACCGTCACAATTCCCAATGACCTGCATTCATGGCTGGTCGGCACATTCGACGAATCAAAGGTTCACGGGCGTACGGTCATCCGGTACTGACGGTCCAACGACGCGCATTCCACCGGCGCAGTAACCTGGCCGTCACGCATCACACGAGCTTGATCATTGAGTCCGTCAGTCGCTCCAGCGTCCCTGAGCGCTTGCGATCATCGGGGCCTCGCGTTTGCACAACCTGCCCGGAATGTCAGACATGCAGTGATGTCTTCGTATCTCACGTGTCAATCATTCCTTCTCTGACGGTGTATCGCACATTGTTATGAGATTGTTGTATGTTGGCGGATGATCGTCATGGTCCTGTCGCGTCCGTTTTGTACCATCGAGTCGGCACGACATTTGTCGACCAACGGCCACGATCGGCGGACAAGCGATGGTGACGAGGCACGCCACCGGCGGACAGCATCGACTCGACTTCCTCAGCGATAGCGTCATCGTTCATCTCGATCCTGACGAGACTTCCTCGATCACACAATGCGATTGCTGGCGTCTGACTGATCCCGAGACCGTCGAGCCGCTCCCCGATCATGTCTGCCCGGCGACGATGCGCGCGACAGTCGCCCGCTGGGCCAATCGCATGGCCGAGCCGGCGCCACTCCTGACGCGGCTCGACTATCCGGCTGACGCCTGGCCGAATCGACCACAGCCCGTCGCTGATTTCCGGATCGACCAGGCAATCCACTGGCCCCTTCCAACACCGCGCGGCTATCTCGGGATGGTGATCGAGCAGTGGATCCAGGAACCGCCGAATGCGGCGCTCGCCGCCGAGCTGGCGCAGAACGACCGCTGGCTGGAGGCAATTGCCACCACCCGACTTGGCATCTTCGCCGCTGCGCTCGATCTCGGGATCGACGAGCTTCCAGATGACCTCGCCCGCCGGCCGGTCGTCGTGCCAGAGCCCACCCGCCGGATTCGGCGTCAGATCGCGGCAACCCTACGGTTCGCTGGCTTGCCGGACACACCGCGAACCGTCCAGCATATGCTCGCGGCCGCGGCAGGGAAACGACAACCGCTGCCGGCGCTCGGACTGCTCGTCGTGACATTCGTTCTGGTTCATCCACGTGCAGACGGCCTGACGCTGGCAGTTGGTTCCGAGCCGGATGTTGCGATCTTCGGGTCGATCGACGCCGCCAGCGGCCAACTGCTGGACGACGCCCGCGAAGCTCTTCGCCAGCATCGCGACTGGGTTGGCCGGCATCTGACCGATGATATCCGAATCGACATGCCCGATATTCCGACACATCGGAGGCCGTGCGGCCGCCACCACGACCCCGACAATCCACGCTATGACTACCTTGCCGAAGCCGTGCGCGATATCAGCAGCATCGTCGGACCCATTCACCACGATCCCGACCGCAGGCGCGAGATCGTCCGCGATCACCTGAACGATGTCTATTACCGCGTCCATCGACGCCGGAAGACGGCAGGGCTACCGCTGGAGCCACCTCAGGGGTGGCGGGTTCGCGCGCGGCGGAGGATCAACGATCTTCTCGACGGTTATCCCACCGCATTCAACTGACGACCGTCGATCAATGGGATGCTATCCTGCTGATCGACGCGATTGGTCGGCCACGCATCCGACAAAATCTTCTCGATATTCTGTCAAATGCTTGCCAGGTGTCTGACCGATTCATCTGTGCCACATATCTCGACGAAACAATCACGTGCGTTCCGATGCCGGTATGGTGCATGATTATCTGCGGAGTGAATCGGACTCGGTCGAGAATCACTCCACTTGTATTTGTGCGTTATCGGCAACGGAAGGATGGCTTCATGAAGTGGCGAAAGGTCACTGGAGAAGAACGAGATCAGCTATTGGCCAGTAAGAAGCCATCTGGCTTTGACTACCAGCCCTATCTTGAGGTGATCGACAGCGCCAGTGATGGCGAGGTCGTCGCTGTTGAGATCGACGCACGTTACGAGCGTGGCGAGAAGATCCGTTTCAGCAGGGCCGCGCGATTGCGTGGTAAGTCATTGAGCTGGCTTGCTCCGTCCGAGGAGGATGAGGTCGTCTTCCAGCTCGGCCCGGCCAAGGCGCCCCGCAGCCGCGCGCGACGGGCGACGCAGTAGGCCTAACGGCCGAACCAGGCATTCACTGCCACGAGATAGCCGCGGGCGAGCGCATCGTAGGTAGACTGATCGTTCAATAACGCGCGCTCGTCCGGGTTCGTCTCGAAGAGCGGCTCGGTCAACACCGCCGGCACACCCACCAGCCGGTTCCCCGCGAATACAAACGGCGCGTCATAGGCATTGCCAAGCGTCGCCAGATGGCCATACGCCTTCCCGATCGTGCCATCTTCAGCTGTCACTGCGTACGGCGGCTCATAGCCGACCGACGCCAGCGCGTCGACGAGCGCGTCTCGGACAACAACGGCGAATTGCGCATTCTGCTCTCCACCAGCATCGCAGTAGTAAATCGTCATCCCTGCCGCCGCCGGATCGGAGCTGCCGTTGTAGTGCAGTGAGATCAGCAGGTCTGCGTCAAGCGCGATCGCGGCGCTCGCATGGACATACCCCTGGACGTAGCCGAGCTCCATTGTGTCTGCATTCCACGGTCGCAGGTCCGCCCGGTCGAGCAGGACGGTCTCCGCGTCTGCCCGGGTCAGGCGGACATCGTAGCCAGCCGCCTCGAGCACGTCGCGAGTCGCCAGCGCTGTCCGCAACGTGTCCACATGCTCGACGCCCAGCGCGCCGCCGGTGGACGGATCGTGGCCGGCATCGAGGACGATCACCGGCCGGCCGCCGGTCGAGGTGGGCGACGGAGTGGCTGTCGGCTCAGGCGCGTGTGTGGGTTCCGAGGTGGCCGTCGGCGTCGGTGCGAGTGTGGGCGTTGGCGCGCTAGTCGCAGTCGCTATCGGGCTGCGCGGCGGCGCGCGAGTCGGCGAGGGCCGGATAGTGACCGCCGGTTGCGTTGCCCCGTGGGCCGTCGGGGTTGGCGTCGTGGTGACGGTGGCCGGCAACGCGGTGGGATCGGTCGATTCGCCCCCACCTCTGGCGCAACTGGCGAGCAGCACCATCGCGCCCAGCAGCACGATGAGCGCTCGCAACAGGCTCTTAGTGCCCGCCCGCCGCGTAGGGGTCGTGGCCACGTTCCTCACCCAGATGCCCCTCATCGGCCGGCTCGACGTGAACGGTGACATCGGCCGGCGGCCCAACCGCCGCCTCGACCTCCCGCGCGACGACACTGGCGATCGTGTGCGACTCGTCGACGGTCATCGACGGATCCACCTGGATATGGAGGTCAACCCAGGTCCAGCCTTCACCGCCGCGAGATCGGATGTTGTGTGTCCCCTCAACGCCGGGAACAGACATCGCTGTCGCAGCAATCTGCTCCGGCTCGACAGCAACGGCGTCGCTGAGGACGAAGGTCGCGTCGCGGACGATCTCCCAGGCGCCCCAGGCAATCGCCATAGCAATCAGAAAGGTGATCCCCGCGTCAGCCCAGTCGATCCCCATCCGGACAACGATCAGCGCAACGATAACCGACACCGACACGTAGATGTCACTCGCCGTGTGACGCGCATCGGCCATCAGCAGGCTGCTCGATAGCCTCCGTCCAACTCGGCGCTCCCAGATCGTGACTGTTATGTTGATTGCCAATGTGACAAGCATGACGACGAAGCTGGCAGCCGAGACCACCGGCGCGCCGCCGGCGTGTAACCGGTCCCATGCCTGCTGAACGAGCAGGAACAGCCCGAGCAACATCACTGCGGCGATCCCGAGTGAGGTCAACGTCTCATATCGATGGTGCCCGTAGGGATGGTTCGGGTCGGGCGGGCGGGCGGATACCGCCAGGCCGATCAGAGCAACGACGTTCCCCGATGCGTCCATGATGGAGTGAAACCCGTCCGCCGCAATCGCCAGCGACCCGGTCAGTGTCCCGAAGGTGATCTTCGCCGCGGCAACGAGGAAATTGAGCACGAGGATAGTGGCAAGAACGCGCCGGACCTCGCTCGTCCGGGCGTTCGAATGCAGACCGCGCGGGTGCGCAGATGGACTCACCCTCGCCGTCGTGTCCTCGGAACTGGAGTCGTTCACGGCGGTCCCAATCATCTCCGCTGCCCACCGACGCGCAACAAGTGGCGTGAGCCTCCCAGTCTAGCGGTCGGGCGTGGGGAAGTCAGGGGGGAATTCGGGGATTAGCGACGGCGAACGTGTTGTTCGCTGCGGCCTCACGATCGTCGAGAAGCACATGTCAGGCCGCGGCGGTTTCCTCGGAGAACGAGGCGTTGGTATACACCTCCTGGACGTCTTCCAGGTCTTCGAGCGCCTCCAGCAGCTTCATCGCAGTCTGCGCCTGCGAGCCCTCGATCTCCACCTGATTCTGTGGGACGCGGGTTACGTCGGCTGCCTCGACATCGAGGCCGACGGCGCGCAACGTCTCGGCGACAGCGTTGACCTCGGCCGCCTCGGTGATGATCGTGACCTCGCCGTCCTCGCTGCTGACATCGGTCGCGCCGGCCTCGATCGCCTGCAGCTCGATCTCGTCCGGATCCTGATTGCCTGCGATGACGACGATCTGACCGATGGTGTCGAACTGCCAGCCAACGGTGCCAGTCTCGCCAAGCGCGCCGCCGTGGCGATTGAACGCCTGGCGGACTTCAGCCGCGGTCCGGTTGCGGTTCTCAGTCAGCGCGACCGCCATGACGGCCACTCCTCCGGGGCCATAGCCCTCGTAGAACACGGTCTGGTAATCGAGCCCATCGGCGCTGGCGCCGTTCCCCTTGGCGATCGCCCGCTCGACGGTATCGCCACTCATGCCCTCACGCTTGGCGCGCTCCATCGCGAATCGCAGTCGCACGTTGAGGTCCGGGCTGGGGCCGCTCTCGCGCACCGCGACGTAGATCTCGCGCGCGAGCTTCGAGAAGATCTGACCCTTCTTGTGGTCGTTCGCGGCCTTCTGACGCTTGATCTGAGACCATTTGGAATGTCCGGCCATCGCGATCGTCCTCCCTCATCCGGAACGGCGCGGCGCGACGTCTGGAGCCGCATGCCGGCGGGTCGTAAAGCGACCTCCAATTATAGCAAGTCGCGGTCTGCTCAGGCCGGCGCAGGCTGGAGACGGCGACTGGCCGAAGGTCGGCGCTCGTCGATCATCAGGCTGGCGGCGCTGCCGGCCAGCAGCAAGACAACGCATGGCGCGAGCGCCAGGTTGTACGAGCCGGTCAGGTCATAGGCAAGCCCGCCGGCGAACGCGCCCAGCGCGGCCGCGAGCTGGTGGAACATCGTCGTATAGCCCAGGATCGACCCGACAGCCCGACGCCCGTAGAGATCAATCACAGCGGCTGATACGAGCGCCCCGTTGGCCCGCGAGAGACCGAACATCACCGCGAACAGATACAGCGCCTCGGTGCTGTGGGCGCCCATGAGAACGACAACCGAGGCGGCGCGTAGCAAATAGAGCCCCGCCAGCAGATGCTTCCGCCCAATCCGGTCGGAGAGTGACCCGACGATGACGCCGGAGACGAGGCTCGTGCCCCCGACCAGGCCAAGCGCGGTGCCCGCCTGTGTTGCGGAGATGCCCCGGTCGGTCGCCAAGGCGGCGACATGCGTCATGAGCAGGTAGATGGTGAAGCCGCAACCCATGAAGCCGCCGATCAGCAGCCAGAAGGCGCGACTCCGAAAGGCAGCCTGTGTGTCGCGGCGAATCAGCTCGGCCGCCAAACAGGCGGTCTCGGGCAACTCGCTGACGGCGACGGAATCGTCAGCTTCGTGATGCCCGTCGGGCGGTTCGGGGCGACGCAGCACGAAGAAGCAGATCGGAACCATCACCAGCGACATCGACCCGATGACGATGAACGATATGCGCCACGAGAAGTTGATGATCAGCAACGTCGCCAGCGGCAGCAGAACAAGCTGGCCCATGCCAAGGCCGGTTGACGAGACGCTGAGCGCCATACCCCGTCGCTTGACGAACCAGCGCGCCAGCAGCGCCGCATTCGTGGACTGCCCCGCGACGCCAAATCCCAGACCAATGACGCCACCGTAGATGAGGTAGGCGTACCAGAGGCTCGAGGTGAACGCCATCAGGATCATGCCGATACCATTGAGCAGCGCGCCGACCGTCAGCACCAGCCGCGGGCCGTAACGGTCCGCCAGCCGGCCGGCAAACGGTGGCACGAGCGCCGAGACAATGGCGAAGAGCGACATCGCCAGCGCAAACGACGACCTGTCCCATCCGAAATCCTCGGTCATCGGCTTGAGGAAGATCCCGAACGCCTGCGACAGGCCGGCCGTGAAGAACATCAGCATCCAGGAAACGAGCAGAATCACCCAGCCGTAGTAGAATCCGCTCGCCGGCTTGCGCGTCGTATCTGACCCCACTATTCCCCCCGCGTTTCGGCGATACTTTCGAAGAGGTGTAGCACGGAGCGCCGCGCGCTGTCGAGCCTGGCCAGACCATGGAGGAGAAGCCCGATGTCAGACACGCCTGTGAGCAACCCCAAGCCCGCTATTGATGAGATCGCCAAGCTGACTGCGCCGAACGAATTTCGGCTGGCGATTACGATGGATCCGTTTTCGAGCACATACACCTTTGACTATGACGCCTATCGCGGCGCGCCGATCGACCCCGCCTCGACCTGCCTCGGTGGCTCGATCGTGCCACTCAGCGGCTATTACATCGATATCTCCGGCGCCGTGATCGATTTCTACAACGAGGGCGAACTCTTCCCCCACCTCGGCCCGGGCGAAGGCAGCGGCCACTACGTCTTCCTGACCGATCGACGGTCTGCCACTGTCTCCGACCTGCGCTTCATGGCGCTTCGGCGGGGATGGGCGGGCAACGTGCGCGAGCTGCACAGCTTCTGGGCCGGCCGGCCGCGCCAGTTGCACGTCCGCTAGCTGCTCGTTGGCCGACGGTGTTCGGCGCTCAGTCTCCCCCACCGTATGCCTGGTGAGCGCGGACTGTTGCGACGAGCACCTGGTCCATAAAGTGGGTGAGATCGCCCGAAATGCGCGATGCGCGCTGGCTCGACAGATGCTCGTCGAGGATCTGGCCAGAAACCGTCTGAATCACTGGTGTGCGAAAGAAGAGAAACGCCTCCAGCGCGTCAGCGGTCGAAAGACCAACTCGCGCCGAGTAGTAGCCATATTCCCGCCCCAGATCACGCCCCTCATCGAGGAGGGATTCGCGGTCGCCGCGGCCGCTGATATAGCGGATGGTGAGGTCGACCATGCGCCTCCCGAGCGGACGCATCTCATCGAGCGTGCGCGGGTCATAGGCGCGATACCAGGCCCGGGTGCGGGCCTGCGCAAGGTAGTCGTGCTCGTAGGCCGACATCGAGCGATTGGTCAACACCCGTCGGTTGATGCCACTACGCTGCGGGTCGCCGGTAACGATCGCCTTCAGATCATCCTCGGCATAGCGTCGGTGGCCGCCGGGGGTGCGAAACACCGGCACCTTGCCACTGTCAGACCAGCGCCGAAGCGTGGATGGATCGACACCAAGCATCTGGCAGGCCTGGTCAATCGAGAGCCAGCGTGAGCCAACCGAGGCCGGTTGATCGGCCGGCGGGCTAGCGTCGCGGCGCGGACGCGCCTGCTGCGTTGTCGTCTCGTCGTCGGGGATCGGGAGATCGGCGTCGTAGGCAGAAGAGAAGGCGGTCATGTGCGCTCCAGACGCTGACGCAGATATATCCACGCACCGCTGCACAATTGGGTACTGTCCGAGCGCGCATTGTCAACCCGCTATCCGGGTCTGTCAATGCCGTGGGAGGGAGCGAAGGTGATGATGCCGCCGTTGACCGTTGTTCAGGCTCAGGTAGACGAGTGGGCCGCCCGCTACTGGAATGGCCAATACTGGCCGCCGCTCGCCAATCTCGCCCGGCTGGTCGAGGAGGTCGGGGAGGTTGCGCGCGCCGTCAATCAGGTGCACGGCCCCAAACGTGTGAAGCCCGACGAGGAGCAGGCCGAGATTGGCGGCGAGCTGGCCGATGCCCTGTTCACGCTCGTCTGCATCGCCAATAGCACCGGGGTCGATCTCCAGCGGGCGTTCGACGCTGCCCTGGAGAAGTACCAGGTCCGTGACGAAGGACGATCGATCAGCTAGAAATACGAGCCGATGTTGTGCAGGATAGACTCGCCGCCATCGACCACCATGATCGAGCCCGAGCAGAATGAGGCATCGTCGCTGGCCAGGTAAACTGCCATACCCGCCATCTCGTCTGGCTGAGCCTGACGCCCGATCGGCTGCATCGCTGCCTTCGCCTCGCGGGCGACGATCCCGGCGCAGCCCTCGATGTCCACTGACAGGTAGATCTTCATTCTCATGCTCCTCTTCCGCTCCCCGATCGAAGTCGCTAGGGCATCATACGGGCAGGACGCGCAATCCGGAGGAGGGACGATGAACGACGAGCAGCGGTTGACGCATTTCGACGCAGCCGGCCGCGCGCGGATGGTCGATGTCGGCGAGAAGGCGGAGACTCGCCGGATCGCGGTCGCTCGCGGCCGCGTGGTGATGCAACCAGAAACGCTTCGACTCATCATCGAGGGTCGCGCCAGCAAAGGTGATGTCCTCGGCGTCGCACAGGTGGCGGCGATCATGGGCGCCAAGCGGACAGCCGACCTGGTGCCGATGTGTCATCCATTGCCGATCACGTCGGTGGAGGTCGCCCTGACCCCGGACGAGGCCGGTCCGGCGGTCGAGATCGAGGCGCGGGTCGAGACGCGCGGCAAGACCGGCGTGGAGATGGAGGCGCTCACCGCCGTCACCGTCGCGGCGCTTACCGTCTACGATATGGTCAAGGCAGTCGATCGGGGAATGCGGATCGAGGGCGTCCGGCTGATTCACAAGAGCGGCGGACGTAGCGGCGAATGGAACGCGCCGGAGTAGACTGTTGCGGGTGCGGCGTGCGACCGACGGCGGTGGCGACAGTCTGGCGACTAGCCGCGTGACGCCGTCCAGATGCCGGCCAACCATGTTGAATCGAGGTGCTGGTGCCACTACCGCAATACACGTGCGCGCGCTACGTCGTCCCGCTCCGCGAGGGGGGATCGCTTCCCGCCGTCGTCGATACCGTCGAGGACGGACAATACGTCGTCAAGCTGCGCGGCGCTGGGCAGGGAGAACGCGCCCTCATCGCCGAGGTGATCGTTGCCGAACTGAGTCATGCTCTGGGGCTGCCGACGCCCGACGCAGCCATCCTCGAATTGGGCGAGGGGTTTGGCAAGGGCGAGCCGGATCCAGAGATCCAGGACGTCCTGCGGTGGAGTGTCGGCCTCAACTTCGGGTTGCGCTGGCTGCCGGGCGCGCTGCCGTTTGACCCGGCAGTCGACACAAACCTGTCGCCCGATCTCGCGGCCGAGATCGTCTGGCTCGACGCCTGGCTGACCAACATCGATCGGACACCGCGCAACCCCAACCTGCTCGTCTGGCAGGATCAGCTCTGGATGATCGACCATGGCGCCGCACTCTACATCCACCACAGCTGGGCGGGCTGGGAGGAACGCGTCCAGTCGCCGTTCCCGCAGATCAAGGATCACATCCTCCTGCCGGCGGCCGGCGATCTTCGCGCTGCCGACGAGCGCCTGCGTCCGCACGTAACGCCCGAGGTTCTGCGCGCGGCGGTCGCATCCATACCGGATGTATGGCTCGCGGGCGACGCGCAGTTCGCGACCGTGGCAGCGCACCGTGAGCGCTACGTCACCTATCTCGACGCGCGCCTGAACGGACCGCGCGCCTGGCTACAGGAGGCGATCGATGCGAGAGAGCGCGGACCGGAGCGCTACCAGCCACGGCTCACCCACCGGGTGGTATAGCTACGCCATCGTCCGCGTCGTCCCGCGCGTCGAGCGCGGCGAATGCGTGAACGTCGGCATCATCCTGTTCGCGCGCGAGCAAGGCTACCTGGCAGCGCGGATCGAGCTGGACGCCGAGCGGCTGAGGGCGCTCGACCCGGCCGCCGATCTATCGCTGATCGAACGCCACCTGGCGACGTTCCAGGCGATCGCGAGCGGAGACGCCACGGCGGGTGGCCCGATGGCCGGGTGGCCGCCCTCCGAACGGTTTCACTGGCTGACTGCGCCGCGCAGTACCATCATCCAGACCTCTCCGGTGCACGTCGGCACAACCGATAACCCGGAGGCGGTAGTTGAAACATTGCTCGATGAGCTCGTCCGCCGGAGCCACCACGACGGACGGACAGCACATAACGGAGGACAATGACATGATTCGACGATCCCCCCTGCGGCCGGATCCCAACGCGCTCTATGCCGACTGGGCGACAATCGTTGCGGCCGAAAAGGAGCAGGTCGAACGGCTGCGTGAGTGGCAGGAAGCCGATTATTACGCCCCGGTCGCTCACCATTTTCTGGACGATCCTCGCCGCCAGGGTGACCCGGTGCTGGACGCGCTGTTCGGCCTTGGCGGCCCGGGGACGCGCTGGCTCGATGTCGGCGCCGGGGGCGGACGCTACGCGCTGCCACTAGCCGCCTCTGGCCGGCCCGTCGTCGCGGTCGAGCCAAGCCCGGCGATGCGTGAGGTGCTTGACCAGGGCATGAGTCAGTACGACATCGGGGATATTGAAGTCATCCCCGGGCGCTGGCCAGCCTCGGCTGGTGGTATCGAGGTCGATGCCGCGCTGATGGCCCACGTTGGCTACGATCTGCCTGATATCGGCGACTTCCTCGATGCGTTCGAGGGCGCGACGCGCCACTGGTGCTGTGCGGTGACGATGGATCGCGCGCCATCGGGCGGCTTCGTCGACCTGTGGGAGGAAATCCACGGCGAGGAGCGGTATGTCCTGCCAGCCATGTGCGAGCTATTGCACGTGCTGCTGGCTCGCGGCGCAACGCCGGAAGTGCGCATCCTCGAGCGTCACATGCGGATGATGGACGAGAACGACCTGCGCGATAGCGCGCGGCGACGGCTCTGGCTCAGCGAGGGCTCCGAGAAGGACCAGCAACTGCAACGCAAGCTCGACGGGATGCTGGCACGAGGCGATCGCGACTGGGGATTCCCACGCGCGGTCGCGATGATCATCTGGCAGCCGCCGTCCGCTAGCCGGCAGTAGAGGGAGGGACGATGCGGATCGAGCAACGTCTGACAGAGATGGGACTGGTCCTGCCGCCACAAGTGCCAGTCGCGCTCCCCTTCCCCTGGGTGCGGGTCCACGAGAATCGCGCATTCATCTCCGGCCACGGCCCACAGTTGCCGGACGGCGCTCTGGCCGGCCCGTTCGGCAAGGTCGGTGATGATCTGACGTTGGAGCAGGGCTACCAGGCATCGCGGTTGACTGCGCTCGCGATACTCGGCAGCCTCCAGCGCGCCATCGGCGACCTCGATCGGGTGACCGCGTGGCTACGCGTGTTTGGAATGGTGAACGTCGCGCCCGGCTTCAACAACACTCCCGCTGTCATCAACGGATTTTCCGATCTGATCCTCGAGCTCTGGGGAGGCGAGGTCGGCCAGCACGCCCGCTCCGCCGTCGGCATGGCCGCCCTGCCCTTCGATATCCCGGTCGAGATCGAGGCGGAGGTTGAGATCGACGGGGGGTGATGTGGAAGAGATGGCCACCGGCGTGCCGTCGATAACGCGAGCGCGGTCTGGACGGCGTCCTCGCCGTGCTCGCGCCGAGCCAGCGGCCATCGACGTGTCACCCGTAGGCCATATACTGCGGCAGAGAGCATAGCGGTCGAGTAGCGAACGACGGGCCGAGCGCTGACCGCCCAACTCGATCGGTGGCGCAAGGGGTTCTGAACGCAACTGCACGCAGCGCCGGCACAAGGAGACACCATGAATATCTCTGCCGCTGATCTTCAGGTGATTGTTACTGCTGGGGCGGCCGGCATCGGCCTTGCCATCGCCACCACCTTCGCGGATGCCGGCGCCCGCGTCTTTGTGTGCGACATTGACCGCGACGCGCTCAGCGCGCTGCATTCCGCCCGTTCAGATATTGGAGTCGCGTACGCAGACGTGTCGAACCCTGATGACGTCGAGGCGATGTTCGGAGAAGCGCTCGCATTCCTTGGGGGGATGAACGTCCTGGTCAACAATGCCGGCATCGCTGGACCGACAGCGCCAATTGAAGACATCAGCATTGACGAGTGGAACAGGACGGTCGCCATCGACCTGAACGGCATGTTCTACTGCACCCGTCTGGCCGTTCCGTTCCTGAAGACGGCGGGCGGCGGGAGCATCATCAACCTCTCGTCGATCGGCGGCCGGCTGGGCTATCCGCTCCGGACGCCCTACGCCGCCGCTAAATGGGGTGTGGTGGGATTGACCAAGAGCCTCGCCATCGAACTCGGACCGTTTAACGTGCGCGTCAATGCCATTCAACCGGGCGTCGTGGAAGGACAACGCATCGACCAGGTCGTTGCTGCGCGAGCGGCGATGCGCGGAATCGACGTTGACGAGGCGATGAAGCGGTTTCTAGCGCCGATCTCCCTTGGCCGCATGGTGAGCGCCCAGGACATCGCGAACATGGCCTTGTTCCTTGCAAGCCCAGCGGGCGCGAGCATCTCCGGGCAAGCGCTGTCGGTGTGCGGAGATCACGGCTACATGGCGTAGTCCCGGCCTCAGGCGACCAGCGGCGGTGGCCCGTCATGTAGCGGCGTGGATAGCCCGCCAACTGATGCTGACGGTGACAGTGTCGATTCTCAGGCCAGCCCCAGCCTCCTGTGCCGCAGCCTGTCTCTCGGTGACCAGCGTTATCGCGACGGCCCCGTGACGGGTGGATGATCCGAACGGACCCTGTCTACGACGTTCCCGGCGTTCTCTGTCGTCCCAATAACCGGAATATGACGATTCTCCTACGTCTGCTCCCGCGCGGCCAGCGAAACACGCCAGGCGTCGCGGGCGACGACCCACTCGTCGCGCAGCAGGTCGAACAGCAGCGCGTCGCGGTGAACGCCGTGCTTGACATCCTCCCACTTCAACCGGCCGGCCGGCCGATACCCCTGCTTCTGAACCGCGGACGCCGAGCGCACGTTCGGCTCCCAGACGTAGGAGTTGAGCGCGTGCAGCTGCAAGTGGTCGAAGGCGTACTCCAGCAGCAGGTGCTTCGCCTCGGTGCCATACCCCTGTCCACGGTAGGCCGGGTCGTAGATCCAGGCGCCGGTCTCGGCGGTGCGGTTGATCCAATCGATATCGAAGAGCTGAAACGCGCCAATCAGGGCGTCGCCCGCCTTCGCGCAGGCCGTGAGCCAGACTTCCGACGGCGGTTGCTGCTTGAAGATGTCGTCGATCAGCGCGTCGAAGGCCAACGGACTGAACGGGACGCGGCCGCGTTCCATGAACGTCTCCGGCTCGGTCGCCTGAAAGCGCGCGAGATCCCCGCCGTCCTCCTTCTCGCTGGGCCGCAGATAGAGCCGTGGCCCGACCACGAGCGCGTTACGCATTGCCGGCCTCCTCGTCCTCGAACCGCCAGAGGCGATTGACCTTCTGATAATAGAGCTTGTCAGTTCGCCCCGAGGGCCGGGCAAAGTGCTGTCGTAGCCGGCCAGTCTGGTCCATGCCAGCCGCCTCGGCCGCGGCGATCCCCTCCCGGTCGTCGGCGGCCAACTCCAGCGTCGTTACCAGCATCTCGCGCTCCTCATGGAGCCAGGGAACGATGACACGGATCGCATCGGCGCGGATTGCCCCGGCATCCTCGACCCACGGCGCAATATGCAACGCCACCGACGCATGCCGAGCGTCACTCCAGATCCTGGCCGATCCGACGATCTCGTCGTCGCTCGCTTCAGGTGTCGCCGCGCCTTCGATCCGCACCAACGCGTAATGCGCCTCACGCGACCAGAAGCTCTTGTGCTTCTCCTTCAGCCATTCCTCCGCTCGGGAGGCGTCGATCGGATATGGGGATGGGTGCCACGCGCTTGCAACCGCCTTGTCGCCCATGACGAGAGGCCGGAACGCGACCACAGTGCCTGTCAGGTAGCTCACGCGCATCGGGGAGATGCTCCTGGTTCTTTCTCGCTTCATCGTTACCAAACCCATCGAGTATAGCGGCCCCGCATGGCATGCGTGATGCGCGAGCCTGAATCAGCCGGCCTTCGCGGCCGCGCGGATTGGAGCGAGGGCGAAATGCCAGGCACAACAACTCCCGGCCCGCTCGTCGGGCTACGAGATGTCGATCCGAATGCGTTCAACATACCAGCCGCCCGCGATCAGCAGGATCGCGCAGAGTTGGCCGAACGACAGCGATTCGACTGGCGGCCGATCGCACTCGGAGGGGCGCTCGTCTGGATCGGGCTACGCCGTCGGTCGCTTCCCGGGTTCATCCTCGGCGCTGGCGGAAGCGGCCTTGCCCTGGCCGGGTTGATGGGCAAGGTCTGGTTGCGCGGTCCGCTCGCGCCGGAAGGTGAGATGAGCGTGCGGGTTGAGGAGTCAATCACGATCGACCGACCGCTCGAGCAGGTATATCGCGACTGGCACGATATCGAGAACCTGCCGCGTATCCTGTCGAACGTGATCTCGGTGCGCGACCACGGTGACGGACGCTCGCGGTGGGTTGTGGCCGGCCCACTTGGCAGGACCGTTACCTGGGAGGCGGAAGCGATCAACGATGATGCGAATCGGGTGTTGTCGTGGCGCTCGGTCGGCAAGACGGCAGCGCCAAACGTCGGCGCGGTCCACTTCCACGCCACCCCAGACGCACGCGGCAGCGAGGTGCGGGTGCGGATCGAGTACGACCCGCCGGGCGGTCCGGCCGGCGCCGCCATCGCCCGCCTGCTGGGCAGCACTGCGAGCGAGCAGGTCGCCAGCGATCTGCGCCGCTTCAAGACCTGGGTCGAGAGCAGCACTCCCACCGAGACTTGATCAGACCACAGTCGGGGATCGGAACGTCAGATTATTCGCGCGCATCATCTCCAGCAGGAGTGGACGCAAGGACGAGTGATCAAGCCGGATCACCGCTTCCCGGTCACATTGGAGCCCATCCATCGCACGTTCGTACAACATCAGCGCCGGTTCGTCATTATGCGCGTTCCGATACAGTACGCCATCGAGCGTGGAATAGGTTGTCGAGGTATCGTAGAAGTACCGCGACCATGGCTGTGAGTGCTGGTAAGGGCACTTCGCGACGGCGGCAATAGTGCCAGCACGCATGGCACCCCGCCCACGGAGATCCAGCAGATGGAGCGAGCGAGTCGCGCAAGGCATCGCGACCACACGATTAGCTAACTCAACGATTCCGGTATCCCCGAATACCTCGACCAGCGCACTGGAAAACGCTTCCGCTGGCTTCCTGGACCACGCCGCGTAGTAGACGGCGCGGTCTGGATCATCGGCCGGTATCCGTTCGGGCCCCTCTCCTCGATGATGGTCGAAACGCTTCCGAGGACCATTATGACGAAAGGTCAGTGCGTTCGCGCCCCGTCGATCAGGATCAAAGATACGAACAATTGTCGCGCCCTGGGATAACGTGACGAACACCGGTCCAGGCTTTCGTGCCGGGGGCGGCGGCGCGATCCGGGCCACGTCAGTCGACACCGACGCCTTGGGCGAGCGAGGTGACATCGGCGACTCGGCCGGCCTTCAGCGCCGCTAGCGGAGTCGCGCCAGAGAGCATCTCGTTGGGCTTCGTCAGCCAGCGCACCTTCGCCAGCGACGAAACGTTCAACGCCCGGAACACTCGCGGGAGATCGGCGATGACGCCATCCGGTCCGTCCGGGTCAAATTGCCAGGCAGGGAAGCGGAGCGCGCCGCGATCTCTCACCGCGAGCAGCGATCCACTGCCAACACGATCATGCGGCGTCTGGCGCGTAACATCCAGCAGACAAGCGACCTCCGCTGTCGTCAGCGCCCCGTCGAGCAGCTCGCGACGACGCTGAAACGAACGCATCAGCACATCGACCTCCACCGCCGCCCGCTCGGCTGGCGTCAGTTGGGCGCCACCGACCAATCTGCGGACGACGTCAGGAACATCATCTTCGACCGGCGCCAACGCGCGAGCAACGGCGCCGATGACGGCCGCGACCTCCTCCGGCGCGAGTGCGTTTAGCCGGTCCTGAAGCAGCCGCGCCGACTCGTCGATCTTCGGCTCGATCAACTCGAACGCAGGTGTCGCGCTGATCCGAACTGTCGCTACCATCCATCACCTCTATATCATCGTTCGGTCATGAGCATAATGACCTGCGTAAGACATGTCAAGTCGCGATGATATCACTCCTGCATTCAGGTTGCGGCGCCATGTGGTCGCTTTCCGTGGAATGCGAATCGATCTCACCTCCACGACACCGAGGGTCTGCAGGTTCGTTGAAGGCTCGGTGTGACGGGCCGCGGGTATCGACGTGCGCTGCCGGAGAGTAGAAGGAAGTGGCTCCCTCTCTACGGCACGATGATCTGCCCGGGGAACTCGACCTCCATCTCGGCCCCGTCGCGATAGATCTGGATTGTGCCAGTGACGCAAACGGTCTTACCCATAAACAGCTCCTCCGGCGGCGCGTCGAAGCGGTAGCGCGCGTCGATCCACATCAGCACCGTGAAGCGGCCGGGGTCGGGGTAGGCAGCGCCCAGATTGAGAAAGGTGGGCTTGCCGCGACTCGAGCTGGCCCAGGTGGCATCCATAACCTGGCCGATCACGGTGATCTCCTGGCCGGCGTGGTCGATTGCCTGGTTCCAGGGGATCGCGCCGGGGCAGGGGTCAGGGGTTGGAGTCGGCGGCTCGGACGTCGGCGTCATTGTCGGAAGTTGCGTAGTGGGCGTGACGGTCGGGGGCAATGCGGTGGGGCTAGCCGTTGCTGTCGGCGCCGGTCGCTGGGTTGGCTGAGACGTGGCGAAGACGGCGGGCGGTTGGGTCGGATTCACCGCCGGTGGGGCAACTGTTGATCGAGCGTCGATCAAGGCGCTGGGTTGCGTGCCGCCGCAGCCGGCCAGCAGCATTGCGCCGAGGAGGACGAAGGCCCACATGGACAGCCATCTACTGGTCACCCGCACGCGCGCCTCCAACTCCCTGATGATCAAACCTTGTCACTTGTGACGCGCAGCATAGCACGCCAACACAGACTCCCGTCTATTGCTGGAAGCGATCTGTGTCTGCTATCTCGTTTCTGCAATCATTTGACGACCAGCGACGATGAAGGAGACAACATGAGCGACGAGCGACCCTTTGGCATTCCCCTCTCCGACGATGTGCTCGCGCGACGAGCGCGGCTGCCGATCAAGCCCGACCCGGTGACGTTGGAGGGCAAGCGGGTACGGCTACGGCCACTCGATCTGGAGCATGACGTCGCGCCGCTGCACGCCGTCTCAAACGGTGAGCCGGCCACGCTCGGGGAGCGCCGCGTCGGGGCCTACGACGCCGACGCCGAGATCTGGCGCTACATGCCGGCCGGCCCATTCGTCGACGCCGCCGGGCTGGGCGGGTATCTGCGCGGACTCGCCGAGACGCCCAATCTGCTGCCGCTCTGTGTCGAGGACGTCGCAACCGGCCAGCCAGTCGGCGTCGTCACCTTCATGAGCAACTTCCCCGAGCATCTGAAGATCGAGCTCGGCAACATCTGGTACACCCCGCTCGTCCAGGGCACCGGCGCGAACCGCGAGGCGACGTACCTGATGCTGCGGCACGCCTTCGGCCTCGGCTACCGACGGGTAGAGTGGAAGTGCGACGCGCTCAATGCCCGCTCGCGCCACACTGCCGAGCGCATGGGCTTCATCTTCGAGGGCATCCAGCAGGCGCACCTCATCGTCAAGGGCCGCAACCGCGACACCGCCTGGTTCCGCATCCTCGATCATGAGTGGCCGGCGGTTGAAGCACGGTTGCGGGCGATGATGTCGGGACGCAGGGTCGATCCCGCGTAGGGAAGGGCGCCACGCGACCACGTCCGACACATCCGACGTTGGAACGCTCTCCCACGTTGGGGTTCTGGCCGGGCGTTGCCGCGGCGAGTCGTTATGCGGCTTGCCCCACGGCGGGCGGGCGGTCTCCGGTGTTCATGAGCCGACCGATCGTTCCGCGCCCGCCCCTACGCGGAACTCGCCCCTCGTCCCCTCATCCCTCGCTACCCGTACAACGCTTCCCGGATTGTGCTGACCTGCTGACGTAGCGCAGTGTTCGTCTCGATCTCGCGCTCGATCTTGCCGATGCCATGCATGACCGTCGAGTGGTCGCGGCCGCCGAGCAGCGCGCCGATCTCGACCAGCGACGAGCCGGTCTCCTCGCGCAGCACGTACATCGCCACCTGGCGCGGCAGGACGACCTCCTTGCTGCGGCCGCGGCCGCGCAGGTCGGCCAGCGTCGCCTTGTAGTGCTTCATCACTTCAGCCAGCACCCGTTCGGGGGTGATCTGTGCGCGACGCGCCTCGAGCGCGGCGTCGTTGAGCGCCTGGCTGGCGATGTCCATCCGGATCGGGGCGTTGAAGAGCTGGGCCAGCGCGATGATCTTGTTGAGAGCCCCCTCCAGCTCGCGGATGTTCGACTGCACCTTGCGCGCAACGTATTCCAGCACGTCGTTCGGCACATGGACGCCGAGCGACTGGCCCTTGCGGGAGAGGATCGCCGTGCGCGTCTCGATGTCCGGCGGCTGGACGTCGACGATCAGGCCGCCCTCGAAGCGCGAGCGCAGCCGTTCGGCCAGTGTCGGGATCGCCTTGGGTGGGCGGTCGGAGGAGACGATGATCTGCCGGCCAGACTGGAACAGGTCGTTGAAGGTGTGGAAGAACTCCTCTTGCGTCGCCTCCTTACCGGCAATGAACTGAATGTCGTCGATCATCAGGATGTCAGCCGAGCGGTAACGATCGCGGAACTCGTCGGTCCTCTGCCCCATGATCGACTTGATCAGATCGTTGGTGAATTTCTCGGAGGAGACGTAGAGCACGCGCGTCTCCGGCCGCTGGTCGATCGCGCGGTGGCCGACAGCGTGCATCAGGTGCGTCTTGCCCAACCCGACGCCGCCGTAGATGAACAGCGGGTTGAATGCCTGGGCCGGTTTGTCGCCGACCGCCATCGACGCGGCGTGGGCTAGCCGGTTCGATGGACCAACGACGAACGTCTCGAACGTGTAGCCGGGGTTCAGCCCCGGGCGGGCATCGGCAGAGAGCGTCATCTGGTGCGACTCCGGTCGTGGCGCAGGATCCTCCCTCAGCGAACGCGAGGCCGGCGGGGTAGGCCGGGTCTTCGGCTTCGGCGCGCGAACCGGGGAGGCAGACCCCTGCCCGCCGACAACGTACTCGACTGTCAGCCGCCGGTTGGCGATCGCCGAGAGCGCAGCGACGATCTCATCGTCGAACTTCAGCCGCAGTTGGTCGACCGCGAAGGCATTCGGCGCGGCGACGGTCGCCACCCCGTTCTCGACACCGAGAAGGGTCGTCGAGCGCAGCCACGTCTCGTAATTCGCCCGCGAGATGCGCCCCTGCAAGTCGGACAGGGCCGATTGCCAGAGTTGCTGGTAGCGGGGATCGAGCGCGGCGCTGTCTGCCATCGGCACCCTCTCGCGATGAGTCGTCCGGTTCCTGGTCATCGTTGTACCCTGTGGACAGATTCATCCACAAGCTGTACGTACACTCATTCTAGCAGAGAAGCCGGTGATTGAGGTTGTGAAGAAGCAGACCGGGCCGTGGGGTGGCCCGGTCTGCGGGGAGGGGGTATGGAGCATAGGCGGCTCCACGCTCGACGGGGTCGGCGCGCATAACGCATTGCGACGCCGTCATTGACATATACGTTTCATCGGGCATTCTGGTTCCAACGATCGGGATCCAGCAATCCCCCGAATGCTCCGCCGGACGATGGCCGGAACGGGAAGAAAGCAGTGCCGCCATGCAGCACCTGGACGAGTCATTGCTCCCTGAGATCGAGGGCGCAAAGCAGGACCTCTCGACGCGGCTGGATCAACCAGCGTCCGTCATCGAGACAATCCGCGCGGAGCGCGTGACCTGGCCAGACGGCAGCCTCGGCTGCCCGCGCCCCGGACTGCTCTACACCCAGGCACTGGTGCGCGGCTATTTCATCCAGCTTCGCGCCGCCGGCCGCGACTGGAATTACCACGGCGGCCGTGGCCGTCTGCCCCGGCTATGCGACTCCGTCAACGAACGACTGCCCGAGGATCTCCGGAGCGGCGATCTCACGATGTGACTGGTCGGACGCGGGGAGCCGCGTCTGTCGATAGAATGCGTCCAGTATGCAGAGAGTCGGCCGGCCAGATCCGGCGACAGGAAGGGCACTGGACGATGGTCGACACGCTGATCACTGGTGGGCATCTGCTGACGATGCAGGGGGATGGCGCCGGGTTCGTCGAGAATGGCGCGGTGGCGATCGAGGGGCGGCGGATCGTCGCCGTCGGGCCGCGGGAGAAGGTCGAGGCGCTCGGGCCGGCCAGACGCACGATCGACGCGACCGGCAAGCTGGTCATGCCCGGGCTGATCGACGCCCACACGCATTCTCACTCCGATCTCGGGCGTGGCTGGGCGCAGGAGGTCCAGCCCTGGATGGCCTCGTCCTATGGGCCGCTGATGCGCCACGCCGATGAGCGCGACAGCCCGATCGGCACGATGCTGATGCTGATGGAGGGCGTCGCCAACGGCACCACGACGTTCGGCGACTATGACCGCCCGATGGATGCGCTGCTCGCCGTCCATGAGCAATTCGGCAATCGCGCCGTCGTCTGCGAGAACATCTCCGAGCTGAACTGGGACAAGCGTGAAGAGTGGGTCGCGCAGGGCTGGAAGCCCGGAGATCCCACCCCGCTCGACCCTGAGACAGGGGAGAGGACGCTGGCGACCGCGCTGGCGCTCTACGATCGTTGGCACGGCCGGGACGAGGGGCGGCTCCGCGTGATCCTCGGCCCGCACGCCCCGGACTTCCTCTCGAAGGAGATGCTGCTACGGGTTCAGGAGGAGGCGCGTAAGCGCAACACGCTGATGCACCTCCACGTCGCCCAGGATCCGCGCGAGAACAACGCGACCCTGCAGCGCTACGGGCTGCGGGCGATCCCGTTCCTCGACTCCATTGGCCTGCTGGCGCCCGATCTGATCGCCGTCCACCTCTGCTTCGCCGAGCCGGAAGAGGTCGAGATGGTCGTCCGTAGCGGCGCGCCGATGACCTGCTGCTCGAACTCGATCGGCATCATCGATGGCGTTGTCCCGCCGGCCTGGCAGTTCGTCCAACTGGGCGGCACCGTCGCGCTCGGCTCCGACCAGGCGCCGGGCAACAACTCGCACAACGTCTTCTCCGAGATGCGGGCGACGGCGATGTACGCCAAGATCGCCGCCCGCAGCCCGCTGCCGATGCCGGCCTGGCAGGTGCTGCGGATGGCGACGATCGACGGCGCGAAGGTGCTGGGCATCGACGATGTCGTCGGCAGCCTGGAGGAGGGCAAGGAGGCCGACATCATCATGCTCGACCTGACCCGCCCGCCGCTGGCCCCGGTGCTGCTGCGGCCGGCCCGCAACATCGTCCCGAACCTCGTCTACGCCGAGACCGGATCCAACGTACTCATGACGATGGTCGCCGGCAACATCATCTACCAGGACGGCGAGTACACCAACATCGATCGCCACAAGGTCGCCGCCCGGGTCGCCGAGGCGTCCGCGCGCCTGCAGGACGCAGTCGCCGCCGACCCGCTCACCCACGACCTGGCGATCACCCGGCTGACCAACGAGGGGAAGATCTAGCGGCCACGCGACGACGGGAGGCTCAAGGTGGCGCTCTGCGGAGCGTGGACAGGGCGAGCCCTGCCCCTACGAAACGGTTTCATACCGGTCATACATCGACCCACCAGTACTGCGACTTCCCCTCTCCCACGGTTGGGAGAGGGGCGGGGCGCCCTCTGGGCCGCGGGTGAGGGCCGCTCCCCAACGTGCTAGACTCGTCGGTTGACATATGAAGAGGGAGCGAGGACAGCGAATGACGACTTCTGGCAGCGACGCAACCGCGGGTCGGGTGCGCGTCCGCTTCGCGCCGAGCCCGACCGGCGACCTGCACGTCGGCGGTCTGCGCTCGGCGCTATTCACCTGGCTGTTCGCCCGCAAGCACGGTGGCGACTTCATCCTGCGCATCGAGGACACCGATCGGCGGCGTTACAAGGAAGAGAGCGTCGGGACCATCATTGGCGCGCTGCGCTGGGTCGGGCTCGATTGGGATGAAGGGCCAGAAGTCGGTGGGGAGTACGGCCCGTACTTCCAGAGCGAGCGTCTGTCGCTCTACCAGCAGCATGCTCGCGCGCTGGTAGAGGCCGGCCTGGCGTACGAATGCTTCTGCTCGCCGGAGCGGCTCGACACACTGCGCGCCGAGCAGGTCGCTCGCAAAGTGCCGCCGGGCTACGACCGCCACTGCCGAAACCTGACCGACGAAGAGCGGGCGGCGAAGCACGCCGAGGGGATAACTCCGGTGATCCGCTTCAAGATCCCGGTGGAGGGCACGACGATCGTCCGCGACGAGCTGCGCGGCGAGATCAGCTACGAGAACCGGCTGCTCGAGGACGCAGTGCTGCTGAAGTCGGACGGCTTCCCGACCTACCACCTCGGCGTCGTGGTCGACGATCATCTGATGGAGATCAGCCACGTGATGCGCGGCGAGGAGTGGATTCCCTCCTTCCCGTTGCACGTGCTGATCTACGCGGCGTTTGGCTGGGAGCTGCCAGCCTTCTACCACCTGCCGGTAATCCTCAGCCCGGAGGGCGGCAAGCTCTCCAAGCGCCACGGCGCGGCCGGCGCGCTACAGTACAAGCAGGAGGGCTATCTGCCGGAGGCGCTCCGCAACTATCTGGCGCTCCAGGGGTGGTCGTATGACGACCGCGAGGAGTTCTTCCCGACGCTGGACGACCTGGTCCAGAAGTTCTCGATGGAACGCGTCAGCTCCAGCCCCTCAAAGTACAACTTCGAGAAAGTGCTCTGGTTCAACCAGCAGTACATCAACCACATCGTCGAGCTGGATGACCTGACCCGCCGCACGCTGCCGTGGCTGCGGGAGGCCGGTCTCGTCGGCGACGTTGTCGAGGGCACGCCGGAGTACGCGCGCGTCCACGACGCGGTCGGGCTGATTAAGGACAAGATGCGGCTGCTCAGTGAAGCGCCGGACCTGCTGCGCTTCTTCTTCGCCGCGCCGGACGATTACGCCGCGGAGCTGCTGGTTCCGAAGAAGACCGAGCCGGCCCAGATCGCCGCGGCGCTGCCCCGCGTGCGCGAGATCATCGGTGAGACAGGTGTCGAGGACGAGGCTGGGCTGGAAGCGCGGCTACGGGCGGTGGGAGATGAGCTCGGGCTGAAGGCCGGCCAGCTGTTCATGCCGATCCGCGTCGCCATCAGTGGCCGGACCGTCTCGCCGGGCCTGTTCGGCACACTGCGTGTCCTCGGCCAGGATCGAGCATTGGAGCGTCTGGACGCCGCGATCGACAAGCTGGGGGCGACCGCCTCGGCATGAGCCTGCCGGGTCGATAGCGCGCCGCCCACTTGTCATCCTGAACCGCAGTGAAGGATCTCCTCTGCGTTCGACTGTATCGAATATCGGGGGAGATTCTTCGCGCGCACGCTCAGAATGACAACGGGCGGGGGATGCTGCCACCCTGCCAGCTTGTCATCCTGAACCGCAGTGAAGGATCTCTCACCCGTTCGATGCCAGTCCAACGCAGGAGAGATCTTTCGCGTGCGCGCTCAAGATGACAAAGAACCGGCAGGCTGCCGATCGGACAGTCTGACGTTGACAGCCCACCGAGCCGCAGCGAAGGATCTCCCCATCGTTCGTAACGGACAGGCGAGGAGACCCTTCGACTGCGCAGGCGCAATCACGTCTACCCGAAGCGATCCGGCGAGAACGGCGCGAGCAGCGGATCTGTCTGGCCGTCGACGATCTGACGGGTGACGAGCGTCGCCAGCAATGGCCCGAGCGTGACGCCGGAGTGTGTGACTACCTCAGCATAGCCAGGGAGCACGCTGACAAGGCCGGCGCTCGTCCGGCCATCGGCCGGGATCGGCCGCGTGCCGACCGACCAGCGCGAGACGCGAGCCGCCTCAAGCGCCGGGAGGTAGTCGGCCGCGCGGCGCAGCAGCTCGACTGCCCACTCGGCCGGCGACTCGCCGCGCTCGATGCCCACATCGGCATCGCCGTGGTGCAGCATCAGGAGATCACCGTCCGGCCGCAGGTGCACTCGCGGTGTGTGGACGATGCGCCGAACCTGTCCGCTCGCGTGGCTGGCGCGAACGATCAGCCCGCGGGTCGGCGCTAGCGGCAACTCCCTGCCGGCCAGCCGGGCAATCGCATCCGCGGCAGGGCCGGCGCAGTTGACGACGAGGTCGGCGGGGATGCGCTCGCCGTTCGCCAACTGGACACCGCTGATTCGCCCGCCATCGCGCTCGATCGCCGTCACCTGGCTGGCAACGTGAACCTCTGCGCCGTGTTTACGAGCCTCGTCGGCCATCGCTCGGGCCATGGCAGGCCCATCGACCCATGACTCGGTCGGGAAGTAGACCCCTTGCTCGACATCGTCCTCGACGCGGAGCGCTGGCTCCAGATTCGCCATCTCGGCCCGACTCAACCATTCAACCGGGTAGCTCCAGGCGCGGAGCCGCGCAACCTGCGCCTCGAGCCGGCCGCCATCGTCACCCACGATCCAGGCGAGGTTGCCCCCCTCGCTGTACCACGGGGCGTCGCCAAGCTCATCGCGTAGCTCGCCCCAGGCACGCATTCCGGCAACGTTGAGGGCAAAGTAGTCTTCAGGCGTCTTGGTGTTTGAGTTGGTCCAAGCGAAGCTCGAGCCGGTTGTGCCCCAGCCCGGCTCGGCGGAGTCGAGCAGCGCAACTGCCTGGCCGGCCTGTGCCAGCCGGAAGGCAAGCGACGCGCCAACCACGCCAGCCCCGATAACAACGATCCTTCGCATCCTCACCGCCCTTTCGTTCTCGCAGAGCTCTCTCCGCGGCAGGATACCGCAGGCTCAACTAGCATCGCGCAGGCGCTCACGAGCGATCGAAACGATCGCCGGCCAGTGACGATGGATGGTGCGGCGGTTGACTCCGATCAGCTCCGCGATCCGCGATGGACCGTGGCCATCCCGGACCGAGAGCTGGAAGATAGCCTGGTCGCGCGAGTTGAGGTAACCGCAGATCTCAACGATCACCTGGTTGGCCAGGACGATATCTTCGATATCGATCGAGTCCAGCGGGTCGTGCGGCGCTCCGTCTTGTGGCGCGACGATCGCGCCCTCGCGCAGCAGCGCGCGCACCCGGCCGGCCAGGCGCATCGGAAACACGCGCAGGAAGTAGTAGCCGAAGCCAGCCGGACCGTCCTGGCTCGTCAGCGGCTGCCACCCTGCCAACACATCGACGAACGCAAGAAACGCTTCCTGCTGGACATCGTCGATCTCCCACGGGTCAATGGCACGGCGGCGGTAGCGGGCACAGAATCGTGCCACCTTCCACGAGAGCATCGTCAGCAATCGGTCGCGGATGGCCAGGTCGTCGCGAGCGAGGAGCGCATAACGCGAGAGCGCCAGATCGAGATCCGGGGTCATCTCGACATCGCCGAGCGAGCGCGCAATGAGCGCGGTGAGCCAGTCGCTGGGGTCTGGGGTAGATCGTTCGGTACTGTTCATTGCCACTCCAGTGGCCGGGCAGCCCGGAGGGCGGGACGCGAGCGCACCGCCAGTCCGGGTTGTCCGGATGTCGTGGCGCTTGTGCGCTCAGTTCAGGAAGAACAGCATCAGGTGCTGTAGGTAGGGGGAATCAGCGCCAGCCGCCATGGTCGCCGGCCAGGCTCTCTGGCAGGTCGCCGCTGGCAGACGCTGGCCGCAGATCGAGGATGTGCTGTGCGCCACAGCGTGGGCAGGTTGCATGGACACAACCCGACGCCTCGTAGAATCGGTCGCGGACCTTGATTTGAATCTGGCCGCCTGGCTCGTACATCCCCAACAGGATCGGGGGTTCGCCGCAGCGACACTCCCAGCGCTGCTTCGCCACCCGCCCGATGCGGGCTTGCCGTTCGGTCATGCTCCTCACCTCCTTTCCTTCGTGTTGCTGGCTGCGTCGCGCCGCGCCGGATCGCGGGCGAAGCGGGCCGGCACGATCATCGGCGCGCCGGTGCGTTCGGTGATCCGATCGATAGCTGCGTTCAGCTGGCGCAGCCGGACCCGATGGTCGTCGAACAGGTCGAGCTGGTGCGACGCCGACGCCAGGCTCGCGACCCGGACGCCAAGTAGCCGCACCGGCGCCCGCCGCTCGGCCAGCGCGCGATCGAGCAGCTCGGCCGCGACGACGTGGATAACCTGGTGGGCGTCGGTCGGCCGATCGAGCGACTGTTGGCGACTGATCGTCGCAAAGTCGTCGTAGCGGAGCTTCAGCGCGACCGTCGTCGCCATCAGTCCACGGCGGCGCAACTCGGCCCCCGTCCGCTCGCAGAGCCGATAGAGCGTCGAATCGAGCTCGGCATGGGCGACGATGTCCCGGTCGAACGTCTGCTCGTGGCCGAGCGACTTGCGCTCGCCCGGCTCGCCACGCACTGCCCGGTCATCCTCCCCACGGGCGCGCGCTTGCAGCCGGCCGGCGTCGCTCCCAACGATGTCGAGCAGCAGCACGCCCGGCGCGACGGCCAGATCCGCCAGCGTCACGATCCCGGCGGCGCGTAGCCGCGCGGTCGCCTTCGGCCCGACTCCCGGCAACCGTTCGACCGGCAACGGGCCCAGCGTCGCCGCCTCCTGCCCGCGGCGGACGATCCGCAGCCCGTCGGGCTTGTCGAGGTCGGAGGCGATCTTGGCTACCAGCTTGTTCGAGGCAACACCAAGCGAGACGGCCAGACCGACCTCGTCGCGAACTCGCTGCTTCAGCGCCCGCGAGAGCTGCTCGACGCTACCGAACAGCCGCTCCGAGTTGCTGATGTCGAGGTAGGCTTCGTCGATACTGACCACTTCGACCAGCGGCGAGAAGTCGTCGAGGACAAGTCGGAAGCGCTGTGACAGCTCGCGGTACAACGCGCCGTCGGGCCGTACGATGACCGCTTGCGGACAGAGGCGGACCGCCTGCGCCATCGGCATCGCCGAGCAAACGCCGTGCTGGCGGGCTTCGTAGGTGGCCGAGGCAACCACACCGCGCCCCTCCGGCGACCCGCCGACGATAACCGGCCGGCCGCGCAGCTCGGGGCGACGCAGCACCTCGGCTGCGGCGAAGAACGCGTCGAGGTCCGCATGGACGACCCAGCGGTCGGCGTCGTGCGCGTACACTTCATCCTCCCGGCTGCCAATACCAAGAATAGAACATATGTTCTATTCTGACTCGATAGTAAAGCCCCGCGCCGCCGATGTCAACCATGTGTCACACAGATGTTGGCGGCGAACGCGGATATTGTCCGCGCGCCGCCCGTCGGGCTATTCTGGTCGCCAGCGGGCTAGTTGACAGAGAGGTAGACGTCAGATGGCAGATGTAGCGCGAGTGGCGATCATTTCCGATGTCCATGGCAACCGACCGGCGTTTGAGGCAGTGCTGGCCGAGGTCGATCGGCGCGGCCCCTTCGACACGCTCGTCGGAGGCGGCGACTATGCGTTTGGCGGGGCGTTCCCCGACGACTCACTGGCGCTGGTTGTCGAGCGCGGGCTGACGTGCGTCCGCGGCAACACGGATGAGTGGATCATCGAGGCGGCCACCAATGGACGCCAGCCGGCCCACGGCTACGAGCCGGAGCAGGCGCACAGCGAGCTGCTGCGCTCGGTCGATGCCTGGGCCGCCGCCCGGTTGAGCGACGACCATCGGCGGCTTCTGGCCAACCTGCCGGTAAGTTGGGAGACGACGGGACCGAGCGGTCAGACACTCGCCTTCGTCCATTCCACGCCCTGGAGCACCCACCCGGTCATTCTCCCCGACGCGCCGGAGGAGATGGCGCGCCGGATGCTCGACGCCGCCGGCGCTCAGATGCTGCTCTACGGTCACATCCACTACGCTTACACCAGGCAGGTCGACGATCGAACGCTGGCGTGTGTCGGCAGCGTCGGGATGCCGTTCGACGGGGACTGGCGGCCGTGCTTCGCGGTTGCCGAGGATGATGGCGCTGGCTGGCGTGTCGAGCACGTCCGGGTCGAGTATGACCGCGAGCCATATCTGGCAGCGCTGCTGGAATCGGGCGTGCCGAACGCGGCGGAATTCATCAGCTCGATCCGCCAGCGAGGCGGATGAGCCGGGCGGAGAGTCCGCGACCGCGTGGTATCATCGCCAGAATGTGGAGACTGGCGAACGATCTTGCACACACCGGTTGGGGCGGCTCGGTACCCGCGCTCCACGGAGTCACCCAGATATGACCAGAGTGTTCTTCGGGCTCTCGCTGGCGCTGGTTGCGATGCTCCAGGCATCGTTTGTGCCGGCCCTCGGGCTGATTGCTATCCAGCCGGATCTCGCGCTGATCCTGTTGCTCGCGTGGAGCGCGTCCCGTGGGATGGCCGAGGGAATGGCTTGGGCGCTGGGTCTCGGCATCTGGCTCGACCTGCTGACACTTCGATCCTCTCGGAACCCATGCATTCTCGTTGCTGGTCGTTGCCGTTATCGGCGGGCTGGCCGGCCAACGGATATTCCGGTCGGGGATCGTCCTGCCGATCGTCCTGGTCGTCGTGGCGACACTGGCCTCCGGCCTGGTCGCATCGCTTGTGGCACGCTTCAGTGGGGATGCGGCCGGCGGGCTGGAGATGATGCGGCCGATCGTCGCAGCCGTGTTTCTGAACACCATGTTCGTGCTCGTTGGCTGGGTCGTCCTGCTCATCGTGGATCGCTGGATACCGCGTCATGTTTAAGAAGAATAAGCGCATGGAGCTCGTCCGCCCCGGCGAGCGCCGCCGTCGCGAAGAGAGCGACGGCGATGACAATCGAATCACGCGCCGGGTCCTTCTGGCCCGCGGGACGATCGGGCTGGCGTTCGTCGGGCTGGGTGGCAAGCTCTGGCAGATGCAGATTGCCGAGGGCAACGAGTTCCGGCGTATCGCTCGCGAAAACGTCATCGAGTTCCAGCGGCTGAAAGCGCCGCGCGGGCGGATCCTCGATCGCGCAGGCGAGCCACTCGCCGAGAATCGTCGCTCGTGGAGCGTCCAGGTCACCCAGAGCCGGTTGCCGGACGACAAGGATCAGCGGGAGCACATCCTCGGCGTCGTGTCCCAGAAGCTGGCCCTCGGCAAGTCGCTCGTCATCGACCGGACTCTCGTCCCGGTCGGCTCCGAGGCGGCGGTTGTCAACGCGATCTCGAAGCGACTGGAGGTCGACAGCGCCACGCTGATCGCCCGCCTGACCGGCAGCGATATCGCGATGCTCATGCTTCGCGAGAATCTCTCCGAGCAGGACGCGGCAGGCTATGCGGCGAGCATGATCGATATCCCGGGCGTCCGCGTCGTGAATACTATCGACTACCAGCTCGCGAATCACCCACTCCAGGATATGCCACTGATCGTCAAGAAGGACGTCGACCAGGCGATCGCGCTCGATCTGGCGTCGAACGCGCTCTACTTGCCCGGTGTCATCGTGGATGACGCGCTTCTGGTGCGTCACTACCCGGCCGGCCCGACCTTCTCGCACATCCTCGGCTACGTCGGTCCGATTACCGAGGAGGAGTACGACCACGAGCTGACGCCCAGTGGCGGCCATCTCTACGAAACCGACGACCGGGTGGGGCGAGGCGGGATCGAGCAGGCACTCGAGACGAGTCTGCGCGGAGAGAAGGGCGCCCGCTGGGTGCAGATCGACGCCAATGGGGTCGTCCGGGACGAGCTGCTCGACCAGCGCAAAGACCCACGCGCCGGCCTGAGCGCGCGGCTGACGCTCATTCGCGACTTCCAGATCGCCGCCGAGGCTGCGCTGCGCGATGGGATCGCCAACGCAAATGCCGACGCGCTGGAGAACGGCCGCGACCCGGTTGGCGCAGGCGTCGCGATCGCAATGAACCCGCAGAACGGCGAGATCCTGGCGATGGCCTCGCTGCCGACCTTCGACAACCAGAAGTTCGTCGATGGGATCTCCGACGCCGACTACCAGGCCTATCTCGACGATCCGTTCGAGCCACTGCTCGACCGCTCGATCTCCGGCCAGTTCCCGCCAGGGTCGACATTCAAGCCGATGATGGCTGCGGCCGGCCTGCACGATGGCGCTCAGCGGCCCGACGGACTCAGGCCGGACACGAAATTCCGCTGTCTCGGCCGCATCCGGGTGCCATGGACCTGGGACGAGACGCAGGGCAACGACTACCCGTGCTGGGAATTGGAGACGGGCCATGGAGACGTCGATGTCTTCACGGGCATCTCACACTCCTGCGACGTCTATTTCTACAACGTCGGCGCGCCGGACTCTGTCGCCGACAATGGCGTGCGCGTCCACTTCTACATCCCCAACGACCCGAACCAGCACTTCTTCATGGGCATGGGGGTCGAGAAGATGCATGCGTACATGACGAAAGTGTTCGGCTACGGTCGCGCGAGCGGCATCGAGCTGGCCGGCGAAGCGGATGGCATCGTCCCCAACCCCAAGTGGCTCTTCCAGACACTCGACCAGAACTGGTCGATTGGTGACACGATTAATATGTCAATCGGCCAGGGACATCTGCTCTGCACACCGTTGCAACTGCTCAATAGCACCGCGTCGATCGCGGCCGGCGGGAAGCTCTTTCGTCCGCGACTGATCCGCGACCTCATCCGCGAGGATGGCGTCGTCGACCGCACGTTCCAGCCCGAGATGATCAACGACATGACGATCGACAAAGGCCCGAACGACCCGTGGATCGCCGCCGAACACCTGGCGACGGTTCGCGAGGGAATGCGCCGGACGGTGACAGAAGGCACAGGCATGGGCAAGGTCGATGTGCCGGGGATCGAGATCGGCGCGAAGTCGGGCACCGCCGAGTATGGCGAGGCAATCGAGGGCAAGTACAAGCAGGGGCACGCCTGGTTCACCGCATTCGGGCCGTTCGAAAACCCCGAGATCTGCGTCGCGGTGATGATCTCCGGCGGCGGCGCGGGATCGGTCTACTCCGGCCCGATTGCCAACAGCATCCTGCGGACCTACTTCGAGAATCAGTCGATTCGCGACGCCGCGCGGGCGTGACCGCTTCGGCGCACAGAGAGGAACGCCGGCACGTGGCCGAGACGCACGCTACAATGAGCCAGCAGTCACCAAACCACGTCGAGGCCGCAAGCGTCGCCCCTGGCCCGATCCATCACCTCGGCATCGTTGTTCGCGACATCACGGTTGCCGTCGAGCAGTACCGCGCGCTGGGATTCACCGGCGGCGAGGTGACGCGGGTGGCCGAGCAGAACGCCGACATCGCCGCGCTGCGGGCCGGCGAGAGCTGGGTCGAGATCCTCGCGCCGATCGAGCACGACTCGCCAATCGGCCGATTCCTCGACGCACGCGGCCCCGGCGTCCACCACATCGCCTACCTCGTCGACGACCTGCCGGCCACGCTCGACCAGCTGGCGGCAGCCGGCGTCGAGCTGATCGACCGTCAGCCTCGCCGCGGCCTGCACGACTGGCTGATCGCGTTCGTCCACCCGCGCGCCTGCGCCGGGGTGCTGACCGAGCTGGTGGACCGGGCGAGCGTGGAGTAGCGACGCGGCGGGCGCAGCGCATCGACAAGCGTAACGCGTCGGGATGGCAGCATCCCCGCCCGTTGTCATTCTGAGCGCGCACGCGAGGAATCTCTCCTCCGGTGGAATGGGTCGAACGTGGGGGAGATCTTTCGCTGCGGCTCAAGATGACAAAGACACGGGATGGCAGCATCCCCCGCCCGTTGTCATTCTGAGTGCGCACGCGAGGAATCTCTCCTCCGGTGGAATGGGTCGAACGTGGGGGAGATCCTTCACTGCGGCTCAAGATGACAAAGACACGGGGTGGCAGCATCCCCCGCCCGTTGTCATTCTGAGCGCGCACGCGAGGAATCTCTCCTCCGTTGGAATGGGTCGAACGTGGGGGAGATCTTTCGCTGCGGCTCAAGATGACAAAGACACGGGGTGGCAGCATCCCCCGCTCGTTGTCATTCTGAGCGCGCACGCGAGGAATCTCTCCTCCGGTGGAATGGGTCGAACGTGGGGGAGATCTTTCGCTGCGGCTCAAGATGACAAAGACGCAGGGTGGCTGCCACCTTGACGCTTTATGCCAGCCGGAGCGCTGAGTGCTATGCCACTGTCGATCCCGATGGTACGCTCCCCGCGGCAACAGGACGCGACAGGAGGCGGGCGGCATGAGCACCAGCAAGAAGACCGACCAGCGGGTGACGACCTCGGGGATCGAGATCAGGCCGGTCTATCGGCCGGCCGACATCGCCAGCGAGCCAGCGCCGGATCCCGGCGAGTTCCCCTACACACGCGGGCCGTACCCGACGATGTATCGCGGCCGGCTCTGGACGATGCGCCAGTATGCCGGGTTCTCCTCAGCCGAGGAGACGAACACGCGCTTCAAGCTGCTGCTCGAACGCGGGCAGACCGGGCTCTCCGTGCGCCTTCGACCTGCCGACCCAGTTGGGGCTGGACGCCGACGACCCACGCGCGCAGGCCGAGGTCGGCCTGGTCGGCGTCTCGATCTCGACGCTCGACGACATGCGACGTCTGCTGGATGGCATCCAGCTGGACAGCGTCACCACCTCGATGACGATCAACGCGCCCGCCTCGGTCCTGCTGTTGATGTACCAGATCGTCGGCGAGGAGCAGGGGGCCGACCTGTCGAAGCTGGGCGGGACGATTCAGAACGACATCCTCAAGGAATACGCCGCCCGCGGCACTTACATCTTCCCACCACGCCCGTCGATGCGGCTCGTCACCGATACCTTCCGCTATTGCGCGGAGGCGCTGCCGAGCTGGAACACGATCTCGATCTCCGGTTACCACATCCGCGAGGCCGGCTCGTCAGCAGTCCAGGAGGTCGCCTTCACGCTGGCCAACGGGGTCGCCTACGTCCAGGCTGCGATTGACGCCGGCCTCGCAATCGACGACTTCGCCCCGCGCCTGTCGTTCTTCTTCAACGCCCACAACGGCTTCCTGGAGGAGGTCGCCAAGTACCGCGCAGCGCGCAGGATGTGGGCGACGATCATGCGCGACCGCTTCGGCGCGCGCGACTCGAAGTCGCTGACGCTGCGCTTCCACACCCAGACGGGCGGCTCGACGCTGACCGCCCAGCAGCCGCTCAACAACGTCGTCCGCGTCGCGATCCAGGCGCTCTCGGCAGTGCTGGGCGGGACGCAGTCGCTGCACACTAACGGCTACGACGAGGCGCTCTCGCTGCCGACCGACCGAGGCGGCGACGCTGGCGCTGCGAACGCAGCAGATTATCGCCCACGAGGCAGGCGTGATCGACGACGGCCGACCCGCTGGCCGGGTCCTACGCCATCGAGGCGCTCACCGACGAGATCGAGCGGCGGGCATACGAGCTGATGGACGCTGTTGAGTCGATGGGCGGCGCGGTCGCAGCGATCGAGAGCGGCTTCATGCAGGACCAGATCGCCGAGACGGCCTACCGGTGGGAGGAGGCGGTCGACAGCGGCGAACGGGTCATCGTCGGCGTCAACTACCAGCGCGAGGAGGAGGAAGCTGGCGTCCCGCTGCACCACATCGACCGCGAGCTCGTCCAGCGCCAGATCGACCGCACCACGCACTACAAGGCAGAGCGCGCGTCCCCAGAGGTCGACAACGTTCTGGCGAGGGTCAGCGCCGCGGCTAGCGCGACCGACAACCTGCTGCCTGTCATGCGCGAGGCGCTATTGGCTGGCGCGACCCTCGGTCAGATCTGCAACGCGCTGCGCGCCGAGTGGGGCGAGTATCGGCCAGTTGGGTAGGAGACCGCACTCCCGACATCCCGACAGGAACACCCGATGAGCGAGCCAGAGCGGCTCAGCCACTCGACGCGGCGCGTCTGGACTGATCTACCCTCGATCCAGCGCCTCCAGCACCGGAACAAAGCGCTCGACACCCTCGATGTTCAGCGGTTCGGTGTAGACCTGCACGTGCGAGACGCCGAGATCTGCGTATCGACGCAGCGCGTCGGCAATCTGCTCCGGCTCGCCGCTGATCGGCGGGACGCCGGTCGGATTGACCGACGACGCGCTGCCGGCCGACCCGGTGAAATCGACGTAGACGGTCGCCGAGCGGGCCAGCGTGGCTGGGTCGCGGCCGGCTGCCTCGCAGGCCGCGTCGACTCGCTCCAGCAGCGGGAGCATCCCCTCCGGCGTATTGCCAGTGCGCGAGAAGTAGACGTTCCAGCTATCGGCGTAGCGGGCGGTCAGCCCCAGCATCCGCTCGCCTGTCGTGCCCATCATGATCGGCGGGCCGTGCTTGCGCGGGCCGCGTGGGTGCAGGGCGCAGTCTCGTGCCTGATAGTAGCGTCCCTCGAAATCGACCTTACCGTCGTGCAACAACCCGTGGATGATCTGCAGCGCCTCCTCGAAGCGCGACACGCGGTGGTCGAAGGGGTAGCCGAACGCGCGATACTCCGGCTCGTGCCAGCCAGCGCCGAGCCCGAGGATCACGCGGCCACCGCTGATCTCGTCGATCGTGTCGGCGATCTTCGCCGTCAGCGCAGGGTTGCGGAACGACGTGCAGGTCACCAGCGTGCCGACCTCGACGCGGCTGGTGATGGCGGCTAGCGCAGAGAGCATCGAGAACGACTCCCAGACACCTTCGGTCTTGCCGTCTGCCAGCCGGAAGAGCAGATGGTCCTGGACCCAGACCGAATCGAAGCCGGCCGCCTCCGCGCGCAGCGCCACCGCCGCGATCTCGCGCCACGACGCCGTCGTTCCCGTCCGAGCATCCTCCGAATCCGGCAGCCCGAACCCGATCTTTAGCGGCCTGCGCCGTCCATCAACCATCGTCCCTCCTCACAAGAACCCGCGACACACGCCGATCATCGCACGAATTGGCCTCCCGAGTTTGCCCCAGCGCAATGAATATGCCTGGTCGACGGCGCATGATGGCTGAGGAAGGCGGACCTGGAGGCAGGAAAGGAACAACGCCATGTCTGCAACGATCACGAGTCCCAACCCCGATCACTTCGAGATGTGCCTGGACACTGGCAACTGCCTGGTTGAGTACTACCTGACCCAGCCGGCCGCGACTCAGTGGGTGGCCGTTGGCCTGGCGAGGCCGGCCAACGACGGCTCCTGCTGCGACGCCCACCGCCGCATGGTCGCTGGCTCCGGCCCAACCGAGACTGATGCCATCCGCGCGATGCTCGGCCGGTGCGCGGGGCAGGGGTGACGGCAAGCGAGGCAGCCCGGGCAGACGCGAGCCGGTTATGTCAGCTATCGCGGGCAGGGCGTCCGCTCCAGAGGGTGGCAGACGCCGCCGGACTGGCAAACGAGCGCACGGATGCCACCGGTAACTGCGGCTCTCCTGGGTGAGCTGCCCGGCAAACGCGAAGCGCTGACGAATCGGCTCGCGCCTGCCCCGGCATGGGGCGGAGCTGGCAGGGATCTGTCTCTACGCGATGCCCTCGCGCACAGCACGTCCTGCCGTCGTCCCCCGACCGGACCCCATGCAGACCAACGCCGCAGCCAGCGCAACGAGCGGGAGGCCCAACCCCAGCGCCGAATAATTGCCAACCGCCAGCAGCAGGCCGCCGGTCAGTGCGCCGACCGCGGTGCCAAAGCGGGTGATCGACGAGTTGAGCGCCATCGTTGTCCCCTGTGTGGTCGGCGTTTCGCCAGACATGATCGTCACCGCCGTCACCTCGGCGATTCCGCCAAAGAACGCCGCGCCCAGCAGCGTTGCCCATGTCAGCAGAATCGGTGGTTGGACAACGAAGACGACCGCGATCAACGCCCCCATCGCCAGAACCGTGACAAAGAACGTGCGCCGCGCCGGAATATGGCGCAGAGGCCCGCTGACCAGCAGGCTGCCAGTCATGAACCCAGGCCCAAGCGCCAGCCAGATCAGGCCGGCCTCCTGCAGCGATCGCCCCATCTGCTCGACCAGAAACGCGCCGATGTAGGTCAGCAATCCCGTCCAGGCAACGCCGCGGCAGAACTGGGCGGCGTACACGAGCGCAACCGGTGGGTGCCGCAATAGCGGGACATAGGTCGCCAGCAGCGCGCGGAGCCGCAACGGCTCGTGGGCGGAGATGACATCGGCATCGAGCGTGGCAGCGGTGAACACCAGGCCGGCCACAGCAATGAACGCCAGCGCCACAAACGACCAGCGCCACGACGACTGGCTCGCGATGAAGGTCAGAATCGGGAAGCCAACGATGCTGGCGACCGAGGCCGAGGCGAACATTCTGCTGATCACCTGACGGCGGACATCGCCATGGTAGCGGATCCCCGCGATCGCAAACGCCATCGGCGAGATCGTCGCCGCGCTGAGCCCGCTCAGCAGCTGGGCCGCGACGAGGAAGCCGAACGCGGGGGCCAGCGCAATTCCGACGTTGCACATCACCAGCGCGATCAGGCCAAGCAACAGCAAGCGGCGGTAGCCGAGCCACTCGGCCGACGGGCCGATCGCCAGCCCGACGATCCCGCCGACCAGCGAGGAGACCATCACCGCCTGGCCGAGCAGGGCTGTCGAGGTGTTGAGATCCCCGCCGATCGCTGGCAGGAACGGCGAGAGCGAGAGCGATGTGAGGACGCTGAGCGACGTTGCAAGGCAGAGAGTCAGAAAGACCGTCCGGTCCTCGCCGATGCTGACAACCCCCTCGCGCACGCGCCCGCCCCTCTCCCAACGTCTACCGCCCGGCGGATGATCGTTGGCGAGCGCTCGCACGTCAAGACACTCGGGGCTGCCTGTTCGCGCTTACGGCCGTCGCTCGCCCGTCAGCGTGCGGAGAACGAGCACCAGCACGACGACGACCAGCAATACCAGCAGCACGCGGCTCAGCAGACCAACAACCGCGCCAAGCAGCCAGATGGTCAAAACCACCGCAACAACGATCAGGATGACCCGCGCCATCGCCACCCCCGATTCACTCCGAGGAATAGCGTAGCACGAGACCCCCTCCTTCCCTGCGGGGGAGGGTGTCTCGGTGGCGCCGAACGTCGCGCCGGGGGTGGATCCTGCAGCGAAGCGTTGTCTTCGGTCGGCTGTGAACGCTGTGGGTGGGCAGCCTGCGCGCTCGGGGGAGGCTGGAGCCATCCTTGCGTCTGCGCTAGGATAGGCGAAGATGTCAGCTTCAGTCGGGCGAGGGGGCGACGATGGTGAAGAAGCCGGAGAAGTTGGTCAGCGCGTATCGGTATGACGAGACGCGGAAGAACAACCCGCCGATCGGGCTGGCCGGCTACGAGCCGGCCCTCCAGGAGCCGCAGACGCGGCAGTACGCCTACGACCCACACCTCTCGCCGCAGCTCATCTGGGCCGGCAAGCCGGGGCTGGAGAGCATCGAGGTCGCTGATGCAGCGGGCGTTGATGTCGAAACCGTCTCGCTCCACGTCCACGAGCGCATCTCGACACAGGCGATCATCGACGCTGTTCGTCGCCCGGAGGTCAAGCAGCTCGGCCTGTTCTCCGATCCGCAACTGCCGCTCGGCGAAGCGGTGAAGTTCTATCAGCACGATGTCGATTGGGCGAACCGCCTCATTCTGGGCGACTCGCTCGTCGTCATGAACTCGCTGCTGGAACGCGAGGGCATGGCCGGCAAAGTCCAGATGATCTACATGGACCCGCCCTATGGCGTGAAGTACAGCAGCAACTTCCAGCCACGCATCAACCAGCGCGACGTCAGGGAGGACGACGCCTCCCTCTCGCGCGAGCCGGAGATGATCAAGGCATATCGCGATACCTGGACGCTCGGCATCCACTCCTACTTGACCTACATACGCGACCGCCTGCGGGTTGCCCGCGAACTCCTCACCGACTCAGGCAGCATCTTCGTCCAGATCTCCGATGAGAACGTGCATCGCGTGCGGGCGGTGCTGGACGAGGTGTTTGGTGCGGAGAATTTCTGCCGCCTCATATCCGTTTGCTAAGACAGCATCCACCGCGTCGAGCAATTCTGAGCGATGGCACGTTCGACTACCTGCTTTGGTACGCCAGAGACGATCACCGCAGTCAAGTACTTGTCAGTTATGGTTGCCGACAGGTGTTGGGCACCTTCAACGATGCTATAGTGCGACGTCGAAGTACCAGACGAGACGCTACGTACGTATAAGGTCAGAAGAGTATGCCAATCCCAACTCGCTTTCCTGAAGGAGCACGAGTGCTTCGGCGTGAGCTTCGTAGCTTCTCAGGACCCTGGTAATCCAGACGAACGTTACTACGTACTTACTGAAGGTGTCAAGATACGACTGCGGTGCCCATCGAGCGATTGGAAGACGACTAATCCAAAAGGATTAGATAGGCTTCGCGGCTGCAGGACGACTTGGTAGGCCTTGGCATCCCAGCTCAACTACAAACGCTACCTTGATGACTTTCCTGCCACACCGATGACTAACGCTTGGACAGATACGGGAAGTGCAGGCTTTTCTAGTTCCGACCCGAAGGTCTACGTCGTACAGACCGCATACGTCCGTAATCGCCCGCTGCCTCCTCATGACCACCGATCCTGGCGACCTCGTGCTCGATCCAACCTGCGGCAGCGGAACGACCGCCTACGTCGCGGAGCAGTGGGGGCGGCGCTGGATCACCATCGACACCAGCCGCGTGGCGCTGTCGTTGGCTCGACAACGATTGATGACAGCGAGCTTTCCCGTATTACCGGCTCGCGAACGCCGAAGACGGAGTGGATGGCGGGTTCATCTACAAGACAGTTCCGCACATCATGCTCAAGTCGATCGCGCAGAACACGCGCATCGACCCTGTCGCTGAAAAGTACAAGGCGAAGATCGACGCACTTCTGGCGGGGGGGGCAAATCCTGAATCTGAAGATATCCGGCAACTCAGGCTGGCCCAGAAGCGCGAGATTGACGCGATCATCGCTGAGGACGCCGAACAGGAAACGCTGTACGACCAGCCGGAGATTGACAACGACTTCGTGCGCGTGTCCGGCCCGTTCACTGTCGAAGCAATCCCACCGGCTGTGCTGTCGGTTCAGATGGAATCGCCGATCGGCGGCGCGCCCGAACCCGGCGACGACATCATCGCCAGCATCGAAAGCAACGCGCTCAGCGACGCCAACGACGACGGTGCGGTCATCGACCGGCTCATCGACCTGCTGGGCCAAGACGGCATCACGTTCCCCAATAACAAGAAGTTGACCCTCGACGATCTCCGACCCGTCTCCGGCGGCGTCATCCACGCCGAAGGCGAGGCCAGCGCCGACAGTGCGCTCGGACGCGTGGCCATCTCGTTTGGCCCGCAAAACGGCGCGGTTTCCGCCCGACAGGTGGAGGATGGGTTGTACGCCGCCCGCCGAGGTGGCTACGATGCAATTGTCTTTGCCGGCTTCGGCTTCCAGGCCGAGGCGCAGCAGGCGATCAGCGAAATGCGGCACCCGAACCTCACCGCGCTGATGTCGCAGATCCGCCCGGACGTCATCATGACCGACGCGCGCGGCGAGAGCCTGCTCAAGACAACAGCCAATTCGCAACTCTTTGCCGTCTTCGGTGAGCCAGATGTCCGGCTGCATGCGGGCGAGGACGGGCTATACACGGTCGAGTTGCGTGGTGTCGATGTCTACAACCCACTCGACGGCACCGTCGCCTCGGCGCGCGCTGAGCAAGTCGCCGCCTGGTTCCTGGACACCGATTACGACGGACGCACGTTCGCGATCTGCCAGGCATCGTTCCCCAACTCGAACGCGTGGGAGAAGCTGGAGCGTGCGCTAAAGGGCACGCTCGACGCTGATCGGTTTGAGCAACTGACGAGTACGACGTCGTTGTCATTCCTGCCGGGCGAACACAAGCGCGTTGCCGCCAAGGTCATCGATCAGCGTGGCAACGAGGTCATGCGCGTGTTGCATCTCGATCAGCAAGCCGGCTACAGCGAACGCGAGGCCACCCGATGAGCCTTGCCGTCGACAAACCGATCCTGAACAATCCCTTTCGCGAGCCCAAGCGCTACTGGCTTTATGAGCAGGATACCGGCCTGCCGCGCGTCGCTCCGGGTCGGCGGCCTGCTGGCTACTACTACCGCGATCCATCGCGGGCGCGCGAGGCATCGGCCCAAATGTCGATGCTGGCCGACGAGACCTTCGTCCAGCTGGAGATCGTCAATGAGATTCGCGAGCGCGTCGGGCGCTGGCGCGAGCAAGGCTATCCAGGCGCGACGAGCATCACCAAACGGCTGCTAGAGCACTGGCAGCAGTCGGAGCGGGAGCGGCAGCTCTTCTTCTGCCAACGCGAGGCAGCCGAGACGATCGTCTGGCTGACAGAGACGGAGGCCGGCCGCCGGATGGCGAACCGGGTTCCGACCGACGTTCCCGCCGATCCGGACAGCGTCGAGCGCGGCTACGGCCCGCTCACTCGCTACTGCGCCAAGATGGCGACCGGCAGCGGCAAGACGGTCGTCATGGCGATGGTCATCGCCTGGTCGGTGCTGAACAAGGTCCACGGGTCGCGATCGAACCGGTACTCGGACGCTGTCCTCATTCTCTGCCCGAACCTTACAATCAAGGAGCGGCTCGGCGGCGCGCCACGCGACCTGACGCTGGATGGGCAGGAGCCGGAGCGCGCGCTCATCCCCGGCGCGCGGGGCAACTACTACGAACGCTTCGACCTCGTCCCGGCCGGTCTGCTCGCCGACCTCGGCCAGGCGCGCATCCACATTACAAACTGGCACGCGCTGGCGATCGCCGACGACAGCGGCCGGCGAGGTGTGGTCCAGCGCGGCCGCGAGAGCGACGCGGCGTTCTGCTCACGAGTCCTGCGCAACCTTGGCAGCCGCAACAACCTGCTGGTCATCAATGACGAGGCACACCACGCCTATCGTCCCAGGCCGCTCGACGAGGAGGACGACAAGCTCAGCGGGCTGTCGGCAGAGGACAAGAACGCCCTACGTCGTGACAAGGAGGAAGCCACCGTCTGGGTCTCCGGCATCGACCGGATCAAGAGCGTGCGCGGTATCAACTTCTGCCTCGATCTGTCGGCAACCCCGTTCTACATCAAGGGCAGCGGCTACGAGGAGAGCACGCCGTTCCCGTGGGTCGTGTCCGACTTCGGCCTAGTGGACGCGATCGAGTCGGGGATCGTGAAGATCCCGCGCGTGCCGGTGGCCGACGACACCGGAGCACCTGAGCCGCGCTACTTCCGGCTCTGGAAATGGATCATGGACAACCTGCCAGCGGCAGAGCGCGGTACTGCTCGGCGCAAACCGAAGCCAGAAGCAGTCCTTCGCGAGGCAGAAGGCGCACTCCAGCAACTGGCCGGGCTCTGGGTCGCCAACGCCGATGCATGGGCGGGCAGCGGCTATGCAGTACCTCCGTGCATGATCGTCGTCTGCGACAACACCGACATCTCGAAGGTTGTCTACGAGTACATCGCGAACGACGGCAAGGGAGCGCTGGAGCGGCTGCGAAACGAACCCGGCGAGGAGAACACGCTGCGGATCGATTCGAAGCTGCTGGCCGACGCGGACTTTGCTGAAGGCTCATCCAATAAGGCCGTTGCCGCCGAGGAGTTGCGGCGTAAAGTCTCGACCGTTGGCAAGCTGGAAGAGCCCGGCGCGGATGTCCGCTGCGTCGTCTCAGTCGGCATGCTGACCGAAGGGTGGGACGCGAACAACGTCACTCAGATACTCGGGCTACGGGCGTTCGACTCGCAGCTCCTGTGCGAGCAGGTCGTCGGACGCGGATTGCGGCGGTCCTCGTACGACTTCGACCTCGACGAAGACGGCGTCCCGATGAACGAGGAATACGTTGATGTCTATGGCATCCCGTTCGAAGTCATCCCAATTAAGAAGCGCGCGGCAGGCCCGCCGCCAGCGCCGAAGCCGTCCACGTTGATTCAGGCGCTCAAGGAGCGCGAGCACCTCAAGATCGAGTTCCCTCGCGTCGACGGGTTCGTATTTGCGGCCACCGACAAGATCGCCGTGAATCTGGCCGACGTCGAGCCGATCAGCGTTACCCCCTCGGTCGAGCCGACCACTGTCATCGCCCGAGCGAGAGTGGGCTACGAAACAGGCGGCACTGCGCTGCACGGGGTCGGCGAGCCGGTGACGCAGACACGCCAGGAGTTCTACGAATCCGTCCGACTCCAGGAGATCGAATACGAGATCGCGCGTCTCGTCACCGAACAGATGGTTACTCGCGACGAGTTCCGATTCCGCGCTCGTCACCTGCTCTTTCCTCAGGTGCTCGCGATCGTCCGTACCTATGTCCGCCGGAGCGTGCGCTTCAACGGGGCCGACCAGCGCGAGATTGGCCTACTCACCTACGTCGAGGCGATCGTTAGCCGTCTCGGCACGGCGATCCGTCCTGTCAGCGACGACGGCTCAGCGAAGTTGCTGCCACGCATCGAACGCTTCCGGCCGACTGGCTCGACCGACGAGGTCTCCTTCCGCACCGGCAGGGACGTGCGCGGGACGATCAAGAGCCATATCAGCCACGTCGTCCTCGATACGACGACCTGGGAGGCGTCCGTCGCGTTCCAACTAGAGACGTCGTCGCTCGTGCGAACCTATGCCCGAAACGACCACCTCGACCTGACCATCCCTTACGACTTCGCGGGCGCCCAGCATCACTTTCTGCCCGACTTCGTCGTCACGCTCGACAACGGGGCGCACCTGCTTCTCGAAGTCAAGGGATATGAGGACGAGCAAGACCGGCAGAAGTACGAAGCGGCCAAGCGCTGGTGTGACGCCGTTAACAATCTGGGCAGTAAGGGTCTTTGGGTCTTTCGACCTTGCCGAACCACCACCGAGGTTCCGACGATACTCATGGAAGTCGTGAACCTGTCATCGCCTTCCATCCCCGTGCGCCAGACGTCGTAACTCGTTTTCCGTCAACCTGACCCTGCGTCTCGTCCGGTTCGGCACGATCCATGCTCAGCGCCGCCGATTCGGTGCGTATCGGGGTGGCCGGCCGCCGATTTGGATGATCGGCAGATCGGCCAATTCAGGCCAGCCATAGACCCGTCTGGAATCGGTGGCGTACAATCGGTGGGGAGATGGCGGAGCGCCGTTGCGCAGCCGACATCCTGGCTGGGATCGGGGGAGTGACACGCGAAACCAGCCATGTCTGGCGCTATTGTTACGCGATTCACAAGGTCGCGAGGCGAGCGCCGCGGAGGTATCGGAAGGCTGGACGGGTTGCCGCGATCATCGCCCAACAAGCAGGGCACAACGGCCAGATCCGCGCCGGCCAATGCGGACACGACAACAGGAACCAACCGGGCGAACCGGGTGAAAGGACGTGGCATGGCTAGCAAGGCTGAGCCGGCCGTACGGGCTGGCGACGTGGCCCTCGGCTCGATGAGCAAGGACGAGCTACTCGAGCTCTACCGCCAGATGGTCCTCATCCGCAGGTTCGAGGAACACTCGGCCGAACAGTACGCCTTCGCCAAGATCGGCGGGTTCCTCCACCTCTATATCGGAGAGGAAGCTGTCGCCGTCGGCGCGATCCACGCCATGCGCCAGCAGGATCACCTCATCACCCACTATCGCGACCACGGCTACGCCCTGGCGATCGGGTCCGACCCGAACGCCGTTATGGCGGAGCTGTTCGGCCGCTCGACTGGCACGACCGGCGGACGCGGCGGCTCGATGCACCTGATCCACCCCGAGCGAAACTTCTGGGGCGGCTATGCGATCGTCTCTGGCCATATTCTGATCGGCGCGGGCATCGGACTGGCGCTCCAGTACCAGGAGATCGACGGGATCGCCGTGGTCATCTTCGGCGATGGGGCAACCAACGGCGGCGCGTTCTTCGAGGCGCTCAACATGGCCTCACTCTGGAAGCTGCCAGTTGTCTTCCTCTGCGAGAACAACCTCTATGCGATGGGCACCGCCAGCGAATATCACTCGGCCGTCCCGCAGATGGCCACCAAGGCTGCCGGGCTGGGGATCACGTCCGAGATCATCGACGGACAGGATGTCCTGGCGATGTACGAAGCCACCCAGCGCGCGCGGGAATACTGCACGGCCGGCAACGGTCCCTACTTTATCGAGGCGATGACGTATCGCTTCCGCGGCCACTCGCTCGCCGACCCGGAGACATATCGGGACAAGGACGAGATCGAGGAGCACCGCGCCGATGACCCGATCTCGCTGTACCGCGAGCGCCTGTTGCAGGCCGACAAGGCCGCGCAGGCCGACTTCGACAGCATCGACGCGGCGATCGAGCTGGTTGTCGACGAGGCGGTCGAGTTTGCCGACAAGAGCCCCTGGCCGGATCCATCGACCCTGCGGGACTTTGTCTACGCGGACGAGTACTAGCGCGGCCGGCCGTCGCTGGCTTCGACCTTTGAGCGATCGAAACGGAGTAGGAACACCGTGGCAAGCACGCTGGCTGAGCTGGAGGATATGCAACGCAGGGCCCAGGAGGCCGTCGCCCAGAACGAACAGGGCGAGCGCGAGATCACCTATCGCGACGCGCTGCGCGAAGCAATCACCGAGGAGATGGATCGCAACAAGAACGTCCTGCTGATGGGCGAGGACATCGGGGCCTATGGGGGATCCTACGTCGTCACCCGCGGCTTTCAGGAGCAATACGGACGCAAGCGCGTCATCGACACCCCGATCGCCGAGCTGGGCATCGTCGGGATGGCAGTCGGCGCATCGATGGCCGGCCTGCGGCCGATTGTCGAGCTGATGACGATCAACTTCTCGCTGCTGGCGATCGACCAGATCGTCAACCACGCCGCGAAGATCCACTATATGTTCGACGGCAAGTTCACCGCCCCGATCGTCGTCCGCACCGCCTCCGGCTGGGGGCAGCTCGGCGCGACACACTCGCAGACCTTCGAGGGCTGGTTCGCCCACATCCCCGGCCTGCGCGTCGTGATGCCGGCCACCCCGAAGGACGCCAAGGGCTTCCTCAAGTCGGCCATTCGCGGCAACGACCCTGTCGTATTCATCGAGCATTCGCTGATCTACCGCAACCGCGGGCTGGTGCCGGCCGGCGACTATACACTGCCGCTGGAGGGCGCCGAGGTGCGCCGCGAAGGGACCGACGTCACCCTCGTCTCCTGGTCGCGCGGCCTCTACCTGGCTCTCGGCGCGGCCGAGGAGCTGGCCGAGCAGGGCATCTCCGCCGAGGTGATCGACATGCGCGTCCTGCGCCCGCTGGACACCGAGACGGTGATTGAGTCGGTCAGGAAGACCAGCCGCTGCGTGATCGTCGAAGAGTCGTGGCGCACGATGGGCCTCGGCGCAGAGATCGCCGCCGCCGTCCAGGAGCACGCGTTCGACTATCTCGACGCCCCAGTCGGCCGCGTCGGCAGCATCGAGGTGCCGATGCCGTATGCCCGGAACCTTGAACGGCTGGTCATTCCTGGCAAGGACGAGGTCGTCGCCGCAGCCAAGCAGGCGCTGGCGTAACCTCACCGCTGCCCAGAGGGCTCCCTGCCCCCTCTCCTCGCGAGGAGAGGGGGGAGATTGAATTGATAGATTGACGGACCCCGCAGACGGGGAATGGGGAGAGGCAAGCAAGATGGCGAAGACGGTCGTCATGCCCCAGATGGGCTACGACATGGATGCCGGGACGCTGCTGCGCTGGCTGAAGAACGTCGGCGACCCGGTCGCGCGCGGCGAGGCGATCGCCGAAATCGAGACCGACAAGGTCAATATCGAGATCGAGGCGTTCGAGGGCGGCGTGCTGCGCAAGACGCTCATCACCGAGGGGCAGACCGTCCCGGTCGGCGAGCCAATCGCGATCATCGGCGGGGCCGACGAGGTGATCCCGGAGGTCGAGACCGCCGCGCAGGCCGCGCCGCCGGCTGCCGCCGCGCCAACCCCTGCGCCTGCGCCGGCCCCTGTAGTTGAAGCCGCGCCCGTCGCTGCGGCAGCGCCAGCTATCGCCGAGCCGGTCGCGCAAGCGCCCCAGGTCGTGAGCCACGAGCCGGGAGAGCGCATCCGCGCGTCACCCCTGGTTCGTCGCCTCGCCGCCGAGCACGCAATCGACCTCTCCCAGGTTCGTGGCACTGGTCCGCAGGGCCGCATCGTCAAGCGCGACGTCGACCCGTACCTGACCGGCGCGAAGCCGATGCCGCAGGCCGCTCCGACGCAAGCCCCCGTCGCCCCGGCCCCCGCGCCGGCGCCCGTCGCAGCTGCGGCTGCCGAGCCGATTCCGACCGTCGGCGGCGAGCTGAAGGATCTGCCGCGCATTCGCCAGACGATCGGCAAGCGGATGAGCCAGTCCTTCCAGGAAGCGCCGCACTTCTACGTCACGATGGCGATCGGCATGGACAAGGCGCTGCAGCTGCGCAAGCAGGTCAACGGCGATCTCGACGAAGCCAGCCAGGTGTCGGTCAACGATCTCATCGTCAAGGCTGCCGCGCTGGCGCTGCGCGACTTCCCGGTGCTGAACTCCGCCTGGAACAACGGCCAGATGGAGCTGCACGACCACATCGATGTCGGGATCGCGATCGCCATCGAGGGCGGGCTGATCTCGCCGTTCGTCCCCAGCGCCGACGAGAAGTCGCTCGGCGCAATCGCCCGGCTGACCAAGGATCTGGCCAGGCGGGCCCGCGAGGGTGGCCTGAAGCCGGAGGAGTACCACGGCGGGACGTTCACGACCTCGAACCTCGGTATGTTCGGGGTGGAGGAGTTCATCGCGATCATCAACCCGCCGCAGGCCGCCATCCTCGCCATCGGCGCGGCGAAGGCCCAGCCGGTCTGGAACGCGGACAAGGGCAAGTTCAAGCCCGAGACGATCATGAAGGTCACAATGTCCGCCGACCACCGCCTCACCGACGGCGCCGAAGTCGCGCGCTACCTGCAGAAGCTCAAGGCCCTGCTGGAAGCGCCGATGACGCTGCTGGTGGGGTAGGAGGGCTGGCCCTCACCCCTGCCCCTCTCCCAATGCTGGGAGAGGGGTTCTCTTGCGCGCCGGACTTCGCTTTAGTTGTGAATTGCTTGCATCCGGCGGGCGGCGGGGCTAGGATGATCGCGCGACCTGGGGCAAGCGAACGACGATGGTGATGCGTGGGGGGTGGCGTGAGCAACGGGAACCTGAGCTGGGTCACGAACTTCATCTGGGGGATCGCCGACGACGTCCTGCGCGACGTCTACGTGCGCGGCAAGTACCGCGACGTGATCCTGCCGATGGTGGTGATCCGGCGGCTCGACGCGGTGCTGGAGCCGACCAAGCCGGCCGTGCTGGAGATGAAGAAGTCACTCGACGCGGCCGGGTTCGTCAACCAGGATTCCGCCCTTCGCACGGCAGCCGGCCAGGCGTTCTACAACACGTCGCCGTTCCTGCTGCGCGACCTCCGTTCCCGCGCTCGCATCCAGCAACTGCGCGCCGACTTCGAGGCATACCTGGATGGCTTCTCGCCGAACGTCCAGGAGATCCTCGACAAGTTCAAGTTCCGCAACCAGATTCAGACGCTGATTGACGCCGAGGTGTTGGGCGCGCTGATCGAGAAGTTCCTCGACCACTCGATCAACGTCGCGCCGACACCGGTCTTCGCCAGCGACGGCACGGTCCGGCTGCCGGGGCTGGACAACCACGCGATGGGCACCATCTTCGAGGAGCTGATCCGGCGCTTCAACGAGGAAAACAACGAGGAGGCCGGCGAGCACTTCACCCCGCGCGATGTCGTCCGGCTGATGGCCGACCTCATCTTCCTGCCGGTTGCCGAGCAGATCGAGTCCGGCACCTACCTCGTCTACGACGGAGCGTGCGGGACCGGCGGGATGCTGACCGTCGCCGAGGAGCGGCTGGCCGAGCTGGCCGATGAGCACGACAAGGAAGTCTCGATCCACCTGTTCGGGCAGGAGATCAACCCGGAGACGTTCGCGATCTCGAAGGCCGACCTGCTGATCAAGGGCGAGGGGGAGGAGGCCGAGAACTTCCGCTTCGGCTCGACCCTCTCGCAGGACGGCTTCCCGTCACACGAGTTCGACTTCATGCTCTCCAACCCGCCCTATGGCAAGAGCTGGAAGACCGATCTGGAGAAGATGGGCGGCAAGAGCGGCCTCAACGACCCGCGCTTCGTCGTCCACCACGCTGGCGACCCGGAGCACAGCCTCGTCACCCGCACGAGCGACGGCCAGATGATGTTCCTGGCCAACATGCTGTCGAAGATGAAGCACAACACGCCGCTCGGCAGCCGCATCGCCGAGGTGCACAACGGCTCGGCGCTCTTCACCGGCGACGCCGGACAGGGCGAGAGCAACATCCGCCGCTGGATCATCGAGAACGACTGGCTGGAGGCGATCGTCGCGCTGCCGCTGAACATCTTCTATAACACCGGCATCGCCACCTACATCTGGGTGCTGAGCAACCGCAAGCCGGCCCACCGGCGCGGCAAGGCGCAGCTGATCGACGCGACCGGCTGGCGCCAGCCACTGCGCAAGAACCTGGGCAAGAAGAACTGCGAGCTCTCCGCCGACGACATCCGGCGTATCGTCGATCGCTACCTGGCGTTCGAGGAAGACGAGCAGTCGAAGATCTTCCCGAACGAGGCGTTCGGCTACTGGAAGGTGACGGTCGAACGCCCGCTGCGGCTGCGCGGCATCGACCCCGGCCGCGCCTACAGCGCCAAGGAGATCCGCGAGCTGAAGGAGACGGCCGAGCGGGCCGAGGACGCGCCGCCGGTCATCCGCAAGGTGCTGGCGCGCGGGAACGCCGCCCGATCCGCTCCACGGTCGCTTCGAGGCCGTCATCAACGGCCGGCCGGCGATCGTCGAGTACGAGCCGGACAGCGACCTGCGCGACACCGAGCAGGTGCCGCTGCTGGAGGAGGGCGGCATCGACGCCTTCATCGCGCGCGAGGTCCTGCCGTTCGCGCCCGACGCCTGGGTCGTGCCGGACGCGACGAAGGTGGGCTACGAGATCTCGTTCACGCGCTACTTCTACAAGCCCCAGCCGCTGCGGACGCTGGCCGAGATCCGCGCCGACATCGAGGCGCTGGAGCGCGAGACGGACGGGCTTGCTCGACCAGGTGCTGGTGACAGTCGGAGACGGGCGATGAGCCTGGAGCTGCGATCCGTATCCTGAGTACGATGCGCGATGACGAGCCATGGCCGCGATCGCGCACGCTCACCGGCGCACTCGAGAAGCTGACAGTTCGTGATCGAGCAGTTTGCTCGGCGGGACCGACGACCGAATTGCACGCAACCGGATACTGAGACGGTGATATCGCTGTCGGTACGACAGCCTCGAGCTGTTAGCCGACCTCAACGCGCTTCACGATCAAGCGCAATCAGCCTGTCGATCGAGCGGCTGGCATCGTGTACAAGCGTCAGTCGTTCCCGGATGGTAGCGTAGTCTACGAATCGCGAGCGCCAGTTGGCAAGGTCGCCATAGCGGCGCGCTGGAGCTGGGCTCATTAGCCCAGGCTGTAAAGCGATCGTTCCGCGACCGATCGACGATAGTTGACACGCCTATGCTGACTATTCACTGTTGCGGTCCGCGATGCAGGCAGCACTATCGGAGTCGATCTCGAACGGACTCGGCACTGGATCAGCCGAGCTATCAATCGACTCTACTGAGTCGAGCGCTACCAAACGATTCCTGTGCCCTCCGCCCATCCGAACAGGTGCACCATAGCTGGCTTCCTGACGCACCATGTGACGCCGAATCCACCCGCCTCATCCGCGCCAAGCGCCGCCAGATCGAGCTGCTGAACGAGCAGAAGCAGGCGATCATCCACCAGGCGGTGACGCGCGGCCTCGACCCGGCACGTGCCGCTCAAGCCGTCGGGCATCGACTGGCTCGGCGACGTGCCGGCGCATTGGTACACGCATACACCTCGGCAAGATGCGTCGACGTCGAAGCGAATTACCGGTCGCTCATCTTGTCCCGTACTAACGGAACGCCCGATAGTCCAGTGGGACCGCGTGAACACCGTCGGATCATGCCGATGATGGACATCGAGCCGCGTGAGTACGACCGATATACGACTCCAAGACGGTGATCTGCTCGTGGTGTGAAGGTGGGGAAGTCAGCCGCTCATGCGTTCTGGAATGGGTCGTTGCCCGTCTGTGGCTCTCAGCAAGGCGTTACATCGCTGTGATGCGCCCAGCAACACACTGCAGCGCGACGTAGGCGCGATCTCCTGTATCACTTGAGTCCGGATGATAGCGATAGCGTGGAGTGTTCTCTCGGTACGGAAGTGAAAACACCGATCTTGCAGACACCTGACCGATATGAGAAGCTCCGACGGTACCGGATGGTTTGTCCTCCGGTACAAAGAGCAGATGCGACATCGCTGAGTACCTGGATACCGAAACCGAAACGCATCGACTGATGCAGTCGATCGCCGTATCGAACGAGAGATCGACCTCATCCGCGAGTACCGCACGCGGTTGATCGCCGATGTCGTGACTGGCAAGCTGGACGTACGCGGGATTGAACTGTCGGAGGGCGACGCGGCGTGGGACGAGGACGACGAGCTCGACGAACCCGATGACGGCGACGAGACGCTGGACGACGCGGAGGGCGAAGGGGGGTTCGAATGAGCGAGCTGGGACGCATCACGGTCGCGCCGGGGCAGGCCGGCGGGAGGCCCTGCATCCGCGGGACGCGCGTGCGAGTGAAGGATGTCCTGGAGCTGCTGGCGGCCGGGGCGAGCCGTGAGGAGATCATCGAGGACTACCCGTACCTGGAGCCGGGCGACATCACGGCCGCGCTCGAATTCGCCGCCCAACAGGCCGACCACCCGGTCCTGCGCGTCGCCTGATGCGCTTTCTGGTCGACGCGCAGCTCCCGCCGGCCCTGGCGCGGTGGCTGGCGGAACGTGGCCATGACGGCGAGCACGTCGCGGACGTCGGGCTGCTCTTGGCGACCGACCAGGAGATCTGGGACTACGCGCGCAGCGTCGGAGCGGCCGTGGTGACGAAGGACGAGGATTTCGCCCTCCGTCGGGGGCTGGCGTCGGATGGTCCGGCCGTCGTCTGGGTCCGGCGCGGCAACACGACGCGACGCGAGCTGCTGGCGTGGTTCGAGCCGCTGTTGCCGGCCATCCTGGCGGCGCTCGCCGACGGAGAAGCACTGATCGAGATTGTCTGAGGACGACGATGCCGACCGACACCACCGAGCACGGGCTTGAGGATCTGATTGTCGCGACGATGACTGGCCACCGAACGACCGCGGAATCGGGCGGGCTGAACGACGAACGGCCGGCCTACGGCGGCGCGGGTTACATGCTGGGACACTCGGCCGACTACGACCGCGCCCACGCCGTCGACCTGGACAAGCTGCTGGCGTTCCTGCGCCCGACCCAGCCGGCCGTCTACGACCGGCTCGACCTCGCCGAGGACACGCCGTCGCGCGGGAAGTTTCTGGGGCGGTTGCAGGGCGAGATCGAGCGGCGCGGGGTTATCGACGTGCTGCGCAAGGGCATCGACGACCGCTCGGCGCACATCGACCTGTTCTACGGAACGCCCTCGCCGGGCAACGAGTCGGCCGCCGCGCGCTACGCGGCCAACATCTTCAGCGTCACCCGCCAGCTGCGCTACAGCGCCGACGAGACGCAGCTGGCGCTCGACCTCGTCCTGTTCATCAACGGGCTGCCGGTCGCCACGTTCGAATTGAAGAACAGCCTCACCAAGCAGACCGTCACCGACGCCGTCGAGCAGTACAAGCGCGACCGCGACCCGCGCGAGCTGCTGTTTCACCTCGGGCGCTGCCTGGCCCACTTCGCGGTAGACGACAGCCAGGTTCAGTTCACGACCGAGCTGCGCGGCGAAAGCTCGTGGTTCCTGCCGTTCGACAAGGGCTACGACGACGGCGCCGGCAACCCGCCGAATCCGAGCGGGCTCAAGACCGACTACCTCTGGCGCGAGATCCTCACCCGCGACGGCCTGACCGACATCATCGAGAACTACGCCCAGATCGTCGCGGAGAAGGACGACCGCTCCCGGCGCAAGTCGCGCAGGCAGATCTTCCCGCGCTACCACCAGCTCGACGTCGTGCGGAAGCTGCTGGCCGATGTGTCGGCGCGGGGAGCGGGGCGGCGCTACCTGATCCAGCACTCGGCCGGCAGCGGCAAGAGCAACTCGATCGCCTGGCTCGTCCATCAGATGGTCGGCCTGCAGCGCGATGGTGGTGAGGTCTTCGACTCCATCATCGTCGTCACCGACCGGCGGGTGCTCGACAAGCAGATCCGCGACACGATCAGGCAGTTCGCGCAGGTTGGCAACACCGTCGGCCACGCCGAACAATCCGGCGATCTGCGCCGCTTCATCAGCAGCGGCAAGAAGATCATCATCACCACGATCCAGAAGTTCCCCTTCATCCTCGACGAGATCGGCGACGAACACAGCGGCCGTCGGTTCGCCATCGTCATCGACGAGGCGCACTCCAGCCAGGGCGGTCGCACAGCAGCCCAGATGCATCGCGCGCTGGCGGGTGTGACCGCTGAGGATGATGACACCTACGAAGACCAGATCAACCGCATCATGGAGACGCGCAAGATGCTGCCGAACGCCAGCTATTTCGCGTTCACGGCAACGCCGAAGAACAAGACACTGGAGATCTTTGGCGAGCGCGACAACGCCAGCGGTATCGTCAAGCCACGTCCGTTCCACAGCTACACGATGAAGCAGGCCATTCAGGAAGGGTTCATCCTCGACGTCCTCAAGAACTACACGCCCGTCCAGAGCTACTATCGCCTGATGAAGACGGTCGAGGACGACCCGGAGTACGACGTTCGCAAGGCGAAGAAGAAGTTACGCCGTTACGTCGAATCGCACGATCGGGCCATCCGCAGCAAGGCCGAGATCATGGTCGACCACTTCCACGAGCAGGTCATCGACCGACGAAAGATCGGCGGAGCGGCTCGGGCAATGGTCGTCACCGGCAGCATCGAGCGGGCAATCGACTACTACATGGCGTTCACCGACTACCTTCGCGAGCGTAAGAGCCCATACCGGGCGATCGTCGCCTTCTCAGGTGAGCCGGAATATCAGGGCGAGAAGGTCACCGAGGCGTCGCTCAACGGGTTCCCGAGTAGCAAGATCGAGGAGCGGATTCGTGAGGATCCGTACCGCTTCCTGATCTGCGCCGACAAGTTCCAGACCGGCTACGACGAGCCGCTGCTGCACACGATGTACGTCGATAAGCCGCTATCCGGTGTCAAGGCGGTCCAGACCCTCTCGCGGCTGAACCGCGCGCACCCGCAGAAGCACGACACGTTCGTGCTGGACTTCCAGAACAACGCCGACATGATTCGCGCCTCGTTCGAGCCGTACTACCGCACGACGATCCTTAGCGAGGAGACCGACCCGAACAAGCTCCACGACCTCAAGGCCGACCTGGACGGCTATCAGGTCTACGAACAGGGGCAGGTCGACGCGCTGGTCGAGCGCTACCTCGGCGGCGCAGACCGCGACAAGCTCGACCCGATCCTCGACACCTGCGTGGCGACCTACAATGAGGAACTGGACGAGGACGGCCAGGTCGACTTCAAGGCCAAGGCCAAGGCGTTCCCACGGACCTACGAGTTCCTGTCGTCGATCCTGCCCTATTCCAACGTCGGCTGGGAGAAGCTGTCGATCTTCCTGAACTTTCTGACGCCGAAGCTGCCGGCCCCGAAGGAGGACGACCTCTCAAAGGGCATCCTCGAAGCGATCGACATGGACAGCTACCGCGTCGAGGTTCGCTCAGCGCTGGCGATTGCGCTGGCCGACGCAGACGGCCCCATTGGGCCAGTGCCGATGTCAGTGGGCGGTTATGTTCCCGAGCCGGAGATTGAGCCGCTCAGCAGCATCATCAAGACGTTCAACGACCTGTTCGGCAATATCGAATGGCACGACGACGACAAGATTCGCTACCTGATTGCCGAGGAGATCCCGCGCAAGGTCGCCGCCAATCGAGCGTATCAAAACGCAATAAGAAACTCCGACAAGCAGAACGCAGAGATTGAGCACGAGAAGGCGCTAAAGGGCGTTATCACTGACCTGATGTCAGATCATCTCGAACTGTTCAAGCAGTTTCAGGACAATCAGGCGTTCCGCAAGTGGCTCAGGGACACCGTCTTCGCCGCGACGTATACCGGGCCGCCATCCTAGAGGCCGACGCCTGCATCGCGACCCGCCGACGGATACGGCTCACCTGAGCTGGCTCGTCGATATCCTGCGGGACAGCGACTGGCCCCGCGTAGGCCCTCTCCAGGGCGCCGGCCAGGCCAGAGGCGCTGTCCCTACGGGCCGGTTGCTCGCTCGTCTCCCCTCTCCCAGGGTTGGGAGAGGGGCGGGGGGTGAGGGCCGTCCCCCCGGCTCACTCCATCGTCGCGCCCGGGTCGCCGTACACGAGGAAGGCGAGCCAGGTGGCGTCGCCGAGGGTCTTGGCGGCGGCGCGGGCGGTGGTGGTGGCTGCGCCGAGGGTGGCGCCGGCCAGCAGGGCGTCGTAGAAGGCGCGAGCGAACGCGGTGGCCGGCTTCTCGTGGACCGACCAGGAGGCGCCGACGAACGCGCCGGCCCCGGCGGCCCAGAACGCGGCCGGCCAGCCACCCAGCCGCGTCAGGCTGGATCCCTCGCGGCCCGACTGGCAGGCGTTCAGGAAGACGAGCGGCGACCGCGCGCTCAGGTTCGCGGTCTGCTGGACGGTCAGCGCGTCGATCGCGACCGGCTGGATGCCGTGGCGGACGGTCTGGCGGTCGCCGATGATCAGCCGGGCGTCGTCGGCCCTGGCCGGGTCGGTCTGGCCGTGGCAGGCGATGTGGAGCACGTCGAACGCGCCGGCCTGGAGCGCCAGCAGCGCGTCCTTTTCGGTTGCGTCAATCTTTGCCGGGTGGATGCCGCGGCCTGGCAGTGTCGTCGCCAGGTAGCTCACGTCCTCGGAGAGCGTCGCTTGCGTCTTGTTCGGATATTCGCCGGCGAGATAGGCCCAGGCGGCTTTGCCGATCTTCCGTGGGCGCATCGTGCCGCCGAGGTTGCGCACCAGCCCGTATTCGCAGAGGTAGCGGTCGTCCACCTCGCCCGTATCCGGGTGGCGCAGGCGGACGAGCTCCCACGGGATCGACGGCTCGCGGGAGTAGACCTTGATGCCGTGGATGGCGTCGCGATGCTCCCAGATGGCGCGGACGAAGACAGGGTCGAAGAGCTGGTCGGACATGTCGGTGCTGATCGCCCGTAGCTTGATGTCGAACACCGCGAAGTCGTCGTACGTCTCCAGCACCTGCGACTCGATGCGCGTGTAGATGCCGTCGACGTAGCCCTGCGCGGCCGTGCCGCCGGAGCCGGCCAGCCGCCCGAACGGCTTCGACTGGAACGGCGCATGGTCCAGCTTGAGCGCGTCGGACGAGACGGAGTAGGCGAAGACCAGTCCGTCGCCGAAGGGAAACTCGGTGATCAGGAGCACGAGGTAGTCGGCATCTTGCGGGGCGGGGGGCTGGGCGGTCGTCTGCGCAGCCTGGCGGACGGCGCGCGGTCGTGACGCGGTGATCGTCACCGGGAAGGAGAGGGCGCCGAGGTCGGACATTCCCTGCTGGAACAGCACGTCGATCGTCGTTGCGCCAGCCACCCGGCCGGAGACGGCGAACGCGCCGAGGCTGGGGGCGTTGGGAGCCGGCGGCGAAAGCCGGAGCTGGTATGGCCCGTCGATCGACACCTTCGTCGCGTCGACCGAGAGGGTGGCGACGACGTCGGTGGTTGACGCAATCGTCACTTCTGGCAATGCGGTCGGCAGCGGGGTGGCGCCCGCGGCAATCTCCAGCCGGATGTCGATGACTGCCTTCTTGCCGACCCCAAGCTTCCTCGGCGCGTCACCGGAGAGGATGACATCGAGCGATTCGGACGGGTCTGGAGCGGGGGTGGGGAGCGTGGCCGGCAGCTCGTCATCGATGCCCATCGCCGGGCCGAGGTCGGGCGCGATGGCGGCAGCCTCGGCAATATACGCCTCGAAACGCCCGGCGACCTGACCTTCCCAGCCGACCATCTCGCCGATCGCCGTGACCCGCCGGGCCGAGCGAAGCTGGATGATCCGCAGCGCCGATGGCTGGCGCGCCTCGGTGGGCGGGATGATGGTGGACTCCGGCTGCCCGGGTGGCGCTTCGATGCTGCGGTCGTCTTCATGCAGATCGAGCGCGATCGTCGCTGGCTGCGGGCCAGACCCGACCACCCGCCAGCGGAAGGCCGCAAGCTCGCGAGGGCGAAAGGCATAGAGCGCGCCTGCTTCCGGCCGGCGCAGGATTACCCAGTCTGGTGGATGCTCGGCAGCCTCAAGCTCGTCGACGATCTCATCGAGCGTCTGGCTGGCTTCGAAGAAGCGGAACGTCGCGCCGACGTGCCACTCGATCCGCATCTCACGCTCCTTCGCTTGCTCAGGCCGGCGGGGTCAGTGTCGTGAAGATGTCCGCAACCTGCTCTACTGCCGTCCCGCCGCTGACGGTGACGCGGTAGACATCCGGTGGCAGCGGATCGAAGGTTGCCTCCTGCCAGGTGTCGCCGGCCGGCGCGAGCGTCTTGCGAACGACCACAGCGCCGGTGGTCGTGCTGGAGATGGTTGCATCGATGGCAGTGCCATCGACGCTTGGCCGAACGCGGACGGGGATCGTGTCGTCGGTCCAGTAGATATCGTCGAGATCGAGCGAGAGGGTGATATTGACGACGGCGGGGGCGAGGTATTCGCCGAGCGGATCGTAGAGGCCGAAGATGGCGCCCTTGAGGTGCGTCAGGCCGGCGTCGGCGTTCTGCAATGAGGCGTGCCGGTCGGCAGCGTACATCCCGCGGGCAGACCCCTCCAGCTCGATTGGCGTCGCCGAGGCGCGCGGCACGGTGCCATCGCCGAGATCGTCGTGGACGCTGCCATCGGCGTAGGTGTATTCGCGCAGCAGCTCCACCCGGCCATCCGTCAGCCGGCCGGACTGGTTCGTCGGCTGCTCGATGCCGACGATCGGGAAGATCTTGTAGCCGCGCTGGCGGTATTCGTCGTCCTGCTGGTTGCGCGTCACCGCGTCGCGGATTTCGTGGTGGAAGGCGAGCGCAGCGGCGGCGCGGCCGGGGTCGACGTTCGGGATGCCGGTGGTCTCGCCGATCCGCACCCACGGGCTGCCCGGGCCGGCCGCATAGCAGCGGTAGGTCGGCAGCAGCTGGTATGTTGAGGTGAAGGAGCGCACCGTCTCGGACAGGTCGAGTAGTTGTCGCGGGCCTTTGTAGCAGCCGTTGGCCAGCGTGTCGAGCGAGTTGACCGAGCCGCGGTAGGGCGTGCCGAAGGTCAGCAGCGCCCGCGTGTCGCGCCAGCCCTCCATGCATTCGAGGTAGTAGCGCGCGACGAGCCCGCCCATCGAGTGGCCGACGATGATCAGCTTTGCGTCGGGGTTGTTGGTGTCCTGCCTCCATCGACGCAGGAGGCCTTCGCCCAGCTCGGTCTGCAGCCGCTTCGCCGCCAGTCGGTTGTCGAGCCGCCAGTCGTAGGGGAATTCGACGAAGTTGACGCCGGGGCTGACCTCGAAAACCGCCTGGATCGTGTCACTGGCCTTGCGGTAACCGTCGATCTTCCACAGGCCGGGGATGATGTGGACATCGGGCATCAGCCGCTTCGGGGTGATGCCATCCTGTGGGTCCAGGCCATCGCTGCCGGCCGGCAGGCGCAGCTCCTGGAGGCTGTCGCCCCGGCTGAAGAGCGCAGACAGCACCGCGCCGGTCGAGACGTCCCAGACGTCCTTGCCGCCCTTCCGCAGCGCGCTGCCCATGATCCCGGGGATGAGGACGATGACATCAGGCATCGGTATGCGAGACATGGTTGCCTCCTGATGCGTGGTGCGAAGACGTATAGCTTCATCATAGGGAGAGTCAGGTCGATGTCAATGATTTCTCACACGCGCCACTTTGCGCAGCCGAACAGGCAGACGCGCGTTACTCCGGGTGATCCAGCTCGTACAGCGCCACCTGGTTGCCGTGGTAGATCGTCTGTCCTGCGTTTCGCATGCCGGCCTTCTCCAGCACGCGGCACGAGGCGGCGTTCGCCGGGATAGTCACCGCGACGATGCGATCCAGCCCGAGGGCGCCGAACCCGTGCCGCAGCAGTCCGATGGTCAGCTCGGTCGCGTACCCCCGGCCCCAGACGGACCGCGCGAAGTAGTAGCCGACCTGGACCGGGTTGTCGTCGCCGATCGCCGCGTGGTCGAGCACCGCGCCGCCGACTGTCTGCCCCGTCTCTGTCTCGATCGCCGCCCAGAAGCCCAGCCCGCTGGATGGATCGTGGCGGGCGATACGCGCGTCCAGCCAGGCGCGGGCTTCGTCGCGGGTGGCGCAGGACATGTGGTCGGGCAGGTAGCGTGTGACGTCGGGGTCGCGGTTCATCGCGTAGACGGCGTCGAGGTCGCCGGCCTGCCATGGGCGGACGACGAGGCGGTCGGTGCGGAAGATCTCGGTCACGGCGGCGCCCCTTCAACGAGCGACAGTGGAGATGGCAACCACCGTTATACTGGCTTGGCGCGGTATTGGACAGCGGTGAGGAGGAGAGTATGAAGATCGGGATCATGCTGCTCTCGGGCGGGTCGCCGGCCGAGATCGGGGCGCAGGTCGCCGACGCCGAGCGGCGCGGATTCTCCAGCGCCTGGCTGGCGAATATCCGCGGGGTGGATGCGCTGACTGCGCTGGCGGTGGCCGGCGCGCAGACGGAGCGGATCGAGCTCGGCACGTTTATCGTCCCGACCTTTCCACGCCATCCGACGGCAATGGCGCAGCAGGCGCTGACCGTTCAGGCGGCGACGGGCAACCGGCTGGCGCTCGGCATCGGCCTCAGCCATCGGGTGTCGATGGAGCAGGGGCTAGGCTTCGACTGGAGCCACCCGATCCGGCACACCCGCGAGTACCTGGCGACGCTCATCCCGTTGCTGGCGCAGGAGCTGGTGAGCTTCGAGGGCGAGGAGTACACCGTCCGCGGCTTCCAGCTGGCAATCCCCGGCGCGACGCCGCCGCCGGTGCTGGTCGCCGCGCTTGGCCCGCAGATGTTGCGTCTGACCGGCGCGATGGCCGACGGCACGGCGATCTGGCTGGGCGGGGCGCGGTACATCGCCGAGACGGCGACGCCGACGATCCGCGAGGCTGCCGCGCGGGCTGGCCGGCCGGAACCGCGCGTCGTCGCCGGACTGCCGATCTGTGTCACCGACAACGCCGGGAAAGTTCGCGACAAGATGGCCCAGGCGTTCTCGCGCTATGGCGAGCTGCCGTCGTATCGCGCGATCCTCGACCGCGAGGGCGCCGCGGGGCCGGCCGACGTCGCGATCGTTGGCGACGAGGCGGAGGTCCGCGCCGGGCTGGCTGACCTTGCCGCGGCCGGCGTCACCGACTTCGCCGCCTCCCTCTTCGTCCCCCGTGGCGAGGACATCGAACGCACGATGGCGGCGTTGCTGGGGTGAGGGGTGAGCCATTCCCAATTCCCAACCCCTTAGGGGTCAGGAAATTAGGAATTTGGGAATGACCGTCGCGGCAGACCGGCAGCCACCCGGCATGGTTTGTCATCCTGAGGCGCGCACGCCGAAGGATCTCTCCTGCGTTCGGACGTGTATCGAGCGTGGTGGGAGATGCTTCGCTGAGGCTCAGCATGACAAAGGGTGGGGTCGGCAGCCACCCGGCATGCCTTGTCATCCTGAGGCCGCAGCCGAAGGATCTCTCCTGCGTTCGGACTGTGATCTGGCGTGGAGGGAGATGCTTCGCTGAGGCTCAGCATGACAAAGGGCGGGGTCGGCTGCCACCCGGCTGGCTTGTCATCCTGAGGCGCGCACGCCGAAGGATCTCTCCTGCGTTCGAACGTGGCATCCGGCGTGGGGGAGATGCTTCGCTGAGGCTCAGCATGACAAAGGGCGGGGTCGGCTGCCACCCGGCTGGTTTGTCATCCTGAGCGCGCACGCGAAGGATCTCTCCTGCGTTCGAGTGGCATCCAGCGTAGGGAGATGCTTCGCTGAGGCTCAGCATGACAAAGGGCGGGGTCGGCAGCCACCCGGCTGGTTTGTCATCCTGAGGCCGCAGCCGAAGGATCTCTCCTGCGTTCGAACGTGACTGGCGTGGAGGAGATGCTTCGCTGAGGCTCAGCATGACAAAGGGCGGACCGGCAGCCACCCCGTATGGCTTGTCATCCTGAGCGCGCACGCGAAGGATCTCTCCTGCGTTGGACTGTCACATGCCTGTGGGAGATCCTTCACTGCCGGGCGCCCTCTGGGCGGAGGAAGACAGGACAAAAGGCAGGCTGCCAGACCCGACAGTCTTTGGTCGCAGCGTGCTCAGGACGATTCCCAAATTCCCAAATTCCTGACCCCTAAGGGGTTGGGAATTAGGAATCCGGACGGCGTTTGACGAAGATGTCTCAATCATCGTACCATCGCCACAAACACGAGCAACATTTACGCGATCCAGCGATCCAGCGGAGGGCATCAGCGGCGATGAACGTCGAGACGATCCTGTCCCAAATTGAGCTTGGGGCAATGGCACTGCCCGAGTTTCAACGCGGCTACGTCTGGAACAGAGATCAGGTGCGCGGGCTGATGGACTCGCTCTACCGGCAACACCCGGTCGGCGGTCTGCTTGTCTGGGTAACGAAGACGGAGCACGCGTCTGCCCGCGGTGATGGTCCGCTCTCGGCCGGCACCGTCGAGCTCCTGCTCGATGGCCAACAGCGGATTACGTCCCTCTACGGGATCATCCGCGGTAATCCACCCCGCTTCTTCGAGGGCAACAAGCAGGCGTTCACCGATCTGTACTTCAACCTCGACGACCAGACGTTCGAGTTCTACGGCCCGGTCAAGATGCGCGACAATCCGGCCTGGATCAGTGTCACGCAGGTGATGCAGGAGGGTGCCGGCCCGACGATCCGTCGCCTTGCCCGGCTGCCAGATCTCGCCGACGATGTCGCGGATCTGTACTTCGAGCGCGTGAATCGAATCGACAACATCAAGCAGATCGACCTCCACATCGAGAAGGTCATCGGTGATGACAAGACGATCGACGTGGTGGTCGATATCTTCAACAAGGTCAACAGTGGCGGGACGAAGCTCTCGAAGGGCGACCTTGCGCTCGCCAAGATCTGCGCCGAGTGGCCCGAGGCGCGAAACGAGATGCGGACGAGACTGGACAAGTGGGAAGCGGCTGGCTTCTCCTTCCGGCTGGAGTGGCTGCTGCGGTGCGTCAATGCGATCGTCACCGGCGAGGCGATGTTCACGGCGCTGGCGAACGTCGGGCCCGCCGAGGTGAATCAGGGCCTGCGACAAGCCGAAGGCGCGATCGACGCGCTGCTGAACCTCGTGTCATCGCGACTGGGTATCGACCACGACCGTGTGCTCGGCAGCCGCTACTCGTTCCCGCTGCTGGCACGCTACCTCACCCAGCGGGGTGGCCGGCTGAGCGACTACCGCGAGCGCGACAAGCTGCTCTACTGGTACGTCCACACGTTCCTCTGGGGTCGCTACGCCGGGTCGACCGAGACTGCTCTGAATCAGGATCTCGCGTTGGTCGAGAATCTGGATGGCGGGCTGGATCGGCTGATCGAGCACTGCGCCGAAACCGTGGCGACCTGACGATTCACCCGAACGACTTCCTCGGCTGGAGTCGCGGCGCCAGGTTCTACCCGCTGCTGTATATGCTGACCCGCGTCTACCATGCGCGAGACTGGGAGACCGGCTTCGAGCTGTCCAACAATCTGCTTGGCCGGCTGAGCTCGCTGCAGATGCACCACATCTTCCCGAAGGCGCTGCTCTACAAGCACGGCTACGAGTTGGCGGAGGTCAACGCGCTGGCGAACTTCACCTTCCTGACGCAGGAGACGAACCTGCTTGTCTCGGACAAAGACCCGGCCGAGTACCTCCTGCGCTACGAGCAGCTACATCCCGGCGCTATCGCCTCGCACTGGATTCCGACGGATCCACGACTCTGGCGGGTCGAGAACTATCGCGAATTCCTGGCCGTCCGTCGGGAGCTTCTGGCGAACGCTGCCAATACGTTTCTCGACAGTCTGCTCTCGGGGGCGGCTGCTGATACTGCGTCCGTGCCATCGGTGCTCGACCACGGGCCGCTGTCGATCGCGGCGAACGTTCCGCTCGAAGACGAGGAACAACTGATCCTCGACACCGCGGAGTGGGTGACGCAGCAGGGCCTGCCGATGGGCGAGATGCTCTACGAGTTGGCGAATCCCGAGACGGGGGAACCGCTCGCTATCTTCGATCTCGCCTGGCCCCTTGGGTTGCAGGAGGGTCTGAGCCAGCCAGTTGCACTGCTGCTGAACGAGGCTGAGACGATGGAGCGGCTAGCCAACGACGCCGGCTTTCGCTACTTCACGTCGGCCGGCGCGTTCCGTGTCTACGTCCAGCGCGAGATCCTCGCCGAGGCGTTGGAGGACGTCGCCGACTGATGCCACCGAGGCCATTCCCAAATTCCCAACCCCTAAGGGATTGGGAAATTAGGAATCCCGCCGTCGCAGACCGGCAGCATCCCCTGCCTCCTGTCATTCACTGCCCGGAGGGCGCCCGCGCAGCCGAAGAATCTCCCCCAGCGCAGATGGTGATCGAACCCAGGGGAGATCCCTCGCTGAGACTCGGGATGACAAAGGCACGGGGTGGCTACCGGAACCAACTGCTTGTGGTAGCAGCGTGATCAGGGCGATTCCCAAATTCCTAAATTCCTGACCCCTAAGGGGTTGGGAATTAGGAATCCGGACGGCGCGTTCTCATCCGACATGCCATGGATCGACGCGGGGGGTGCGCTCTGCGGAGCGCGGACAGGCCGGGTCCTGTCCCTACGAACTACGAACCGGTATCCCCCGTCCCCCGTCCCTCGTCCCGCCTACCGTCCCAACGCCCGCCCGATGATGTCGGCGACGCCGGCCGGGCTGTCGGCGACCTCGACGCCGGCGGCGTTGAGCGCGTCGATCTTCTCCTGCGCGGTGCCGGTCCCACCGGAGATGATCGCGCCGGCGTGGCCCATGCGCTTGCCCGGCGGCGCGGTGCGTCCGGCGATGAAGCCGGCCATCGGCTTGGTCACGTTCGCCTTGATGTACTCGGCCGCGTCGTTCTCGTCCGTCCCGCCGATCTCACCGATCATCACGATCGCCTCGGTGCCGGGGTCGTTCTGGAACATCTCCAGCACGTCGATGAACTTGGTGCCGATGATCGGGTCGCCGCCGATGCCAACGACGGTGGATTGCCCCAGGCCGGCCTGCGTCAGCGCCCAGACCGCCTCGTAGGTGAGCGTGCCGGAGCGCGAGACGAGCCCAACCGGGCCGGGGGTGTGGATGTAGGCGGGCATGATCCCGATCTTCGCCTGCGACGGCGTGATGAGCCCCGGGCAGTTCGGCCCGATCAGCCGCGCGCCAACCCGCGACACGTGGTCGTAGACCTTGACCATCTCGTTGATCGGGATGTTCTCGGTGATGCAGATGATCAGCTCGATGCCGTTGTCGGCTGCTTCGAGGATCGCGTCCGGCGCGAAGGCGGCCGGCACGAAGATGATCGACGTGTTGGCGCCGGTCGCTGCCACGGCCTGGGCAGCGGTGTCGAACACCGGCACGCCGGCGACCTCGCGCGCCGCCCCGCCCGGGTGTGACGCCGGCCACCACCGGCGTGCCGTACTCGACCATCTGGGTGGTGTGGAAGGTGGCCTCGCGCCCGGTGATGCCCTGGACCAGCAGCCGCGTGTTGTTGCCGACTAAGATACTCATCTGTTCTCCTGTTGCGCGGCTGCCACCGCCTGCTGGGCCGCCTCGGCCATCGTCTCGTAGCTGCTCAGGCCGGCGTCGGCCAGGATCTGTCGGCCCTCTGCCTGGTTCGTGCCAACCAGCCGGATGACCATCGGCACGTTGACGCCGACGGTGTGCATCGCCTCGACGATCCCCTGCGCCACGAGATCGCCGCGGGTGATGCCGCCGAAGATGTTGAACAGGATCGCCTTCACGTTCGGGTCGGCCAGGATCATCTCCAGCGCCAGCTGAACCTGCGCCGCGCTGGCCCCGCCGCCGACGTCGAGGAAGTTGGCCGGCTCGCCGCCGTAGAGCTTGACGGCGTCCATCGTCGCCATCGCCAGGCCTGCGCCGTTGACAACGCAGCCGATGTCGCCGTCCAGCTTGACAAAGGAGATGCCATGCGCCTTGGCCTGCAGCTCGGTCTCGTTCTCCTCGGCCATGTCGCGCAGCTCCTCGAAGTCGGGATGCCGCGGCAGGGCGTTGTCGTCGATCGTCACCTTCGAGTCGAGTGCCATCCACTGCCGATCCCTGGTCAGGATCAGCGGGTTGATCTCGGCCAGCGAGGCGTCCGCGCCGATGAACGCGGCGTAGAGCTGCTTGGCGATCTTCGCGAACCCGTTGACGAGGTCCGGCTCGATGCCGAGGTCGAACGCCACCTGCCGCGCCTGGTAGTCCAGCAGGCCCATCTGGCGATCTGCCGTCATCCGGACGATCTTCTCCGGCGTGTCGCGAGCGACTTCCTCGATGTCGACGCCCCCCTCGGCGCTGGCCATCAGGGTGATGCCCCGCGCGCCGCGGTCGAGGATGATACCCAGATAGTATTCGCGCTCGATCCCGACGGCCGGAACAACGTAGACCCTGTTGACGATGTGGCCGCGGATATCCATCCCGAGGATCTGGCCGGCCCGCTCGCTAGCCTCGGCCGGCGACGACGCCAGCTTGATCCCCCCGGCCTTGCCCCGGCCGCCAGTATGGACCTGCGCCTTGATCGCAACCGTCCCGGCCGGCCCGACCAGCCGCTCGGCCGCGGCGCTGGCTGCGTCTGCCGTTGTCACAACCTCGCCCGCGTTGACCGGGATGCCATAGCCGGCCAATAGTTCTGCCGCCTGATATTCGTGGATATTCACGCGGTGGCGTCTCCTTCCCCATGGGAGCTGGACAAGACCTGTCCAACATCCCGATGATAGCATCGTGCCTTTGCAGACTGCTTGCCGCAATGCTATACGGCGCGATTCCTGATATTCTCTTCTGTTATCGCACTCGCGCGGCGCAGCGCGAACAGAGAAAGGGTTCACGAGATGATCAAACGAGAAGAAAGTCGCCATGATCTGGCGTTCCTGGCCGGCGTCGTCGTCGGCGCAATCTCCGGCGCGCTTGCCGCGCTGGCGCTGACACCGATGTCTGGCGCCCAGACACGCGAGAAGCTGAAGGATACAACCAGCAACCTGACGCCGGTTCGGGAGAAGGTCGCCGAATCAGCCAGCCACGCTGTCGCGACGAGCAAGGAGAAGTCAGCCGGCTTCACCGCCGCCGCCAGTCAGGCCCTGGTCACTGGCAAGGAAAAGGCCGCCGACGCAGCCAGCCACGCCGTCGCGACGAGCAAGGAGATGGCCGCCAGCGCCACAGCCGCCGCCGGCCAGGCCATGGCCACCGGCAAGGAAAAGGCCGCCGACGCCACGACCGCCGCTAGTCAGGCCCTGGCCACCGGCAAGGAAAAGGCCGCCGACGCAGCCAGCCACGCCGTCGCAACGAGCAAGGAGATGGCTGCCAGCGCCACAGCCGCCGCCGGCCAGGCAGTCGCCACCGGCAAGGACAAAGCCGCGGAGGTGGCAGCGAGATCACCGCTGCCAGTCGGCCAGAAGGAAGCCGAGCAGGACGTGGTCGTGCGCGAGGACATCGCCACGCATGCCCCTGAGCCGGACGGCGCCGCCAAGCCCGGGGACACGGAAGACGCCTAGCGCGGGCACACGCACGCCGGCCGACCTCATGAGCCGTCCGCAGCGACTATGGCAGGGTACAGGCCAACCCCTGCACCCTGCCATCCCGAGCGCACGCGCGAGAGATCTCCCCTTGTGATTGACTGCATCGAGCGAGGAGAGATTCTTCGGCTGCGGCCTCAGAATGACAAAGGGTGAAGAGTGGCGATCAAGGTTGACACGATCACTGCGGACGACTACTCATTAGTCGACCGTAGTGGATGTGTCAGGCTGGCAGCTTCCTATTTCTCTGTCATTCTTCGCTCCGCTCAGTGCATCGACTAGCATGATGTGTCAGGTTGGCAGGCTCCCCGCATCTTGTCATCCTGAGCCGCAGCGAAGGATCTCTCCTGTGTCTGAATGCATCGAGCCATGGGGAGATGCTTCGCTGCCGGGCGCCGCTTTGCGCAGAGCATGGCCAGGGTAATTGTCGAAGGCATATCGACGTGACACATCATGCTAGTCGGAGCACTCAGTACAGCGACTAGCATGAAGTGACTTGTTGGCACAGAACTGGCTGATGGGATGCAACGCAGTTGTGTGCACCAGCGGGAGGGTCTGGCATGAGTAATAAGCAACACGTGGTACGGCTGACGGCAGCGGAACGAACGGAATTGCGCCAGCTCATTGAGACAGGGTCCGCCCATGCCAGGCGCCTTAAACGCGCCCGCATCCTGCTCAAAGCCGATGCCAGTATCGCCGGACCACGGTGGACCGATGTCCAGATTGCGGAGGCACTGGAATGCAGTCCCCGGACGGTCGCGCGACTCCGGGAACGATGCTGTCGTGAGGGTCTGGCCGCCAGTCTGGGGCGACGTCCCTCGACACGGGTCTATCGGCGACGCTTTGATGGCGCAGCGGAAGCCCGGCTGACCACGCTTGCTTGTAGTCCTGCACCAGCGGGTGCTGCCCGCTGGACGCTGCGCTTGCTGGCCGATACCGTGGTGGAGCAGGAGATTGTCCCCCAGGTGTGCCCGGAGACGGTCCGCATGACACTTAAAAAAACGTCCTCAAGCCGTGGCTGAAACGCAGCTGGTGTCTGTCCGGGAAGCCTGATGCGGGATTCGTCGCAGCCATGGAAGATGTGCTCGACGTCTATGCTCGACCGATCGACCCACTGCGTCCACTAGTCTGCTTTGACGAGAGTGGCAAAGCACTCCGGGGCGATGTCCGTCCCAGTCAGCCAGCTGGACCCGGTCACGCGCTGCGGGAAGATCCGGCCTATATCCGCCACGGCAGTGCCAACCTCTTTCTCTGGTGTGCGCCCCATCTTGGACAGCGAGGCATCACCGTCACCGAGCGGCGCACCCGGGTCGACTGGGCCGTCGCCATGCGCCATCTCGTCGATGAGGTCTTCCCGACGGCGGAGCGGATCGTGGTGGTGCTCGACAATCTCAACATCCATGCCGACCACTCACTCTATGCGGCGTTCCCGCCCCGGGAGGCAAAGCGCATTCGCGACAAGCTGGAACTGCATTACACCCCCAAGCATGCTTCGTGGCTGAACATCGCCGAACTGGAGTTTAGTGCGCTGGTGCGCCAATGTCTGGATCAGCGCATCCCCACGCCGACGGACTTGCAGCAGGCGGTTGATGCCTGGACAACCCGGCGCAACAGCCGCGCCAAACCGGTGCAATGGCACTTCATGGTGGAGCACGCACGCATCAAATTGCGCCGGCTGTATCCGGTCCCTGAACTGGACACTTCATGCTAGTCGCTGTACTCAGAATGACAGAACCACTGCGGTCGACTACTCATCGTGACAATGGAAGGACCCCCCTCATGCTCGGCCGAGTCCGGACGGCACTGAAGTTCTTCACGGTCTGCCTCGCGGCCGGAGTGATCCTCGCTCCGCGTAGCGGCGCAGACACACGAGGCCGGTTCCGCGCCTGGGTGAGACGCGAGCATCGCTGACCTGGTCGATCGGGGCTGCGCGATAACGGAACGTCTGTGATCCCCATTGGCGACGACAATCGGGCGCGACGCCGGTCGCCGGTCGTCGTCATCGCGCTGATCCTCCTCAACGCCGCCGTCTTCATCTACGAGCTGTCGCTGCAGCGGCAGGGAAGCGATGTCCTCGGCCACTTCATCTACTCGTGGGGCGCAGTGCCGATCGAGCTGCTTCACCTGCGCGATTATCCTCCGACGATCCCGCTGCCGATCTGGGTTACCGGGCTTACCTCGATGTTCATCCACGGTGGCTGGCTGCACCTGCTCGGCAACATGCTCTTTCTCTGGGTCTTCGGCGACAATGTCGAGGACAATATGGGCCATGCGCGGTTTGCGGTGTTCTACCTGCTCTCCGGCATCGGCGCTGTTGCCCTCCAGATGCTGATCGACCCCAGCTCGGCCCAGCCGATGATCGGCGCCAGCGGCGCGATCTCGGGCGTGCTGGCCGCCTACCTCGTGCTCTTTCCCAGAGGTCGCATCCGGGTGCTTATCTGGCTGGGGTTCTTCGTCACGATCATCTCGCTACCCGCGCTGATCGTCATCGGCTTCTGGATCGCGCTGCAATTCATCAGCGGGCTCGCCTCGGTCGGGCCGGACACCACGCAGACCGGCGGGATCGCCTACTTCGCGCACATCGGCGGCTTCCTGACGGGGCTCGTGGCCGTCTTCTTCTTCCGCCGTCAACCCCGGCGTCGCCTCGCGCGTTCGCGCTAGTAGGCGACCAGAAGCTCAGCGCGATGGGCGAATAACGTAGAGCGCGTCTCGGCCGGCATCCAGGACGTAGAGCGAGCCGTCCAGGCCGGACGCGGCAGCCACTGGCCGGTCGAAGCCGGACGCGAACTCGACAACCGCGCCGGCCGGCACAGCCAGACGAGGCTGATCCGCCGGCAGCAGCCGCACCAGCCGCGCGCCAGAGTCCCCATCGCGCACCACCGCAAGGATGTCGCTAGCTGTCGCGCCCGCCGTCCCGTCGGCTCGGTAGAGCATCAGCCTGACGACCGACGCATTCGCGCCGAGAGACGACAGATCGATCCTGGCGGTCACATCACCCGTCGCGGGGTCGAAGCTCGACAACTGGCGGTCTGCCCCGACGAACCAGACGCTGCCGTCCGGCGCGACCAGCATCGGCCCCGAGCCACCTGGCAGATCCTCGGCCCGCAGGAGGTCGCCCTTGCCATCGATGATGCGCAGAAGGCGTGCGGCGTCGGCAGCTTCCGGGGTGCCGCCTGGCGAGAGCGGCCGGCCCAGCACGACGACGCTCGCCTCCGGCCCTGCGCCCAATGCGACTGTCGGCCGGCTCATCGCGCCACTGACGACCGGCGAGCTCTGGTTCGGCCGGCCATCGAGACGCGCGTCCTCGTAGCGATAGACACCGCGATCGTCAGCGATATACAGCGACGTGCCAGACCACGCAAGCGCGATCGGATTCACGAGGTGATCGACAAACGGTTCGGCAGCCACGCTCCCGGATCGCGGATCGTAGAGATCCACCCGCCCACCGGAACGCAGGAGCGCCACCCGACCGTCCGGCCCGACAGCAATATCAACGACGTCGGTCACGTTCACATCGAGCCGCTCGGATTTGAACCCGTCAGGCGTTGTCAGCCCCTTCAGGTCTCCGCCCGGCAGGAGCTGCGAGAACGAGGAGCGCGTGGGAGCGGCCGGCGCGGCCGGCGTCAGCTCGGCGGAATAGCGCCACTGGTAATAGTGACGGCCAGCGCTAGTGACCGTGAAGCGCTCACCCTCGGGGAGACCGGGCGTGTAGACGATCGCACGCCGCTCGAAGAGCTGGACGAGGCTGAGCCCGATCGGCCCCTTGCCCGAATCAATCCAGTACGGCTCACTGATCGGACGCCCGACTGCCTCCAGCGGCGAGAGCGCGCCAAGCGGCGCGGCCGCCAGCCAGCCATCCGTGATCGCTGGAACATTATGTCCAGTTTGTGGGTCGTAACGGCCGAGGATCACTCGCTCGGGTCCGATCTGCTCCGTCGCGCCGGACGACGTCATCCAGGCGTCAACCTCGGCGCCGGTGCGATCCGCGGTATGCGAGCGGGCATCATCGGCGAAGTTGGCGTAGGTCACCTGGTCGGCGGGGAGGCCGGGCATCGCGCTGAAGATCGGCACAGCGGCTGGCGCGACCTGGACGAACGCATCGTAGCCAACCTGGACGTTGCCAGTTGCCATCTCACGAACCAGGAGGCCGACTGTTACCCGGCTGGCGCCATCTTCTGCTTCGGTCGCGAGCTCCATCCGGCCACGCTCGAAGTACTCGACCAGCCTCCGATTCCCGGGCGCGCCAGTGAATGGCTCGACGATCGAGACGATCGGCCCCTGCCCCCAGAGCAACGCTCGGCCCTGCGTCCCAGTGCGCTGGAAATAGCGAGTGAATGCCGGATCAGCGAAGGTGGACGGCTGGGTCGATTGAATCGGCATCAACGACACCGCCACAACCACACCAACCGCCAGCAGGAGAATACGCAGCACGACGCGCCCAACACGAAGCTTCGACGATAGCCGGCCACCCCGACGGGGCCAACAGTACAACGAACGACACCGCTATCGGTTATGCCCTCGGCCCGGTGAGGCGGCTCGGCGCCCTCTTCCTGTCCAATGGTACAGCACGTCCCTGACCCTCTGTGCGATGGTCTTGCCCACTGTCAGGCACCATAATGAATGAGTGAGCAGTCCCTCGAAGCAGCTCAATGAGGCCGGATGTCGCCGCGGCACGCGCCGAGGCCGAATGCCAGGGTTCGCAGACAGATGCACGATCGTATGTTGGAACACGAGTCAGCTCGCGACACCACAGCCCTGCGCGCGCGGCTGCCAGATGTTCGCGATGCCTGGCGGCGGCTGCTCGTCGAACGCTGCGGATTCGGGACTACCCTGCCGGACGATCTCCTGATCGACTTTCTCGAGACGCTTGCCGTGTTCGTCGCCAACCCCGACCCGGCCATCCCGATCCGCCTCGCAGCCGAATGGCGCGAGATGGTATCGCTCAGCGTCGAGGGGGTGGCAGCAACAGCAAGCGCCATCGGCCTGGTCGGAGAGGCATTGCGCGACGGGCTCGATGGCGACGCCACGCCGGAACCAGCCCCCGCCCACCACGACATCTCGACCCTGCTGTCGTCGTTCACCACAGCATTCTCCGGCGCGCTCATGACGTCCGGCGAGTTTCAGTGCAGCGAGTCCTACTGGTATGGAGTGTCGTGCCGGCTGACGCAGGAACGCGAGCGACGGATCACGCAGCTGGCGATCCTCAACGACGTCTCGACTGCGTTAGCTTCGACACTATCGCTCGACCAGCTGGCGACGATCATCCACGAGCAATGCGGACGGCTCTTCGACGCGACGAACTTCTACATCGCGACGCTCGATGGCGACTCCGACGAGATGAATATCATCTATCACCACTTCGGCGGGCAGCGAGTCTCCGGCGATGGGTTCGATACGGTGAGGATCGGTCTGACCCGTCTCGTCATCGAGCTCGGCGAGCCGGTCGTGTTCGACGATTATGTTGCCGCCTGCAACGAACGCGGCATCGAGGTTCCCCCGCATATCGACCGGCAGAAGACCTGGGCGTGGATCGGGGTGCCGATCGTTGCTGACGACCTGACGATCGGCCTGCTGGCGATGCTCACCGACCAACGCGTCTTCACCCGCGATGACGCCACGTTGCTGGCGGCCGTCGCTCGCCAGGCCGGCGCAGCCATCCAGAACGCCCGCCTCTACCAGGCGCAGATCATCCAGGCCAACCAGCTCATCGTCATCAACCGGATCGCCCGGGCGTTCGCGACCATCCGCGACCCACGGCAGCTCGCCGCAGAGGCCGCCCGACGTATCCAGGATGCCTTCGGCTACGGCGTCGTCATGATCTTCCAGACCAATCGGAGCGACGATCGGCTCGTGCTGAAGACGCTTGCCGGAATCGAAGGCGCCGATAACCTGGTTGGATTCAGCCTCCCACTCGACGAACGAGGCATCGTCGGTCGCGCCGCCGCGACCCGCCAACCGGTCGTCGTCGCCGACGTCCACATCGACGACGACTTCATCACCAGCCCGTGGACGGCGCACATCCGCTCCGAGATCGCCGTCCCGCTCTTGCGCGAGGAGCGCCTCCTGGGCGTGCTCAACGTCGAATCTCCGGAGGTGGACGCGTTCTCGGAGCAGGATGTCAGCCTGCTGACGACGATCGCGGATCAGCTCGCGATTGCGCTGGAGAACGCCGAGCTACTGCGAGAGGAGCAGAAGCGCCGGGCTGAGGTCTCGTTGATCCTCAACGCCTCGCAGGCAGCCAACTCCTCGCTGGTTCTCGATGACGTCCTGCAGCGCGTGGCCGGCGGCATCGCCGACGCGACCGGCCTGGCCTCCTGCGTCATCTATCTGTTCGATGAGGATCGCAAACGGCTGCTGCCGTCGGCGTTCATCTCCCGCGATGGATCCAGGCTAGACACGGCAAGGATCAGCCAGGTTGCGCCGAGCGCGGAGTCGTCCCAACTGCTCAGGCAGATCACGATGGACGCTCGTGAGCCGTGCGCGCTGGAGATGCTGAGCTGCCACGTCGACGACGATCTGGCCCGGGTTCTCTGCGCCAGCGCCGTGCTGGCGGTGCCCTTCCTGGTTCGCGACGAATGTCTCGGCTTCGCGCTGGTCGTCTCGCACGACGACGCCTACCACTTCTCGAACCATCAGCTGCGGGTCGCCTTCGGGATCGCAGATTCGGCGGCGCTGGCGTTGGAGAACGCGCGGCTCTATGCCCGCTCGCGCTCGCTCGGCATGGCCGAAGAGCGCATCCGTGTCGCCCGTGACATCCACGACGGCATCGCGCAGGGGCTGACCGCTATATCGCTCCATCTCGAAGCGAGCGAGCAGATCTTCGACAGCAAGCCCGAGAAGGCGCAAGCCGGGCTGCGCCGCGCGCTCGAGCTGACACGCGACAACCTTGAGGACGCGCGCCGATCGGTTCTCGATCTTCGCGCCAGCGCCCTGCAGGAGTTGACGCTGGCCGACGCGCTCCAGCACCGGCTGACCCAGTTCGCGAAGGAGGGCGCCAGCCGGCCGGTCCGCACATCGTTCACCTCAGAGAGTTCGGGAGGTCGAGCCTCCTCGCGGCTGGAGCTGAGCCTCTACCGGATCTGCGAAGAGGCGCTCGACAATGTTGCGCGCCATGCCGGGGCAACTCATGTCGATGTTGCTCTCCGCCGCGTCGGAGACACCATCGTTCTGCAGATCGCCGACAATGGCTGCGGTTTCGACGTCGACGAGGTAACGCACAACTGCAAGCCCGGTGGAAAGTTCGGGCTGATCGCCATCCGCGAACGGGTCCGGCTACTCCATGGAACACTTGACATCGATTCAACCAGCGCTGGCACAACATTGCGCGTCGCAGCGCCGTTCGAGGGCCAGTGGCGCAGAGAGTCGACAGCGACGTCAACCACGACGTCTTCCATGACAAGTGACCGGGTACTCAATGCGTAGCACGGCGCCTGCTCATCGCGCTGGGCCGCTGGAGGGGACGCATCGCATGATCGACATCCTCGTCATCGACGACCACCCGATCGTTCGCGAGGGACTCGTGGCGATACTCGAAGCCCAGCAGGACTTCAACGTCATCGCCGAAGGCAACGACGGCGCCGAGGCTGTCACGCTCTATCGACGGCTGCAGCCCGACATCGTCCTGATGGACCTCCAGATGCCCGGCGCCGATGGCGTGCTGGCGATCCAGCAGATAAGGGAGAGCGATCCCGAGGCGAAGATCGTCGTTCTGACCGCCTACGATACCGATGAGCGCATTCTGCAGGCTGTCCAGGCCGGCGTGCGCGGCTATTTGCTGAAGGGCGCGCCGCGCGATGAGATTTTCCGCGCCATCCGTGTCGTCCACATGGGCGGCTCGTTGCTGGAGCCTGTCGTGGCCGGCAAGCTGCTCAACCATGTCGGCGGCATCATGCGCGGCGAGACCCGCGAGGAGGAGCTGACCTCTCGCGAGCTCGACGTGCTCCGACTGATGGCCCACGGGCTGCGGAACAAGGAGATTGCTGCCGAGCTGCTGATCACCGAGCGAACCGTCAAGTTCCACGCCAACTCGATCTACCAGAAGCTCGATGTCAGTGGGCGCACCGAAGCCGTGTCCCGGGCCATCCAGCGCGGCCTCGTCAGGGTCTGATTCCAAGCTCGCCTGTGACACAATTCGGCATGATGACCCAACCGGAGGGCGCGGATTCCCCCGTCTGACATCAGCTTCCGGCCGCCTGGCGTCCCTGTCTCCATGCGGACCCTGGAACGACGCCGAGGATGGACGCGATGCTCGACGATATCTCGAGGATCTACACCCGGGACATCATCGACACTGGCAAGCAGGTCCACTTCGTCATCCTGCTGTCATTCCTCATCGCCTTCATCATCGTGCGTGTGATCACCCACCGGATCCGGCGCAGCTCCGGCTCGCATATCCATAACATCTCAGCCCGCGGCGTCCATATCCACCACCTCGTCTGGGGCATCCTGCTGCTCCTCGTCACCGGATACGTGGCGATCGCGTTTGACCCGGCGCGTGGCCACAAGCTTCTCGCGATACTCTATGGCATCGGCGCGGCCCTCACGCTCGACGAGTTCGCACTCTGGCTGGACCTCCGAGACGTCTACTGGGCGAAAGAGGGGCGAACCTCGATCGACGCCGTCGTCATCACCACTGTGATCCTGACGATGGCCGTCCTCGGCACCCAGTTCTGGATCGACATCGCCCGCCACATCGCCTGACGATTCCCAATTCCCAATCCCTTAGGGATCAGGAATTTGGGAATTTGGGAATCCCGCCGTTCGCGTCCGGCAGCATCCCCCGCCTTTTGTCATTCTGAGGCCGCAGCCGAAGAATCTCTCCTGTGTTGGACTGGCATCGAACGGGTGGGAGATCCTTCACTACGGTTCAGGATGACAAAGGCACGGGGTGGCTGCCGACCCTATCGCTTGTCATTCTGAGCGCGCACGCGAAGAATCTCTCCTACGCTGGACTGCATCGAACGGGTGGGAGATCCTTCACTGCGGTTCAGGATGACAGAGGCACGGGGTGGCTGCCGACCCTATCGCTTGTCATTCTGAGCGCGCACGCGAAGAATCTCTCCTGTGTTGGACTGGCATCGAACGGGTGGGAGATCCTTCACTGCGGTTCAGGATGACAAAGGCACGGGGTGGCTGTCGGCGCCAACTGCTTGTGGTAGCAGCGTGCTCAGGGCGATTCCTAATCCCTAAGGGATTGGGAATTTAGGAATCCCGTCGTTACAGACCGGCAGCCTCCCGGTCTTCTGTCATTCTGAGCGCGCACGCGAAGAATCTCCCCCAGCGTTGGCGGCTGTCCGACGTAGGAGAGATCCCTCGCTGAGGCTCGGGATGACAAAGGCACGGGGTCGCTACCGGAACCTACTGCTTGTGGTAGCAGCGTGCTCAGGGCGATTCCCAAATTCCTAATTTCCTGACCCCTTAGGGGTTGGGAATTGGGAATCCGGATGGCGCGTCCTCATCCGCCATGCAATGGATCGACGCGGGGGGTGCGCTCTGCGGAGCGCGGACAGGCCTGGTCCTGTCCCTACGAACGACGAACCGGTATCCCCCGTCCCCCGTCCCCCCGTTATGGTTCACTTGCCCGTCGTGAGCGAGCAGACGACTGCCGGTTGGAAACAGATAGCCCGACATCACTTCCCGGCCATCGCCGTCATCGCGCTGGCCAGCGTCGTGATGACCTGGCCGCTTGTGCTGCACATGAGCGACTCGCTCCTCACCTGGGGCGATCCTGTCTTCCAGACCTGGACGATCGGCTGGAACTGGCACGCCCTCACGACCGATCCGTTGCGCATCTTCGACACCAACATTATGTATCCCTGGCGAAACACGCTCGCCTTCGCCGACCACCTCTTCGGCCAGACCGCGCTGGTCCTGCCGGTCATGGCGTTCACCAGCAACGCCGTCCTGGCCGACAACATCTCGGTCCTGCTGGCCTTCTTCCTGACCGGCCTTGCCATGTATCTGCTGGCCTTCGACATCACCGGCAGCCGCGTCGCCGCGCTCGTCGCCGGCCTCGCCTACGCCTTCGCGCCCTCCCGCATGGCGCACCTGGAGCACCTGAACGTCCTCTCGGCCCAGTGGCCGCCGCTGGCGCTGCTCTGCCTGCGGCGAATCGTGATCCCACGACCCGCCCGCTCGTCCGACGCCGCCCGCCTCGATCCCCAGCCGCGCGGCTGGCGCGCCGTCCGTCCGCGCTGGTACGTCCTGCTCGGCCTCGTCTTCTTCCTGCAGGGCCAGTTCGGCATCTACTATCTCTACTTCACGATCGTCGTGCTGGTCATCGCGGCCAGCGTCTGGACCTCCGGCGCGATCCGCGACCGCGACGCGAGCGTCGTCCAGCGGCTGCTGATCGCCGCGGGCGCCTGCGCGATCGCCGGGGCGCTGCTCGTCCCGACGCTGCTGCCCTATCTGCAGCTCAGCGAGGACCTGCACCTCGTCCGCGAACGCATTGAGGTGCAGGACTGGAGCGCCATCCCGCGCGATTATCTTGCCGTCTGGGACAACGACCGGCTCTGGAACGGGCTACTGGCGAGCAATCACCGCCACATCGAGAAGGATCTGTTCCCGGGGCTGCTGGTTGTCCTGCTGGCGCTGGCCGGCCTCGCCAACCGCCGGGCCGGCCGCGACCGCTGGCTGCTGCTGACGCTGACTGTCGTGCCGGTACTGCTCTCGTTCGGGCCGATCCTGCCCATCTCCGGCCATTTCATCCCGATGCCCTACCGCCTCCTCTACGACTATGTCCCCGGCTTTCAGGCGATGCGCGTCGCAGCACGAATGGGCGTGCTGGCGCTCCTCGGGCTGGCCGGCCTGGCTGCGTGTGGCGTCCAGCAGGTCGGCTGGCTGGCCAACGCCCACCTCCCGCGCCTGCGCGGCTACCCGGCCCGGCTGCGGGCGATCCCGTGGCTGCCCGGAGCGCTCGTCGGGCTGGCGCTGGCCGGCGGCGTGCTGCTGGAGGGCGTCACCCGGATCGACCTCCCCGGCCCGCTGCCGGTCCCCGGCCGCGACGCCTCATCCCGACCCGACTACGACTGGCTGCGCGACCACCCCGCTCCGACCATCGAGCTGCCGATGGGCGACGGCCCGGTCGCCTCGTCCTGGCCAAACTACTGGTCGCTCGGCCACTGGAACCAGGTCGTCAACGGCTACTCCGGCAACATCACCCCGACCTACCTGCTGCTGCGGGACCGGATGAACGAGTTCCCCTCGGCAGACACCATCTGGCTATTGCAGGGCATTGGCGTTGAGAACGTCGTCGTCCACTCCGACGACTCCACGCTGCGTCCCCGCGTCGACGCCGCATTGCCGACGACCCCCGAGCTCACCCTCGCCTTCGACGGCCCCGAGGCCATCTTCCGCCTCGCCCCCGACCCATGGATGTGGCGCCTCGCCGACGCGATCCCTGCCGGTCAGACGGTTGATCTGCCGCACGTCGACGCTGACCCTCTCGCCTTCGGCCTCCTCCTCGCCATCCTCCAACGCACCGGCCACAACGTCACCGGCAACGGGACGGTCGGCTACTACACCTTCACGCCGGCCGCCGGCCCGCAGTGCTACGCCATCCTGCCAGCCAGCGACGACCCGGCGGCGTTCGGGTATGGCGGCGCGGAGCGGGTGCGGGAGGATGGTGGGTGGGTGCTGTGGCGTGGGGCGGGGTGTTGAGTGTTGCCAGAAGCAAGAGAGGCCGAACGTAGCATTATGGTTCGCTACAGCAGACTCACCTGTCTGTCGATACGCTTGACGCCGACGAACCATCACCTCCGCGTCCACAATCGAATCCCAGTTCGGCCGCGGTTGCAAAGCAATTATTCGCATCATCTAAGCGACCAAGGAGTTCGAAAGCGACTGCCTTATTGCAGAACACTTGAGGCATGTCTGACCTAAGCTCAAGCACCTTATCGAAATAGATGATCGCCTCCTCATAACGGCCCAGGTTACCGAGCGCGACACCTTTGTTGTATAGCGCCTCGGGATCTGTGCGCAACGCCAGCGCCGCGTCATATGCCGTGATCGCCCCCTCATGACGGCCCAGGTTACCGAGCGCGGCACCCTTGTTGTTCAGCGCCTCGGGATCTGTGCGCAACGCCAGCGCCGCGTCATATGCCGTGATCGCCTCCTCATGACGGCCCAGGTTATCGAGCGCGGCACCCTTGTTGTTCAGCGCCTCGGGATACTCCGCTCGCAACGCCAGCGCCGCGTCATATGCCGTGATCGCCTCCTCATAACGGCCCAGGTTATCGAGCGCGACACCCTTGTTGTTCAGCGCCTCGGGGTACTCCGCTCGCAACGCCAGCGCCGCGTCATATGCCGTGATCGCCTCCTCATGACGGCCCAGGTTATCGAGCGCGACACCCTTGTTGTTCAGCGCCTCGGGATCTGTGCGCAACGCCAGCGCCGCGTCATATGCCGTGATCGCCTCCTCATGACGGCCCAGGTTACGGAGCGCGACACCCTTGTTGTTCAGCGCCTCGGGGTACTCCGCTCGCAACGCCAGCGCCGCGTCATATGCCGTGATCGCCTCCTCATAGCGGCCCAGGTTATCGAGCGCGACACCCTTGTTGTTCAGCGCCTCGGGATCTGTGCGCAACGCCAGCGCCGCGTCATATGCCGTGATCGCCTCCTCATAGCGGCCCAGGTTATCGAGCGCGGCACCCTTGTTGTATAGCGCCTCGGGGATGTTTGGATCGATTGCAAGCGATTTGTCTAGGCAGTTAACAATACGCAATCGATCGTGTTCGGTTTTACTATCTAGTACTGTACTGAGATAGAACAAGCCGGCAGCGTCCGAGTGCGTCGACAGGGAGTCTGCCAACGCGTCGAAATCGCCGCGCGGACCTCCAGTCCGATGCTCGGCGTAATTGACGACAGGCGGTCGGATATACGCAGGCTCGGGCAGAATTGGATCGCGGTTGGCTGGCTTTCCGATGAAGCTGGAGTCTGCAAGCTGGTTCAGGCCGTCATCCAGATTCACCGCCTGACCGAAGACATCACAAACGACAGCCGCCACGCGTTTCCTCGTTACCGGCGCAATTCCAGCATAATCCAGAAGGGTGATCGCCAGGACGACGGTACGCGGACCAATCGCCAACTGATCAAACCGCCCCGTCATTGCTGACAGCGCGTCTGCCATGATGATCGATCCGGGCGTTGGGTACAGTGCCTCTCGTGCAGGGTCCCAGTCGATGTCAGCCGACTCGGCAAGCGTCCGCTTGTCATCGGCGTTCAATGGTTCGAGGCGCAACTTTAGCGGTATGCGTTCGTAGAGCGTCCGCAAGCCACCCCTGAATCCATCACGGACCCTTCGTTGTTCCGGTCCATCACGACAGGTTGCGACGACGACATAATCTGCCACGCTTCCGAGTCGATTACAAAACGTGGTCAAGTCAACGGCGGCATCGACGAAGTCTGTCAGGTTATCCAGCATCAGAATGACACGGCGGCCCGCCAGAATCTTGAACGCATCCGGCTCCGGTGTGGGCTGGTCGATTATCGGCACGACAACGTGATGATCGGGCAGTCGATGAACGATGTCATAGAGTGTCCTCGTCTTACCGTCGGTGGGTTCGCCGAGGAGTACGACACTCTGACGCTCGCCGATCTGGTCCGCAACCTCTTGCTCGTGCCAAGTCGGACCGAAGCCACCTTCTGCAACAATTGAGCGTGGCACGTATTGATCGACAAAGGGGCGTCGATCAAAAGATCGGTGCTTTCTTGGACACCATGGTTCGAAATGAAGGTCGCCAGCGGTGAGTTGCGATGCTGGCTTCGCTAACCTGAACTTGGACTCGTGAATGAGTTTCAAATGATTGGCGCGAGCCCATAGGGTCATGAGGAGAACAATCAGCGCAGCAAGGATGAGCGCAATGCTGAGAATCCAGGACGATGTACTGAGCGCTCGAAGTTCTGGCCGAGTCCCCTCTCGGAACCACTCATAGAGAAAATTGGTCAGCCCGCCAAGAAGCAATACTACGACGACAGCATTCCCGATCGTGCGCAGCAGTGGATAGAGTCGGCCGACGCGGACCGCCATCGTCTGGGACTCCTGCATAGAAATACTACTCACCGCGCGACTGAGGCACGATATGTTTTCGCTATGCTCACCATTCTAGCGCATCGCCACTGAGTACCCGCCGGATAACGAAGGCGATCACCACCTGAAACCAGGTCGAGCGATCGCCTTCTGTTACACCAATCTGCCCCGTGTTTACGGTTACAACTCGCCCGCCAGCGCCGCCCACACCTTCGGGGCGGAGAGGGGCATGTCGAGGTGGGTGATGCCGGCCGGGGCCAGCGCGTCGAGGACGGCGTTGACCATCGCCGGGGTCGAGCCGATCGTCGCCGCCTCGCCGATCCCCTTGGCGCCCATCGGGTTCAGCGGGGTCGTCGTGACGGTGCGGTGCAGATCGAACATCGGGAAGCTGTCGGCGTGCGGCAGCGCGTACTCCATCATCGTGCTGGTCAGGAGGTTGCCGTCGTCGTCGTAGACGGCCTCCTCGTAGAGTGCCTGGCCGATGCCCTGCGCCAGCCCGCCGTGGACCTGCCCCTCAACGAGGGTCGGGCTGATGACGTTGCCGCAGTCGTCGACCGACCAGAAGTGCTGGACATTGACCCTTCCGGTCTCCGGGTCGATCTCGACCTGTGCAATGTGCGTGCCGAACGGGTAGGTTTCGCCCCGCGTCGAGAAGAAGTCGGTCGTGACCAGGCCGGCCTCGATCCCGGCCGGCAGCTCGCCGCCGTAGGCCGCCCCGGCGATCTCGTTGAAGGTCAGCGCGCGGTCGGGCGTGCCCTTCACCCGGTAGGTCCCGGTCGCGCGGTCGTACTCGATGTCGTCCTTATCGACCTCCAGCGAGTGGCCGGCGATCGCCAGCATCTTGTCGCGGATCTTCACCGCAGAGACCATCACCGCCGCGCCGCCGACCGCCAGGCCGCGGCTGCCCATCGTGCCGTTGCCCTGCGGCGTGTTGCCGGTGTCGCCATGGTGAACGATGATGCGGTCGAAGTCGGCCCCCAGCTCGTCGGCGATCATCTGGGCGAACGTCGTCTCCTGCCCCTGGCCGTGCGGCGAGATGCCGGTGAAGATGCTGACCGCCCCGCTTGGGTCGACCCGGATGCTGCTGCTCTCCCACGGCCCGAAGCCGCAGATCTCGACGTAGGACGCCATGCCGATGCCGACCAGCCGGCCCTGCTTGCGGGCCTCCGCCTGCGCTGCCCGCAGCTGCTGGTAGCTGGAGACCTCCAGCGCCTTGTCGAGCGCCTTCTCGTACTCACCGGTGTCGTAGGTGAAGCCGGCCGGCGTGTCGTAGGGGAACTGATCGGGCTGGATGAAGTTCAGCCGCCGCAGCTCGGCCGGGTCCTTGCCCATCTTGTGGGCCAGGATATCGACCGCCCGCTCGATGTAGTAGGCCGCCTCCGGCCGGCCAGCGCCGCGATATGCGCCGATCGCCGAGGTGTTGGTGTAGATCGCCTGCGCCTTCAGGTCGACGTTCGGGATCGCGTAGCAGCCGACCGACATCATCGTCGTGATCGGCGGCATGTCCAGGCCAGACGCGTAGGCCCCGGCGTCGCCGGTGACGTCCAGCCGCAGGCCGGTGATCCGCCCGTCGGCGTCGGCAGCCAGCTCGATCTCGGCCAGCTGGCAGCGCCCGTGGGTCATCGCGGCGAAGTTCTCCGAGCGCGTCTCGGTCCACTTCACCGGCCGGCGCAGCTTGTTGGCAATCGCCGCGGTCGCGAGATCCTCGCGGTAGACCGGGATCTTGGCCCCGAAGCCGCCGCCGACCTCCGGCGCGATCACCCGCACGCTCGACTCGCTCAGCCCCAGCTGCCTGGCGACGTCGCGACGCACCCAGTGAGGCGCCTGGTTGGATGCCCAGACGGTGAGGCCGTTGGTCAGCGGATCCGGCGCGGCGGCGGTGACGCGACCCTCCATCGGGGTCGGCAGCACTCGCTGCGAGCGGATGCGCTGCTTGATCGTCCAGGCAGCGTCGGCGAACGCCTTGTCGGTGTCGCCTCGCGCGCGGCTGTAGCGGATGCCAACGTTGTGGGCGATGCTGTCCCAGACCAGCGGCGAACCTCCCCGCTGGGCCGCTTCGATGTCGACGACGGCCCGCAGCTCCTCGTAGTCGATCTCGACGAGCTCGGCTGCGTCGGTCGCCTGCGCGACGCTCTCCGCGACGACGGCGACAATCGGCTCGCCCGCCCAGCGCGCCTTGCCACGAGCCAGCGGCCAGGTTGTCGGGACCGGGATCGGAGCATCGGCGTCCGGCTCCTCCTCCATCGGCGCGCCCTCGCCGCCGGCGCCGCCCGGCATCGGGCCGCAGAACTCGGCGAGCTGTTCGCTGGTGTAGACGGCAACGACGCCGGGCGCGACTGCCGCGGCCGACGTGTCGATCCCCTTGATCAGTGCGTGGGCATAGGGTGACCGGACGAAGACAACGTGCAACATACCGGACATCTGCAGATCGTCGACATACATCGACGACCCGGTGATAAGTCGAGGATCTTCCTTGCGGCGCACCCGAGCGCCGATCATTGCGCTTCGAACCATCGGTCGCTGATCTCCTTCCAGTCCTGAGGGTGTAGTACCGTATCGGCCGCGGCGCACGCGCCCGCCGACCGGACGACACGTCCTGCGCGCATACGACGCAGAGTACCAGCACTGAGCGGTTTATGGGAGTGGTGAGAGCATGACGAGCACTGCAGAGACGATTGGCACGGCTGTCGAAGCACTGATGTCCGCCGAGGCTGTCCCGGGGGCAGCGGTCGCCGTCGTCGCCGATGGCGAGGTGATCTTTGAACGGGGCTACGGGCTGGCCGACCTCAGCTCGGGACGCCCGGTCACGCCGGACACGGTCTTCGGCATCGGCTCGCTGGGCAAGTCGCTGACGGCGGTGGCGATCATGCAGCTCGTCGCGGACGGACGGCTGGCGCTGGACACGCCGGCCATTGCGCTGCTGCCGGAGCTACGCCTGCCCGAACCGTTCCCAACCTCGGCTATCACCGTCGAGCACCTGCTCAGCCATGCCTCCGGGCTACCGGTCCTGCCGGTGCTCGAGATGTCGCTCGGCTGGCTGGAGGGCAGCGGGCCGATGGACAGCTACGACGACCTGTTCCGCTATCTGGCGACGATGCCGGAGCGGCCGGCCGGCCGGCCGGGCGAGCGCTTCTCGTATTCCAACGACGCCTATGCGCTGCTCGGGGAGATCGTCGAGCGACTGTCGGATGTCAGCTACGCCGACTACCTGCATACACACCTCTTCCAGCCGCTCGGGATGACCCGCTCGACGCTGGCCGATCCGGCCAGGCTTGGCTGGGACGATGTCACCAGCCTCTACGACTACGAGGATGGCCAGCCCGCGTTCCGGCCAGACTGGCCGGCCAGTGCGCTCGTCGCCCCGGCCGGGCTGCACAGATCGACGGCGCGCGACATGGCTCGCTATCTGATGGCGCAGATGCGTGAGATGCCCGGCCTGACCAACATGCAGCGTCGTGAGATGCACAGGCCACGTATCTGGCGCGACGCGGAGACTGGCTATGCGCTGGGCTGGGGCGTGGCGCCTGACTTCCGCGGGGAGCCCGTGCTGGCCCACTCCGGCGGGATCACCGGCGTCTCGTCCCACGCGATCCTGCTGCCAGAGCTCGATGCCGGCGTCATCGCGCTGTTGAACGTCTCCGGCGGCCCGGCCCGCGAGATCGCAGAGGTGGTCGTAACCGAGGCGCTCCAGCTGCCAGCCGCGCGGGAGCTACCCGTCTACAACCCACCAGCGGCGGATCTGGACCGCGTGGTTGGCCGCTACCGGTACGGACGCGACACCGTCGCGGTCGAACGCGATGCGGAGGGGCTGACGATGACACTCGGCGAGCGGCCGGCGGTGCGGCTCACTCCGGCGCGGCGGGACGAGTTCCGGGCAACGCTCGACCGGCGGATCGTGCCGATCGTCTTCCCTGCCGGGGATTCGCCGGCCTCGCTGATATCCGTCATGGCCCGCGTCTGCTGGCGCGAGGAGTAAGCGCGGAGTCCCCTCAATTTGCCATACTGTGTCAGGCGACTCGGCGTCGCCGATTGCGGCCGCCTGGCTCAGGGCGTCGGAAGGATCGCGAGCGCCTGTGCGCTCGCAGACGGGGGATACGATGCGCTGGTTGTTGCCGCGTGAGGACACGTTCTTCGTGTTGTTCGAGCGCTCTGCTGCCTGCATGGTGGCAGCCGGCGAGGCGCTGGAAACGTTCTTCGCTGGCGAGATTTCCGCCGATCGATTCCAACCCCTCGATGACCTCGAGCACGAGGGAGACCAGATCACGCATGAGGTCGTCGGACGCATCTCGCGTACGTTCATCACCCCGATGGACCGCGACGACATCCACCGGCTGATCCACGCATTCGACGACGTTATCGACGCAACCGAGGAGGCCGGCGAGATCGCGCTGCTCTGCAACGTCGAGCAGGTAACCCGATTCGCACAGGAGCTGACCAGCGTTCTCGCGGCAATCTGCAAGGAGGTTGCGACGCTCGTCCCATACCTGCGCGGCGGCGACGGCTACCGCCAGCACATCGTCCACGCTCACGAGTTGGAGAACCAGGGCGATCAGCTCTGGTCACGCGCATTCGCCGCGTTGTTCGAGGGCGAGGTCGATACGATCGACGTGATCAAGTGGAAAGAGATCTATGAAACGCTCGAGAACGCTATCGATGCGTGCGAAGAAGTCGCCCAGATCATGGAAGAGATCATTTACAAGCAAGCGTAACGGTACGGAAGGGTAGCCTTCAGGTGGATCAGGTCCTGCTTCTCCTCGTCCTGGTCTTTGCCGCGGGCATCGCGTTCGATTTCATCAACGGGTTCCACGACACTGCCAACGCCATCGCAACCGTTGTCGCAACCCGCGTCCTTTCGCTCCGGACCGCCGTGCTGATGGCGGCAGGCTTCAACATCATCGGCGCGCTGACCGGCACCGCCGTCGCCAAGACGATCGGCGCCGGGCTGGTGGACGGAAGCTCGATTACCCAGTCAGTCGTGCTGGCAGCGTTGCTCGGAGCGATCGTCTGGAACCTGATCACCTGGTGGTTTGCCATTCCCTCGTCATCGTCGCACGCCCTCATCGGCGGCCTGCTCGGCGCGGGCGCAATCCACGGCGGCATCAAGGTCTGGCAGTGGAGCGGGATCGAGAAGACGCTGATCGCGCTGGTCGGCTCTCCGGTTCTGGGGTTCATCGGCGGCGTGCTGCTGATTACGATCGTCTCCTGGCTGTCGTTTCGTATGCGCCCGACGACCGGCAAGCATGTCTTCCGCGTGCTCCAGCTCTTCTCGGCCAGTTTCATGGCGTTCAGCCACGGCTCGAATGACGCGCAGAAGACGATGGGCATCCTCAGCCTGGCGCTGTTCACCGCCGGCCGGATCGACACATTCCACATCCCGATCTGGGTCATGCTGACTGCGGCAATCGCGATGGGCGCTGGCACGGCGGCCGGCGGCCGGCGGATCATCCACACAATGGGCGACAAGATCATCAAGCTCAACCCGATCCACGGCTTCGCTGCCGAGACGGCCGCCGCCTCTGTCATCTACGTCGCGAGCCACCTCGGCTTCCCGGTCAGCACGACCCACGTCATCTCATCGTCGATCATGGGCGTCGGCTCCGTCCGCGGCCGCGCGGGAGTGCGCTGGGGCGTCGCCCGGACGATCGTCACCGCCTGGGTCGTGACGATCCCCGCCTGCATGTTCGTCTCCGGCGTCTGCTATCTCGTTCTATCAATCTGGTTCGACTAGTTCGTCGTATACCAGAACACAGGGTGGACGATCGGTGCATCGACTGGCACGAAATGTCAGGATGGCAGCCTCCCCGCACCTTGTCATCCTCTGCCCGGGTGCCCCCCTGGGCGATGGCGCCCGCGCAGCCGAAGGATCTCCCTGCGTTCGACTGTATCCAGCCAGGGGAGATTCCTCGCTGCGGCTCGGAATGACAACGAGCGGTGGTGGCTGTCGCACCACAATACAGGACACAGCCTCCCCGCACCTTGTCATCCTCTGCCCGGGTGCCCACTGGGCGATGGCGCCCGCGCAGCCGAAGGATCTCCCTGCGTTCGACTGTATCCAGCCACGGGAGATTCCTCGCTGCGGCTCGGAATGACAACGAGCGGTGGCGCCTGTCGCACCACAGTACAGGACACATCACGCTGGTCGAAGCACTCAGCACCACAGACGGCGGGGGGTGGCTGTCGCGCCACGTTGCATGACATTTCATGCCAGTCGATGCAGTCAGCGACCGAGATGAGGCGATCGTGCAGTTATGCCAGGCGAGATGGTTGACACTTCTCGTTATCATCGGCCTCAGCGTCGTGCCGATCATCGGGTGCGGCAGCGCGGACGCGCCGCTCGATGCCGGGCGACTCGCCAGCGATACGCCCACCCCGACGACGGAGATCATCAGGGGCGCCGTCACGCCCGCCGTGCCGTCGACCCCCGCGCCAACTGAGCCACCCGTCTATCGCACCCCGGATCCAAGCGAGCCGTTCGGATACGGTGAACATCTCCTGATGGCGACTGATACATTGAGCCTGCGCGGTGTTGTCGAATGGAACCAGCTTATCGTTACTGGTTCCGTCGCTGCCATCCTGCCGGCCCGATGGACGACGCCCGATGGCAAGCGGCCTGACAATCCGTGGGAGGTCGTGCCAGAGAAGGTAACGATCGTGACGCCAATCGTGATCGAGCTGGATGCCCCACCCATCCTGAATCGCACATCGGAGAGTCTGGATTCCGGCCGGGTCATCGCATTGATCCATGGCGGCGTCGTTGGTGAGGACAGCGTGGTCATTCAGGTGCCATGGATGCGCTTCACCATCGGTGAGCGAGTTCTCCTCGGGCTGTCTACACGCGCAAACTCGTTTGGGTCAAACCCATCTGGAGCAATCATGGTCGACGGCAGTCCGGGCTGGTGGATCGAAATGAAATGGACGATCAGTGACGATGGATTGGCTACCTCGTATATAGATTCAAAGCCTCTCGTCGATGTCGTGTCAGGGCTCCGCGCCGTCATCGAACCATTCGAATCCGAAGGATGGCCGACTCCTACAAGCTGACGCTTCTCACTATCTGCGGCTTTGGCACGCGGGGTACATCATCAGGACAAGACGCGCGCCTGAGCCAAACAGGATGTCTACCCCCGCTCGTAGCGCGACGGCCGGCCACGGCCACCGGGGCGCTCCCGGTCGCGGGTGCGTGGGCCACGGTCTCGGTCGCGATCGGTCGGACGAGGGGGGCGCTGCTCGGCCGGACGGGCCGGTGGCGGACCACCGTCGCTCGGGCGCGCGATCTCGACGCGGACGTCACGCCCCCGCAGCTTCGTCCGACCCAGCGCCTCGGTGACGCGCTGAACCAGGTCCTCGGGGATCTCGACGAACGAATAGGCGTCCTTGATCTCGATCACGCCGATCCGCTTGCCGGGGATGCGCGCCTCGTTGGCGATCGCGCCGACGATGTCGCTGGGCCGGACGCCGTCCTCGCGGCCGACGTCGAGGAATAGCCGCGCCATGCCCCGCTCTGCTCCCGCCGCGCTGACCGGCAGATCCGTCTCCTCCGGCTCCGGCTGGAGGAGCATCGAGATCGCCGCCGCCGCGATCTGCGCCGGGTCGTAATACGCGGAGAGCTCATCCACCAGCGCCATCGGCCGAGCCAGCTCGTCGGTCTCGATCACCTCGCCGAGCATTGCCGCCAGTCGCTCGCGCTGCTTGGCCGCGACGTCCGACGCCGTCGGCACCCGGCGCGGCTCCAGCCGCTGGCCGACCGCGCTCTCGATCCAGCGCAGCAGCCGGCGCTCGCGCGGCGTCACCAGCGTCATCGCGCTCGCCGGCCCGGCCGGCCCGGCCGGTGCGGCCGATCCGGTGGACGTACGATCTCCGGGTCGCGCGGCAATGTCGAAGTTGATCACGTGCGACACGTGCTCGATATCGAGGCCGCGCGCGGCCACGTCGGTGGCGACCAGCAGCGTCGACCTGGCTGGTCGCGGAAGCGGCTGCATCACGCGGTCGCGCATGCATCTGGCGTCAGGTCGCCATGGAGCGTCTCGGCCGCGATAGGCCGCGCGCGCTGCAGGCCTGCGTCGCCAGTCGAGTCCACCTCGCTCTTGGTGCGGCAGAAGACCATCGCCGAGGTGGGCATCTCGAAGTCGAGCACGCGCGCCAGGACCTCGAACTTGTCGCGCCCGCCGGCCTCGTAGTAGATCTGGCGCACCTGCGGCACGGTCATCTGCTCCGGCCTGGATGGTGATCCGCTCGGCGATCCGTGCATATATTGCTTGGCCAGGCGCGGCGATCCGGGCCGGGCATCGTGGCCGAGAACAGCGCCGTCTGGCGGCCGTCGGGCAGTCTCCTTCAGAATCGCCTCGATATCCTCGATGAAGCCCATGTCGAGCATCTCGTCGGCCTCGTCGAGCACGACAGTGCGCACCTGGTCGAGCTTGAGCGTGCTCGCGGCTGGATGTGGTCGAGCAGGCGGCCGGGCGTGCCGACGACGACGTTCACGCCGCCTGGCGCAGCGCGCGCAGCTGCCGATCGATCGGCTGGCCGCCGTAGACCGGCAGAACGGCGATGATCCCGCTGGTGACTTGCCATAGGCGATGGAACGCCTCGGCCACCTGCACGGCCAGCTCGCGCGTCGGCGTCAGCACCAGCGCCTGCGGGCGCGCGCAGCTCGGGCACCGAGCCGCTCGATGATCGGCAGGCGCGAACGCGCCGGTCTTGCCTGTGCCGGTCTGCGCCTGGGCGATCACGTCACGGCCCTGCATCAGTGGAGGGATCGCCTCGCGCTGTACCGGGGTCGGCTCCTCGAAGCCGATCTCATCGAGCGCCCGCAGGACATCATCGCTCAGTCCCAGTCCCTGAAACCCGCTCGGCATTATCGCCCCCATCGCTGCCTGCATCCGCGGCCACATAGCCACACTAAGAGCATACGTCAGACCACCACCCTAGTCGCGCGCTTTCGGGTACGATGCAGCCCGCAGGCGGCCCATCGTGACGGCCGCATTCGTTGAATACGGGGAGGAAGCAGGATGGCCACGTTCGAACCCGCCAGGCTGGTCAGTGACATGATGAAGCAGTCCGAGCGCCCGGTCATCGGCCCATCGCCGGCCGGCACCATCGGCCTCGGAGCCGGAGACCCCGACTTCCGCACACCGGCGCACGTCCGCCAGGCGATGATCGATGCCGTGAATGAAGGCTACTCGAACTACCCGCCGATGACTGGAGATCCAGATCTGCTCCAGGCGCTGGCCGATTACCTCGAACGACGCTACGAGGTGGACTGGAACACGTCCGACATCACGATCACCAACGGTGGTTCCGGCGCGCTCTATGCCTCGCTGGCCGGCTATCTGAATCCCGGTGACGCGGTCCTGCTCCCCGAGCCAGCCTACTCGCAGTATGCCGACATCACCCGTCTGGTCGGCGCCGGTCATCTGGGTGAAACAGACCGCGACTGGCACCTCGATCCAGACGCCATCCGCGCGGGCAGCTGTGGCGAACCCTCGGGCGAAGATCCTCGTTATCAACAACCCGAACAATCCCACCGGTGTCGTCTATGGTCGGGCGGAGCTGGAGGCTACGGCGGCGGTTGCCGAAGAGTGCAACCTGCTGGTCCTCGCCGACGAGGTTTACGACCACCTGATTCTCGATGACATCGAGTTCGCCTCGACGATGGATATCGAAGGCTTTCAGGGCCGATTGATCTACTGCAACTCGTTCTCCAAGACGTTCGCGATGACCGGCTGGCGGCTCGGCTGGGTTGCCGCCAGCCCGGGCCTGACTCCGCCGATCGCTCGGGTCTCCCGCACGTCTGGCGGCTGGGTCAACTGGGCGCTCCAGCGCGCGGGCATCGCCGCAATGAACGGGCCGATGGAAGAGACCGAGGCGATGCGCGTCGAATACGCCGCCCGCCGCGACCTGATCGAGGAGTTGCTGGACGGCGCGGAAGGAGTCAGCTGGACTCGCCCACAAGGCGCGTTCTACGCCTTCTTCAAGTACGACGCGCCGGTGACGTCTCGCAGGATGTCGGCATTGCTCCGCGAACGTGGCGTCGCCCTTCGATCCGGATCGGAGTACGGTCCCAGTGGCGAGGGCTACATCCGTCTCGCCTTCGCCGCCGACCGCGCCGCGATCACCGAAGGGATGCTCAGGATGCGCTCGACGATGGCCGAGGCGCGCGAGGGAAAGATCTCGTAACGAACGGGCCGGCCTTCACTCCGCAGCCCCAACCTCGGGGCGTGGAGTGGGGGCCGCCTCTTTGTCCGCTATGCCCTGAACCCCGTCGCGACCAGAACCAGCAGCGTGGCGCCGAGGACAAGGCGATAGATGACGAACACGTCGGTGGAGTGACGCTGGAGGAACCGGATCAGGCCGGCGATGGCGAGGTAGCCAACAATCGCCGCGCTGGCGACACCAGCGACGAAGACCCCGTGCTCTCCGGCAGGGATGCCATCGCGGACGAGGCCGATCGTCTCCTTCAGCCCAGCGCCGAGGATGATCGGCACGCCAAGCAGGAACGAGAAGCGTGCTGCCGTTGCGCGCTCGAGGCCGGCGAATAGCCCAGCAGTAATCGTGCTCCCCGAACGCGACACCCCCGGCACGATCGCCAGCATCTGCGCAAGGCCGACCGCCAGCGCCGTCGGCAACCCGATCTGCCGCAGCGAGCGACCCTGGCGTCGCTGGCCGGCACGGTCGGCCACGCCGAGCAGCAAGCCCATCCCCATCAGCAGCAACGCCAGCGCCACCATCGGAGCTGAGCCGATCGGGTCCTGGTGGAAGTGCTTGTCGATACTCGATTCCAGCAGCACCCCGGCCATCGCTGCCGGAATGGTAGCCACGACGATGAATAGCCCGAGCCGGCCCATCTCGTCTTCGGGCAGCCGGCCACGGACGAGGCTTCGCCAGCCGCCGAGGGCTCCACGAGCCATCGCGACGAGATCGCGCCAGAAGTAGACCAGCACCGCGGCAAGCGTCCCGAGGTGCGTCGCGACGTCGAACGCCAACCCGAAAGGTTGCCAGCCGAAGAGCCAGGGAACGATGATCAGGTGCGCAGATGACGACACTGGCAGGAACTCGGTCAGACCCTGAACGATCCCCAGCACAATCGCCCGCACAATGTTGCTATCCACCATGGCCGATTGCCTCTTCCGTCTTCTGTGCCTCCCGCCAGGAGAAGCTCTCGCGCCAGCCAGTAGATCAGCCCGAGTATGGTCGCCGGGAAGTAGAGCGCGGCATGGACGACGATGGCATACGAGAGCGCCAGCGCCCGCGGTATGCCAAGCGCGCCATTGAGCACCAGCAGCACACCGGTCTCGAACGGGCCCACATAGCCGGGCGAGCTGGGTATCAGAGTCGCGAGGTTAGCGACGGCGGTGACCAGCAACACAGCGGCGGGCGAGAGGTCGAGACCGAAGCTCTGGGCGATCAGCAGATACATCGACGCCTCGAGCAGCCATGCGAGGATCGACGTGAGTCCGACCCCGATCATATCCTGCCGGCGCTTCAGAATACCGAGCCCCTCCGCGAATGAATGCGCCAGCTCCTCGAGTTTCGCCCCGGCCCGCTCCGGCAGGACCCGGGCCCCCAGCCCCACGATCGAGGCCGCGGCCCGGGCGCCCGGACGAACACCGTCAATGCGATCATCAACAGCGGAAAGAGGATCAGCGCGATCAGCGCGACTGTTCGCAGGTCGCCGGTGAGCGCGATCGACAACGAGGCGA